>DATASD010000020.1:0-25923 GCA_036263915.1 Saccharimonadales bacterium (SeqCode) | reverse complement strand
TGCGCCGCCGTCGAAGTAGTTGTATTGGCGGGGGATTTCGTGATGGATTTCTAGGTTGGTGATAATGTCGTAGATTTGCGCTTCGGTAAAGAGTTTGTAAAATTCCGGTTTCGGTGTGATGGTTTTGACGGCCTTGGTATTGCGATATTTGCGGTGTTTTTCTACGAGCCGCTCAACGGTGGCAATGTTATTAGCAGTATTCGCAACATATTCACGCTTGCCAACAGATGAGAGCGTCAACGCCAGCTTGCCGCTTTTCGAGGCTTTGATCCAGTTACGAACAGTACCCTCAGATATATGGTACTTTTCAGCAAGTTCGGTGTTTTTGAAATAGAGCATAGTTGTGGATAACTTCGTAAGAATATTGTTGACATGTTGCGCCAACAAAACGTAACATGATGATAAGCAGTCGATTGCTTGGTCAAACTGCCACCAATTATTAAATGTTACTGTTACTAAACGTAACATTTCTATGGTGGTCAATCAAGTCAATTGTAAAAATATGTGTCGCCTATGTGTATATCAGGGGTGGCCATCCGAAATAAGCAATGCCGGAGTGTAGTATATGAAATTACGACGGCAATTCGCAACATTTTCTGGAGGCATCTTACCACTTTTTGCGTAGGCGTACGCGCAATGTAGCTGGCCGATATCGTATCATATCGGTCCGGGGAAAGACAGCCTTACTATGCTTCATAAACCTTTGGTAAGCCACAATGCCGAAGGTCGGCGGGCCTATGATGTCCACGATCCTGGCAAGCGTTTTGTTTCTGATAATGTTACTGTAAATCCACAAGCAACGATGCGTATAGGGCTGGGCCTATACGGCGTCACACAGCCAAGCCCGGAGTTTGATCTAACGGTTGAGCCCGATATACAAGATGCCCTTGCGGCAACGTTGGAACGCATGGACATTCCAGGCGAGTCAAAATATATGCTTATATATCACCTTAGTAATTACGGCGACAAGCCATGCCGGGTCACGGTTACCCTGCGGCAGGCTTCGCCGGCGAGTTAGGGGCACTGATGGCAATTATCTGTTGGCCTGATGATGTTGTACTGAAATCTCTAGAAATATGTATTATTTGCCAGCGAGAGCGCTCTCTGAACGACCTAACGGCCGGCCTTCGCACCGCATGTGCCACACAAATGTTTGCATGTAATGAACATTTTTGGAATGGTAGCGAATTGATTGCGGGATGGGCTGACTTTGTTGGCAATGAAAGCCAGTCTATCGAGCAAGCAAAGCATGCACTTACATACGAAAGGCGTGGCGATGGCGGATCTTTATATTGAACGGCGTTCGTTATTACGCGGCAGCAGCTTGTCGTGGGACCTTGCTCACCATATGTATACTCGGCAATCGCTAGGTCCAATGATCGTGTTGGCCGAAGAGCCGGCCGGCATGCTCTCTGGGGTCAAGAAACAATGGCTGACGCTGGGACGACAAGTACAGCGCGAGCGTGCTGCAACGCTCAAATCCCGGCGCATCCAGGAATTGACGCGGGAGGTTGGACATATGCAGCGACTTCGCTTTACGACAAAATCGCCGAATGATACACCTGTCGCTGACGGCGTTTATTTTTTTACGGTTGAACAGGCGCTTGTGTTACAGCCCTCCTGCCAAACCCTATATATCACGGGTGTCATCAACGAAAACACGCAGGCAACCATAGTCAGAGGTATGCCGAAGCATGCACTCGTGGTTGTATACACATAAAAAATCGACGGAATAAAAACCGTCGACATGGGGTATCATTTTGGGGCGAAAGATGGGACTCGAACCCACGGCCTCCGGAGCCACAATCCAGCGCTCTAACCGACTGAGCTACTTCCGCCAAAATTGAACATGATTACTGTAGCATTTTTTGCGCAACTAATCCACCCTTATTGCAAACTACTTACATAAACTTTGCTTTTTCCTTTAACTTTGTTAAACTATTAAAAAGCTATAAAATGAAGTCTACATGACCTCAAGAGAGGATATCCCATGGAACAAGGGACTACTCAGCTTGCGCCTTTGGCGGCCGAAGCTGCATTAATTGTGAACGATACGCCGACAGAAATCGTACCTGTCGAAGGAACAGATTCCACGGCACACGATGAAGTAACCATTGTGCCAGAAGACTTTGTGCTGCAGGTATTCATGGGAGATCGCCTTCCGCAGATATCTCGCCCATTTGGGTACAGCGCTGGCACAGTCGGCTATTACTTCTAGCTGCGCGCGATCTTAGCGTGCGTCCTATGCCCTCCATATTCTCGGCAGAGCCCGTCGCCCCTGGAACAAACCATGGCAATTTTGTGTCTTGGTGGTATCATGGGTAGCAAAAGATTGTAGAGTATATATGAGTATGGAGATGCAGCCGGGCGGCCAGATGCCGGAATTGAATGAATTGCCTGTCGGGATGCAGTTCCCGGCGGATTCATTTGATGCCGTAGAAGAATCATCAGAGATAACAGAGCCGAATGCGGCCAATGTAGCAAACGCAACGGATGGCGGCGCCATCTTTAGCGATACAGGCAAGGTAGCTCCCGAACTTTCCATAGCCGAATCCGCTCAACAAAAAGTGCAAAAAACACTACAGAACTTTGACGTAACAACCGATTGGCGAAAAGTCGTCGAGGCGTATATAGCTGGCGCAGAGGGTATGGATCTTGACCGGATTAAGGCCTTGTACGACACCTGTGCATCGGCAATAACAGCAGAAGACGTTCAAGAACGGCTAGCGGCCGCAGCAGACGCGGACGCCTTACGCGAAACGTTGGCTGCGGAGGGCTACGCACTGCCCGCAGACGAGCAGGGTGAGCCCACCGAGATGTTTCCAGCCGGGTCAGGCCAGACAGCCATAGGAGATGCCCGGCGTATGTGGGTAAGGCAGTCAAGCCAGGGTCTCCCTTACGTGTCGGATGAACGTCTTAAGTCTTTGGAGGTGCTTATGCCTTTTGAAGCACTCAACAAACTTCGGGATGGCATCCGAGCCTTTTGTGATCAGGAAGAAGAGACGGCGCTACATAATCTACCTGCCGCAGCGCTGGCAAGCGAACTGGAAGACAAGACTGCGGAGCTTTTCGGGGAATTTAAAGCAAACGACAAAGCATCGCTTGATGCAGTTGAACCAGTTACCCTGGAGATCACCGGTACATCACTTCTTGAGGAGCACGTTGGCATGACCCAGGGAGAGTTGAGGCGATGGCTAGCGTTTCGGCACCCAGAAACATTCCTTAGGGGCCTCACAAGCATATCTTTTGTCGAAGATATAGAGGTGGTCCCCGGATTAAGCGACAGTCCAGACGGTAGATATCACGAAGGTACTGCGTCTATAGAAATCAAAGTTTCCGCTACCGATAATCCAGCTACTATAATCCAAAAGCTGAATCATGAATTCATTCATCACGCTCACAGCAATCGTATGACTATCGAAATGCTCAGCGAATGGGACGATATTATCAACGAAGAAGATGTAGACGTCACGTCATATGTAACTGAGTCTCGTGAAAAAGCGAATGGACGCATGGAGGATATGGCAGATAGTGGGCGGTTGTACTTTGCTAACCCCAGTGTAATGCGCGAAAAAGCTCCGCAACGGTTCGCCTGGTTCCAAAAATACTATCATCGTTGGTTCTAAAAACAAAGGAATAATATTCGTATGAGTATGGAGATGCAGCCGGGCGGCCAGATGCCTGAAGCTAATGGGTTGCCTGCTGACGTGCAGATTGCTGCAGATTATACGGTGTCTCCGGAAATTACTATAGAAGAAGGCACGTCTGCAAGGACATTAGAAAATGCATACACCATCCAGGCAAATGAAGCTACCGCCAGCGAATTTATTACCGAGCCCATCGAGCGGCGACTCCAAGCAGCTTTGCAGAATATATGCACAACAACCGACTGGGGAAAAGTCGTCGAGGCATATGAAACCGACACAAAAGGTGTGGACCTAGGTCTAATTAAGGGCATCTTGAGTATTGGCATCATTGCGGCCAAGCCCGAGGATGAGAATCAACGAGCGGAAGCGATGTCATCGGTAGGTTTGTTGCATAAGGTATTGGCAAAAAAAGATTTATTTCTGCCCCCAAACGAGCAGGGTAAAATTTCTGAAGTAACCCTACCAGACGAGCACGCGCCAGAGATAGGCGAAACCTGGCATACGTTGCACAAACAGTGGAGTGACGCACAGCCATATTTGTCGCCTATACATATCGATGCCCTTCTAAGCCACGACCCATTTAGAACCTTTAATAAGCTACAAGAAGGGGTGTCATTTTACCTTGGCTGTACCAGAGACAAAGAAGGAGATTATTCCGTAGCCACGGCAATGGGAATAGCGCTGGAACGGAGAAGCGCGGAACTATTCGATACATTTAAATCGCAGGAACAGGCACTGCTCGATGACGTTGCCCCGACTCCCCCTCAAATTGAAGGTCTTCCACTGGTTAAGGAGAGGGCTGGCATAAGCGAGGAAGAAATAATGCATTGCGTAGAACGGCATCCAGAGACGTTCCGCAGGGGCATCAAAGGCATTTCGTTTGTCGAAGAACTCCCCGGGCATGGCCCAGAAGTAGATGGCTTTTATGTTTCGCTAGAGCAGAACATATGTATCAAAGTTTCCCCAAAGGAGGATTCTGCTTGGACGATTTCAAAGCTGCACCATGAGCTTACTCATCATGCACACAACAGTCGTATGCCCATCGAAATGCTCAGCGAATGGCACGATATCACCCAAAAAGAGGATGTAAACGTCACACCGTATGTAGCTGAGTCTCGTGAAAAAGAGGGCGGCGGCCACAGAGAAGATATAGCTGATAGCGGGAGGTTGTACTTTGACTATCCCGGCGCACTGCTCGCAATAGCTCCGCAACGGTTCGCCTGGTTTCAAAAGCATTACCACCGTTGGAGCGATAAAGGAGTCGAAGGAGTCAGGAAAAAAATCGAAGCATGGCGTGCGGCTCAAAATAAGGCCGATGATACGAAAAATAACTAACGTTGAACGTGGTCTGTTTGGTACCCCGGGCAGGACTCGAACCTGCGACCTAAAGCTTAGAAGTCTCTTGCTCTATCCAGCTGAGCTACCGGGGCGAATGGCCTCATTATATCAGAGTGGCGGGGTTATATAGGTCTTCGTTTACCGAAAAGTCGGTAATGCCGCGACCGTTGGCGACACATTGAGCTACCGTAAATGCCTGTACGGCCAATGCAGTGCTGTCGACGTATCGCTTGGCAACCAGGCGCTCGTCACCTTTGGGGATTGCGGATTGCACCAGTGGTCTACATAAGTTGAACTGCCACACCCCACTCGTGAGATCGTCAGACGTCTGCACATCTTTAATCGTTACGTCGTGATCACGAAGCAAGAAAAACGTTGCCGCCGTAACCCAAGGATGCATGTCTTTGAAGCCAAGCATATTTTTTTGGGCAGTATCCTGCAGAATGGTCCCCGGGGGTACGTCTACGGTATGTAAGCCGTAGTCTTTAAGCTCTGGCAGCTGCTCCACGGGAACTCCACATGCACTGACATCAAGAAGCTGCTCAGCCGCCGCGCCACGTATAACCAAGGCGTTGGGCCACCCTGGGCCAGGTAAAAATGGATCTGAAAATGCAACTGCATCGTATGCAGCGTCTCCAAGGAATGCGGCTCGGTAAAAGTCATGACTCATGCATACCTCATCTTTGGTGCGGGTGGGGAGAGTCGAACTCCCATCTTCAGTTTGGAAAACTGACATAATAACCGCTATACAACACCCGCAGCAGACATATTATACCAGAACAAGTACGGAGGTAGACGACAATATCGCGGGACGGTACAATGGATACATCGAAAAGGAGAAGAGATGGTAGATATCCAGGCGTACCTACAAAAGCTACTGCATATCGTTACGGAAGCCGATGCGGCAGTTATGGAGGTGTACGATGCCCGCGCTGCGGTGGTAGAAATGAAGGCAGATAATACGCCGGTAACGCAGGCGGACATGGCCTCGCATCGGATCATATCTGAAGGGCTGTCGCGACTTTTTCCTGATATTCCTGTGGTAAGTGAAGAAGGCGACAAGGAAGCTAATCTGCAGGTTGTGCGATCGGCGTCGCTCTGGTGGCTGGTGGATCCGATCGACGGAACGAGAGAGTTCTTGGCCCGGTCGGGTCACTTTACGGTATGTGTGGCGCTTATGGAAGGCGATCAGCCACGTTTTGGGATTATTTCGGCGCCGGCTCTAGGGATTACGTATTACGGCGGTCCGGATATGGGCAGTTACAAGGTCGTTGCCGGGCAAGAACCGCAGCCCATGCACGTATCCAAGCAACGGGTGCACATAGTGCTTGGCAGCCGCTCTGACTTAAACAACGAAACCAAGGCTTACATCGACGCGCACTTTGCCGATTCTAAGATTGTGCCCGTCGGCTCTCAGCTTAAACTCCCACAGATTGCTGAAGGGTTGGCGGACGCTTATCCGCGCATCAATGGGCCATTACACTTGTGGGATTTGGCGGCCGGGCAGGCAATTCTCGAGGGAGCGGGCGGCGTCGTGGCCAAGCCCGGCGGCGGTCCAATCGACTACCGTTCGGAAACGCTCAAAGTTGGTGATTTTGTAGCAAGATCTTTTTAGCGGATGTAGCCGCCGGTGAGGGCGAGGATCACTCCGAGTGCGGCACAGACCTGGCCAAGAATCCAAAAGCGCATCGTGACCTTGGTCTTTGGCCACCCTTTGGCTTCGAGGTGGTGGTGAATCGGTGCCGCGATGAAAATCTTACGATGGAAGGCTTTTTTGGAAACAATCTGCAACAGGCTTGAGCCGGCCTCAATCACAAACACGAGGCCGATGACAGGCAGCAAGGCAAGCGTGTTCGTGAGCATCGCAATGACACCGAGCGCGGTGCCGAGTGCAAATGATCCGATATCACCCATAAAGAATCGCGCCGGCGGAATGTTAAACCACACATAGGACAACAAGGCGCCCACAACCGCCATACAAAATGCGGCGATGCCGAAGTTTCCCTGGAACGCTGCAATAACGCCGAACGCAAAGTAGGCGCTAATCATCAAACCGCCAGCAAGCCCATCTAATCCATCGCTGATATTAACCGCATTTGCACTGCTCACCACTACAAGCGTGAACAGTGGAATCAACCACCACCCCAAATGCCAATCGCCAAAGACGGGCAAATGGATGGCATCGAAGCCGAGTTTGGAAACGAACCACCACCCCGCGACTGCCGCAACTATGGTGACCATAGTAAATTTGATCGGCGCCCGCAAACCCGCAACACCGCCGCCTTTACCGCGGACATTGATAATATCGTCGATGATGCCAACAGCGCCAGCACCAAGCAGCGCAGCGAGCGGAAGCCACGTCTGCCGCCGATCGAGGTTAAAAATGAACGTAACTGCCGCAACAGAAACCACCGTAATAAGTGCGGCCATGGTTGGAACGTCCCGTTTGCGAGTACTAAGCTTATTGATAACGGTGAGCGTTTCACCAGTAGTGGAGTGTGTTCGTCGGCGCTTCCACCATTTATAGCGGTAGGCGAACGTCGTATACAGTGGCGTTAAGGTCATGGCCACGCAAAATGTCAGAAAACTCTCTAACAAAATGATTGATATCTGATGAATAATGTGCGGCGATATAAGCATGTTGGTTTCCTAAGCTGCTTCCACTATACAACATCGCGGCCAATGACGGCAGTATTCTACGGTATGCTATAATTCGGCTCATGAATGGCGCCAGTTTTGCGGACCACCCGATACTTATCTTAGTTCGTGGTTTACCGGGTAGTGGCAAGTCGTATCTCACTGATGCGCTCCGTCGGGAATTAGGCGAACGAGCCGAAGTACTTGACCCCGATGCTGTTGATCAAAACAGCGGTGCATACCATGCGTTCGTAGAAGAGCAAACGCGCGAGGGCGTTGACCCCAAATTGCACTTATATCGCTGGTCGCGCGCCAAAGCATACACTGCAATCGAAGCGCACAAGATTGTCATCTGGAACCAGGCCTTTACGAATCTCGACATATTCCGCAAGATGATTGATCGACTTGAAACCCACGCTGCCGAGCATGGCACTACGCTGCCGGTCGTAGTAGTTGAGGTCGAAGCCGACTCCGAAACAGCTCAACGACGCATTGCGGAACGAGTACATCATGGTGGCCATGACGTCCCCAAAGATACATTTGCACGTTTTATCACTCATTACAAAAGTTATGCCAACGAGGGCTTTCATGTCGTCAGCGTCAGCGGCAGCGCGCCAGTTCACGAGTCGGTTGCAGCTGTGCTCGATGCACTCCACGCGTTGTAATCGCTGCGCAAACTACATCTCGTGGAATATTTCGATGCGAGCACCAAGGGAGTTGAGCCGTTCGGCAAGATCTTCGTAGCCGCGCTGAATGGTGTAGATATTGCGTAACATCGAAGTGCCTTCGGCTGCGAGCATGCCAATCAAAAGCAGACTAGCCGGGCGAAGTGCCGGCGGACATACGACATCGGCTTTGCTGAACTTAGTTGGCCCTAATACATACAAGCGATGTGGGTCGGCGAGCTCTACTTGCATGCCAACCTTGGTCATTTCGGTATAATAAATTGCCCGGTTTTCGTACGTCCAGTCGTGAATGAGGGTGCGCCCATGCGCCACACCGGCAATTGGCACGAAGTATGGCAGATTATCTTGGTTGATGCCGGGGTAGATGTTGGCATGAATCTTCTCGACAAGCGCGTGCAGCGTACCGTTATGCTTATGAATGGTCAGGTCCACCAAATCGGTTTGGCCGTTGTCTGCTTTATAGCGTGGACCTTCGTCGAATCGTAGGCCCATTTTTTTGAGTTTGAGCAACTCCAGCGCCATGAAGTCGATGGGTACGCGGTGAATGGTGATGTGCGAGTTGGTTGTAACTGCCGCAGCAGTAAAGAACATGGCCTCGATCGGATCTTCGGCCGGCGAATAGGTGACATTCTTTTTGATATGTGACACACCTTTAACTTTGAGAGTGCTCGTACCAATACCTTGGACCTGAACGCCGAGCTTTTGCAGGAAGAAGCAGACGTCTTGCACCATGTAGTTGGCGCTTGCGAACTGCAGAATTGTTTCCTCTGGGGAGCGTGCCGCAGCCAGCAAAGCATTTTCGGTTACTGTGTCACCGGATTCATATAGCACGATACGACCAGCCGGCTTCTTCTTGACGCTTACTTCGTAGTGACCTTTGTGTGCTTCGATGTTCACGCCGAACTCTTCTAGCGCGTATAGGTGTGGTGTGACGGTGCGCGAA
Source organism: Saccharimonadales bacterium (SeqCode) (assembly GCA_036263915.1). Lineage (GTDB taxonomy): Bacteria > Patescibacteriota > Saccharimonadia > Saccharimonadales > UBA4665 > DATASD01. The sequence goes on along the minus strand of DATASD010000020.1, from coordinate 16,672 downwards.
CCAAGTTTACAACCACCGGCGTACGGGATCTTGAACTCTTTGTAGTCATGTATGAGCGGACCCATCATCATCAAAACCGAGCGGGTTTTGCGCGCAGCTCCAGCGTCCATGCTATCCAGTTTGAGTTTTTCGGGGCGACGAATCTCGAGATTGTTATCGCCGTACCAACGCACCTGGACACCAATGCTCTCAAGTACCTCGATAATGCGATAGACCTCTTGAATGCGCGGGAAGTTCAAAAACTTAGTGACACCGTAATTGAGGAGCGAGGCGCAGAGCAGCCCAACTGCTGCATTCTTGCTGGTTTTGAGCGTGATATTGCCGTGTAGCTCGTGGCCACCTTCAATGCGTAAGTTTACACTGCCGCCATCAAGCGAAATCAGTTGTTTGTTGAGTACTTCGCTAACACGTCCGAGTGTTTCGAGGCTTAAATTTTGCTTGCCATGTTCCATGCGATTCACGGCCGATTGACTGGTATGCAGTTTGGCCGCGAACTCGGCCTGCGTGAGGCCGCGATCCTGACGGATTTGCGCTATAAGTTGTCCAATTTTCTCGTTAGTTGTATCCATAATACTATAAATTATATCATTCGTGATATACAATGCAAGGTTTTTATGTTTGTTCGTTCCTATCTAGTGTAGCACTCCGTAAACTTGGTACAATAGCTATTTTATAGCCGTAGTACGTCTTCACTCGATAATGCATACAAGTACGCATTACGCTCAGCTCATAGTACAATAGCAATATGATTTAGCTTGGCAATGCACACCGGTACTAACTTTTTTAGGAGATTTTTATGAACGATACAAATGATGATGTGCAAGCTTTGCCAACTACCGTGCCCCCCATGGACGACGCTGATGTCCGCGATTTAATTGTTGCCGAGGAGCAGCGCCAACGAGATGGACTAGAGCTTATTCCATCCGAAAATTACGTGAGCCGCGATGTACTGACTGCGCTAGGCAGCGTGTTTACCAACAAATATTCCGAAGGCTACCCCGGACGCCGCTACTACGGCGGCCAGGATAACACCGATAAGGTCGAGCAGCTCGCAATCGACCGAGCTAAAAAACTCTTTAAGGCTGATCACGCTAACGTGCAGCCGCACTCCGGTGCGCCCGCAAATATTGCCGTATATCAGGCGTGGCTGAATCCAGGCGACACTATTATGGCTATGAAACTTGACCAAGGTGGCCACCTGACCCATGGGCAGCCAATCACTTCGAGCGCCAAGCTGTACAATTTTGTGCGCTATGGCATGAAAGACGTTGAAACCGGCGAGATCGACTACGACGAAATGCGCGAGGTTGCACTCAAAACACGGCCGAAAATTATTCTTGCGGGCTTTAGCGGCTACCCGCGCAGTCTGGATTACGCAAAATTTGCCGAGATTGGCAACGAAGTCGGTGCGGTGCTGATGGCTGATATGGCGCATATCGCCGGCCTGATTGCTGCCGGTGTGTCGCCTAACCCATTTGATTATGGCTTTCATGTGATTACGACCACGACGCACAAAACGCTGCGTGGCCCGCGAGGCGGCCTCATCCTTACCAAAGGAAAAGTGGGGAATCCGCTCCGCGCACCAGAAAAGACCATCGAAAACCTGCCAACGCTCATCGACCGCGAAGTCTTTCCAGGCTTTCAGGGTGGTCCACACATGCACACGATTGCCGCGAAGGCCGTGGCTTTTGGTGAAGCACTCAAGCCCGCATTCAAAACGTACGCCGAGCAGATTCTCAAAAATGCCAAAGCTTTGGCCGACGAACTCATGAAGCGTGACTTTAAACTTATTACCAACGGCACCGACAACCATCTGATCTTGGCAAATATGAAAGCCAGTTTTGACATTGATGGCCGCGAAGCACAAGAGGTGCTGGACCAGATCGGCTTGAGTGCAAATAGCAATGCGATTCCGTTTGACACACTGCCGCCATATCGGCCGAGCGGGTTACGTTTGGGGACGCCGGCAATGACCACGCGTGGTCTGACAGAAATTCATATGGCGCAGGTCGCGGAGTGGATGCAGCAGGCATTGCTGGCGCGGACCGATCAAATCAAGCTCGCGGCGCTGCACGCCCAAGTTCAGGAACTTGCCCGGCAGTTTCCACTGCCATCAGATCCGCTGGTAGCCTAAGCTACTGGGGATTCTTGGGATCGGTTAACTTTTTGCCGCCGCCGAGCAGCAAACGGCCAAGTACGCTTCGCGATTGGGCATGACGCCAATGCGCACGCTCGCCAGCATGAAGCAGCCGCGGGAGATTGCCATCACCTTCCTCGGATACTGATTCGCCGGATTCACCCTGAGTAGCGAAAGCGTTGCCTGGACCATCGGGTTCGGTATTATCTGAGTACAGCGCGTGTTCATGCGATTCAGCGATAAATGTCGGCGGTTCAGCAATTTCGCCGTAGTACGCACCTGTGGGATGTGGTTCGATAAAGCCGGGCCAGGACGGCAAATTAAGGAAGTGATCGAGGTTTTCCGGCATATGCGGCTCATAGGCATTAGGTGGTAGGTCGCGCATAATAATCCTCCTTGCAGATGTACGCCACATCAATACGGATGTAACGTATCATTAGTGAGCTCGAAGTATATCGTAATCTAGACAAGTGCGCAATATGCTTATGGTAATAGTTCTGGTTCTTGCGTGAGTGTAATAGCAAATTTTTCCTGCACGGCATCAATGATTTTTTGCCGGAATGCCAGGAGTTGCGCAGTGGTTTGGGCATGTTCGTTGACGAGTACCAGTGGCTGTGCCGGCCATGTGCCCATGCCGGTTGCAGCGTCGTGGACGTCCTTGAAGCCTGCTTGTTCAAGAAGCCAGGCCGCGGGAATTTTTACGCCTGTGCTCGTCGGCCAGTGTGGTACGTTGGGATAGTCTGCTTGTAATTGTGCAAAGGCACCTTCATTGATAATCGGATTAGCAAAAAACGAGCCGTTATTGGCGACCTTTGCAGGGTCGGGTAGCTTACTCGTGCGGATAGCAATCACGGCATTGCGCACGGCAGCTGGCGTATATTCATGCACATCGTGCGCATCAAAATAGGCCTGCACGGCAGCGTAAAACGGTGGTTTTGGATTGCCTCGATTGAGATGCAAGGTGATGGCGGTGATAAAAAAACGGCCGCGGTCTGTGCCTTTGAAACGACTCATGCGGTAGCCAAAGGCGCAATCCATGGCTGGTATGGTGACGAACTGCTTGGCTTGGTGGTCGTAGGCCTCAACAGATACGAGCACGTTGGCGATTTCTTGCCCATACGCACCTACGTTTTGCACTGGTGTTGCACCAGCCGTGCCCGGAATGAGCGAAAGCGCCTCGAGCCCTGTCACACCTTGGGCGACCGTACGCGCTACTACGCTGTCCCAGTTTTCGCCGGCACCAACCGTCACATAATAATTTTCGTCGTCTTCGAATTGTTCTTCGAAGCGCAAGATGTTGTTCACGAGCACCAGGCCAGCAAACCCTTCATCTTTCCAAATGATATTGCTGCCGCCGCCGATCATGAGTACCGGCAGCTGGCGCTCGTCGGCCCAGGCGAGCGCATCAATCAAATCCTGCCGACTGGTAATGGCTGCGAGATAGGCAGCGTTGCCACCGAGGTGCATGGTAGAATATGCCGTGAGCGACACATTTTGCGAGATATTCATATCCGCATTATACCCTACGCACCTGTGGCGACGCGCGATTTTGCTTCTGCTTGCATGAGCGTGCCAGGGGCGGTACTATACAAGGTATGAGTGAAGAACGGCAAAGTCCACCGTTTCAAAGTTTAGGTAGAAGGCTCAAGACGATTCGCCAGAAGCTGCATGAAAGTGTGGCCGATGTTTCGGGCGCGGTCGAGATCGACGAAAACACCCTACAGCGCATTGAGCTTGGCAGCGAACGCCCAACCGAAGATATTCTGATGTTGCTGATTAACCACTTTGGCATGCGCGAAGACGAGGCTGCCAGTTTGTGGCAGCTTGCTGGCTATGACCGCCCCCATCAACATGAAACCGACGAAGACATGAACGGCAAGGCAGCAGTCTTCCTGATGACCGTTGACCCTCGTATTATTTACACGGATGGTATTCAGATAACCGCCAACAAAAATGGCGTCGTGATGACCTTTTCGCAGTCATCGGGCACTCCCAACCCATTGGCCACCGCACGCGTCGGCATGAGCCGCGAACAAGCCTACAATGTATTGCGTATTTTGCAGCAAACGTTGCAGCACTCCGAACCGCGCCAGCTGCCAACTTCTACTGACCAAGACCAATAAATTCGAGCTATAAAGTTTAGGGCAAGAGCGGCCAGTGTTTGAGCTGGTTCTCACAGATTTCGCGTAACTTTTCACGGTCAACTGTAATCTGTTGTTCGACGATGATATCATCAAGTTTATGAAGCTTTTTAGGGTTGCGTACGCAGCGGATGATCTTGTCGGCACCCGCCCGTTTGCCGGCTCGTTTGTAGAATAAAAAGCGACCGGTGTATTTGGGGATCATATATATAACACCGATGGGAAATTGCCATTTTTGCAAGGGGAACGCAATGGGATGACCACTCCATTGGCCGCGTGTCGAGGTGTACACGACGTCACTCAGCTCGCTCCATTTTTTAAGTAACTTCGTTTCTTCATGATATTCGGCCAGTTCGTCGGCCATGTCGCGCTCGTGCCAGGCCTGATCAAACGCAGGCATAGCGAGCCATGAATGCCACTTTTGTAAGAGCATATCGTCCTCCTTTGCTGTTGTTGTAATTACTATATCAGGCTTTTAGATAATGGCAAAAACTTATCGAAGGGCCGCGCGTGCTCTCTGGTGCGGAAGCCGAAGAAGTGCTGGGTTATGTTCGTAGCAGCGTTGAAACGGCCCTCTCTCAACAAGCTGCCGAATATCTCGGCCAATCTTAATAACACTTATAGCCGGCCTAGGCAACGACGCAGGTAGGGTTTTGCGTGACTCCAGATGGTATAATGCATCGGTACGCGCCCGTAGCTTAGTGGATAAAGCGTAGGTTTCCGGTACCTAAGATCGGGGGTTCGAATCCCTCCGGGCGCACCACACGAAAATGCTATACTTGAGGTATGAAATTGCTGAAAGCAGGGGTGAAGTACGTTGAGCGGTCGCGTGCAGCGGTCGCGGTCGGGCTGTGTGCATGGACTGCCTGGTGGGTTTTATCTGCGAGTGCGGCAGCAGCGCCGTTCGGGCAGGGGGCTTTTGGGGCGGATGTGCCCTTTGGATCGCTCACGAGCCTATCAATCAATTTGGGCGGCAGTGTGGCATTGGCCTTGCAGCCGAGCGGCCCAACCTTTAGTGGTGCCGGGTCGCATACGATTACAGTTACATCGACCGATCCAGCAGGATATGATCTGTACGTCCACACTACCACGAACAGCAACCTGACGAATGGAAGCACGACGATTCCAGCGAGCAACAATGCGACGGCTGGGCCGTTGTCGATAAATTCTTGGGGATATAATACCACTGGTTCGACGACTAACTTCTTGGGTATGACCAACACGAATACACTCCTGAAAAGCGCCACAGGACCTTTTAAAAACGGGGACAGCACCACCGTAACGTATGGTGCGCTCACGAACAGCACGCAAGCGGCGGGTACATATACAACGTCAGTAACTTACACCGCCGTGGCTAAGAACGAATAGATCTATGCGCTGGTCGCCGGCGCCAAATCACTAAACCGATCCAGCCGAGTCCGATTGGAATGGTTAACGACCAAGGTGGCACGAAGAAAATATAGTGCGAACGGGTGACAGTTTGATTATTCTCGGTCCTGTATCCGTATGTCGCTTTATATATGCCGGGTAATAGCGGTGGAGCAATACTGCCACCAATGGTGCGAATAGCTCCAGGAAGGAGCAGATGCGTTGCCTCAGTCGGGCTTGGCTGGGCCGACAGGCCGTGCAGTTGCCCCGAAGCGTACACAAAAAAGTGCGTGTTGCCAGTGTCTTTAACATCAAGCGTAAAAGGGAGTGCTTTGCCGAACGAGAGCCACGGCAGATGGCTGCGAACAACTGAGCTTGATTCCACTAGGTTGCCTTGTATGGTGGTATACAAAACGGTTGCTGCCTGTACGTTGCTCGTGACATTGCCACTTTGCAAGCGAGTATTCGCAAATATAGTAAAATAATGACCGCCCGGCGCCGTACCAGCCGGGATAGCGATTTGGTATGGCACACGTGCATTTTTGCCTGGCTGTAGTTGCAAGGTCGATTGGCTTAGGTGAACCCAATCGTGCTGTGTGGGTGCGAAACGGTATCGATAGGTGTAGTCGGCAACAGAAAACTGCGCAACTGACAAAGATACGTCCATAGGTTTTTCGGTTAGATTGGCAATGGTTACGGCACGAGTCAGGCTTTGTCCGGCAGCAATGTTCACATATTCCCGCAGTGGCGAAATAAGGAGACCTCTGTTGAAGGTTGCAGCACTTGTGGCCTGAACCGCCGCTGGAGAAATCAACAATACAACGGCCAATGCCGCCATATATGCGCAATCTCTAAGCACGTGCCTGCGCACGCTATCCTCGCTTTATAAGCTGTACTTGAATGTCAGAGACGGCGTTGAGATAATTACGCACGGCAAACAGCTGCGCCTCTTGGCTGCGCGTTTGCCATTCTGGCGACAACACATAGCCGTAGCTAAAGTCAAAGTCGCAGGACACCGGGTAATGGTCGAGCTTATTGTCGGCTCGCCATTGTTTGTTAAGATACAAGAAGCTCGCTTCGGATATGGCACGTTGGTGTGTTGGATCTTGCCAGGCGCGCATACTGGAGTAGTAAGGACACACGATGTTCATAAAGCCTTTGGTGGGAATGTTGGGGTTGGCCGGATCGAACTCGGCAGGTTTCAGTATGCGGTAGATCTCATCAAAAAACTGCAGGAAGGGGTCGTGGTACCCATCGCCATGAGGAATGTGCTCAACGAAATGCGAGCACTCAATCTCGTCAACTGAATTATCGGCAAATTGCTTCCAGGGAAATTGCAATAAGTCCTGTACGTAGTCAGTCGCTTTCGTTTTGGCAATGTCAACACCCAAGAATCCTTCAGGCTTATTGTCGCCGCAGGCGAGTGAGAGCTTCATAACTTTGTCGGTCGTATCTGATGTTTTCTTCGTGGGCATAGTTTCTCCTTACCACATTATCTGGCTGGCTGTATCGTAATGACCCACTCGTACACGCGCGTCACAGGCAAGTTTATATCCGAGCTCGCGGGCTTTTTGAAAGAACCACAGATCCTGCGTGTAGGCTTGCGCACCACCACCTTCGACAACTTCTTGCTTCGTTTTAAACCAGTTTCCGTAGTCGAACCGCTTGTCTCTAAACATCTCCATACGGAAAAGGGTAAAGCCCATGCCGATACCATTACACGGTGTAACGGTATCGGGGTGGGGAATCTGTGGAATAAAGTTCATGGGCATAACTGCCGGGTCACCGTAGCACATGGGCTGGCCGGCTTCGCCTTTGGTCCAATACAAGCCACCCACAGCGTCATAGTCATCGATAGATTCGTATAACTTCAAGAGGCCATCGACTGGCGGTGCGTTATCTTCTTCGATGGTAAGCAGAAACTTGAATGTGCTAAGTTCGGGGTTCTCAAGTACCATTTTGATGACCTGATTATACGCCTCGCCCACTTCCATACCTTCCATAAAGATAGGGCCGATAACTTTCTGGTTCATTGGACGGAGGAGCCCTTGCCAGCTCTGGACGATGCGTGCTGGGATCATGCCCCGAGTAGGGCAAACGATCACCGTAGAAAGATCACGGTAGGTTTTTTCTTTTTCAAGTCTTTTGGCATAGTCGCTGGCATTGTGAATGCCGACGTTATCCGGCACGAGAATTGCGGGTTTCATCAGTGGTTCTGTTCTTCCTTGGTGAGATTATTATAAATAAACATGGGCGAATATCCTAAAAAGCGCTAAACGTGGCATTCAATATTACGGAAGGCACAAATCCAGCCAGAGCATGCACCTTGTTTATCTGTGAGTTGGCAATCGAGCTGGGCATAGAAGTGAGTGAAGTGTTGTAGATACCCAAAAAAGGCACCATACCTTGGGATGTGTTTGGACTCTGGCTCACACCTATCGTTCCTGACCGCTGGGTCGAGGCGCCAAGGTATTGACCAATCCAACCAGGGCCCATGTTGCTGAAGTTGCTGGAACGTTGGATGACACCAAACCAATAACGTGCTCCATACGACAGCACTGGCTGAGAGCTCCAGTTGGAGGAATGAATGGTCAAGAATCGAGGGCCAGCCCAGATGGTAGAATTTTGAGAATTTGCTGCCGCCGACCAGCTTGTAGACGCTGAGTTCACAAGGGTGAGTTGGCTAGAATTACTCAGCAGATAAATGCCAAAGAGCGCCGAGGAACTGAAGGACGACGACCAGGCGCTCGCTGCGCTTGTAGCCGTTTGTGAGCCGCTCATGTTCATCATAAAGGTCGATACTGTCATATCGCCAGGAAATCCGTAACCTTCTACGGGAGAGAGCGGTTGGACGAGTAGAGTGTTGAAAGTCATGGCCAGCGTGGTATACGGCTGGGCAGAGTTTTGTGGCATAAGATTTTGATAAAAAGAGTGGACGGGATTCGCCCCGGCATCGGGTGCCGAAATCGAGATAGTATTTCCACCAACATCTGTACTTTGACTTAAGGTAATGTTATTACCTCCGGCAAATACGAGCTGATTACTTACTGTTCCACTAGTACCGATGGTGTTCCCAATGTTGCTCATGCCTGCGGAAAAGCCTGCGCCACCACCGGCAGCGCCAGAAATAGTGACCGCATTGCCATTCTGCGACAGCGTGATATTGTTCCCACCTGCCAGCGTCATCGTACCGTTCGATATGAGAGCGCCACCACCGGCAGTGTTGCCACCAATGGTTGCGTTGATCCTTCCGCCATTAAAGGGTGAAATGTATGTCATAGGAATCTAGATTATATACCATGTACTGCCATCGGACACTACCGTAGCACAATTATATTGCTGTGCGAGGGAAAGACTCGTCTGTCCGTCTATAGTATCGGTACCGGACCGGGCAATAGTACAACTATTGGCAGAACCGTCAATTCGTTTGACGTAAAAGCGATAGCCAGCGTTTGCGGAAGCTGCGGGCAGCGTGATCGTGACATTGCCGCTGGTAGCGTTGGCGAATACCACCACGTCCGTGCCCGTAATGGTGTAGTTGCTGGTTTTGGTACTGGTGGCTAACGTTGCGTCACCCCAAGCAGGCAATCCACTGCTGACGCGCAAGGTCTTGCCAGCAGAGCCAACGCCCAGGCGAACAAAATTGCCGCTTCCGTCGCGGTAATATAAATCACCAGTCGCACCAGCACTATCGTCGTAGAGAGCGATTTTTTTGCGAACCGTACCGGTAGTAATGGTGAAATACAACGAGTCGGTGGCGAACTCAACCGCACCGGCTTCAGGCGCAGTAAGAAGGCTACCGGACGCAAATTTAAGCGGCGCTGTGCCAGCTGCAGTGGTGCCGGCACGGATGGTGACTGTCTGGTGACCCCCATTTATCGGATTATTCGTATCATCATTGTAGTGTTCTTTTTGCAAGAATTGCCGGATAATATCACCCCAAACACCGTCATCGCTATTTACGATGGGAAGTCGCTGTTCCACCATATGCTACGCTCCAAACTTTCTTGTGCCAAAACCACTCAGGGCATCAGTCTGATGCGGCTGTACCTGGTCGGCTTGACGATACCGCTGCAAGAGGGAGAGCAGGTTATGGAACCCGAATACAAATATCAAACCACCGGCAACACATTGCAGGAATTCCTTACGGGTTACCTCCTTTTGTAGTAGCTTGTTCGTATGCTCAATCATTCGATACTATCCCCATCACTCCCTCTTAACTTACCGTATGCGTTAATCTTTGCGGATGATCCTTGTCACAGTTACCGTCGTTTCCTGTGGTGAACCACTATACCCTTTCCTCGCCGTACGGTGGCGATGATTACTCTCGCAAGCGACCATATGCCCAAGCCAAGCAGCGCTACAACAACCAGAAGCACGAGTAATAACTTCCATGGTATGACCCAGAAGGTAGTTTCGGCTTCAATCGGTACATCGCGATGGCCGTCGTTATAGACAGCTACTAGCTTGGCAGTGTAGCGCCCGATGCGTAGCTTCGACAGATCTGCCCAGTCCCACGTTAGTTTACGAGTCGTGCTCCCATCTGATGCAGTGAATGTTTTGTATACCGGAAATCCGTCGTCCCAGGCAGTGGTAAGCGTTCGCGACGTATCAGGCAAAATATAACTACCAGCACTGTTGACCGGCAGTGTGTTCATTGGCGTCTGATCGTTCTCGTGGCGTTGTATAAAGATATTACCGAATGGTTGTACGATGGTGTTGCCAAGATTTTTGAATCGTATATTGAGCGTGGCTGGTAGGTAACCATATACATGGTGATCAGTTGATAGATTTGCTACAGAGAGTTCTCGTGTGGCGTCGGGGCGATCGACATTCAAGAGGGTAAAGACGGCCACTGACCCTTTCAGAGTATTGCCAGTTTGAGTAGCCTTTTGATTGCCGGTTCGGCTAATCACTAAGGCAAATGAGTAGCTGAAGCCAGCGTTCTGCGGAAGCGCTATATGTACGGTTTGCGTGAACCATTGGCCAGGCTGTACGGCAAAGCTTGGTTGGCTAAAGGTTATCCAGTTGGCGATATCGGCTGGCGGGTTGTCGGTTAGGCGGACCTGTCCGCTCTGGCTGTCAAATGAAAAGGCGCGCGGTGTGATGTGTAGATACTCAGTTTGTATCCCACCATTGCGCACCTTTAGGGTGAGATCGGTAGCGGTGCCGGGTTTAATCGTGGCAACAAGCGGTGAAGGAGTAACTTGCAGCGAAAATGTGCTATCGCCTGAAGTGAGGGCGGTAGCGGGGGCTGTCATACTAAAGGTAAGCGCAGCAATAATAGCAAGTATCGTAACAAGAATTGTCCGAGGTCGTATCTGCATAAAACTCTTTCCTGGCTACACTAAAACAAGCCGGCCCCAACCAGGGTAATGATATCGTTATAGTCAGCTGCTGCTGCGGTTGTCGCACTAATAGCGACGTTGTTCTTAAGGGTTAGCACGGCAGTGTCGGCCGTACCGGAAGAGCTCGCAACGGTGCGGAGCGTGGCATCAAGGCCACCACCTTGGCCCGCGGCAGTACCTACAAATGGTGCTGCAATGCTAATAGTGCCTGAACCACCGACTTGAGTACTCGTAAAGCCGGTGTTGTAGCCTTGAGTTCCCGAAGACAGCGTACTATTCGTGCCAGGCGTCGTAGAGGCAATCGTAGCCGAAGCCGTTGTCGAATTAAGGCCCGTATTTGCGTCTTTGGCCCATACCATCCAGCCGTTCTTGGCATTCGTATTTACGGTAGCTGTCCGTGGGGTGGGGCTTGTAGTGACTGCTGAAGTGCTGAGTGAGCCGAGCGGATCAGTATTCGCGCTCAGCGCGAACGAGAAAGCAGATGGGACGCTTGCGGTCACCGAAACTTGGTCGCCGGTTACACTCGAAGTTGTGTATGATGACGTATCAATAACCGTGGGAGTGGTTGTTTGTGTGGTAATGCTTCCAATATTTGATGTACTTGCACTTGCTTTAACCGTAACGGCGGCGCTGTTTGTCCAATTAAAGCAGTAAAGGGTGCCGACGGTAAGGTCGCCGCTCGGGAAAGTTACAACTTGTCCTGCAACGGTAGAAGCGGTCGCAATGCTCGGCCAGGCGGTACCGCCGGTTGGCCAAGCAAGGTTCGTCGTGCTGACTGTAAAGTTTGCAGCCGTACCAAGGGTATAACCCGTTGGGAACGTGACTTGAACGCTGGCTTCAGTTGCAGTTGTCGTCGGTTGCGCACACACTGTTCCCGTTGTTGGCGTGCTGATCTGAATGCGATCGAACCGAACCATCGACTTAGAAAGGTCGGCGGCATGTGCTACTTGACTGGAGAAGAATGATAGGCTGGTAGATAGGGCGAGAATGGTTGATAGGATAGTAAATCGGACGGATAATGGGGTAATTTTCGGGACGGTCGGTATTTTTTTCATGGGTTGTTAATCTCCTGATCGTAATCATAAGCGTTATTTCATATTTATTCAAGCTTTATAGTATATTAAACATTATTGACAGCTGCGGTTGGTCTAGTGCTAAGATGAAGCCAGTTGAGCACGAAATTGAAAACAACCCGCCACCACACTATTCCAGCATTCATCAAACGTCATTCCAGACCTTTGCATAAGCGCATTTTCCTTCACCCTTTGACGATTATGATACTTCTGTGCGCAGGAGTCATTGCCCTCGGCTCGACGTTTACTAGCCTTGCGGACTCTTTATTTGTGACGGCAACGGTTCCAGCGTCGCCACCCCCAAGTGCCGCCATACTTACCTCTCACTTCGATCAGCAGCATGTGACACAATCTGAGCAGCAACTCAGTGGCACATGCCCAACGCAAACCTACGTTGAACTCTATAGCAATGGGACTTTTCATGGCGCCTCGCAGTGTCAAAGTGGTGCGTTCCAGATACAGGCGAATCTATTTACTGGAGCTAACCAGCTGCAAGTAAAAGTATATAACGTGACAGATACTGAGGGGCCCGCCTCGCCGCCAATAACACTCTATTACGACCAGACATCGCTCGTACCCGCGGAACCGCCTGCGGTGCCCACGGCGGTATCGGTAACGCAAATAGAGACATCGACTTACCGCAATGGTAGTGCATTAGATGCAAGTGAACGCCCTACAATTTCAGGCTTTGCGCCACCATATGCATTTGTGACAGTCACCTTCCATTCTGAGATAGCAGTCTGTAAGACCCGGGCAGATGGGAACGGCTGGTGGGCGTGTACACTTGACCAGGCGCTTACTTCCGGAGAGCACACGGTGGATATCGCTGCTGTTACGACAGGTGGCAAACGCATTGCATTTCCGACTTTTCACATAACCGTACGGAGTTCGCTCGCCAGTCTTGCTCCTATCGCGTCACAGACTGCACCGATCACGATCATCGGGAACTATCGGTATCAAGCACGCAGACGGGGTGAGGCGTTTACCTGGGATATTAGTATAACCGGCGGCGCGCCGCCATACGTACTATCCGTTGATTGGCGTGACGCACAGACCTTTCGTACCTTCAGCGCAACCGGTGCACAGATGACCATTAGCCACGCCTTCGCAAATGCGGATGTGTACCAGCCAATTGTGCAAGTTATTGATGCGCATGGCCAAACGGCTCGACTACAGTTATCGGCCGTGGTGAAGGGCCCAGCCTCTGTTGCCGCGCACGCTGCTCAAAGTCCGGTTGGAACTTTTTTGGCACGCGTCCGGCAATACTTGTGGATCGTTTGGCCTGTTTATGGAGCGGTTGTACTCATGACCTTGAGTTTCTGGCTGGGGGAGCTAGAGGTAACAGAGCGACTCATGCATCGTGCAAAGGCGCGAGCAGCGGTTCGCCGACATCGCAGCCGATAGCTACCTTGCAGGGCACTTGACATTGCCGCTGCGACCGATTCTAATGATGGCATGGCCCACAACGCTGAATATGCTGCGAACGATCCTGCTCTTTTTGGCACGCTGGTACGAAGCTTGCAAGACTATCATGCGACCCATGGCGAGCCCTTTTTCATGCAATTCCGTACCGACTCCGACTATGATCCGGCACAAGATGGATATTATTTTATGAATGCTTATCCGGAGCACCCCCAAGAGCTTATAGGTGGGAATGCGGTAGACGCACACGACATTAAATGCTACAACCTCCGGGAGCAGCCAGATATCACACTTATTGAAGCCGGTACGGAGGCGCGAGGCGAAGCACTCGACGCCGTCGGCATAGAATACGGCGTTGCCACGTGGTTGTTCAATCAAGAACAGCAAGGGAAATATGACCGCATCGGAGAAATAGCGGCCCACGCAATTGACCCTGAAGGCAATGTGGGCCCCGACAATGATATCTATTGGGTTGAGGCTGATGGCTCGGTGTGGATGCGGCACTTCATGGACAATGATGATGCGCGCAGGCAGGTACATGACGTTGAGCTCGCAGAAATAACTGAAATAGTGCGTCATATGGATACGTAATCTGCTATAGTTTACGCATGTCTTTCGAGAACGCCGGCGACCACCAAAATCCTAGCTACGAAGGAAATCTGAATCTACCTGATGGCACGCCAATTGTGAACGGCAGTGATCCGCACGATTGCTATTTTCCAAGCGGCTGGCACCACCCCTATCCTCATCCTGTTGTTGCGGCGATTTTGGAAAATGGAAATGGCGAAATCGCTATGATAAAGCGGCGGCCTGACGAGCCGGACGAGGGCGGCAAAATAGCGTTGCCGGGCGGGTATGTCGAGCTTGGACAACGACTGAGTGAAGCGGTCGAAATTGAGATTCGCGAAGAGACGGGCTATGAGATTGCGCCAGGCACGCTTGAGCGGTTTGCGATTTTGGATGGGCCCACTACACTTCCCGGCCGGGCCAAAGAAACACACGGCAACATTGTAACCGTCTTTACGGGCCAAGCAGGCGAGCAGGTGCAAGAACATGACGATGAAGTTACGGATGTATTGTGGGTCCCGAAAGATGCCTTGCCGCCAAGCGACGAAATTGCTTTTGACCATCGTAACATCATAGGTATGCGGCTTCGTCATGAAGAAGAACCATTCACGTTGTTACCGATTGTGCCATCAGAGATGGACCCCGACGAGCTATTTCCACATGGCTGGCCGCTGGAATAGATAGGATAAGTTGCCAGAAAAACCGGCAGTACCATGTAGTTGGCCAATGCGCATTTCCACGTTCAGCAAGGGCATGAAGCGTGAAAATTACAACGTTGTGGCGAACCATTACTATGTGCAAAACTAAACTCGACTACTCATTGATAGTAGTTGCGTTTTACCAATGTAACGTTCGTAGAAAGGTGGGATAGATGAGTGTCGAACTTGAAATCCATGACGGCTCGCCCTGGTGGCTGAGTCCGGATATTTGGACCGTGCCAGGCGATGATCCTGAGGGTACACCAGGGCTACCGATTGTCGGTCAGCCATGTTACGCATGGGCGAGGGTAACGAATAATGGGACCGATGCGGTCCAGAACGCGACGGTACGATTTTATTGGGCAAATCCATCAGTAGGATTTGACCGCAATACCGCGAATCAGATCGGAAGTGCAAATGTGTCGTTGAATGCAGGGGAAACGCAAGAGGTTTTGTGCTTGATTCCCTGGATGCCGAGCTTTGTAAATAATGGGCACGAGTGTGTGCTGGCGGAAGCCTTTCATAGCACATACGATCCGCTGCCGGCATCGCCGGACTTCAATGTGCCGACTGATCGTCACGTCGCACAGCGCAATTTGTCGGTGCTCATGATGGATATGAAGATGGAGCGATTCTCGATGAGTTTCGAGATTCACAACACCGAAAGAGTAGCGCGCGCCTTCAGCATTAAGATTAAGCAAGGCGAGCTTGCCGAGCTTCGGCCGCTGCTGAAATCGCTTGGCCGAGAACCAAAGGGTACGGGTAAGGTGCAACATGCTGGCTTCGTAGCCGCATCTAATGCCTGTGATAGCGATGAAAAACCGCAACCAAAGATTGATCGAATTGAGGTTGGTCCAGGTGCACGGCAAGGGTTGAGTATTGTTGGTGAGCTCGAGGGTGAGGCGGCACTGGTGCACGTCGTACAAGAAGTCGACGGTAAGGAAGTTGGCGGCCTCAGTATTCTCGTCGTTCGCGGCAAAGCACAGACCCAGAAAGGGAGGGCATAGCATATGGCAACGTTTACTATTCCAAATCGCCCCTTTGCGACCGAGCCATTTACCGGCCTTATGACGCCGGATGGCATATTCGAAGCCGCATTGGGTGAACAAGTAATTAACGCGCACGTCCAAAATACCGGTGCTACAGTTACGGATGTACAAGTGTACGTCGAAAGTGTGTCGGACCCAGGTATCGTGGTGACGCCGCAGACGCAATACATTGCCAGTGCCGCCGGCGGGGTTTCGCATCTGTTCAGTTGGCAGGCCGACTTTACCGCCGCGCAGCCCGGGAAGCACCTCGTAAGCTTTATCGTGCAAACGCCAAGTGGGCATCAGCGCATCATCAAAAAGATTTTCGTGACCAAGATGGCCTACAATCCAGCGACACATTCGTTCTTGGCTGCTACGCCAGAGGGTGTCTTGGCTGTTGCGTTTGAGTCGATGATTGGCCCAGCCAATCCAACGTGTTGCCCAGGCAACAAACGCGGCACCTGTGCGAACGGCGTTTGCGTAGCACGTCAAGCGCTCGCGAATGCAGTGACGGCAGCTGCCCAAAATCAGGAGTCGGCTGGTCAGGCGGGTAATCTTTTGCACTACCTAACGAAAGAGTTCAAGCGCTACGATCCGAATTTTGTATTTTGCATGCCGCAAGTACTTATTGACACGGTAGATACGGTTGTCGTGCCGACGCCGCCTTTCGCCGGTCAATATGGCGATTTACCGTTCCAGGATCCGTGGTGGAAAGTGATCCTTGCTATCCTTGCCTTCTTGCTTTTGGTGGCAGCTGCAATTGCTGAAGCGGTCGACGGTACGGGCACTATTACCGTTGGTGCCAGCGGTACCCATGATTTGCCTTCAGGCACCGGAGGCAGTTGCTGCACGCCTTCGGCAAGTGGCGGCGGCACCAGTACGGTGGCAGC
>DATASD010000016.1:0-44009 GCA_036263915.1 Saccharimonadales bacterium (SeqCode) | reverse complement strand
GTTTGTTGTTCCATCGATTCTGGTGGTTATTCTGAAATACGTTTTCCAGGGTGAGCCGAAAACATTTGATGTTCTGGCTCCAATGCTTTTGGGTATTTTTCCGATGGTCATGATGTTTTTAATCACATCCATCGCGACGCTCCGCGAGCGCCGGAGTGGTACGCTCGATAGATTGATGACCATGCCCGTCTCTAAGCTGGACTTTATACTGGGCTACGCCCTGGCTTTTTTCCTGGTGGCATTTCTGCAAGCAACGATAACCTGCGTGGTGCTGCTTGGTTTTCTGCATGTGACTGTTTTGGGTGGCACGATCGCCACGATCATTGGGGCTGTTGCTGCTGCGCTGCTCGGCACGGCACTCGGACTTTTTTCGAGCGCGTTTGCAACAACCGAGTTCCAGGCTGTGCAATTTATGCCGGCATTTCTTTTTCCACAGCTGCTTGTGTGCGGACTATTTGTAGCCCGCTCACAAATGGCGTGGCCCCTGCAATGGTTCGCCGACGTCATGCCGCTCACATACAGTGTTGACGCGATGAAGCAAGTGACCGTATTTCCCAGCTGGACACATACACACACCAAAGACCTCGTCATCGTTTTGGGAGTTACTGCGCTCGCTTTGGTACTGGGCTCCATTACCATACGAAGGCAGGAAAAGACGTAGCCAAAAGCGCGAGCAAAATTATCAATATGCTTAATGAAGGAGAAGGCAAAGTTCCTCTTTCTGGTATGCTAAAAACAATATTGTAAAAGTGAGAATCCTGTGACCGCAGCCGTCAAAAATATCCGCAAATTGTACGCTTTGACCGCACTTATGAATCTGTGGTTTTTTACGGGTAGTTGGCTGTATTTCTATCGGCTGTACATGTCCGACCGTCAGATTGGTGTCTTGGACGGTATGGTGTTCGCACTCGGTCTGGTGGCGGAAGTTCCGGCGGGGGCTCTCGCCGACCTGCTGGGGCGCAAACGCCAATTGCAAGTAGGTCTGTTGCTGATGTCGGCTGGCTTTTTGTTGCAAGGATTTGCGCAGGCCTATTGGTACATGCTCGTGGGCATGAGCATGTTTACGGTGGGAGCTGCACTCGTCTCGGGTGCCGATGATGCGCTCGTATATGATGCTCTGGAAGCGGAGGGCAAAGCAGACGGATGGCAGCAAGTCATTTCGCGCAAATTTCAGATCATGCATATCGTAACCCTCGGAGGATATCTCGCAGGAGGATTACTCTCTGTTTTGCTGCTTCGGTTGCCGTTTATTTTGTCAGGCGTTGGCATGCTGTTTGGTTTTTTCGTGGCTACATCCTTCCACGAGGTGCGCGAAACCCACGCCGCCACGCCGGTTTTTGCAGACTTTGTGCGGCAGAACGCGGTTGGCATAAAGTATTTTCTTCGGCGGCATATGTGGCTGTACGGATGCATGGCACTTATTGTATTGGGCATTGGCTATGCGTTTGATCTCGGTGTTATCAAGCCTCTCATGCTGGATTCATTTGGGTATAAAAAGGTCGGACAGGCAGTGGCGAATGCGCTCGCCGGCGGCGTGGCAATCATTGCCTTAACCCAGCTTGATCGTTTGCGGAAAAGCTTTGGCGAAAAGCGTGGCCTTGTGCTGCTGGCGCTCTGTCTGGGTGCTGGCTTTTTGGCGGCAGCCTTTCATGTGGGGATGTTCGGCATTCTGGCGTTTCTGCTGATTGGTACCGCCGCAAGTCTCGTTGGACCGTGGCTCAATGATGTCGTGCAGCATGAGGCCTCGTCTGCACACCGCGCAACTGCATTGTCGGCCATGGCTTTATTGCAAAAGATGCCGTACATTGTGCTGGCGCCGCTCGCCGGCATATTCTCGACCAACGGGCATCTCGGGCGCTATTTTATGGGTGTTGCGCTGAGCGTATTTGCTGCCGTGGCGGTGCTATTGTTGTTCGGCATCCTCAACAAACAAGTCCAAAAACGGGCTGTAGCCAAGGCGCGCCAAGCAGCCGGAGAGAAAAACTATGCGCTCTCGCCAGGTGATAAATGGTTACCGTAGGACGGCCTAGTGATGTTGATGATGGCCGTGGCTGATCATATATCTATTCACGGGGACGGTGAGCACAAAAGCAATCGCAAGCGACAGGGCTAGTCCCCACCAGAAGCGAGCCTGACTTATGGTCACCATGAGGGCATTGGGAATAATGAACTCGATCGTATTGTCCACGATCTCCATCGTGGCGATCGACACTGTATCGGTCGCTGCTGTTATCCGGATGGCTTCCCTTGGCGTTTGGGTGTGCTTTCGGACGCCTCGGTATGTCAGTGTGTAGCCGGTAGCAAAGGCCAGAATGATCGCAAGCGAGAGCCGGCCCACGCGGTGCCAACCGAGCAAAGAAGCGATAATCATACCCAAAATTTCGCCTATGCCACAGCCAATAAGGCAGTGCATTGTGTGCCGTATTGCTTGCTTCGTTTTTTCATCTATGGCCATATATCTACTATACCAATGCACGCATACCGATGATATGGTTTAATTAAGAAAGATGTTGCAAGGTTTAACCTACAAGTATTACCACAAACAGGGCGCCAGGACCGTCTATCTGGTGTTGCATGGCGGTGGTCCAGCGGGGATCGAAACACCGTTTATTGCGAATATTATCGAAGCACTTACGCATACCGATAGCAGCGTATTTGGTTTTAACTTTCCGTATTGCGAGCGGGGCGAAGAGCGGTCGAGTGGACCGGAACTGCCCGAAGAGACAGCTGCGCTCCACAGTGCTGTGCAATTTCTGCACAATGAGGGCTACGAACAGATTGTCATTGTCGCTAAATCGTTGGGCGGTGTCACGACCAGCTACTGGCTTGCACAACATCCCGATGAGAACGTTACGGTGGCAATCCTTGGCTACGTCGTTGGCAGTGTAAAGACGGAACAGCTGCGCGGTAAACTGCGTCTTGTGTTGCAAGGTGAGCATGATCGATTTGGCAATGCATCCGCGGTAGAGGCGGAGCTTGCTGAGCACAGCGTGGCGGCACATGTTATCGAAATACCAAAGGCCGACCACAGCTATCGTAACGAGCAACAAGAACCGGCCTACCAAGCCCAAGCGATTGATCTGCTTGTGCAGAATGTGCGTAGCGTGTACCCACAGTAGTAACATCGCTTATTTTGTGATATAACCTAGTGTTATGAAAGAATTTGAACAACAACCCGCGCCAGTTGAACTTGTATCGTGGGATGCCGTGCAGAATTTAGGGGAAATTGAAGGCAGTGGGTGGGTGTGCCCGGATAACACCACCGTGCGCTGGCTGACGCAGCTGGCTGGGGCGGCGAATGGGCAGATGTAGACATCAAGGCGACGGCTGCGCAACTGTACGCCGGTATGGAGAACCGTGATTTCGACCCGCTCAGCGCTGTCGTTCGGAGTAACCAGGAGTAGACATGGCTGAAATAGCAAAAATCCAAGACTACCAACTACCCGGCGAGCCGGCTATTGATCTTGAACGTGTTGCTAAGAGTGCGCTCGCGCAAAACCCATTGTGTGTTAGTATGGGGGCTCACGACCGCAATCAGGAGATCGTAGAACCAGATGAAAACGGTGTGGGGTATGTGCTCATGAATCATTCGGGCCGCCTCGACTTGGGCCCTGACGAAGACGGCCTTGTAGCAACAGGTGGCCTTGCAGGCTGCACCGGCGTGGCTGGATTTGCTAAACGAGCTGATGGGGGCACGCATCAATTTGTTTCGCATTATGATCCGATTAGTCAAGAGTGGGCGATGACCCATAATGACAGTCCTATAAACCAGCATTTATATGGCCAAAAATATCGAGCGTCGCAGAGTGAATTAGCCGGGCCAGTGCAATACGTTGTATCGTATGGCGATACAGCAATACATAGTCCAGACTATGGCAAACGCGTAGGCAACTTTGATCAGTGGCACTACCTGGATCAAATAGAAACAACAATAAGTCAACTTGGCCCAGAAGCAGAGATTGCGGTTGTTCCCTACGGAACCGGCGGCAATGTATTAGCGGCTGGCCGCATCGATGGTGCAGAAGGCATTTTTTGGAATGGCGTACCGATCGACTTTGATCAGATACGCGAACAACAGCAAAAACAAGAGGGCAACAATGATTGAAAACCCCGCATATCAGATTTCAGAAGCCGAGGGTGCATACACGCGAATCACGCGTAATGACGTCGGCGAAATCACGCAACTCGACACTTACGTGCCCGAAATAGCAGAAGAAGAGCATTTTGTTGGCATCGACTTTCCGGCGTTGCAGCAGGCGTATCCAGATGTACGGCTAGGGCAAGTCAATCAGTGGGCTGATCAGAATGATGGCTCGATTTGCGCCGTCCAGGCATACAGCATCACCGTAAGCTCACTACGTGCCCTCGACACAAATATTATTCGAGATACCGACGGCACCTTTGTAGGCGTCACGTTCCATCCGGAGTACATCACTGCTCCAGCAGATGTGTTTGCAGTAGACCAGCCAGGTATTGTCATCAACCAACGCATGGGCAATGTGCATTCTGGCGGCAATGCCAGCGCGGTCATGATCGACAGAAAGCCAGAGTACTGAAGCAAATTCGTGAGCGGCTTGCCTCAGAAGATGATATATCTTAATCGGGCCAAGGACCGTCGTAGGGCTGGTTGATTTCACCAACAAACCTAGGTTCGAACGTGGCTTCCACGATTAAATTGGAAGGGCCATGAGCGTTGGCGCCGATGGCCCACCATGTACCGGGCTCAATGGTTACCTCGGTCTCTTCTGTGAGGGGGTTGAGCTCCCATATATCGCTATTGGGCTCGCGTACCGCGATATAACCGATGCCGGCCATATGACGATACGTGACGACTGAACCATGCACGGTGTCTTGGCGCATCGCCTTCGGGGGCGTGCCCGGCTCAAAGTCAACATATATTCTGTTGGCGTTTTCGGGCTGGGGATCAGGAAAGCGCAACGTTTCCAGCGTATTGCCGTAAGCAAGAATACCTGGGGTGTTGGGCCAATCTTCGGGAAGCGCAATGTTAGATGATTCGGGGGATTGTCGGAGTTTCATAATGTTATGCTTGCGTAATGCTGCTAGTATAGCGCAAAATTTTCTAGCCTTGTATCCATTCGTCGTAGGCGGTTTGGCCACGCAACATGACTGCGGCAGCTTGATCAAGTCGTTCTTGCACTTCTTCGGGGTGAACAAGTAGCGTCCGAACGAGTTCTGGCTGCGGATCTTGAATGGTGAAATCCGAGTAGATCGTGTGGTAGCACTGAATGAGCGTATCGCCTTGGGCAACGATCGGGCCGAATTGCGTATGCTCTCTATTTGGCATTATTTTTTGTGGCATAAAAATGTAGCCGGTACCGACTTCTTCCTTTTCCCACCTTGTAATGCTGCTGGTCATAGTGCCAACCACGCTAGATTTGCGTACATTTCGTTTCAACATCTGTGGCTTTATGCCAGCGTCTTGGGCAAAGGTTTGAAATTCGCGCAATGCACGAACGACCATATCCTGGCGCTCGTGCCGTTCAGTATCGGCTTGTTGCTCATGGGCAACGTGTACCGCCTGCTGGTTCAGATGCTCTGCATTAAGATGGTAGGCGCGTTCAGCTAAACTCATAACATGCTCCGTTTGTATTATAATACCATAAGCCGCAAGAAAGTCAATTTATTTGAGCGACTAACTGTCATCTCTTCTCGGTAACACACATAACGCCGATACTTGTGGTATAATACGTGCCCATGACACATGAAGTACCTCATTCACCCGAGCCACTACCACCATTTACACTTGCGAGTCCATATGGTACACAAACGCCCAGCTCTGCCGTGAAAGGATTGGCAGATTACGGAAGAAGCTATGGTAACGAAAGCATAACAGAGTCCAGTAAATGGCAGTTTGCAGGATATCATGGTACCTCATTTGATAGGGCGGAGTTGATTGCCGAGCAAGGCTTCAAGGCGGATGGCAAAAATCCAGTCTGTTTTGCGCCGATGGATGACCTCGGATTTGCACAACAGCATGGGCGACGGCGCGCATTAGAATATGGCGACACAAAATATGGTGTCGTTATGGCGAGCTTTCCGCCACAAGAGCTTATTTTTGGTATGGGCGGCGATCAAATAGACGTTCCGCCAGCCCAGGTGGGTAACATTGCCGTGCGGCGAACGCTCATGTATGAGATGCTACCCGACGGCTCAGAGGTCCAAATTCCGCAGATCACAGAGCCCGACAAGGAGTAGTTCGAGCAAGCCGGGCGGATCTCTTTCAGCTTGGCGTTGGCCAATAACTTCGGTATAATGCACCAGAGCGGCGCCGTGGCGGAGTGGTCACGCAGAGGTCTGCAAAACCTTTTACACCGGTTCGAGTCCGGTCGGTGCCTCCATTACATGGGCGAGTGGCGGAATTGGTATACGCGGCGGACTTAAAATCCGCTGGTCTTAACAACCTTGAGGGTTCGAGTCCCTCCTCGCCCACCAACTACAACACGCTGTTCGCAGGGTGTTTTTTTATTGTATTTTGCTTCGCTTGCACGCAAAAAATATGTATGGCACAATCAACGTTGCATATTTTGTAAAGGGGGAGATGAGTATATGAGACGAGAAATTGGCAATACCCTAACAGCAGGTGTCATCATGGGAGCGGTATTACTGCCTGCCGGTTGCGGTGGCAATGAACACCCTACACCAAATGCTACGTCGTCATTCGCGTGCAATTTCGAGCGGCCGTCCGACGATATTGTCGACCACGAGACAACCGCTATCCGTGGACTAGCGATGAATATGCAGCAGCGCTACGACGCACTGGCAGCACAGTACCATCTCGACGGCGGCAAGCCACATCCCAATACGGCAGTACAAATGCCGCTCAAGGACGGTAGCGAGTTGATGCTCGCATACTACGGCTCAGACCATCTCAAGGGCAGCACACAGGCAGACCCAGCGCTTGCCGATCATGTCTCAGCCGTTGAATATACCGATCAAAAAGGACAAGATCCACGATATTGGATTGATTTTGATCAGCTTTGCAATGGCGGGTGGATGGCGTCTTGGCAAGAAAATAACGGAAGTATAACGATAGGTACTGATGCCAACTATGCTGTCTATACCAAAATGCAGCCGGAGGCGTCCCCGGGCATCACTGATGATGCGCATGTCGCGGATTCGGTGATTACGCAATTGGTTGGTCAAGCACAGCAGCTTATTAACTTGCAGCCTGGCGACGAGCTTTTGCAATTATCAGAGCCAAGCATTAAGTAAGGAGAAGTTTATGGGACGATTGAAAGAATGTATCACGATTGGCGCGGCTACTGCGGCCGTGGCCGAGCTTGCTGCCTGTGGGGCGCAGCCGCCAGTGCAAGAAGATTGTATTCAAGAAACCCGGGCGCTTCCACGTACGTTGCCAAACGACGTGCATGCGGTTCGATCGCTGGCCAAGGTGGTCGCTGAATGCGCCCAGGATGTCGATCCAGCTGCCCGACACACATCTGCAGAAGGCGACTACACTACGACCGTTATTGTTTCTTTGCATAATGGCGCCAAATTCGTGCTGGCTGAGCATTCGCCAGAGCTGATTCAGAAAAGCCATATCGCTGACCCCAGTAAAGCAACCGCAATCCACTTTGAATTTTTTGGCGATCCAGATTTAAAAACCGAACTCTCGGGCGTTGAGCTTGACGCCGAGCCGAGCTCGAGCGATGAAACACCTTTGCGTACTTTCTGGGTGGCAAACCCTTACCACCAAGTGAATACCGCGCCCGACGGCGGTGTCACCATTATGGAGCCGGGCCAGCCAACGCAAACCTTCAAAAACGCTGCGCAGGCTAATATCCTTGCTGAGCAAACCGTCCAGCAGGCGGCTCAGCTTTTGCACACCGAACATGGTGTAACAATGCCCGACCTGTCCCCGCAACCAGAGGTACCTTCGCCAGGCGCTTCTTAATATGATATAATATACCTCCATGAAACGAGTTGGAAATGTGATTGCTGCTGCCGGACTTGGTGCTGCACTGCTTGTGCCGGCGGGTAGTGCCGAGCAAGAGCACTCTCCTCACGCAGAGCTGGCCGCGGTATGCAATTTTGAGCGCCCTGATCAGCAAACATTGCAAAATGAGAAAATCGCTATGCAAGGTCTCGCACAGGCTATCGACGAGCAGTACGATGGTTTGCCATCGAGATATCACGATGATAGCGGCAAGCCCCAACCAGCGACGGCAATTGACTTGCCACTCGCAGGCAACGGTCGTTTAACGATCGGCTATCACGCGCCTGACCGCGCTGGACACTCAAGGCATGCAAACGCTATGCATGTAGATGATATTTGGGCCACTGCATATGCTGCTTCGGCTTACAAAAAGCCAGTATACGAAGTCGAATTGCAGAAGTTGTGTGATAATGGCTGGCGTGGTATCTGGCGAAAAGACAACGGTCAGCAGACCGTCGAGACAGACGGTAATTATCACGTTACCCAATACAATGTGCCCGAACCCTTGCCAGATCAACCTGATCAGCAACTTGGCATACGAACTGTCGAACAGCTCGTGAATGAAATGCATGAACTCACCATGGCCGCACCCGGATATCCCATGGAGCACCTGAGCGCACCGACCCAATTCGCATAGTTTTTGCTCTTGCGCCTGTTGTGCCATAATACAACGAGTAGTTGCAATGGGGGGCCTATGACATCAACGGGCATAAGAAAGTGGTTACCGCTCGTCGTGTGCGTGCTGGCGCTGTTTATAATCGTACTCGATACCACGATTATTAACGTGTCGATGAAGGCGATCATTACCGATTTGCATACTAACCTCAAGGCAGTGCAGTGGGTGATTACGGGGTATGCGTTGGTGCTTGCTGCGTTTATGATTACTGGCGGGCGCATGGGCGATATTTTTGGGCGCAAACGGATGTTCCGGATTGGCGCAGTCGTATTTGCCGTAGGCTCGATTTTGGCCTCGCGGGCGCACTCGGCACCGATGTTACTGGCCAGTGTGGCATTAGTAGAAGGCGCTGGTGCGGCGATGATGATGCCCTCTACCGCAGCACTTATTTTAAACGAGTATCGTGACAAAGATAGGGCGATTGCCTTTGGTATGTTCGGCGCAGTTGCCGGTACGGCGGCGACCGTGGGGCCACTGGTGGGCGGTTTTTTGACGACTCATTACAGCTGGCGCTGGAATTATTTGATTAACCCGGCCGTGGTGATTGTGCTGTTGCTTGGCTCGCGCTTGTTACACGAATCGCACGAGCACCATTCGCACCGTCCGGACATTTTGAGTATCTTACTATCGGCGTTTGGGCTGACTGGCGTGGTGTACGGCATTATCGAGTCGTCGACGTATGGATGGGTTAGGGCTAAAAGCGCCTACGAGATCGCGAATCATCATTTTGGATTCGGCGGCGTGTCGGTTACCGTGTATGCCATCGTGCTTGGCGTGCTGTTTTTGGCGCTCTTTTTGTGGCGGCAGGGCAACTTGCAAAAGCGCGGCAAGATTCCGTTGGTATCGCTCGATATCTTTAAAAACCGGCAATTTATGTCTGGCACGACTGTGGTGATGATCGTGGCCATGACGCAATTCGGGTTCATCTTTATTTTGCCGATCTTTTTGCAGGGCATGCTCGGCAAGGACGCGTTTCACACCGGCCTGAGCCTGTTACCATTTAGTTTGAGTGTGATGGTCGCCGGCCCGCTATCGGGCGTGCTGGTGGGCAAGGCGAATGTGTCGCCAAAACTGATGATCCAGCTTGGCCTCGTCATTTCGGTGATCGGCGCGTTTGTGCTGCGCCAAGAATTTTCAGATACGGCAACAGCTACGACGATTATGCCTGGTCAAATATTATTTGCCGTTGGCTTTGGATTGGCATTTTCACAGCTTGCTAACCTTACCCTATCGGCAGTCTCGGTGCAGCAGGCTGGCGAAGCGTCAGGCCTTAACAACACCTTCCGGCAGGTGGGTGCAAGCTTGGGCCAAGCGTTGATCGGTGCTATTTTGCTGTCGTCGCTGGCAACGCAACTCAACAAAGACGTATCGACGAGTACGGTGCTGCCGCCGCCAGCCAAGACTCATGTGGCAGCGCAGGCGGTTACCTCGGCAGAAAGCCTTGGCACCGCAGACACAAACGCCTTGCAATCATTGCCGGCGCCGGTGGCCAAGGAGGTCGTGCGCATCAAGAATGACGCCATTATCAAAGGTGTGCGCACCGGCTTAATCGCCACGATCGGCGTCGCGATTGTGGCGTTCGTTGTGTCAACAAACTTGCCACGTCGCTCGCAACATCCCGAAGACGTCGATAATCCTACGGAGGTCGCTGCCTGATGGAAGGCTGCCCATTTTGCGAGATTAATCGCACCCGTAACCGCATCGTGCACGAGACCGAACACAGCCTGACGTTGCTTTCGAACCCACGGCTCATGCCCGGCCATGCCCTTGTGATCCCTAAACGGCATGTCGAAAAGCCGTGGGAGCTCGAAGACGCCGAGCTAACCGATATATTTCACGAGATGTGGCGCGTGGAACAAAAGCTGCTCGAAACTAAGCTTGCAACAGGGGTGGATATCCGCCAAAACTATCGGCCTTTTTTGGTGCAAGGCCGTCTAAAAGTGAACCACTTGCACTTTCATGTACTTCCGCGCACCAACGAAGATGAGCTCTACGAAACCTCAATGCGCTTTGAGCAATTTCACGATTTATCCGACACCGAACGCGACCACATCACGAACCTCTTGGCATGAGTTGCGAAGCAAAACGCATAGTGTAACAATATAGCCATGACTAAACAGACGTCATTTCGCATGCAAGAATCGAATTATAAATGGGTGGTCGGCATCTTGATGTCGCTCCTAGGTGTGCAAGCAATTGCGTTTCTGGGCATTATGTGTGAATGGGTTTCGCTGTGGCATGGTGCGCAAGACATTGCCGGCTATGCGGCGCCATCTTACGATGTGACGCCAGGATTTTACGAAATACACGGCAGTTTCAAATACAATCAATGGCAGAATCCGATTCACCTGTCGGTTTTGCCCCTCACGGTAGTAAATATCCTGCTTATATTGAGCGGTGTAGCAACATTGGTGGCATTACGGCAATTGGCACGAGCAAAGAAATCTTAATTCGAGACGCTGTGTGCGAGGCTGTGCGAGTACCTAGGCAGCGCATCTCATCTGTAGTACAATGTCGGGGATGAAAAGCTGCGCTTTCGCAAACGCTATGACTATGCGCATGATGCCCGCGGGGGCATAGATTCTCTTCGATTTCATTTCAGTTTTTGTACATAATCCTTGTAAACAGGTAGACTACCAATATGAACTATTACGTAACGACTTCTATTCCGTATGTGAACGGAGAACCACACATTGGCCATGCGCTGGAATTTTTGATGGCAGATGTGCTGGCTCGCGCAGCACGCCAGCAGGGCAAACCGACGCTTTTTAGCACCGGCACCGACGAACACGGCACCAAAAACGTTCAAAAAGCCGAGAGCATGGGGCTCACACCACAGCAGTTTGCTGATCAAATGAGCGCCAAGTTTCGCGACCTGGGCAAATTGCTCAATATTACGCCGGACCGCTTTATTCGCACAACCGACGAAACGCACGAACAGCGTGCACAACTCATCTGGAAGGCGCTCGAGCATGATATTTACAAATCGAAATACGTCGGCTGGTACGACGTTAAGCAAGAGGAATTCGTGCCCGAAAATCGCGTCGACCCGGAGCGCACTAATCCGGACCATCCGCAAGCGTACCAAAAGCTCGAAGAAGAGAACTATTTCTTTCGCTTGAGTAACTACACTGACAAAATCCGCGAGACCATTGAGTCGGGTGCGTTCAAAATCATACCCGAGACGCGCCGCAACGAAATTTTGAGCGTGCTCCGCGAGGGGCTGGAAGACCTCAGCATTTCGCGGCCAAAAGAGAAGCTGGACTGGGGTATTGCCGTGCCTGGCGACCCGAATCAGGTGATGTACGTGTGGTTTGAGGCGCTTATGAATTACATTACGGTGCTTGGCTATCCGGAACATGATGATTTTAAGAAGTTTTGGCCGGCGAATGTGCAGGTGATCGGCAAAGATATTATTCGCTTTCATGCCGCGATTTGGCCAGCTATTTTGATGAGTCTTGGCCTGCCGCTGCCAGAGGTATTGTATGTCCATGGTTTTGTGACGCGCGACGGCAAGGCGATGAGCAAGTCACTCGGTAACGGCATCGAGCCGCGCGAAGTTATCGAAAAGTACGGCACCGATGCATTTCGTTACTTCTTTTTGCGCCATATTCCGAGCTACAACGACGGCGACTTTAGCTGGGAAACATTTGACGCTGCCTATAACCACGAGCTGGCCAACGAGCTTGGCAATGCCGTGCAGCGCACCGCGGCGATGATTCAAAAGTACCAAAATGGCATCATTGGTAACATTCCCGAGGCCGAACACGACACCGCTCCGGTAGCCGAAGCGATCGAGCAATGTCATTTTGACCGCGCGCTCGATGAAATTTGGGATCAAGTTCGCGGCCTCAATCAATATATCGACGAGGAAAAACCATGGGCGATCGCGAAAGCCGGCGATGCTGACCACCTTCGCGAAGTACTTGCCTACCAAGCGAGCTGCTTGCTCGAAATTGCCGATCTACTGGTGCCGTTTTTGCCCGAGACTGCCGAAAAGATCAAAAAAATATTTGGCGAAGGCATTGTGCGGCCAATTGAGGGTACGCTGTTCCCCAAGCAGGAACGCGCCGAAGCAGCGGCCTAGCCATGCAGCTTACCGACACGCATTGTCATATTCAGGAAGCGCCCGTCAAATCTGACGACGCGACGGGCAAACTCTGGACAAAGCGGGGCAATCCGAGCCCTGACGAGCTTATTGCGGCCGCTGCGCAAGATGATGTCACGCGGTTGATTTGTGTCGGTTGCACGCTTGCCGATAGCCGACGCGCCGTTGAGCTGGTGGGGCCACGCGAAAATATGTGGGCCAGCATTGGCATCCATCCTCATGACGCCAAAGACCATGTGCATGAAGCCGATACGCTCGTCGATTTTGCTGCGCTTGCCGCCAAGCCGAAGGTAGTGGCAGTGGGCGAGTGCGGGCTCGATTTCTACTACAATCATTCATCAAAAGACGATCAAATACAGGCGCTGCGGTTCCAGATGGAATTGGCGCTTAAACACGATTTGCCGATGATTTTCCATGTGCGTGATGCATTTGATGATTTTTGGCCGATTTTTGACAGCTACAAAGGACTTCGTGGCGTGGTCCATAGCTTTACGGCGACCCGCAAAGAACTCGACGAAGTGCTGTCCCGCGGCTTGTACGTGGGTTTGAATGGCATCATGACCTTCACCAAAAACCAGGAACAACTCGACGCTGCCAAGGCCATACCGCTGCAAAAATTACTACTGGAAACCGATGCGCCTTTCTTGACACCCGACCCTTACCGTGGTACAGTTTGTGAGCCAAAACACACACGTGTCACAGCTGCGTTTTTAGCACGTTTGCGCGACGAGTCACTCGAGATTCTGGCCCGCGAAACCACTCATAACGCAAAAAGCCTCTTTAGATTATCGTGAGGATACTATGCCATTTTCAGACTCTGAATTATTTTTAAAGCCGGGCGAACAGCCCCAAGGGCAAGAGCAACAGCGTTTAAGTACGACTGATCTTGGCGAACATTTTGTATATGCTGCCGTGAGGCACATGCAGGACGAAGCACGTGGCACGCAGCCAACTATTACAGCCAATGAATACCTACAGCAGCAACAGGTAGTAACGCAACAATGGGAGGCGGTGAATGATGCTCCGCAAACTACTTAGTCAGACTGCTGCCCAACACGCCGCCGAGCGCCGTGCGCGCCGGTATCGTGAACTTTTGCGCCGGGAAGCAGAGATCGGCGGTCGTTTATTCGGTGCCGTACAACCGGGTGGTCGCCGCGAATTTTTCTGTCTCGATGAGCGTACCTGGCTTTGGCACGAAGAATGGACCGACAAAAAGGGCGAGCGCCACGTGGTAACGACGCGTTACGACGTCAAGCCACATGGCATTCTCAAAGCGCAAGACGGACAGCCGTATCACTACATTTCGCTCGAAGAAGCCGAGCGCTTATGCAAGGCCATCAGCCTGTATAATGAACGTATACGTGCCGAGATCTACCGCGCGTTTATTTAGCCATGCACCACATCTACCTCGATTATGCTGCCGCCACCCCCATGGACGAGCAAGTCAAAGCCGCAATGCTGCCGTACTTTGCGGATCAGTTTTATAATCCATCAGCGACGTATCTGGCAGCGCAGGCGGTACGCAAAGAGGTGGATGCCGCCCGGGCTCGCATTGCGCACTGGTTTGGCGCTCGCCCCCGCGAAGTTATTTTTACGGCTGGCGGTACCGAGGCAAACAACCTGGCTATGCACGGCGTGATGCGCCAATTTCCTGATGGCAATGTGGTGGTGAGCGCCATTGAGCACGACGCAATAGTGCGCCCCGCTAGCCAATATTCGTGCCGCATTGCGCCGGTGAGCGAGCAGGGTGTGGTAGACGTAGAAAAGCTCATCTCGCTCGTCGATGACAACACGGTGCTCGTGAGCGTCATGTATGCCAATAATGAGGTTGGTACGATTCAGCCTATTCGTCAGATTGGGCAACAGATTGCAGCGATTCGTCGCGAGCGACAAAAGCAGGGCAACCCAAAGCCATTATATTTCCATACCGACGCCTGCCAAGCGGCAGCCTACCTTGACCTGCATGCTGCTCGACTTGGCGTTGATCTGATGACCATTAATGCTGGTAAAATCTATGGTCCAAAGCAATGCGGGGCGTTGTTTGTGGGCGCTCATGTGCAGCTTATGCCTGATATTGTGGGTGGCGGCCAGGAGCGGGGATTGCGCAGCGGCACCGAAAACGTTGCTGGTATAGTTGGTCTGGCGACCGCGCTCGATCTCGTGCAGGAACGTCGTCACGACGAAAGTGAGCGATTGCAAGCTCTGCAACAGCTCTTCTTGGCCGAACTAGTACAAGCGCTACCAGGCGTGCACATCAACGGCTCCCTTAAACACCGCCTGCCAAACAATGTGCATATCACGATTCCCGGGCAGGATAACGAGCGGCTGCTGATGCAGCTCGATGAAGCGGGCATCCAGTGTGCAGCTGGTTCGGCATGCAGTGCCAGCAACGAAGAGCCGTCGCATGTGTTGCGCGCGATGGGGATCAGCGACGAGCTGGCGCAGGCCAGTTTGCGCATAACCATGGGCCGCCAAACCGACGAGGCCGCGGTTCGTGCAACGGTAGTGGCGCTCAAGCGCTCTGTTGCGTGATCCGCTAAACCCGCTATACTTGATGCTAAGATGAAGCACAAGCGGGTTCTGTACCGATTTCTGACCGCCCTCTGTGGCCTGTTTGGTGCGCTAACGATCATGGGCCAGGCTCATGCGCAAGATGTGACGCAAGCGTACGCTGCTGACCAGACATTGCAACTGGGCACGATAGTGAGCCTTAAGCTCGGCGATGGCAGCAAAGTAGTACCGCTCACCGATTCCAAGGCAACCGATATGTTCGGCGTCGTGGTATCAGCGAGCGATGCACCAGTGACGCTCTCGTATTCGACGAATCAAACGCAGGTATTTGTCGCTACTAATGGCCAATATAATGTGGTCGTGAGTAGTCAGAACGGTCCGATCAAGGCCGGCGATTATATTACTATTTCGTCGATAGACGGCGTGGGCATGAAGGACGGCACGACGCAGTCGACGGTTGTCGGCAAGGCGCTCGCCGGTTTTGATGGCAAAACTACCGTAGAAAGTACGGCAACGCTCGGCAGCAGCACTGTCGCCCTCGGTCGAATCCCAGTGGCGATTTCGGTGGCACGCAACCCCTTACAAGTCGTTCCCGGCAGCAATTTGCCGGGCTTCTTGCAGAAAGCAGCCCAATCACTCGCCAATAAACCGGTGGCCGATATACGCGTGTATATTGCCGTAGGGCTACTGTTCCTCTGTGTGATTCTGGTGGGCAGCTTGCTGTATGCCGGAGTGCGCAGCAGCATGATTTCCATTGGCCGTAACCCGCTTGCCAAGCGTTCAATCATGCGTAACCTGCTTCAGGTAACGCTTATTGCGCTTATTGTTTTCATCGTTGGCCTTTTTGCGGTATATTTGATACTGAAACTATAGGCATGATGGCGCGAGGGTGGTGCAGAACATGACAATTTGGTGGCTCGTCTTGATCTTGAGTTTTTTGTTCGCGTTCGCGGCGGCTTTTTTGTGGATCGCCATCCGTCTTGGCCGCGGTGCTTCTCCTGTTGTAAAAGGTGTAGACCCCAAGCAGCCGTATCAACAAGCCGCTGAAAACGATGTTGAGCATATTTTTAATGAAGAATTCCGCGAAGAGCTCCGCAATCGTGGGCGCTTGCACTTCGAGAAGATCATCGGCGAAAATGCTATGTTCTTGCAACAGGACCTGCGCCTGACGACGTCGCAAATTAATGACTACATGAAGCAAGAGATTAGTAAATCTCTGCAAGAAGCGTTCCAAAATTACCAAAATGCACTTGGCGATGCCAAACAACTGGCGGTCGATTCCATCGAAAAGACCAAGGCGACCATCGAGGAGCAACGGCAACTGCTCACCAGTCAGCTCGAGAAAGAAGTTACCGAGGAAAAAGCGCGTCGCGTAAAACATTTCGAGGACGACATGGCGGATATTATTAATCACTACGTCTTGGCGGCGGTTGGGAATCAGATCGATTTGAGTGACCAGCTTGAATATATTCTAAGTGAGCTAGAAACGCACAAGCAAGAAATCGTGGAGGACGTAAAAAGTGGCGCTTGAGGCAACAGTACAGGTGCCAGCGGCGGTGATCGGGCGCGTTGACGTTCGCCACTTGCAGCGTGAACTCGAGGAGCTTGAGAATTTTTTGCAGCAGGCCCAGATTCGTCACGAACCCGGCAAAGTGCACTTGCCTCGTCCATCACACCTGCTCGAAGAATTTGCAACGCTCAACAAAGTAAATTTATTGCAGCCGGTTGATCGACAACGGACGGCGCTAATCCTTGAAAAAATATTGGCGGATGCACCGGTCGTGCACATCAGTTTTTCGGCTGATCCATCTACAAAATTCACCAGTCGAATCGTGGCGTGGCTGCGTGCGAACATTCATCCGCAGCTGCTCCTGGATATCGGCTTGCAGCCAACGATTGCGGCAGGATGCATTGTGCGCACGCCGAATCATGTATTTGACTTTAGTCTGCGTGAACATTTCAACCAGCGCCGCGAGCTGCTCACCCAGGCGCTGGATGCGGTTGGGCCTGCAGGTCCTGCCGGCCAGTCCGCCCCTTCTACGCCCGAGGAGCCTGCTTCATGAGTGATAACCGGCACTTTGATCAATTAGTAGCTGCCGGCAAGCCTGTTGGCGAAGTCGTCGGCGTTGATCACTTTTTGGTGCGCGTAAAAGGGCTCCATCCCGTGCGTCTGCATGCTCTCATTATGTTCGAGGACGGTAGCAAGGGCTTTGTGCAGCACGTGCTCGAAGATTATGTGGTGGTACTGCAGATGGGAGCGAGCACTATCACGGTCGGTATGTTGGCAGTGATGCAGCACGACGAGCTGGTGGCAAAAGTCGGCAAAGATTTTATTGGGCGGGTTATTTCGGTGACGGGCGACCCGCTCGACGGCAAGGGGCCGATTGCAGCTGATGGCGTTGGTAAAGTGTTCAATGAAGCGCCGATGTTGTATGAGCGCGAACACCTCGACACGCAACTCGAAACTGGCGTGACGGTGCTCGATCTGCTGTTTCCGCTTTTGCGCGGCCAGCGCCTGGCGATTTTGGGCGACAGCAAATCAGGCAAAAGCACGCTCGCGACGCAGCTGGCCATTAATCAGCGCGACACCGACGTGGTAGTTATTTATGTACTGATCGCCAAGCGTCGCAGCGATGTCGACACGTTGCTCGCACGGTTGCAAGCAGCGGATGCGCTCAAGAAGGCCATTGTCATTGTATCGACCATGAGCGACTCGCTTATTCTCAGCTACCTTGCACCATATGTGGCCTGCGCTATGGCCGAATATCTGTGGCAGCAGTGCGATCAAGACGTGCTGATTATTTATGACGATCTCATGAACCACGCGCACGCGTACCGCGAAATTGCATTGCTGAGCAACATTAGCCCCGGGCGTGATTCGTTCCCGGGCGATATGTTCTTCGTGCACTCAAGCCTCCTGGAGCGGGCGGGCAAGCTAAGCCGCAACCATAAAACCCTCACAGCACTGCCGGTCGTGTTGGCCTCTGCGGGGGACATCACGGCATTTTTGCCCACCAACATTATGTCGATTACCGATGGTCAGTGGGTGCTCGATATGGACATTTTCCGCGATCGCATGCGCCCGGCCGTGAACATCGGCTTGAGTGTGACTCGTGTGGGCGGCCGCGGTCAGAGCGATCGTCAGAAAGAACTGGCGGGCCAGACGTTTAAGGCGCTCACCGCCTACACCCAGGCGCAGGAATTTTCACACTTTGGCTCCGAACTGGCAATCGCCGCTCAGCGCGACCTCACGCGCGGATCGCAAATTTATAAATTACTCGAACAGGGGCCGAACGAAACGTATCCGCTCGCTGAACAAACGCTCATGATGGACATTCTGCTGAACATTGCCGCGAACGAGGTGCTTGACGTCAGCAAGCTCAAAGCTACCGTGCATACTTCTGCCGGCCAATTGCACAGTGACGCCGATTTCGAAAAAGTACGCGATTCGCTCAAAAATAACGTCGTCGTGGAGGCCAAAAAATGATCCGGCCGCAAGACATTGCTCGCGAACGAGACGCGATGCGCACCATCATGAACCTTACGAGCGTGTTCGAAGGCCTGGCGAGCATGCGCATCGCACAGACCAAGAACCAGGTGCTTCAATCACAGCAATTTTTTAAAGAGCTGTGGGCCATTTACACGCAAATCCGCGTTGATAATCTGTTCCGGTTTGGTCGTAGTAAATCCGAAGAGGCGATTCCCAAGCAGCTGTATATTGCGGTGACGTCCGAAGGCGGATTTAGCGGCGATATCGACCAAAAGTTGATGAGCTGGATGATCGGCAAATACGATGCGGCCAAGAACGATATTATTATCATCGGTCACCATGGCGCCGTGCTGCTCACGCAATCCGGCATCACGTACAACAAATATTTTAGTTTGCCGACCAAAGATCAGAACATCAATGTACAGCCACTGATTCAGGAAGTGAAAAAATACCGCGGCACCACGGTGTTCTACCAAACCTACACTTCGCTCATGATCCAAGACATCAAACAAATTGAGCTGAGCACCGCCGTGCAAGAACAGGGCGCTCACATCAAGGCTTCGCCCGACCTCATTAGCGATCGCAATTACATTTTTGAGCCAGATACCTTTGCTGTGATCGCACATTTGGAACGTTCGATGCTGCAAATTTCGCTTAGCCAGGTTATCCTGGATTCCAAATTGGCACAATATGCGAGCCGCTTCCGGGCTATGACTACCGCCAACGAGCGCGCCGACGACCTTTACAGCGATCTGCGTTTGCGGTTCAACCGAGCTAAGCGCGCCACAAATGATGAACGCCTCAAGGAGATGATAAACGGGCTGAAGAAGGCGGGATCACTATGACACAAGGGACTGTCCGTTCCATCAAAGATTTGATTGTGACCGTTGCGTTCGATGACGAATTGCCAGAGGTGCACGAGCTGCTTGATGTGATTGTCGATGATGCGCACAAAGTGCCGCTGCTCGTAGATAGCTTGCAGCCCGGTAATCGCGTTGTATGTTTGAACATTCAATCTGATCGTTCATTGCAAAAAGGCATGAGCGTAAACCGCACCGGGCACAGCATCGAAATTCCGGTAGGCGATGCGCTGATTGGTCGTGTCGTCGACACGCTCGGTCACCCTATCGACGGACAAGCAGACATCGATCCGAGTCTTGCGCGCCACAACATTTTTGCCGCGCCTCATGCCGACACTAACTTTACAGCCAAAGCGCCCGAGATTCTCGAGACCGGCATTAAGGTGATCGACTTCTTTGCACCGTTTGTGAAAGGCCGCAAAATCGGTATTATCGGTGGCGCCGGCGTGGGTAAAACAGTGCTTACCATGGAGCTCATGCACAACGTTGCGCGCAGCGGCACGGGCCTCAGCTTCTTCACGGGCATTGGTGAGCGCATTCGCGAAGGCCACGAGCTGTATGAGACGTTGCTCGAACAGGGCCTGCTCAAAAGCACCTGTATGTTCTTCGGTCAGATGAACGAAAACCCGGTGCGTCGCGCGCTTATTGGTCTGAGCGCCGCGACATTGGCTGAATATTTTCGCGATGAACAAGGCAAAGATATCCTGTTCTTTGCCGACAACATGTACCGCTACGTGCAGGCGCGCAACGAAATCGGCACCATGCTGGCGCAAATTCCGTCCGAAGGCGGCTACGAACCGACCATTTTCTCTGATGTTAAGACACTCCAAGACCGGCTGAGCAGCAGCGGCAAAGGCTCGATTACTGCGGTGCAAACCATTTATGTGCCTGCCGATGACCTCAGCGACCCAGCAGTGCAGATGATTCAGCATGAGCTCGATTCGGTGATCGTACTTAGTCGTGCTGTGGCCGAGCAGGGCATCCGTCCAGCCGTTGATCTCATTCGCACCAGCTCATCACTGCTGTCGCCCGAAGTCGTTGGCGACCGTCACTACGTGTTGAGCGTGCAGGTCCAGGCGTTGCTGCAAAAGTACGAATCGCTCAAGGGCATCATCGCAATTATTGGTGAAAACGAACTGTCGCCGGTTGACCGCACCGACTATGCCAAGGCCAAAAAACTCATCAATTATTTCTCGCAAAATATGTATGTCATGGAAGACATGACGTCGCAAAAAGGCGAGTTTTACACGCGCGAGCAGATGCTCAAGGGCATCGAGGAGATTATCGTATGACATCAGATGACCCAACGCCGATCGGCATGCCGGACCATTCTGATTACACTCATGGTGCCACGAGGGGCCACGAAAATGCACCCATGATGCATATCAAGGTGTACTCGCCGTTTAAGACGTATTTTGATGACGACGGGTTTAGCATCTCGGCTGAGAACAAAACGGGGCCGTTTGATATTTTGCCGCACCATCACAATTTTATGACGCTGCTTAATGCCTGCGAGATCATTGTGCGCATGCCGCAGGGCATCAAAAAAATTCGCATCTCGGGTGGTCTGATGCACGTCCGCGCCGACCGCGCCACCGTTTTCCTCGATATTTAAGCTGGCTGGGGTCCTGCCGAGCGGTCCGCCCCATCTTTTGTACTCCCTTCGGTCCGTGCAAAAGTGGGGCCGCCCCGCCGCTCGTCACCCCACTCTGTCTCGACTTCGTCGAGGGGTAAACCCGGTTGCATTACGCTGGACCCCCTCTTGCATGAAAACTTGCCGGTGTATCGTCTAATCGAAGGTGGCGTAGTCGAAGCCGATGTTGGCACCGCTTGGCGGCACGCTTGCGGTGCATACGCTAAAACCAGTTGACGAGGGCTGGACGTAATATTGAATACCCGCTGCTGCCGCGGTGGTTGGCGTGAGGATCACGCGCGCGGTGTTGTTGAATTTTGCTGCAAAACGTATGGCAATAAAGCAGCCGGCTGGTGCGCCACCGCCAGTGTTAATACTGATTTGCCCAGCCGTATCGGAGCCGCTAATTGAGCTCGTGCCGCCATTTCCTAATGCACCGCCATCGGACTTACCAGGAATCGATCCGCCGGCCGTAATGTGGTGTGTAAGTGTAAGGTCGCCATTTAACTGCAAGCTGCTTACAGCGAGCGATTGTGCCGCCACGGCACCGTTAAACGAGGCGCTGCCATTCACAGCCAGTGATTTAATAACAGTCAAATTACCTTGCACCGCAGCGTCGCCCGACACCGACAAGCTACCTGTGCTTACCTGGCCAAACGAGCTATTGCCGGCAACAGTGATACCGGGGAGCGACAATGCGCCGCCCACTTTGATTGTGCCTGCAACCTCGAGGTCGTTACGCATCAGCACTGGGCCGGAAAAAATAGCACTCGACTCAACGTTCAAAATTTGTTTTGAGTTGCCAACCGAAGTCGTGCTGCTGTTAGCCAAGTTTTTCAGTGCATCCTCGGACAATGTTTGACTGCTCGTGGTCGGCGATGATGGCTTGTTTTTGTGCGCCTGCCATATCGCAATGAATGCAATGATGCCGACAATAATAAGAATCAGGACGAACAGCAGGAAATAAATATTGAATCGGTGAGCAAAGTCGTGCAACCGACTGCCGAACTTCCGGTGAGGTTTTTGGTCTGGTGGAGTCGGGGCCGCATTGCTATCCGTAGGAGGCGCTTCGGGCGCGGCAGGTGGTTGTGCAGGTGCCGGCGAGCTTGTGCTTGATGGACTGTTGCCATCGCTTTGCTCCACGACAGTGTCGGGCCCCTCCAAAGAATTGGCCTGATCCGGATTCTGCAACGGATTCTGTTCCTGCTCGTCGTTTTTCGATGGATCCATATGCCTACAAGTTAGATACTCCTATCATACAAGAGCCTCGCCAAAACCGTAAACGGAATCTGGCTGTGGATAATACGAAGGTTTTCTGAAAAAAATGCGTGCAAAGCACTAGCGGTGTGTGATATTATATGCGCGATAAGCTATTTCCTAACAAAAACCTAAAACTATCCCCAAGGAGAAAAAGCAATGAAAATGATGAGCCGCATAACGAAGCGAAGCACATTCGCTGCCATTGCCTTCGGTTATGCGTTATTGCTCACCGTTGGCGTATTAGTGCACAACCTGCCAGCAAACGCCGCAAGTTTGCCCAACCGAAGTTTATCTGTTTCTAGCTCTTCACTCGGCACAATTACTACCGGGAATCCCGGCAGCGGCACGAATGGCCAAAAGACTGGCGAGACAATTGGCTTTAAGATCGGTACAACTGGAAATGTAGGGTCAATATTGCTGCAATACTGCACAACGCCAATAGCTGGTTCGACCTGTACGGCGCCTACCGGCTTTACTGCGGCAAATATTGTGACGCCTACCGAGACAGGTTTTAGTGCAAACAACTTCACAAACGACACGTCAACTGATTTGACAGGCGCCCCTTGGAGCTGTACTGGATCGTCACCTGGACGCACGAACTGTATCGCGCTAAAGCGCACATCGGCTGCATCCGAAACTGCAAGTACCGCAGTGACTATTGTGCTAGGTGGAGGCACATCTGATTACATTACTAACCCTTCGACCACCGGAACTTTTTTTGTACGCATAACAACCTACTCAGATACTACTTACGGCACAGCTGTTGATAACGGCACCGCTGCAAGTTCGACCGCACAGCAGATTAGCATTACGGCAAAAGTACAAGAAGCTCTGAACTTCTCTGTGGGCGCTCCGGCATCTGGTTCGCTCCCGGCGCCTGGCGCAACCTGTGCGCCCTTTACTGATCCGGGCACTCTGACAATCGGTGACGCCAACAACGGCCTAAGTTCGTCACAGGCATATGACGGGCACTCATACTTTAGAGTAAGTACGAATGGCATCAACGGCACAAAGATTTTGTATTCCGGCGACACACTTAAAAGTGGTGCGAATAGCATCGCCTCGATCGGCGAAACAAGCGGTGGTACGAGTAGTACGCCGGGTACGGCGCAGTTCGGACTCGGTATTGATACGAGTGATACGCAGAGCGGAAATGGTTACAGCTTTACGAGCCTTACTTCTACGATTAGCCCGGCATATGGTTTGGGAGCTGGTACGATCACGCCAGCGGGCACAGCGAAATTTAACTTCAACACAGCGAGTTTAACCTCGCCAGTCCAGATCGCATCTTCAGCTGGCGTAATATCCTGCGATACGGGTTCGGTTCGCTACCTAGCTAACATCGCTACCAACACGCCTCCCGGCATTTACACGACGACGATTGATTACATCGCGGTTCCAACCTACTAATCTACGCAAAAGTTCCGTACAATCATAGGCATGACGACGGGCAAACAACGAACACTTCATATTCTCAGTGTTGTTGCCCGTTCAATGTGCCTATGTTTGCTTTTGGTAGCGCTTTTTGCGAGCGTTTTTCACGGACAGGCCAGTGCTGATCGCCTGAATAGTCGTTCTTTGCGTATCGGTTCGGTGGATCCAAGCGCAACGACCACGCACGAATTTAGTTTTACGTATTCCGGTACTAACAGCGTTGGTTCGGTTACGTTCCAATATTGCTTGGACCCCATTCCATCCGATCCATGCACGGCCCCAACTGGCGTAGATGTAAGCGGCGTTACGCTCACCAGCCAAACGGGCGAGACGAATTTCAGCTTATACTCAGCGACTGCGAATCAAATTGTCATTTCGCGGCCATCTGCGCCGGCGGCTGCAACTGCTTCGGACTATTTGTTTAGCAATGCTGTTAATCCATCAGTAAAAGGTACGTTCTTTGTACGCATCAGCACGTATGCCTCGAACGATGGCACGGGTACCGCGCAGGATGCCGGCTCGGTCGCCAGTAGCATTAATCAATCGATTAGCATTAGCACCGAGGTGCCGCAAATTCTTAAATTCTGCGTAGGCGTAACCATTGGCAACGATTGTTCAAGCGCACAGGGTAGTTTTATTCAACTGGGCGATCTCACATCAGATAACACGGCGGCTGGGACGTCGCAGTTTTGGGTGGGCACCAATGCCCCCGGCGGCTTTTCGGTGGTCACTTCAGGCACGAGTATGACCTCTGGTAATAATACTATCTCGCCCCTCGCGCAGCCAACCGAGAGCGCAGCTGGTAATACTCAATTTGGACTCAATCTACG
This sequence comes from Saccharimonadales bacterium (SeqCode), assembly GCA_036263915.1. Taxonomy (GTDB): domain Bacteria; phylum Patescibacteriota; class Saccharimonadia; order Saccharimonadales; family UBA4665; genus DATASD01. The sequence continues at coordinate 19,250 of DATASD010000016.1, read as the reverse complement.
TGCCAATAGTAACCCGGGCATCGGTGCTGATCCAACCGGCCCAGGTGACGCTCAGCCGGCGCCAAACTACAACGTACCAAATACGTACATGTTTGAGCCTGGTGGTGCAGTGGTTCAAGATGCGAGCGCTACCAACGACCGTAAATTTACGGTCAGCTACATTGTCAATGTGTCGCCCGACCAGCCACCGGGCGTGTATAGTACAACCATCACCTATGTTTGTAGTGCGACCTTTTAATGGTACACTACGCTAGTGGTTACTATATAAAAAGTGAGAGTTCTTACATGAAGAAACAGATACCAAAACTCGTATATACCGTTATTTCCTTGCTCGCGATTTGTCTCGCTCCAATGATGCCGGCACATGCTGCGTCCTCGAACGGACTAGGCATTACGCCAACTAAAAACTATACCGTTCAGCCCGGCGGGCATGTGTCTGATACGTTATATGTGAACAACCTGAGCAAAACAGATGATTTGCATCTGCATCTGCGTATCGTAGACTTTGGCGCCAAGGACGAAACGGGTACGCCCGCACTTGACCTCAAAGATAACGCGCCACAGCCAACGTGGTCGCTTAAGCCATTCCTGCAATTGCCGTCTGCCGATGTTACGGTGCCGGCTGGCAAGACTGATAATATTCCGATTACTCTCACGGTGCCGGCAGGGCAGGGCGCGGGCAGCTATTATAGCGCCATCGAATACACCGCGCAGAATCAGCCGGGACAACAAAACGTGACCTTGGCAGCTTCGAGCGTGACGCTGGCATTTTTGAACGTTCCTGGCCAGACCAAAGAGTTTATGAAACTAGAGCAGTTTGGCGCCTTTACACCGTCTGCCGATGACGAATCCGGCAAATTTAGCACATTCTTCTTTAGCGCTCAGCCGAAAGAACTCGCTTTCCGCGTGAGCAACCAAGGCAACGTGGCCGAAAGCCCCACAGGGAGTATGCTCATTAAGAACATGTTCGGCAAGCAAGTGAAGGTAATTCAAGAAGTAAATCCCAAGCACCAGCTTGCTTTGCGCGATCAAACTCGCCGCTTTGAGACTTGTATTGCCAGCACTCAGCAAACAACTAAAAACAGCAGCGGAGAAGATCAAACAAGCACTGTATGTACATCTCCAGGCTTGTTACCCGGTCGTTACACGGCACTCCTTGACGTCTTCTACGGTCAAAACGGCAATAACTCGCAAGAGATTCAAGGCACAGCCACCTTCTGGTACTTGCCGTACTGGTTCCTGATTGCAGTCGCAGTCGTTATATTGCTGATCGTGCTCGTCGTGTGGCGCGTCGTTCGGAGACTAAAGCGGGGACGCCGCATATATAAGAAGTAGTTATGAGCGGGCGACGCCAGCACTTCTTGCCACTGCTCAATCAGGTGATGCGCGTATGCATACTGATTGTGGGCATAGTATGTGTGTTTGGGTCGTCGCAGCTGGCACATGCCACGACACCACCTGCTCAGAATCCGCAAAATGGTTCTATCGGGTTGGAAGGTACCAAGCAAAGTCCACCGCCAACCAAGGGTGCGACCATCCTGGTCCCGTCTACCGGTCAAACGTTTACGACCACACCGATTACCGTCAGCGGCACTTGCCCGACGGGCCTTTTGGTAAAGATCTACTCCAACAACGTATTTATCGGCGCGACCGATTGCGTGAATGGCACATTCTCGTTACTAGTTGATCTGTTTCAGGGGCGTAACGACCTTGTGGCACGGGTATTCGATGCGCTTGATCAGGCTGGTCCGGACTCAAATATTGTGACGGTAAATTTCAACGACGCGGCCTTCGCGCAGTTTGGTACGCGTATGTTCCTTACGAGTGAATACGCACGCCGGGGTGCCAACCCCGGCGATCTCCTGACATGGCCGATCATTTTAAGCGGCGGTACTGGTCCGTACGCCATTAGCGTTGACTGGGGTGACAACAAACCAGAGGATTTGATAAGTCGCAGCGATGTCGGCACGTTCAATATTACGCACGTGTACGATCAGGCGGGTATTTATCATATTGTGGTCAAAGGTGTTGATAAAAATGGCGAGAGTGCGTACTTGCAGTTGGTTGGCGTGGCAAATGGCACGATTCAAAGCAATGCTACACCTACTTCGAGCACTGGCAAGACAGTTGTACATGTGGTGTGGTGGCCTGTAGCGGCATCGGTACCGCTGATTTTGGCAACATTTTGGCTTGGGCAGAAGTTCGAGCTAGCATCGCTTCGCCGCCATTTGGAACGAAGCTCTGAAGAGGCTGAAAAGTAGTCAGAACACCGAAGGTTTGCTAAAATAGGGATAATATGACAAAGAAAGTATACGTCGGCATGTCCGGCGGTGTTGATTCATCGGTCACAGCGGCGCTCTTAAAAGAGCAGGGCTATGATGTTACCGGCGTGTACATGAAAAACTGGAGCCAGGATTTGCCTGGCATGATATGTCCGTGGAAGGAGGATTACCAGGATGCCAAGCGCGTCGCTGTGCAGCTCGGTATTCCGTTCAAAATGTACGACTTCGAGAAAGAGTATCGCCAAAAAGTCGTTGAGTATATGATTGACGAATACAAGGCCGGCCGCACGCCAAACCCGGACATAATGTGCAACCAAGAGGTAAAATTTAAGCTCTTTTTGAAGGCTGCACTCGAAGACGGTGCCGACATGATTGCCACTGGCCACTACGCCCGCATTAACCACAGGGGTACGCTGCGGGTGGCACCTCGATCACCCTCACGCGCAGTTAATTTTCCCAAAGGGAAAATTTTGTTTGAGCATGTGGGTGACGAGGTGCCAGGCCCCGCTAACCACACTGCCGAGCTACTGGCGGGAGTCGATGCCAACAAAGATCAGAGCTACTTTTTGTGTCGGGTAACCGAGGACGCTCTCAAACATAGTCTCATGCCCATCGGTGAATACGAAAAACCGCAGGTGCGCGAGCTTGCCAAAAAATATGGCCTCGTAACCGCCGAAAAAAAAGATAGCCAAGGCATCTGTTTTGTGGGTAAAGTCGGCATCAAGGAATTCTTGCAGCAATTTGTGCGAACGACGCCCGGGAACATCGTAGATCGCCGCGGAAATGTGCTCGGCGAACACGACGGTGCACTATTTTATACAATTGGGCAAAGACATGGCTTGCAAATTGGTGGCGGCTTGCCGTATTATGTCGTTGGCAAAAACATGGCCAAAAACGAAGTGTATGTCACGACCGATCTGCAGGATGAAGGCTTGTGGTCCAGCGAGCTCACGCTCACGGCGCCTCACTGGATCAACCAAACACCGAACGACCACACGTCATACACAGTTCGTACCCGTTACCGCGCGCCGCTCATCAATGTCAGCAGCATACGCAAGCTTGACAATGGCGACTGGCACGTAACCCTCCATGACGAAGTCCGTGCTATCACCGCTGGTCAATCGGCGGTGATTTATGAAGGCGACCGTGTGGTTGGTAGCGGCATTGTTATTTAGGTTACTAATATAAGGATATACATGATGGAAGCGCATGGTGGGACACCAGATGGACCCTATACAATTAATAGAATTTTGCCTCCGGAGATTCCAATAGGTTCGCTATCGAACAACATTGCTGAGATCACCGAGCCTCCCTATATTAATACCACTCGCCCCTATTTTGCAGCTACTATGCCATTCGAAGGCCCAGAACTTGACGAAGCAATAGATCATTTGCGTAACGACCCCCTGAGCCTACGAATGTATGGCGCAGGTGTCCTTAGAGAGGCTGAACAGGATGCACAGATCCAGGAGCTCAAAGGATGCGTAGACACACTTGAGACAGATCTGCACGAAATGGAATACACTGCTCACCACGACCCCATGACTGGACTCGAAACGCGCCAGGCGTGGCAGGGTGGCGTCAAAGTCGAGGTCGAGCGTCTGCAAGAGCCGGACGCGCAAGGTAGCATTGCAGTTTTGCTGATCGATGTCGATCACTTCAAAGAAATCAACGATCGAAAAGGCCATGGCACGGGGGATGGCGTACTTGGTGCAATGGGTTCAATTCTGGAGCACGTGCCTGACGCTCCTGGCGATATTACCGAAGACCGTATCAGTGATTTTGCGCGGCGCCTTGCCGAAGCAACGCGTGGCAACGACACCATCGCTCACGAAAAGTTGTACGAAGTGCCATTTGGGCATTCACGCGGCAGCCGCTTTGGCGGTGACGAGTTTGCGTTGATGATACACCTGCGCGAACCATCAGAGGAGCAGACGGTCGAGTTGCCGATTATTGATGCATTGCCTGTGGAAAAAGAAGATACATATCGTGGCCGACACCAAGAACGACGCGATCCGTACGCTACCTACGAGGATCAGGTAGAAGGGGCTATCGACCGCATCAAGGACGTATTCGACAGCTTTGTCGACCAGCATCCTGATCTTGATATTCCTGGTCTCGGTATTTCCGTTGGCGCTGCTATTTGGCGTCCTGGCATGAACAGCCACGAACTCCTAGATGCAGCCGACAAATCTATGTACGAAACCAAGCAGAATCAATTTTTTGCATACTTCAACCAGCTTACATCAGAATCGCAGGCCGCCTGGCGCGAAGCGTACCAGCTGCTCGAAGAAAACGGTGGCTTTATTGCTCGCATGCCAAAATTGCCGCCCACAGAAGCTGTGTAACACGCAATCTGTTACAATAAACGCATATGACAGCTCAAGACATCCGTAACGCCTATCTAGATTTTTTCAAAGACCGTGGCCATAAAGTCATTCCACGGGCACTTTTGGTACCACAGAACGACCCCACGACGTTGTTTACCGGTTCTGGCATGCAACCAATCATCCCGTATCTGTTGGGCGAGGAGCACCCAGAGGGTACTCGGATTGTCGACAGTCAAACTTGCTTGCGTGCGCAAGATATCGAAGAAATCGGCGACAACCGCCATACCACGTTCTTCGAAATGCTCGGCAACTGGAGCTTTGGCGATTACTCTAAGGCCGAGCAAGTGCCGTGGATGTTTGAGTTTTTGACCGAAGTGGTTGGACTCGACCCCAGCAAACTGTATGTTACCTGTTTTATTGGTGCGCCGGAATATGACATTCCCAAAGACACCGAAGCCGCAGAGCTGTGGCAGAAGTTATTCGCGGCCAAAGGCTTAAGCACCCGCGTCGCGGACATTGGTTCCGAGGCAGATGGCTACAAGCGCGGCATCCAAGAAGGCGAGCGTATCTTTTACTACGACGGCAGCAAAAACTGGTGGAGTCGTAACGGTGACCCAGAGCATACACCAGTTGGTGATCCTTGTGGGCCTGACAGCGAAATGTTCTATGATTTTGGCACGCCGCACAACCCTGAATATGGAGAGCGGTGCCATCCAAACTGTGATTGCGGCCGCTTTATGGAAATCGGCAACAACGTCTTTATGGCTTATCGGAAAGAGGCCGAGGGCACGTTCGTGCCACTCGAAAAGCCCAACATCGATCACGGTTCGGGCTTGGAGCGTATTGCCGCTGCAGCATTAAATGATCCGGATGTGTTTAAAATCAGCGTGTTGTGGCCCATCGTACAAAAGCTCGAAGAAATTTCTGGCAAAAAGTATGATAGCCACACCGAAAGCATGCGTGTGATTGCCGACCACCTGCGTGCTGCAACTTTTTTGGCTGTTGATGGCGTGGTTCCCAGCAACAAAGAGCAGGGGTACGTCATGCGCCGTCTCATGCGCCGTGCTATCCGTTTTGCATTTGACCTTGGCATTGAGCAAAACTTTGTCGAGCAGATCGTGCCCGCAATTGCTGATCTTTACCACGCTGATTTCCCTGAGGTTGCCGCGAACCGCGACAAAGTCGTCGAAATCCTGGTAAAAGAAGAAAAGGTTTTCCGCCAAACCCTCCGCAAAGGCCTGCAGCAGTTCGACAAGCTAGTCTCCTCACATGAAGGACATAATCCAGATCATAGTCCTATCCTGACTGGTGCAGTAGTTTTCAAACTTTATGATACGTATGGCTTTCCTGTTGAGCTTAGCCTAGAGGAAGCTTTCAAGCGAGGGGTCAAGGAGAGTCCTGAGCTCAAAAGTGACTTCAATCAACTGATGGATGCTCAAAAGCAGATGTCGCAAACTGCGGCTAAAGGCACGTTCAAAGGCGGCTTAGGTGGCCAAACTATGCAGCACAAAAAGTACCACACTGCCACACACCTCATGTATCAGGCGTTGCGCCAAGTGCTTGGTGACCACGTGGTTCAGCATGGCAGCAATATCACTGAAGAGCGTCTGCGGTTCGACTTCAGTCATCCCGAAAAAATGACGCCGGAACAGATCAAACACGTCGAAGACATTGTGAATGAGCAAATCGACAAAGACCTCAAGGTTAGCTACGCCGAATATCCTACCAAAGTCGCCCGCGAAGAGATGGGCGCGCTTGGTGCGTTCGGTGACCGCTACGGCGACACCGTTAAAGTGTACAAAATGATCGCCGACGGTGCCAGCAAGCCGTTTAGCTTCGAGATTTGTGGCGGCCCGCATGTCGACCACACAGCACAGCTCAAAGAAGACGGCAAGCGGTTCAAGATCCTCAAAGAAGAATCCAGCTCGGCTGGCATTCGCCGCATCAAGGCAGTTTTGGCATAAACGCATCACGATAAAAACGCCCGGTACGCGTATCGTCCGGGCGTTTGCTTTTGTTTTTTTGCGATAGCTAGTCGCGCATTTGGATGACCATCATGTCGCGGAGCGACACAGGACCGTCCGCCAAGATGATATCAACACCGTTGCGATAGCCAGGAATTGGGCCACCACCACCGTCTTTCGAGAAATGCCGATTAAAGGCCGTGCGAATTGGTTCCGGGCCGCAAATCAGCATCATGTCGCGACCCATTGGTGAATCTGGGTCGTAATGCACCATACGGATATTGGTACCGTTTGGCAGCGTTTCGGTGTACTCACCGGCGTGCAGCTTGTCTACCTGCTGCACAAGCTCTTGCGTTGCCTCGGGACGCGCCTGACGAACAGCTTCATAGAGCACATCAAGGAGACGATCATCGCTCTCGGTGTCGAGTTTGCTCAAATTAATCCCTAGCTTTTTTGCCACCACCGGCAATGTTGCTATACTCATATGTCCCCCTTGCGACCAGGTTCTTATTTGCTGGCACGCTACACTTAGTATAGTGCTTATGGCAACTTGCTGCAAAACAACAGGATGTGATACATTGTTCCGTGCTTGTGTGGCTGATAAGGCATTGCCCATCCGCCATGCGTGCTATAATTAATACGATTATGCTTGATAAGTTCAAAAATTTGAGCCAATCGGTGGCTTCCAAAGTTGCCGATCAGGCGTCAAGAGTTACTACAAAGGGCAAAAGTAAGGCCACAAAAAGCGAGGATGAATACCTCGTTGCTTTGGATATTGGTACCGAATTCGTAAAGGCGCTCATTGGCCGCGTCGCTGGCGATGGCATCGAGATCATCGGTGTTGGCCGTGCTCACCAGCAATTGAGCGACATGCAAGCCGGAGCTATCTCGGACATTGCGAGCGTGGTCGAAAACTGTGATAAAGCTCTTGCGCAAGCCGAAGAACAATCAGGTGTGAGCGCTCGCACCGCGGTTATCGGTATTGCCGGAGAACTTGTAAAAGGTACAACAACGACCGTTCGCGTGACACGCAAAGAGCCGAACAAAGCACTCGATTTACAAGAAATGGAGCGCATTATCAAACTCGTACAGGAGCGTGCACAAACCAAGGCTAAACAGCAATTGGCTTGGGAACTCGGCGGCAAAGAAGTTGATGTACGTTTGGTGAACAGCGCACTCGTAGGCATCGAGATTGATGGCTACAAAGTAACAAACCCGATTGGTTTCCAGGGGCGCGACGTTGTTGTGCAACTATACACAGCCTTTGCGCCGATGATTCATATTGGTGCTCTAGAGCGTACGGCCCAACAGCTTGATCTTGACCTGCTCGCAGTCGCAGCTGAGCCGTTCGCCGTTGCTCGTTCGGTTATTGGCGACGACGCGAATGCTTCGATGAGTGCGATCCTCATGGACGTTGGTGGAGGTACTACCGATATCGCTGTTATTAACGATGGCGGCGTGCAGGGAACGAAGATGTTTGGCATCGGCGGCCGTGCCTACACGCGTTCTATTGAGCGCGAATTGGGCGTTGAGTTCACACAAGCCGAAGAGCTGAAGATTGGCTTGTCAAATAACCAAGTCCCGCAACAGAAAGTGCCGGCAATTGAAGGCGCCCTCGACAAAACATTGGACGTATGGATGAGCGGTGTTGAGCTGGCGCTTGGCGAATTCGATAAGCTCGATCACCTGCCATATCATCTGTTATTGTGTGGCGGTGGGTCGAGTTTGGACATGCTCATGGACAAGCTCAATGACACCGATTGGTACACCCAGCTGCCCTTTACACGCAAGCCCGTAGTGCAGCATATCCATCCCGATCAGGTAGTAGGTATTGTTGACAAAACAGGCTACGTTGCGGATCATACATTTATTACCGCTATGGGACTCCTTCGTGTCGGGCTCGACACGCTCCATTTCTCAAGCGGCAGCCAAAACAGCTCCATCCGAGAGCGAATCGATAGGATGCTTCGCGTATGACATCAGTAAATCCCGCAGGTAAAGAAACCATCTATATTGACATTGATGACGAAATAACCGGTGTCATCGATAAGGTTCGTGGTTCGCAGCAAAAGATCGTCGCCTTGGTACTGCCAAAGCGTGCCACGGTGTTTCAAAGTGTTGTGAACATGAAACTCCTTAAGCGCACTGCAGACAATGCCAAGAAAAATCTCGTGCTTATTACCTCAGAGGCGAGCTTGCTACCACTGGCCGGAGGCGTTGGCATTCATGTAGCCAAAAATCTGCAGACCAAGCCCGAAATTCCACCAGCACCGCGCAATCTTGGCGACGCAGCCGAAAATATTGATGAGGCGCCGTTGGCACTTGATGACGAACGCCCCAAAGAGCCAAATCTGGATGCCTCGAAACCCGTTGGCGATCTTGCTGCGGGCACTATTGCACCAACGGCTGTTGAAGACACTATCGAGTTGGATAGCGCTGATCCCGACGCGCCAGTTGCTTCGGCAAAGGGCTCAGCTGGCGCAAACAAAGCGAATGCCAAAAAGAACAAGCAGCTGAAAATACCGAACTTCAGCAAATTCCGACTGCTTCTTATTGTGGGCATAGCTGCCATCGTGGTTATTATTCTTGCTTCGTACCTTTGCTTCTCAGTGCTACCTAAAGCATCGATAGACGTCAAAACGAACAGCAGCGCTATCGCCAGCAACCTCGATCTCACCCTCAATCCCGCTGCAAATGCGGTAGATGCCGACGCAGGCGTGGTGCCGGCGCAATCGCAGCAAGTACAAAAGACATACACGCAGCAAGTCCCCGCTACGGGCCAGCAGAACAATGGTGCCAAGGCGTCGGGGTCTGCCACGATCGTCAACTGTAGTGGCTCAACGCTCACATTACCGGCGGGCACGGGATTTTCTAATGGCAACCTGACATATATAAGCCAGACACCGCTGACGCTTTCAGATAGCAATTACAATCATGGCGGCACCTGTAAAAGTGATAGCCATGGCACGGTGAATGTCGTTGCCCAGAACGGTGGTGCATCGTACAACACGGGCCAAACGAATCTAACGATCGCCAACGCACCCGCCGGAACTAGTGCATCTACTTCTGGTATCTCGGGTGGTACCGATAACATCACAAAAATTGTACAGCAAAGTGACATTGACGGCGCCAAGCAAAAGCTTCAGTCGCAGGATACGTCGGCAATTAAGCAGCAACTCCAAAACACGCTTCAGCAGGGTGGCTCGGTTCCGATCGCGGCAACGTTTAACGCAGGCGCACCAAATAGTACGACCAGTGCCAATGTGGGCGACGCAGCCGACACCGTAACGGTAACCGAGGCAGTTACCTACACAATGTATGGTGCAAAGCACAGCGATCTCGCGCAAATCGTCAAGAACAACGTTGATAAGCAAATTGATACAGCAAAACAGGTAATTACCGATGATGGCCTTTCTCAGGCAACCTTTAAATTACAGAACCAAGATAACGGTACTGTTTCAGTAAGTATGAGTGATACAGCGGTCGCTGGGCCTGACCTAAAGGTGGACCAACTGAAACAGCAGGTTGCAGGGAAAAAGAGTGGGGATGCGGAGTCGATCATAAAGGCAACGCCAGGCGTAACGGACGTAACAGTTCACTATAGTCCGTTCTGGGTGTCAGCGATTCCGAACAAGACAGGCAAAATTTCGATTACCATCGAAAAACCCACAACAACGAATGGTCAAAAACAATAGCTCTATACTGGCACTAGATGTTGGCGAGCGGCGCATTGGCGTCGCCGTCGCCAGTACTATTGCTCGCATCGCGCACCCTCTCACGACATTACTCCGCAGCGATCAGAGCGTGCACGATATTCAAGCGCTCATCACAGAGCATGATGCACAGGCAGTAGCAGTTGGCTACCCCCGTGGGCTCAATGGACAATCCACCGCGCAAACAGCGGCGACCGAGGCATTCGTGCGCGAACTCAAACGTGTAGTAACGGTGCCATTATATTTTCAGGATGAAGCTGTGACCTCACGCCAAGCCGAGGCTGAACTACAGTCCCGAGGCAAGCCGTATGTGAAGGGCGATATCGACGCATTGGCTGCTACGTATATTCTCGAGGATTTTCTCCGTGAACACGTGGAGGCTCCGGCATGAAATATCGCCTGCAAACATCACATCGTCGGTGGCCTCGCCGGGTGTTGTGGGTGATTGTTGTTTTGGTAGTGCTTCTGACAGCGGCGACCTTTACAATCCGCAAGGCCTACACGATGAACTTACAGCCAGTAAGTAGCAGCCAGGAAAGCAAGAATCTTACTATCTCTACGGGTTCATCGGTGAATCAAATTGCGAAACAGCTAAAAGATGCTGGACTTATTCGCAGCGCGTGGGCTTTTGAATGGTATGTGAGCAGCAAAGAAGTGCGCAGCGCACTACAAGCCGGAACCTATTCATTGCGGCCGAGCCAAGACGTGCAGCAAATCGTTGCCCAGTTGACTCACGGCAAGATTGCCACCGATTTAGTGACAATTACCCCTGGTCAACGGCTCGACCAAGTGCGCGACACTTTTATTAAGTCCGGTTTTAGCGCCTCGTCGGTTGATGCGGCACTCAATCCCGCGCAGTATGCCGACAATCCCGCACTCGTTGATAAGCCTGCAAGCGCCAGCCTCGAAGGGTATCTGTATCCCGATTCCTTCGAAAAAACAGCAAGCACTAATCCGCAGTCAATCATCGAGGAATCTTTAAACGAAATGCAGCAACACTTGACACCGAGTATCCGTACGGCATTTGCGAAGGAAGGACTCAGCACATACCAGGGCATTACGCTGGCTTCAATCGTTGAGCAGGAGGTTTCCAAGCCAACCGATCGCGCTCAGGCTGCGCAAGTATTTTTGAAACGCCTCTCGGTTAATATGGCGCTTGGATCTGACGTTACCGCATATTATGGGTCTATTTTGGCAGGCAAAACGCCATCGATTCACTACGACACGCCATATAATACCCTGTTGCATACGGGTTTGCCGCCCGGTCCTATTAGTAATGTCAGCGATAGCTCACTCGATGCAGTGGCGAATCCGGCTCCTACTGATTGGCTCTATTTTGTAGCAGGAGACGACGGCACGACTCATTTCTCTAAGACGCTCGAAGAGCACGAGGCCTTAACCCAGCAATATTGCCATAAATTGTGCAGCGCCAGTAGCCCCTAACAGGGGTGATATGCGCGCAAGTACTTGAAAACAATAGCTCTTTTGCTATACTATGTATTTGTAGCGCTCGCAGCGTGTCTTTTAGATGTATCGCGTGTCGCTACCCCTGTTATAGGAGATTACTACTATTAGTCATTCAACTTCTCAAACGGTGGTGTCTCAAGTACACACACCGCCGAAAAGTAGGTGGTTCGGTCGCACGAAGCGTGCCTTTGTTCGAGCAATATCGCACAAACGGTCGATTAAATATATTCTTATTGTCGGCAATATCGTGTTGTTGCTCGGTATTGTGACATTTGTGTGGCGCAGTACGGCCGCGAATCAAGTAACTGCCTCGGGAAGCCGGGCGGCCTCTGCAACGACGACCGAAAATGACGATCCACTCGACCAACTATCTTCTGCTGATATCGCGGTAAATCTTGCTAATATGACTGCCTTGCCAGAAGCAACGGCTGTTAAGAACCAGGCAGACAGCGTCTATGCGCAGCAGGCGGTAGCTTCTGCTGACAACACAGTGATTACTAAACCGCAGGCTGTGGCAACGGCGCTCAAGAGTCGCACAGATATTCAGGCATATGTCGTGCAGGCCGGTGATGACGTTGCGAGTATCGCGGCGAAGTTTAATGTTACCTCGGATAGTATTCGCTGGTCGAATGGCCTCACAAGCAATAATGTCAACCCGGGCGTAAAGTTGGTTATTCCACCGATAAATGGCATCGTATACACTGTTAAAGACGGTGATACGCCAGATAGCTTGGCGCAAAAGTACCAAGCGAACAAAGATCAGATTATCGCTTACAACGATGCCGAGATTACCGGGTTGAAAGTCGGTGAGCAGATCATTATCCCTAATGCGCAGCAGCCAACCACGGTAAGCACTCGTAGCGGCTACGGATTCTATGGCAGCTCGGCCACCTATGGTGCGAACGGCTACGACTACGGGTTTTGTACGTATTGGGTCGCGCTGCGCCGACAGCAAGTAGGCAAGCCGCTGCCAAGTAACCTCGGTAACGCTTCGACCTGGCCATATTTGGCTCGTGCCTACGGTTTGAGTGTAGGGTCAACGCCAGCTGTTTATGCAGCGGTCGTAACGAGCACTGTAGGTGAAGGTCATGTAGCCTTTGTCGAAAGCGTTAATGCCGACGGTAGCATTACCGTTTCCGAAATGAACCATGCCGGTTGGGCAGTGGTTGACCGCCGTACATTCTCGGCAGCAGAAGCAGCCAACTTCTCGTACATTTACTAAAATCAGCGTGCGTAAGCGGCCTTGACAAGGTATAATAACTATTATGAACTTTATTGATCACGTAACAATCGACGTGCAAGCGGGCGATGGCGGCAACGGCATTATTAGCTGGCGCCATGAGAAGTTTGTCGATAAAGGTGGTCCAGACGGGGGCGATGGCGGCGATGGCGGCAACATTGTGTTCGTGGCCTCGCGTAATCAAAATACGCTGATGCGCTTTCGCTACGAAAAAGAGTTACGAGCCGAATCAGGAGCGTCAGGTGGCAAGGTACGCAGGCATGGCAAGAGTGCGTCTGACCTTATTGTGGAAGTGCCGGTAGGCACCGTGGTTACGAACGAAGCCGGCGACGAAGTGCTCGCGGACCTCACAACTGATACGCAGCAGGCGATTATTGCCCGCGGCGGCAGCGGTGGATTTGGCAACGCCCACTTCCTTTCCTCGACACGTCAAGCGCCCTATATTGCTGAAAAGGGCGAAAAAGGCGAAACGCGCACAGTGAACCTGGAACTAAAAATGATTGCCGACGTTGGTCTTGTAGGCTTACCAAACGCCGGCAAGTCGACTTTTTTAAGTGTGGTCAGTAACGCTCGCCCTGAAATCGCCAACTATCCCTTTACGACGCTTACGCCTAATTTAGGTGTCGTGGATATAGACAAAACGAGCAGCATGCTTTTGGCCGACATCCCTGGTCTAATCGAAGGCGCGGCAGCGGGCAAGGGCCTGGGCGATGAATTTTTGCGCCATGTAGAGCGCACCGCAATATTGCTGCACTTGATTGACGCGTATCAAGAAGATGTGGCGGCAACGTATCAAACGATTCAGAACGAGCTCAAGGCCTACCGCATCGACTTATCAGGCAAGCCGCAGATTGTTGCGCTTACTAAGATCGAGGGCCTGGATGCCGACATCGTAGCTGCCCAACTCGCAGCTCTTAAAAAAGTAGTCCCTAAGGGCACGCAGCTGTTTGCGATTTCGGCGCACACCAAAGAAGGCGTGCCGCCGCTTCTTCATGCACTCAAACAGGCAGTAGACGCGGAGCGAGCAGCGCAGCAAGCCGAAGAGGAAGCTACTGATGACGCATTGCCGGTGATTCGCCTTCAGGACGACCAGTTAGCCTGGAAGGTCACCAAAGAGAACGGCGCATTTACGGTGCGCGGCCGCAAGATTGAGCGCTTTGCTACGCGTACCGATTTCGGTAGCGAGGCTGGCGTGCAACGCTTGCGCGATATTATGCGCAAGATGGGCATTATGCACGAACTCGTGCGCCAAAACATCGAAGTCGGCGACCGCATAACCATCGGTCACGAAGGCAGTATTACCTACTAGACACGAACCACGTGGTGTGGTACATATATCCCATGTCAGAAATACCCAGCTCCCATTATCGCCAAGGCGGTGGCAAAGTGCCGTGGCCATATGCAATGAATATGCTGTACGGCGAAGAAGGTACGCGCGTACCAACTGATGCGCTTGGTCTTTCCGGAGGGGTGTTTATACCAAAAGATCATGACACCGATCCAACCTTGGGCCGAGACCGTCATGGTATCTTTGAGCGAGGTGGTTATACTGTAGGTGACATGAGCATTGGCCGCGAGCGGCTAAGCATGGCATATGATAGGGCTAAAGATTTTTTACGCGGCGCGGTCCGGCAGTGGCAAGATCCGTACGGAGGAAATATAGATAACGGGCTTATGCCGGTAGAAATAGAAATTTCTGAAGATGAAGTATCAGGGGAGAACCCAGATATCCGTATGCGTTACAGTTTATTTTTCCGCGATGAAGGCGATGGAGACTACATACAAGAGCCGGATCAGTACTAACCTACGCCACTCGCAAAATCTGCAATCAGCCTCGACAATACGAGCCGCAGTGTGATACAAAATAGGGCATGTGGGAAATACCTTTTGAACAATATCAACGCGGCGGCGGTGACGTACCGTGGCCCGACGCAATGAAAATGCTCCATGGAGAAGAAGGCTGCGAAGTACCAACTGATGCCTTTGGACTCACAGAGGGGCTGTTTGTGCCCAAAGATTACGGCGAACCCATTAGCGAGGAGGCAATTTCGCGAACGGGCCTCTTCCGGCGCAATCAGCTCGATCTAGGAGAGATGGAAGTAAGCATCGATCGCCCTGTAATGTTCATACGGCGTGTTGCCGATGCTATACGCCATCGCAAAGAAACTGAAATAAGCGAAGACGCTGTCGCTCAGAGGCAGCGAGGTATGGCAATGCGATACGGGCTCATGCCATATACCGACGACGAGATACGTGAGCAATTTTAATCTGCTACACTGGTAGATATGCAACCGGCCAGTTTCTTTTTTTACGATCTCGAAACAAGCGGATTCAGCTCGTCTGCTGCGCGTATTATGCAGTTTGCCGGCCAGCGCACCGATCTGAACCTGCAACCGATTGGCGAGCCAGTGAACGTGCTTATTCGTATGAACGACGACGTGCTCCCTGATCCGGATGCGGTCCTGCTCACCGGCATTACGCCCCAGGCGACCATTGCTGATGGCGTTACCGAAGTTGAATTCCTCAAGCTGTTCACCGAATCGGTTGCTACACCGAATACCATCATGCTTGGGTATAACACCGTGCGCTTCGACGATGAGTTTATGCGTCATCTGCACTACCGTAACTTTTACGACCCGTACGAATGGCAGTGGCAAGATGGCCGCAGTAAGTGGGACTTACTTGATCTGGTGCGCATAACGCGGGCGCTGCGACCCGATGGTATTCAATGGCCTGTCGATGTAAACGGCAAGCCAACCAATCGCCTCGAACTGCTTACGGCACTCAACAAACTGGCACACGAGCACGCTCACGACGCTATGAGCGACGTCGAGGCCAGCATCGAAGTGGCGCGTCTCATCCGTAACAAAAACGAAAAATTATTCGATTATCTTCTAAGTATGCGTGATAAAAAGAAGGTTGCGGAGCTGGCAACTGCTGGCCAGCCCTTTGTGTATACAAGCGGGCAGTATCCAAGTGAGTTCGATAAGACAACAGTGGTAGCAACGGTATGTGCTCACCCTAAAAAGCAGGCGGCACTCGTGTTTGATCTACGCCATGACCCAGCCCAGTATGCCGACAAAACTGCCGAACAGCTGGCTGAATTGTGGCGCTGGAAAAAGGACGCCACCGAACCCCGTTTGCCCGTCAAGACATTGCAATACAATCATTGCCCGGCAGTTGCGCCGCTCGGGGTACTCGACGCCAAGAGTCAAGAACACATCAAGATTGATCTCGATCAGATCAAACGCCATCATGCCGCACTCAAACAACAGACTGACCTCGCCGACCGCCTGTGCAAAGCATGCGAAATCCTCGATAAAAAAATGCAAACGAGCTTTTTGAGTGAT
Source organism: Saccharimonadales bacterium (SeqCode) (assembly GCA_036263915.1). Classification (GTDB taxonomy): domain Bacteria; phylum Patescibacteriota; class Saccharimonadia; order Saccharimonadales; family UBA4665; genus DATASD01. The sequence goes on along the minus strand of DATASD010000016.1, from coordinate 2,904 downwards.
GAGCGAGATGTCGATAGCCAATTATACGACGGCTTTTTTGAATATGGAGATAAGCAGGTGATGCGCGTTATACGTGCTGCCGCGCCGAGTGAACTTGGCGAGGACATCCAAAAGCAGTTTACCGATCCACGCCTCAAAGCTATGCTGCCACTCTACAAAGCACGCAATTTCGCTAAACAATTAACCAGCGAGGAACGTGCTTCATGGGAGCGCTACCGCACGCACAAGCTCATGAACGGTGGGCAGCGTAGCCAACTCGCAAAATACCTTGCGCGGTTGCAGGAGATTATGGCGCGCGACAACCTCACGCCGCACCAAGAATACCTTATTGAAGAGCTGCGGCTGTATGCAGAAAGTATCATGCCAAGTGACGAGGGCCAGGACGCATGAAGATAACCCTCATCGCTGCCATATCGGTGAATGGCAAAATGACTGACGGCGACCAACCGGACGTACGTGTATGGACATCGCCCGAAGATGATGCGGTGATGGCTGAGCAGCTAGCAGCTCATCGCTTACTTGTTATGGGCCGCAAGACTTACGAAGCAGTGCGCCCGCGCCTTAAACTGAGCATGAATAAACAGCGAATTATCTTGACGCATACGCCCAGCGCATGGCAAGATCAAGCCGTTCCGGGCAAGCTTGAGTTCACCGACGAGTCGCCAGAACAGATCGTGCAGCGAAGCGAAGCAGCAGGGCACGATGCTATGCTCATCGTTGGCGGCGGCTATGTGAACGCGGCATTTATGGCGGCTGGCCTCGTGGATGAGCTTTACATTACCGTAGAGCCGGTCGTATTCGGGGCGGGTGTGCCACTATTTGAAGGCGCCCTACCGACCACCGCGCTGCGGTTGCTGGAGGCAAAAACACTCAACGAACGTGGCACGCATTTGCTGCATTACGTTGTTATGCGCGAACGTTAGGCAAGCGGAAAGGATTGACGTGTAAGGTGAAAAAGTTGGATGGCGATAATCCAATTGCGGAGCAAGTGGGTGCGTTGCATCATGCGGACAATAATCAGCAAGCAAAGACCGCTGGCTCCCAAAAGCCAGAGATAAAATGTGATCTGAAGATTAGTGCCAGGAACTAAGCCAAGCACGAAAAAGTTCGCCATGCTGCCACCTCGTAATTTTTATCTGGAGTTACTTTTTATTTTACATCTAGTTGCGTTCAAGTCAAATATATTAATAAGCTTAAGCTTATTGTTTGCGTATAAGGTGACGCCAAGCACGTAAAAGTGCAGCAATAGATCGCCGCAAGAGGCCTATGAGCCAGTCACGGACACGGCGCGCAACGGCAAATTCGGTAGCCAAAATGGCAAACCCTAAGAAGATAGACGCCCAGCCGGGGCCGGGCAAGACGAGCATAGCGAGTCCTGCAATGACAACTGCCGTACCAACCATCAAAACAAGTGGCTTGCGAATTGCTTTTGGAACTCCGTACCAGACACGTTTAAAGCGCTCCATGTTGGTAGTATACTGGCAAACCCTGCAAGGGACTGGCATAATCCGAAGAATTTCACTATACTATATCAGTTATGGCAGGAAAGATCGTCGTACGAGGTGCGCGGGAACACAACCTAAAAGACATTAGCGTTGAGTTGCCGCACGATAAATTGGTAGTTATTACCGGGCTGTCAGGCTCCGGTAAGTCGTCTTTGGCGTTCGATACTATTTACGCTGAAGGCCAGCGTCGGTACGTCGAAAGTTTAAGCAGCTATGCACGCCAGTTCTTGGGGCTTATGGAAAAGCCAGATGTCGATCAGATCGACGGCCTCAGCCCGGCGATTTCGATTGACCAAAAATCGACCAGTCGCAACCCTCGCTCAACCGTGGCGACCGTGACCGAAATTTACGATTACCTGCGTTTGCTGTTCGCTCGCGCGGGCGTGCCGCATTGTCCAATCTGCGGTAAGCCGGTAACGCGCCAGACAATCACCAACATTATCGACAAAATTGCAGCGTTACCTGGAAACGCACGGCTCATGATTTTGGCACCTGTGATTGCGGATAAAAAGGGTGCATTCGAGCATATTCCTGAGCAATATATGCGCGCCGGTTTTGCACGTGTGCGAGTGGATGGCGTGGTGTATGCACTTGATGAGTTCCCGACGCTCGATAAAAACTACAAACACAACATTGAAATTGTAGCCGACCGTATTGTAAATGATGCCGACAGTCAAAGTCGCCTGGCCCAATCGGTGGAGCAGGCACTCGAAGTTGCCGAAGGCAAAGTGCGCGTTATAAACGCCGACACGAACGAAGAATACCAGTACAGTCTCATGTATGCCTGTATTGACCATCCGGACGTTGCTATCCCCGAGCTCGAACCGCGTACGTTTAGCTTTAACTCGCCACACGGCGCCTGCCCGGTATGTACGGGGCTTGGCTCACGACTTGAGGTTGATCCGGAGTTGGTTATTCCCAACGGCCGACTAACCATTGCCGAAGGCGCAATTCGACCATTCAATCGTGTGAATGCTGATGCATGGTATATGAAAAAAATGCAGGCGGTAGCCGATCGTTACGGATTTAGCTTGCACATACCTACATCGCAGCTGAGCGCCGATAATTTACAGCGTATTTTGTATGGTACGGGGAGCGAAAAATTCCGCGTTGCACTGGGCGGTGGCCGCGCATTCGAGACAACCTACGAAGGCGTGATTCCAAACCTGGAACGTCGGCACAAAGAGACGGATAGTGACTTTATGCGGAACGACATCGAGCGTTTCATGCAAGAGAAGCCGTGCTATGCATGCAAGGGCCGCCGCCTGAAGCCCGAAGTGCTTGCCGTGACGGTATCCGGCATGTCGATTATGGACATTTGTGAGCTGTCGATCGACGATGCCTACCATTTTGTCGACACCATTGAACTCGACGAAAAAAGTGCAAAGATTGCCCGCCA
>DATASD010000001.1:0-76905 GCA_036263915.1 Saccharimonadales bacterium (SeqCode) | reverse complement strand
GTTGTTTGTTCTTCGGACATAGCCATCATTCTACCGGAAAATGCATCGAAAGAATGCTGTAAAATTCGCTGCTTACAAAGAAGCTGCGGCAACGCCCGGTTCTTCTGGGCCGAGTACGCCCGGTTTTACTTTAAAGAGCGTCTGCACGGCAGCTTTGTTGAGCGACAGCACCTCACGTCCCCAGTAATTCCTTGAATAACTTGTGCCTGGCCGATCGGCCTTTACGCCGACACTCCGCACGCCAAGCGCATTACAGGTCATGAGCGCCCTCGGCAAATGGTAGCCGTGCGTCACAAGGATAGCGCTCTGTAGGCCAAAGATGGCATGCGCACGATAGCAGGTGTCATAGGTGTCGCGGCCCGCGTAATCAAGCACTATTGCTTTGCTCGGTACACCCTGTTTTACCAGATAATTCCGCATGGCAGTCGGCTCATCGTAATGACTCGTGCGGTTATCGCCCGATACGAGCAGCACATTTGCCTTGCCCGTCTTATAGAGCTGCGCGCCCGCAAGCAAACGACTAGTCAAAAATGGTGTCGGCTGATGATCGGGCTGCACACCAGCGCCAAATATAATCGCCACGTCATGTGGTGGCACCGTTGCAGCCGAAAACGTTTTGCTGCGCGCCGCTACAACCGCATACACGGGCGTAGCCATAATCAATACCACAAGAAGGCTTGCCGCGCCAAGCAGCCACCACTTACGTCGTCGCACCCAACGAAAGAATTGCGTAATTTTTTTCATGTAGTCCAAGTATACGCTATTTTTGCGGATGTTTTTTGCTAGGTTTACGATGGTCATAATACGCAAGCTGCTTGCGAAATTGGTCGAGCCGCACGATATATTGCTCATATTTGTTGTAGAGGTTGGAATAATGCGCGCTCGGCGTAAGCAAATGCTTGAGTCTGCCCTTCTGCTCAAGATACTCTACAAGACAGTAAAAATCGCCGTCGCCTGACACAATAATCGCCTGCTCGTAGTTGCTCATTTCTTTCATCGCCCATAGTACCAGCTCGGCATCGATGTTGCCTTTGACTGGCTTTTTCTCTTCTGTTTCGCTACCCCCTTCATGTTCAACATCGGTTGCTTCGGGCCGCGGCTTCGTAAGATCGAACGTCGGTTTGAGCACAACCGCGAAGCCCGCTTCGTGCATCTGCTCATAGAGATTCTCATTTTCGGGAATGTACCCGATAAACATATACGCCTTGGTTACACCATATTTTTCGGCAAGAAAAACACGAAATTTTTGCCAATTGAGCTTCCAGCCAAACTTCTGCACACCCAAATTGAGGTTCTGACTATCTATGAAGGCAAACACACGCGGCGGCCTGTCGGTCGTTTTTGATTCCTGAACACCGTCTTTCATATGACTCCATCATATCACGTTCGGACGAGCCAACCTGACGGCTCGGCTAGCCGCGAGCGTATTTTTTGCGGGCTTCGTTGGCCCAGTGATCGGCGAGTTCGTTGCCTTGGTCATTGTTGTGGCCACGCACCCAGATCAAAGTTGCCTGGCCATTGCGGAATAACGGACAGACTTCGCGGACGATATCGAGGTTCTTGATTTCGCCGCCCTTCTTTTTCCAGCCATTTTTTTCCCAACCCAGCGACCATTTAGTGATCACATTGATCCAAAACTCGCTATCGGTATGAATCTCGCACGCTTCGCCGGCGGCGTCTTTGAGCGCCGCAATTATCGCGAATCCTTCCATGCGGATATTGGTCGTTGCGCCGCCGCCCGGCTCGGTGCCAAGCACTACTGGTTTACCCTCACAAATTACGGCATAGCCGCCCGGACCAGGATTAGGGCTGGCACTGCCATCGGTGTAATAGATTATCATGCTCTGATTCTACCCCAAAAACGCCGACTTAGCTGCTGTAAAATTGCCCTCGATGTATACTAAGTGCGTACAAGGAGAATTTTTATGAGCCAAGAAATGCGCCCGTCGTACCATGCCAGCCTAGGGGATTTAGAAGGACCAGAGCTACTCCGTGCTAGCGAAGTCAACGAACGACGTAATTATCGTGCAAGCGCACCGTTAAATCGGCTCGGCACCCACCTTCACCGTCTGCAAATTGAGAGAGGGCAGCAGTTTTTTAATGCCGAGCATGCGAATGCGTACATTGATTTCTTCAACGATAATTTTGGCGATCCTAGTCAGGTTTCAGAGGCAGCGGTTATCCTCAACGATGAACCAGGCATCGTCGAAGATTATATTTTGCCAGCCGAAGAAAAACTGCGCGAAGCACTTGAGCACCACACTCTAGGTGACGGCAATGTTCCGCTTGAAGAGCTTCTGCGGATCATACCTATAACACCCAAAACCTTTAAACATATGATCAACGACGGTCGCTTCGAAGATACCTTTTCGGAAGAGTATGGTGGCCCTGCTGTGCCCATTGATGAAATCCGAGAAAAATGTACCTGGCTCTGGCCGAAAGAACTCGAACATTTGCGGCCGCCTGAAATAGATGGCTAGACGCCGCCATGACGTTTCTGGTAATCAAGCGTGCTGTTGATGTCTTTCATGAGACGCCAGCGCCAGAAACCGAGCGGAATACTCGCAGCAACGACGAGTAGGACAATATTACTCACCGATAACGCTCCAGAAGCATGCGGTGAGCCAGATGGACTCTCTGTATAATCGTTCATCGGTACTGTAAAGCCATTGGTTGTTGGCTGTACGTCTGTGTATTTCTTGAACGTTGGAATTGGCCAGCCGTAGCTACGCACAGTGGCAGTGCACGGAAATCCATTTGCGCCAGCCAAATCTTGCCCTGCTGCACAGCGTTGCGACGAATATTGATGAGCCCCGCCGCGGGACACATGGTCGAGCGCATTTCCCAGCACTACAATACCAATAATTCCAGCGACAATGAGTATATATTTCACTCTATTTATCATAGCAAGTTCTACGCATGCGACAAAATGCCTGCTACACTAGTACATATGAATGCAAACACCCCACTCGAAGGAACCAAACTTGCCAACTTTACGCCGCTCGCGAATGTAGCCGAGCTACAAATTACTGATGTAGCCGAAGGTACTGGCGACATTGTGCAGCCCGGCGCCACTATTACCGCCCACTACACCGGCGCGCTCGCTAAGGATGGTACGATCTTTCAGAGTTCGCATGATTTTGGCGAGCCTGTTACCTTTGGGCTCAACCAAGTAATCGCCGGCTGGACACAAGGCGTGCCCGGCATGAAAGTTGGCGGCACGCGGCGATTGGTAATCCCGGCCGCACAAGCCTACGGCGCACAGTCGCCTGCACCAAATATTCCGGCACATGCAGACCTCGTGTTCGATATCGAACTCGTTGCAATCAAGTAGCAACCGCCACCGGGGCGCTCGCCCTCACGCCTACCTACGTTGCGTCACCAGTCTTCGGCGCCTTCGTCTAGTGTCTTTGCGATTTCGAACAGTCGCGCCCGCATGTCCATAGGGTCGTCGGTTGGCTCTATGACGCTTTCAAAGTCATCGCCTAGGGTCTGTGCTGCATTCTTCTCGAGGGCGGCCATAACTCGATCATACATTTCCCGCACATCATCGTCGCTCCCCGCCTGTATTACATCGCGCAGCACGGTAGCCCCGAGGCTGTCATCTGGCCGAATATCTATCTCGAAAGGTGGTTCAGAAATACCTTCGCGGTCCGTCTCGGTACATTCGCCGGCGGCGATTTTACTGAGACACTCCAATGCTTTGCGCGTCGCATCGTTAGCGCCTGACGCATCGAAATGCTCCTTTATTTCTTCGTCGTTATAATGTGATTCTAAGCCAACTTCAGGGCCATTTAGGTGTACTGTTGCGCTTAACTGGCGAAGCCCACTGGCAATGTCGAAATGGCCATCCTCGGGATAGAGTGGCTCGGACGGATTAGCTGCATACAACGCGTCGGTCAATTCTTCGCGCAGTTCTTCGGGAAAGCGGACTTCGGCCGGGTCTACAATCTCTGTCCACGTTCCTTCAGGAACACGGCGCAGCGAACATGAGTCACACGTTGCCTGCTGGACGGCATCTTGAAAGTTACTTGCTTCGCGCATAATATGTCCTTTCGTTTTTCTGGTTACTCCCAGGGGAGCTCTTCGGGTATATTGGGTCGGTCAAATGACGCATCAAAGTCGCGTAAGCGATCTCGTATAAAACCGAGATAGGTACGTCGTAGTTCGGGAAATTCAGCAATATCTTCCTCTGAGAATGGCATTTCCGTACCCAAAGATTGCATTACGGGCACAAGCCCGCGGAGCGCTCGTTCAATTTCTAGCTGCGATCCATGACATTGTAGTTGTGTCATCTCCTTGTACGTTAGATGCCTGGGGTATGGCTCGTCGGCCGGCTCGCGCGAAGACGCCGGCTCGGTGATCTCTATAATTGGTACATCTTCGGCCGCTGCCCTAGCATATGCATCGCTAGGCATAGTATTGATGTGTGTGATCTCCCCGCCAAGTATCATAGATGGCTCAAAGGGTTGCTGCTCTGGGTTAGACGTAGCCTCTTTCATGGTGTTATTGTTTACACTATGCCCACGGATCTTCGTTTGTTGGATTATCATACGCAGAGTCAGCCATACGAAAACCATCGCGAAGGAGCCCTAACATCGTGCGGCGTAGGCCAGGAGATTCCGCAACATCCTCCTCAGTGAAATCTAATTCCCCGACTTCCAATGAACGGTACACAGGCATAAGTCCTCGGAGCGCACTCTCGACCTGTTCATCGCTGCCTCTGTATTGCACGGCCGTCATTTGCGCAAATGTCATATGCCTAGGATATGGGTCTTCTTGCGATGTCTGCGACTGTTCTGGCTCGACAATCTCGGCAATTGGCGCATCGGCAGCAAACGCGCTTTGCGTGGAATCAATCCCTTCTATCCCGAAAGCGGGCGGCTCTAACGGTTGTTGTTCTTGGGGGAATGGAGTTTCTTTCATGAACTTATTATGGCACGTTGCTATAAAATGTCACGCCATAATACGGTCACTCGCGTGGATCATCAATGCTTTGGTGTATCTGCAATCTGTACTGACTGCACGACTATTCCTTGGGTGCGGACTTACTGTAGTCAAGCATCCACTGCACATCAAATTTATCGACGCACTGGCCGAAAATGCTTCCCCACTCACTATCGCGGGGCTCCCACACGACTTTGCCACCATCACTCAGCTTGCCAAAGTAGTCTTTGAGCTGCTCTTCGCTATCGCACGTAATCGCCAGCGAGTAGACGTTTCCGGGCACTTTGCCTGCTTGATCGCTGATAATATCGCTGCCTAAAAAGTGAATGTCGCCCGCTTCGAAATCGAGGTGAAAAATGCGCTCGCCCCACTCTTTTGGCATTTGGGCGGCCGCCGGGCTATCTTTCACATATTGCACCTCAGCGTCGCCACCGAAAACACTTTTATAAAATTCGATTGCTTCCCGACCCTTGTCTGCAAAGTTGATGTACGGAAGGATTTTCGCCATAATGCGCCTTTCTGCTTATGATATACAACAATTTTACACCAGATCTTCGAGATATGCCTGAAGGACTTTGGCATGATTGTGTTCGGTGTCGTGCGCGGCATATATGAGCGTGATCGTCGCTGCCTTGCCCGCCCGCTCAAGAAGTTCTTGCGGCGCTTTGGACTTTTTGAGCTCATGTTCATATCGCACAGTAAATTCCTTAAACTTTTCCGGATCGTGCTTAAACCACTCACGCAGCTCTGTGCTCGGCGCAATGTCTTTGCACCACTCGTCTAGCGCGAGGTTCTCTTTTTTGACGCCCCGCGGCCACAATCGATCCACTAATACTCGGTAGCCATCACTTTTTTCCGCCGGCTCGTACGCGCGTTTAATTACAATCTTCATGCTTTTATGATAGGCGCTTGCTTACCACCACGCAAGCGTGGCTAGACGGCGCAGGCCAGCGGTGATCAGCGCGTAAACTGCCATCGCAACCAAGGTGAATCCCTCAAAGTGCGACACGCCATACGCAAAATGATCGTAGTTAAACAAGCTGGCAAATGGCGTCACGAATGGCGTCGTAAAGCCATATACAAATGTCGCCAAACCGTTCGTTTGGTTTGCGCCCAGCAGCATAAACACGAAGCGCGCCAGCAAAAGGCATACGAGAATTCCACCGGCGAGATCAATCACCCGCGTTGCTATTGCCTGCCAATGATTCGTCCGCTCGCGACTAATGTCCGTGGCGACGCGGTACCCCCACGGATTCTGTTGCATCGATTGAAAGTCCATATCGGCTCCTGATTACCCATGCATTGTAGCCGCCGCAGGTTAAAGATTGCTGATGAATAAATTGGTACGCATGGAAGCTCGAATAATCTTGAAGTATTCTTCAGAAACCTTATTTTCTGAGCGGCTTAACCCATGGTTCACTACTCTATTTACAAGTTACAAATGAGAGTGAGTCTGTAATGACGTTTAGAGGGTTGTGGCGTAGGAACTTAAGCGTCTCTCTCCGCGAGGATTCGTCCTTTTTCATCCTCTGTTTGAGGGGTACTCGCGAATACAAAGAATAATAGATCACTCTTTGATCGTCTAAAATTCTACTCTGTAGATCAACTGGTAGAAAGCCCACTGCGTTCCAGGTCGCAGCATCGATAGAGTCAGCCAAACGGAAAACAATCCTATCATCATTAGAGACTTCCAAGTGACCTAGAGTCTGATTCGTATCCTTATGGATGAGCGTGTATCTTTTCATAATTCGCTCCTTATGATTCTATTGTGCCCTTAAGTGCGATATTGCGCAAGATATCAATTCTCTGTTGTACGGAAAAGTTCAGAAGTTTTTTTCGTTCATAAGAGTAGCATAGTAATTCATCGTTTGGCATTTGAAGAATAATTTGAGTAAGCCGGAGCAGGTCGACCCTTAAGACCTTTTCTTTAATAAACTTCATAAATCGCTCTCCCCACGAGTCTTTCAGTAAACAACTGTGGATTAAGATAAGGTTAGGGGCTGATATGTGTTTGCCCAATAGACTAAAATATCTCCCTTTATTGTTGAGGATATAATCTTGGATGAAACTATCTGGGTGCTGCAAGTAATTCTTGACCTTTTGTTCTCCAATTTCATAGAGCAAACTGCTCCCATGATCGAAGAGTGGACAGAAGGTCCTCGCTCGTAAGATCTTCTCAATTGCCGACCGATCTTTGACCAAGAGCAATTGCCGTATTACCGACGTATCCTGCAGCACTGCCCAATTATCTTGATGCCTATCCATGTTACCTATAATAAAATCAAAGACAATCATATTCGCAAAATCTTGCAAGAGGTCATCACTAGCATAGTAGACATCTCGTAACTTACTCTCTACGTATGTCAGATCAAAGCATTCGGAACCCTGTAGCTTAGTCTCTAGGAGGTCGCCACCTTTCAGTTGGTCAAATCCTTTAGGAAATACATCTTTAGAAATTACTCCGATAGGTTGCCAGTCTTTCCTTAGGATTGGGCCAAAGTCAGACCTAAGTCTATCTTCTAAACCTTGGGGAATTTTTTTGGGCACTGCATTCTGAATTTCGATTCCTAACTCCTGTCCTACTTTAGACGCAAATACTTCGGCCCAAATCTCTCGTGGAGTTTGCGAATAGGTCTTTAGGAAAAACTTGTGGTTAGATATTTTATTCTTTAGCACATAGCGAGGTCTAGTACCCGAAGGTACATCCTCCTCTAGAATTATATAATCATTGAGTTTAAGTTGGCTGAATTCAAAGTAGCGCATTGTTTAATCGCGAGATGGTAAGGCGGGTTTGGGTTGCGGTGTCGCGGTCGCGGACGGTGACGGTGTTGTCTTCGAGGGTTTGGAAGTCGATGGTTACGCAGAATGGCGTGCCGATTTCGTCTTGGCGGCGGTAGCGTTTACCGATGTTGCCGTTGTCGTCCCACATCACGGCGCCGAGTTCTTTTTTGAGCATGTCGTAGACTTCGCGGGCTTTGGCAACCAGTTCTGGCTTGTTCTTAAGCAATGGCGAAACGGCCACTTTTACTGGTGCGAGGTGCTTGGGCAGTTTAAGGAACACGCGCTTTTCGCCGTTCATTTCATCTTCGGTGTAAGCGTTGGCGAGCACGGCGAGCACATGACGATCTAGGCCAAAGGTTGGCTCAAGCACATGCGGCACAAATGGTTTGCCGCCGGCTTTTGGCGTGTACTTAAGGTTCTTGCCCGAGAATTTTTCGTGCTGCGTAAGGTCAAAATCAGTGCGGTACGCCAACCCACCAATCTCCTTCACACCGAACGGATATGCGAACTCGAAGTCGATAGTACGCTTGCTGTAATGAGCGCGGTCTTCGGCTGGTACTTCCAGCTCGTGAATTTTGTCGGCCGGCAATCCAAGCGCCTTAAACCATTCATGGAACAGCACGCGTTGCTTTTCAAACTCCTCTTCCCACTTGGCTGGATCAATAAAGTACTCAAATTCCATGATCTCGAACTCGCGCACGCGGAAAATAAAATCACGAGGACTGATTTCATTGCGGAAGCAACGCCCGATTTGCGCGATACCAAATGGTAGGTCCGGATAAAAGCTATCGATGATATTCTTGAAGTTTACGAACATACCTTGTGCAGTCTCGCCGCGCAGGTACACGGCGCTTTTGTCGCCTTCGATGGCGCCGATTGATGTCTTAAACAACAGGTTAAACGAAGCAGGATTCGCCAGCTCGTTGCCGTCCGGACTTTTGAGATTGTGCTCCTTGACGGCCGTCGCCATTTGGTCAAGATTCATCCCCTTTACGTCGACCCCGGCATCTTCGAGCAAGTGATCGAGACGATAGCGTTTTTTGGTTTTTACATCTTCGATGAGTGGATCAGTAAAGCCGGCGACGTGGCCGCTTGCTTCCCACACTCTTGGATTCATAAGGATGGCCGAGTCGATACCATACATGTCGTCGCGGCTGTCGACGTAAAATCTCCACCACAGGTTGGTAACGTTGCGCTTAAGCGCCACACCCAAAGGGCCGTAGTCCCACGTTCCTGCCAGGCCGCCGTAAATGTCGCTACCCTGATAAATAAACCCACGCCGCTTGGCAAGACTTGCAATATCTTCTAAAGAAATGTCACTCATATTGCCCGCATTATACCTGTTTTATGGGCAATATGCTACCGTCGAAAGAGCTGAGGAAAATAATATCCCTACAGGCACGTTCCCTTCTACTGCTCTTCTTCTAACGGATTTTCTTGGGTAAATACACCCGGCTGCGGTTGCTCCGCTACCGATTCATCAATAAAATCAAAACCCGTTCGCGTTGGGATAGCCACTTCGTGGCCGGTAGTGGCATGACGATATACTGCTACATCATATGGGCCTAGGTTCGACTGTTGCACCCCTTGGTATTCCAACGGCCAGAGGGGTTGGTCTGGGTGATCTGCTGCGCTTTCTTGTGGGGTGTGTCCAAAAAGTTTCATAATGCATACTATACGCGCAAGTAGGTCGCGCGCATAGTGCTCACGAGTGGTGTGCAGGCTTCGACCAGTGTCTGACTTCCCTGCACTTGCGCGAGTACTTTAGCGCTGTTGCCGGCAAAACTGAGCCGCAAGAATTTGATGCGATCAGCCGTAAACTGGCCACGGTCGTGCGGCGTAAACGCCATGCTATCAAAATCGAATGTATATGTTTTGGTAGGGTCGAGTTTCTGCCCGGCTGTATCCGTTTGTAAATTTGGCGTGTGGCCGGCCAATCGCAGCAACTGCGTTGCAAACCAAAATTGCACAAGCGGCAACGAGATACTTACGTCGTCTAAGGCTTCGAATGTTTGTTGTAACAGATCAAAATAATCAGATTCTGGCGCGTCCTCGGTTACTTTGTTTAGTTGCTTAATTAAATCGTAGCCGAGCATGGTGCGCTGCAAATCTTTAACAATACCAGCATAATGTTTGACGAGCCGAGTTGAGACGAGCGTGCCCATGTCGCCCCGCCCGCGGATAAACGTTATGTGGCTTATACTGAACAGTTCAATACCGCCAGCGAGCTTGGACTTTACGCGGCGGACGCCTTTTGCGACCAGGCGGAGCTTGCCGTATTCGGGTGTAAGCAGCGTGAGGATGCGATCGGCTTCGCCAAAATCGGTGCGACTCAAAATAATGCCTGTTGTATTGAGCTGATTCATGAAGTAATCAGTACCTGGCGGCGGACGCTTGATACCAACTCGGCAAGCGTGGTCTGCGGTTTATACAAATACGTCGTGATACCAAGTTCCTTTTGCAGCAGATCGGTACCCTCAAATTCGCTCGGCGGCACGTGGCTATGCACGATCACCGGAACGTTTTGCCATTCGGTATACGAACGAAATTCGTATAAAAATTCGATGCCGCTATGGGCGACAAGCTGTAGTTCAAGTACGACAACATCTGGCGTTTCGGTATCGGCAGTGTTGACTGCTGATTGCGCTTCCGCCGCACGATCCACGGTGTAGCCGGCGCGCCGCAGTGCTTCGGCATACAGCTTCGCCAGCACTGCGTCGGGTTCAATGAGTAAAATCCGCGCCACTGGGTTACACCAATTGCAGTTGTTGACTAGGTTGCAAGGTGGCGGCAAGGCCCGTCATGTTTTGATATCGACCCACGCGCAGACACGATGCCATGGCACGCAAAATTGCATCGGCTACAAATACGCCCGCGCCACTGCTCGGCGATAACCCCGTGAGTGGCTGGCGAGCTTTGCCACACAGCCCTTGCGCTACGCGGAATTGCTCGGTCGTGAGTATCGACCCCTGCGTGTACAAACCAGCGATAACGCCAGCCGGCGTACGGTGTGTCGCGAGTGTGAGCCGATGATGTCGCGCGTCCGCTAAGCTTGGTAACGCCTCAATAAGTGCATAACCCAAGCTCAGGAAGGTCGCTCGCAGGCCTGCCCGATGCGCCATTACCGGAGCAAACCGCCCCGTAATCTCGAGTTCGAGCAGCACGCCGTACTGGCGTGCGAATGCATCGAGTTCGTGCGCGGCATCGAGTAGCACTGATGATAACGTAACCGGCTCAAGCGCAAGCGATGACTGATCCTGCACCAGCTGCAAACCTAAAAGATAACTATCTACTAGATTAAGCGCCGACTCCGCACTTGTTTGCATATTCTGCAACGCTGCCCGGTCTTTCTCTGGCGCATCGCCACCAAGCTCAGCCTGTCGTGCAATATGAAGCAACGGCAATTTTAACTGCTCGGCAATCGACCGCAAGATGTTATCTGCGGCGATTGGTGCAGATGGCTCGTTTTGCGTTAGCACCGGATACCCTCTCTTACTATCTAAGAGCTAGTATAGCACCGAAACAGCACAAAGGTCACGGAGAGAATATAAGGTTCGGCAAGATGTAGGTATTGAAGTCATTTTCGAATTGGCCGCTGTCTTCGGTCCAAATTTTGAGCGTCATGTTGCGGAGTGGCAGCACTACCATGCTTCCCTGTTTTTGCGGCGTTACCTGGCCGTCGATACGAGACCCTGTAACGTTCGGCACCTTTGGTAATGTTACAGGCGAGATGCTTACTTTATTATCCTGCAAAAGCCCGGTGTATTGCGCCAGGACGTCGCTGTAACTCTCTTGTGTTACTTGTACGCGCAATGCGTAGGAACTGTTCGGGTCTGTAAGGTTCGGCACAAATCCGGGATAGTAGTAGCCATCAATCGGGTTGTTGTTCGTCGAATCCTCGGCGACGTATGCGCTCCATGTTTTTGGATACTGCACGATCAAACTGCCGAACGCCTGTGGTCCATGGTAGGTGTTGAATGGCTGCTTTTCGCGTTCTGCGTACTGTTGTGCGTCAACGGCCTGCGTTTGTTGTTTGGCAGTTGCTACTGCAACACTAATTTTTTTGTCGACGTTATTTTTGTAGTCCTGGCGACCCGCAAAGGCCCAATAGCCAAATCCTGCGGCACCGAAAAAGAGGAGCACAACCAGAATAAGCGGAATGAGCAATACGTTGATTGCGCCGACTTCTTGTTGCTTGATCATATCGCTTATGGTAGCGTAGTTCGCCCCTGCTTGGCAAGCATTTTTCTCTTATTTATATGTGTACAAAAATACGCCATCTTGCTGCGCGACAGGCTTTTTGCCTGGCACAAAAAAAGCAAAGCTCGCAAATCGCACCGGACGCATGTGCCAAGTCGCGATTTTTTGGTCCAGGCGTGCCATTTGTCGCGGCAACATAAAGGTAAAGATGGCGTCCGCTACCGGCCATGGCCTGGTCCAATAATTGCCCCACACGATTGTCACCTGCTTGCGATAGGGCAATGTCCATAGCCACGAGATAAGTACGAGTAGCGGATTGAGCTCATACCCGACTACATTGGCGCCGCGCCGGGCGGCAGCAAGCATCACGCGACCATCACCTGAACCAAGTTCCAACAGTGTATCACCCGGCCCGATCTGTAATAAATCCAGCGCCGTCTTGATCTGTTTTTGCTTGGTGGGAAGATATGGCGGCCCTACAATCACCACCGTGCCAAACAGCAGCACGACAATAATGCCGAGGGCAAAAATGAACAACATTATTACTCAACACTTCCTTGGGTCGTCTGCTTAGTAATCGTGTTTTCGACTGCTTTGACATGCTGCTCGAGCTCTGCCGCAACCTTGAGTCCACGCTCATACAACGCTGCCGATTCGTCGATACTTACGTCGGCATCTTGAAGCTTGGTAAGTACCTCGTCGAGTTCGGCACACAAGGTTTGATAATCCTTCGCATTCGCTTTTGCCACTATGCACTCCGTTCCTGTTTCATTGTAATCTCTTTCGCTTCGGCCGTCACCACGGCGTCGGTAAAATGAATATCGAGCATGTCTCCTGTCTGCACCATACGGCCGCTCCGCACAAACTGCTGCTCTCTACGAATAATTGCATACCCGCGTGTTAGTGCAGTTTGCGGATTCAGTGCCGCGAGCAACTGCTGCTGTGCAAGAAATCGCTGTTTGGTGCGTTCAATGGCTCGCTGCGCAAGGCCTTGCATTTCTCGACGTTGTTGCCGTACCGACACAAGCGCTGTCTCGGTTTTATGACGCGCCGTTGTTTTGAGCTGCTCAAGCTGCGCCCGAAGGCGCTGTGCAGCTGCCGCACGGTCGGGTACCAACAGCTCGGCGGCGTTACTTGGCGTACTAGCACGTTGATCCGCCGCCAGTTCTGCAAGGCTTATATCTACTTCATGCCCGATAGCAACCACCGTCGGTATGCGGCTCGAAGCCACCGCGCGTGTGACTTGCTCGGTGCTAAAGGCTGCCAAATCCTCGGTGCTACCACCGCCACGCGTAATCACGAGTACATCTGGCTGATCCGCCATATGATTAAAGCGCTCCACCGCCTGCACAATCTGCTCTACGGCGGCCTCGCCTTGCACCTGCACATCCATGAGTTCGATCTGCACACCGCCCCATCGTGCATGCAAAATTTTCATAAAATCGCGGTACGCTGCGGATTCTGCCGATGTAATCAGACCAATACGTTTTGGCGGATATGGCAATGGGCGTTTGCGCTCGTCGTCAAACAAACCTTCGGCCTGTAGCTTAGCTTTCAAGAGCTCAGAAGCTTTTTTGATCGCCCCTTCGCCTTGTGGTTGAATCTGCTGCACCGTCACACTGAATCCGTACTGCGGATGAAGCCGTGGCATACCGCGCACTTTGAGCATCATGCCATCCTCGAGTGGTCCGGGCAAATTGTATATCGTACCAAAGAAGCGCACTTGAGCCAGTTCATCTTTCAGATCAAAATATACCCAACGATTTTTGCTGATCCGAAAGTTGGCAAGTTCACCAATGATCACGACGTTCATGTAGGCATACTCGAGGGTTTGATTCACAAGCCCCACAAATTCACTCACACGTATTTCGACATCATGCATCGCGAATTTCTTCCTCGATTGCTGCATTACGCCGTAGGCTGCGGTGGTAGAGTACATATCCGGGTGGCAGCTGAATTATCGTATTAAGTACGCGGTACATTACCGTCACCGGAATGCTCAGCCGAGCTGGCACGCCTGCGGTTACCAACACACCAGTCATCAACGCTTCGTAGATACCGACACCGCCCGGCAGCACTGATACCAACCCGGCGAAATTAGCGACAGCATACGCCAAAATCACTGCGCCCACATTCACCCAGTGCCCAAATGCAATGTACACCACATAGATCGAGAGCACCTCTGTTGCATTTGCAATTATCGCCCACCAAAACGGCCAGCGCAGCTCGCGGTATTGATTACGAATCAAGCGGTAGTTGCCATGCAATTCTTCGACCGCGCGTCGCACGCCTGACATGCTAATTGTCTCTGGATGATTACGCCGGAAGAAATGCAAAAAACGATTTATAACGCGCGTCACTGCGATAAATGTCACATTGATGCGCTTCTCACTGCCAATGATATTTGCGAATGCCACGGTCCCTACCACCATCAACGTCGAAATTGCCGTGGTTACCAGAATCACGAGATTATTTACGTGCCCGCCAATCGCCATAAACAGCAGTCCAAAAACCAAGAGCACCTCAAACGATAGAAACAACAACACCAACTTCATCATCTGCACGACGGTCGCCTTGCCAGCGGTCAGGTCCTTGCCGCGCATGCGCATACCGAAATACGAGATGCCCGACACGCCACCACTCGGGAACACGTTATTCACAAAATTTAACTCCAGCGACGCTTTAAACAAAAACTTGTAGCCAAGCTTGTTGCCAACTACCTTAAACAACCCTTGATACATTTTCGTTTGCGCGTGATAATTGCCCCACTGCACAGGAATCATCAGCAAAATCGCCCAGGCGTGCACTTTGCCTAAATTTTTAAAGGTGTCCACCAGCTGATGCCGAATCGCCACTACCAACACCACCAACGCTATCACTGTCAAAATATTAACAATTAGCTTCCAGCGACGCTTTAAAAAGGAGTTTTCGCTCATATTTGCCTATTATACCAAGCCTGCGCATATATCGCCTGCTTGCCACCTACATATCACCTAGATTCCTGTATACTGAAAGAGCTATGAAATTACAAAGCCTCTTTATATTAGGCCGCCAGCCAGCTATTGGGTGTGCAGAACTCGAAAGCCTGTATGGAGCAACGACCTTGGAACGGGTCAACACCGCCGTGATGGGCTGCAGCCTGCCAATTACAGAGATTGATTTTGCACGGCTCGGCGGATCGATCAAGCTTGCCGAAGTGCTCGAGGAAATCGCCAGCACCGATTGGCATGCTATCCAACGCGCTGCCGCTCATGCCGTACATACGATCGCTCACGACCTCGACGAAGGCAAAATACAGTTAGGCTTGAGTGCCTACGGGATAAAGATTTCGCCCGCCAAGCTCAATGCCGCCGGACTGGAACTTAAAAAAGCGCTACGCAAGACGGGCCGCTCAGTGCGGCTCATTCCGAATCAAGACCTCGCACTTAATAGTGCGCAAGTCGTGCACAACCATCTCACTGGACCCCGTGGAGTCGAGCTTGTGTTCGTTCAGCAAGACAAGCACATACTGCTTGCTCGTACTATCGAAGAGCAAGACATTACCGCTTATGCTGCGCGCGACCAGGGCCGGCCCAAACGTGACGCCTTCGTGGGAATGTTACCACCAAAACTCGCGCAAACGATTATCAACCTAGCCACCGATCATATTACAAATGATGCCAAAAACACCGTGTTGGACCCATTCTGCGGCACTGGTGTCATCCTTCAAGAAGCGCTGCTGATGGGCTTTAACGTGTACGGGACCGACGTACAAACGCGTATGGTTGATTACAGCACCAAAAACATCTGTTGGATCCGTGAGCAATATCCAGGCATGGAAGGTGCTTCCGCGCTGCATGCAGGCGATGCAACGACCTGGAAATGGGAAGAAGCGCCGATCGATGCCGTGGCTTGCGAGACCTACCTTGGCCGACCCCTGTCTAGTATCCCTTCCGACGAAAAGCTCCGCGACATTGTCGGTACGTGCAATCTGATTATCGAGAAATTTTTAAAGAATCTCAGCACACAAATCAAGTCTGGCACCCGCCTCTGTTTAGCTATACCTGCCTGGAAGCAAGCCAACGGCCACTTTGCCCACCTGCCATTACTTGACCATCTGACCAATCTGGGGTACAATCGAGTAAGTTTTGTGCAGTCTGATACATCGGAGTTGATGTATTTCCGGCCCGACCAGATCGTCGCCCGTGAGCTGCTCGTAATAACAAGGAAGTAATAATCATATGTCACACGTCAAAGCCGGCGGTACCGCCAAAAATACTCGCGACAGCCAAGGTCAGCGCCTCGGTGTTAAATTGTATGGTGGCCAAAAAGTGAGTGTTGGTCAAGTTATCGTTCGCCAGGTCGGTATGACCAAGCGCGGTGGCAACGGCACCACTGTTAGCCGCAACTTTACCGTCCACGCCAAGCGCGATGGTGTTGTTACCTACAAGACCCGCAAGGTTCGCCGCTTTACCGGCAAAACCGTTCGCCGCGTCGAAATTACGGTTGAGTAGTTTTTCCTTTTTTACTAAAATCGGCTCTTTAGGAGTCGGTTTTTTGATTAAAAGTAGTCGATGAATTGTCCGCCGTCCCGAGGTTGCAAAGGCGGCGGAAGCTCGCCAAGGTAGGCGCGATTACTGTACGGGTCCTCGATGTCTTGATGCCCCTGTTGTTCCGGGGCATCGGGCGAACCAGCCTCACTGATAGGTGCTCCTTCGGATGCTGGTGGCGGCACAACGCCGGCATCTGCCGCACACGCACGGCCAAGCAAGCGTCGTCTTGCTGCCGTAATATCACCCGTCCTTTCGGTAAGATCATCCGTGAGACCATAATCTTTCTCCGGACCCTGAAAATTATCAGGTAATCGTTCTTGGGGCATAATACCTCCTTATTAGGGATGTTTTATTGCATGCCGAGGTGGTGTTTGATACGTTCAATTACATCGGTAATCACTACTTGAGATTTCACGAGATAGTCATCGACGCCCAGTGCTTGAGCTCGCTGTTTGTCGCTCTCTTGACTAAGCGCAGTGAGCATAATAATCTTGAGGTTTGCAGTTTCCGGAGTATTGCGCAAGATGTCGAGCACATCAAAACCACTCACCTTCGGCATCATAACATCAAGCAGTACGAGGTCGGGTTTGTAAGTCACTGCCGAGGCCAAGGCGTCTTCACCATTGGCAACACGCATCGTATCAAAACCTTCGGCTTGTAAGCGGACAACATACACATTTGCAAGTGCGTCATCATCCTCAACTAATAAAATGCGTTTTTTGTGCTGCGCTGCCGCCGCATTACTTTGGTCAGTGGTTGTATCCATACTGCTTACGCTACCTTATTTAACGCTGTTTTGCAACTATACTCCTGATGAATCCATTAAAAAGCGGATGTGCGCGATTCGGACGCGATTTGAACTCGGGGTGGAATTGACTTGCGACAAAGAATGGATGATCAACACCTTCGATAATCTCCACAAGTGTGCCGTTTGGCGATAAACCTACGGGCCGAATGCCCCACGATTCATACTGATCGCGGTAAGCATTATTCGCCTCGTAGCGGTGGCGATGTCGTTCAACGATCGAACTTGTGCCATAGCACTGCGCTGCCACGCTGCCTTTCACGAGTTTACAGGGATAGTCGCCTAGACGCATGGTACCGCCAGTGTTTTCTTTGCCCTGCTGATCGGCCATGGTCGTAATAAGTACATGAGCGGCATCTGGTTTAAATTCGGCTGAATTCGCATCCACCAGACCTGCGTTCCGTGCCGCAGCGATGACGCCAACCTGCATACCCAAACAGAGACCTAGGTACGGCTTTTTGGTACGCAAGGCATACTGCGCAGCTTTGATTTTGCCTTCTACACCGCGACTACCAAATCCGCCTGGCACGACAATGCCGTCGAGCTGCTCAAATTCGGCTTCCGTGCCCTCTTGGTGCCCAAAAGCTTCAGCATCAATCCACACAATATTAATGCCCACGCCATTCCACCAAGCCGCCGAACGCAGCGCTTCGAACACCGACATATACGTGTCCTGGTTGTCGAGATATTTGGCGACTACGCCAACAGTAATTTTCTGTTTGTAGGGCGTAGTTGCCCGTTTGACGACATCGCGCCAATCCTCGAGCTGTACACGCTTTGGCTTGAGGCCTAACTTTTGGCATACTGCGTTACCGATACCTTGCGCCTCGAGTGTGAGTGGCACCTCGTAAATCGTTTTAGCATTCGGTAACAGCGCAATCGCCGACTCATCGACACCGCAAAATAGACTCAGTTTGCGGTTCACGCTCTTGGGTGGTGGTGTTTCACTGCGCACCACCAAAACATTCGGCGCAATTCCGGCGCCACGCAAATCACGTACCGAGTTCTGAGCCGGCTTGGTTTTAAATTCCTGGCTTGCCGCAAGGTATGGCATGTATACCACGTGCACGTACAAACAATTATTAAGTCCTTCGCGGAGGCCCATTTCGCGGAACGCCTCAATAAAGCTTTGGCTTTCCATGTCGCCCACCGTACCGCCAATCTCTACGATATGCACGTCAAAACCAGTCGCTGCCTTACGGATGTATTCCTGAATCGCGGTCATTACATGCGGCACAATTTGTACCGTCTGCCCCTGGTATTTCCCTGCTCGCTCGTCTTCGATGACTTTGCGCAGTACACGGCCGCTCATGAGTGAACTTTGCTGCGTAAGTTCTTCGTCTAGAAATCGCTCATAATGTCCAAGGTCGAGATCAGTTTCGGCGCCATCTTTAGTAACGAAACACTCGCCATGTTCCCTCGGATTTAAAGTACCCGCATCTACATTTAGATACGGGTCGCATTTTTGAAGATTAACGGTGAAGCCGCGAGCCTTAAGCAAGCGGCCAATGGAAGCGGCGGTAATGCCTTTACCAAGGCCGGAAAGCACTCCGCCACTCACAAATATATACTTCGGCTGCTTCTTCACCGTACTACCCTCTTACTCTCGTTTTCTTGATACTAACGCAACCTAGGGTAACTGCGCAAGCCGCAAGTGCTTATTTACCTTTGTAAAATACTCAACGCTGCGTCTTTTTGCGGGTCACGGCCATTTTTGTAGTCGTCATCGGACATAGTCACATTTTTGTCGGGTGTAATACCTTTTTTGTCGATGTTTTCGCCATTCGGACGATACCAGCGCGCGACCGTCACCTTCAACTCACTGCCGCCGGCGAGGTTCAGCACTTGCTGCACACTGCCCTTACCGTAGCTTTTTACTCCTACGAGCGTTGCCACATTATTATCATGCAGCGCCCCAGCGGTAATCTCGGCGGCGCTCGCACTCCCTGCATTTATAAGCGCTGTGGTCGGAATGCCTTGCAGGATATTATTACCGTTAGCAGTATACGTGTTTACCACAACGCTGCCCCGCTTCTCTTGCAACACAGTCTTGCCTTGTGGCAACCATAGGCTCGAGACTTGCACTGCTGCATCAAGCAATCCACCCGGATCGTCACGCAAATCAAGCACAATACCGTTCACATTATCTTTTTTAAATTCGGTAGCGGCCTGGATAGCAAGCTGCGCGGTGTCGTCCGAAAATTGCGTAATCTGCATGTAGCCGATATTGCCATCGAGTATTTTCCAATTCACGCTGGGTACTTTGATGTCGTCACGTGTGATCGTAAAGCTGAGTTGCTGGCTTTTGTCGCGGACAATTGCGAGGGTGATTTTGCTACCCTTTGGACCGCGAATTTTATCGACTGCCGTATCTACGCTCATGCCGCTCGTACTTGCGCCATTAATGGCAGTAACGATGTCTTGGGCACGCAGGCCGGCCTTAGCCGCTGGAAAGCCATCAATAGGCGACATAACGATAAGATGCCCGTCCGTGTCTTGCCCAAGCTCTGCGCCGATGCCACTAAACGTACCGCTCAGTTCATCGTTGAAGTCCTTGGCATCAGAAGCGCTGAAAAATTCCGTATACGGATCACCCGTTGCCTGCGCCAATCCCTGCTTAGCGCCATCCAAAAGCTTAGTAGAATCAAGCGTGCCGTCATAATTGGCTTTGAGTGCCTGATACACCTGATTCACACTATTGTAATCGAGTTGGTTCGGCAAATTACCGGACGCACCATGCGTGGTAAAGGTAATTCGGCCGTTGCCGACACCGACGCCCAGACCAAAAATCACCACGGCCACAGCAGCAATAAGCGCCGCGCGTGTCGCAATGAACAATGAACGTTTTGCTTTTTTGCCGCGAACATCCGCCGCTACAGACTGCTGCTCTCGCTGCACCGTCCCCTCACTTTCCAATCACTATGTATATGTTTTGATTATAGCAGCCGCAGCTTAAAAGTGGATGAAAACCAAGCCGGTTGTGTAGCGCCAGCCTTCGCTATAGGTGCCTTGGAAGTCAGCATTATATTGCTGCACATAAATTGCTTGCTGACCATTGATAGTGCCGACTGCCTCGACATACATCGCGTGGCCCCATGTGCCGGCATTGCTGATGGCGATTGAGCCAGGCGTTGGATTAGAGTCTACCGGAATGCCGGATGCGCGGGCATTGTCATCCCATTGGTTGGCGTTACCGGCACCACCCCAGTACGGCATGTCGCGATCGTCTTTGCCAGCCAGATAATCTTCGTGCACTTTGAATGCGGTAAATGACACGCATTCCCGGTTGTACATACCCCAGGGGTCGAGCATGCTGTCTTGCGCGGCATTATTCCACGCATCGGGGTAGCCACCGTGATCGGCACTCGTCTTAAAGCCACCGATGTTGTAACGCGAGTTGAGGATAGCCTGCTGGCGACGCAAATCACCGATCTTGGATTGGTTCGATCGAATCTGATTATTGTAGTCAGCCTGCTGCGATTGGTTGTACGAGAGCATCTGCGCTTGCTGCGCGCGATCAGAGTCGAGTTGCGCTTGCTGGTTCTTTTGGTCTTGCAGCAGCTGGTCTACTTCTTCTTTTTGTGTCTTCAGCTGGTTTTGTAATGCTGTGATTTGCTTAAGCGTATCTTGGATTTTATTCTGGACAGATGTGCGATATTCTTCTTTATCGACAAAATTACTGAGACTTCCGCTGGTGGCAAGCATCTCGATGGTTGTAGGTGTGCCATCGACATACATCGTCTTAATATCAGCACCTAAAATAGCTCGCTGCTTATCGAGCTCTGTCTGGTCCTGCTGAATTTTGGTAGCAAGATCATTTTGTTTGGCAACGTTCGCGTCAATTTGCGTCTGCAATGCAGAAATTTGTGCCTGCAACTTGTTGATGGCGTCTTCGTAACTGGTGGCCTGTGCCTGCAGACCACTCAACGTCGATTGACTTTGAGCATTTTGCTGCTGCAAGGCGTTAATTTGATCGTCGAAACTGTCAGCTTGAACTGCTGGCGCGTATGCATTGCCAATTGTAAGAAGGCTCGCAACCGTAACAATCGGTAACGAGAGGCGAAGTGATAGCAATCTGTTTGATCTTTTTGTTTGTTTCATAATCGTTTTTATATTGCTTGCGCTTAGTTTCAGAATAGCACTACGATGCATATTTGTAAAATACCCTCCTCGACTCCCCAGCCGCATTTTTTGGTCACTAAAGAGCAGTGTTTGTTTTGGATATCAGAAAAATCGGGAACTATTTGGATTTGAACTTTAGATACCGTCGGGTCGCTACTGTAGAAGAGACGGCTCCTATTAGTATACCAATCATCAATTGCATCGCAAGCAGAAGCCAAAAGTGTGAACCAAAGTAATGGTTCGCGTAATTAATATCCAGCAAACCAAGGCTCGTTGCTTGCAGCGCCGAGGACGACGCGACAAAGAGCGCATTAATGATTAGCACAGAGGCGATCGCTGACAGCACCCCATAAATAACGGTCTCCACCACGAACGGCCCACGGATGTACCCTGTCGTCGCCCCCAGCAGACGCATGATCGTAATCTCGTCGCGGCGATTGAAAATTGCCATCTGAATGGTGTTGAAGATGATAAGCATCGAAATAATCGCAAAAACTAACACTGCTACGATGCCCGCTTCGCGCAGTAGATTAGTCGCGTGCGTGATTTTATCGATTGCTTGCTTGCGATCGCCAGAATATGACGGCTGATCGGATTGCAGCGATGCTACAGTCGGTGTTGATAAGAAAGTCTTGATGTCTTGAATTTTGTTGAGGTCGCGGGGTTGAATCTGGATAGTTGCTGGAATAGGATTATCAGCCTCGGACACTGCCGCAAGGAGTTGTTGGTTGCCGGCATTCTGCTGCTTATAAGCATCGAGTGCTTGCGACTTATTAAGATACGTGACACTTTTGACGTTCGGCAGATCTTTCAATTGCGTCACAAGCTGCTTTGCCTGTTGGTCGGTCGTTGAATCTTTCAGGTATGCCGAGATGTTAATTTTGCTCGTGATCTGGGCAATGGTATTGCCAAACGTTGCGTTTGTAAGCACCGAAAACAGAATAATCGTGAGTGTTACAACCATCACCGCCATTGCGGCAATTGCCAGCCAGGCGTTACGCACAAAGTTAACCATGCCAGCGCGAATGATGCGCGAGAGAGTCATCATTTTTCTATTCATATGTTGTATTCTGCCCGGGCCCGATCGCTTGCAATTTTACCATGCTGGATGGTTACCACCCGGCGTTTTAATTTATTCACAATCTCTTGATTGTGCGTTGTCAGCAGTACAGTCGTTCCGTAACGGTTAATCTTTTCGAGTACTTTAATGACGTCCCAGGCGTGTTTTGGATCAAGGTTACCAGTTGGCTCGTCGGCAATCAGGATTTTGGGCTGGCGCACGATTGCTCGCGCGATCGCCACGCGTTGACGCTCGCCGCCAGATAGTTCAAGCGGCATGTTCTTTTCTTTGCCCCGCAAGTTTACGATATCGAGCACTTTTGGCACCGTATGACGGATTTCGCGGTTGCCCATACCCACAATCTCAAGCGCAAAGGCAACATTCTCGAAGACCGTGCGGTTCGGCAACAGCTTAAAGTCCTGGAATACCACCCCGATACGCCGACGCAGCAAGGGAATATCGCGGTCTTTGAGTTTATCGTAGTCAACGCCACCGACGATAATTTTGCCGTTCGTTGGTTTTTCTTCGCGTGTGAGCAACCGCAGCAACGTGGTTTTACCTGCACCGCTCTGTCCCACCACAATCACAAATTCGCGCGGCTCAACATGCAAACTAATGCGATCGAGCGCTGGAGCCATATTGCGATTATAAATCTTTGTTACCCTGTCCAGCAAAATCATTAGCTTTATTATAGCAAAGATGTAGTAATGGTGAATTACTTTTTTGCCCTTGTGTTGCATAGTTCAGCGAGCAGCAAGGAGGCCAGCGATTATCAAACTTTTATACGTTCGTTTGGCCAAGTGTGTGATCAAGATATGCGACAACAAATGGATCGAGATTGCCGTCGAGTACGCCTTGGGCGTCACTGGTTTCGTAGCGCGTGCGCAGATCTTTTACCATGGTATACGGATGCAACACGTAACTGCGGATCTGGTTGCCCCACTCGGCCGATTGGTTTGGCCCTTTGAGATCGCTGAGTTCAGCCTGATGCTGCTCAAGCTGCAGTTGTGCAAGGCGCGAACGCAAAATAGTGAGCGCGACTTCTTTATTTTGCAGTTGGGAACGCTCGTTTTGAATCGCCACTGTGATGCCCGTTGGCACATGCGTAACGCGCACTGCAGAATCAGTCGTGTTCACGCTCTGGCCGCCGTGGCCGCCGGAACGATAAACGTCGATACGCACATCCTTATCATCAATAGTAAGTTGATCGGGCTGGTCGACTTTGGGGAGTACATCAACCTTAGCAAAGCTGGTTTGGCGCAAATTATCGGCGTTAAATGGGCTCAGCCGCACCAGCCGGTGGACGCCATGTTCGCCCTGCAATTTGCCGTACGCAAATGGTCCGCTGATTTCGATAGTAGCGCTTTTGAGTCCAGCTTCGTCGCCGGCCGATTCTTCGATCGTTGCTACTTTGTACCCCTGTTTTTCTGCCCACCGCACATACATGCGCAGCAACATGCCCGCCCAGTCCTGCGCATCGGTACCACCCGCGCCAGCATAGATGCTCACAATCGCATCATAATCATCATACGGACCTGAAAATTTCAGTTGGTCTTTCAATGAAGTGAATGTATTCTCTGCGGTGGCAAGCTGCTTTTGGAGATCGTCGTGCACGCTCTCATCGTTTAGTGCAGCGAGCTCTACCACATCGTCGATACTCGTTTTGAGCGACTGCCATGGAGCAATACGCTGCTCCAGTTTGGCTTGCTGCTTAACAATCTCTTGAGCAGCTTGGGTATCATTCCAAAAATCGGGTTGCATGGTACGTGCGTCGAGTGCCTGTTTCTGGTCGGTTAGTTCAGCAAAATGTAGCCGTTCTAAGGCTTGCGCCACGGCTTGTTGCAATTCAGTCGCTTGTTGCTGAATATCATGCATATCTGTAGTATACGAGCGCTGCCCTATTTCTGCCACAACGGCGCCAGGCACGAATGTAGCTCATCGACCATCGCTTTGTCACCGTTGCTGAGGATACCAAGGCCCCAAATGTTGTCGGCAAAAAGGCCGCGGGCGATTTCGACGATTTGAGGCTTGGTAACTGCTTTGATACGCCTGGGCACATCGTAGTAGTCTTCGACAACTTCATCGAAGAAATACCGGCCGCTATAGCCACCCGCCGTCCCACCAACGGTTTGGGCACTACGCTGGAAGCGGCCCAAACTATACGCTTTGGCGGCCTCGATATCTTCGTTCGCAATCTTGCCAGCAAATACTTTTTCGAGCTCGGTGATCATAATTTCGAAGAGTGCCGGTGCATTTTTTTGCGATACCTGCGCACCAAACCACCAGTTACTGCTCAGCTTAGTTTGGCCAAATCCGGAACTCATGCCATATACCAAGCCGCGTTCGCGCGCCGTGCCAAGGATCTTGGAATACAACGTTTCGGTGAGCATGGTGTTCACGAGGCTGAGCGAGTCAATTTCGGGGTCCGACATGCGGCGATTCATAAAACTATCGACATAAAAATAGATGTTTTCGACCGTTTTGTTGCGGATGCGTAAAGGAGTGTCTTGCGGCGTCGGTAATTCGTCTGGCAGCGCAAAGCGTTCCTTGCCAGTGGGCAAAGCTATGGCTTCGAGCACGGCTTTGATGGTATCAACGCGCTTGTTCGTAAGGTTGCCGGCAATAATAAAGCGCATGTTCGAGGTAGTGTGCGTGCGTTTATAGTGTGCGCGGACGTCTTCGACCGTGACATTCTTCATGAGCTTGAGCCGTTCTTGGTCGGTGCGCGCCATGAAGCCATATTTTTCGCGGAGGCTTAGGCTGAGGTGGCGGAAATGATTGTTTGAGCGTGCCGTCAGTTCTTCGCGGACGTTGCCGTATTCGGCCTTGAATTCTTCTTCGAGGAACAGCGGCTTGGCAATGGCCATCAGCAAGATTTCCATAATGCGCTGCCACTCAAAGTCCGCACACTCAGCTTCATATGTAATGTCGTACACACCGGTCGAGGCGTTGCTGTAAGCGCCGTTCTTCTCGATTTCTGCTTGGAACATGCGTGCTTTGGGATATAGTTTGTTGGCCCCAAGCACGGTGTGCTCCATAAGGTGCGGCGCTTCCCACTTTTCGGGCTTAACGAGGTACTCGCCAGCGCGAAAGTTGAACTCGAAATCCATGACGCTCGCATCGGGCACGTGAATAAGCAGCCCTTTTGCACCGTTTTTAAGTTTAACTTCGGTAACTGTGTGCTTCATGACTTCCCTATTACTTATGCTTACGTGCTTTAGTTTTTCGTTGGCGCTCGGCCTTGCGGGCTTTTTTACGTTTTTGTTCGGCGGGCTTCTGTGTAGTTGCTTTTTTGGCTTTGAAATCAGCTGCTTCGAACTCGGCGTCACCGTCAATAATCTGACTTGCATTGCCAATCGCTTGGCGAGCGGCGCGGGTTAGTTCGGTCTCGGTTGGACGATTGAGATCTGCCTCACTCACGGGCTGCGCGTAGAAGAGCGTGCGTATGACATCATGACGCAACGTTGCCTGCATTTCGTCAAAAATGATCTGGGCTTGGCGGCGATATTCCACGAGCGGGTCGCGCTGGCCAACACTCATCCAGTGGATACCCTCACGGAGGTGGTCCATGTTCTCGAGGTGGCGCATCCAGAGGTCGTCGAGAATTTGCAGATACACATCGCGTTCAACTTTGCGCATAATATCACCAGAGAAAGCCTCTTCTTTGGCTTCGTAGACTTCTTTCGCTGTAGTGAGCAATACGCTGCTGAATTTGTCCGCCTCGGTGTCGAACAAACGATCAAGTGTTTGTTCTTCGAAGTTGAAGGTGTCCCGTACGACATCTTCGAATTGATCAGTTGTAAGGAGTGGCGAGTTGGCCAGCGCTGTTGCTTCGTCGGCAATAAAAATGTCGACGCGTTTTTGAATGTTCGTTTCGTTGAGCACTTCGCGGCGCATGGCGTAGATTGCTTTGCGGTGACGATTCATGACGTCGTCGTACTGAACGACGTTTTTGCGCTGATCAAAGTGGAAGCCCTCCACCTTCTTTTGGGCGCCTTCGAGGCTACGCGAGATCAGGCGGTTCTCGATTGGAGTGTCGTTGTCGACTTTTAGCCGCTCCATAAGCATGGCAATACGCTCACCGCCGAAGATGCGCATAAGGTCGTCTTCGGTACTCACGAAGAACTGCGTAGTACCCGGATCACCTTGGCGGCCCGCACGACCACGCAACTGGTTATCGATACGGCGGGATTCATGGCGTTCGCTTCCAAGTACGAACAAACCGCCGAGTTCCTTAACACCTTCACCGAGTACAATATCAGTACCACGACCGGCGATGTTGGTGGCCAGTGTTACAGCGCCTCGCTCACCGGCCTTGGCCACGATGCGTGCCTCGCCTTCGTTGTTTTTGGCATTCAGCACTTGGTGCGGCACACCAGCCTTGGCAAGCATGTTGCCAAGCAGTTCGTTTTTCTCGATAGAAACCGTACCGATAAGGACCGGCTGACCCTTTTCGTGCAGCATTTTTACTTCGCGCGCGATGGCTTTGAGCTTGCCTTCTTCGGTCTTGTAAATACGGTCCGGGCGGTCTAAACGAGCAAGCACGCGGTTGGCTGGCACTTCAACGACGTCTAATTTATAAATCTGGTGGAACTCTTCACTCTCGGTCATGGCCGTACCGGTCATGCCAGCGAGCTTTTCGTACAAACGGAAATAGTTCTGAAACGAAATGGTGGCGAGCGTCATACTCTCTTGTTGCACTTCCACGCCCTCTTTGGCTTCGATGGCCTGGTGCAAACCTTCGTTGTAGCGGCGGCCCTTCAGCAAGCGACCGGTAAATTCGTCGACGATCACGATCTCGCCGTCGTTCGTTACGACGTAGTCTTTGTCGCGCTTGAATAGCGCCTGGGCGCGCAAAGCTTGCTCAAGGTGATAAATAGTACGGATGTTCTCGGTCGCATACAGGTTCGAAAGTCCGAGCGCTTTTTCGGCCTTTTCGACACCTTCATCGGTCAAGATAACTGTCTTGCGCTTTTCATCAGTTTCGTAGTGCTTTTCAGCTTCGAGCTGCCGAACCATCTTAGCGAATTGAGCGTAGGCTGCGCCAGTGGTCACAGATGGCGCCGAAATAATAAGTGGCGTACGAGCTTCATCGATCAAAATAGAGTCGGCTTCGTCGACGATCGCAAAATGCAAATCGCGTTGGCGCAACTGATCAACTTCGCGGACCATGTTGTCGCGAAGGTAATCGAAGCCAAACTCGTTGTTCGTACCATACGTAACGTCCGCCTCATATGCGTCGCGACGGCTACATGCCCGGAGATGGCGAAACCGCTCATCTTCGTGGTCTTTGTTTACGTACTTTGGATCATATATATATGACTGGTCAGCGATAATCACGCCGACACGTAAACCCAAAAAGTCATACAATTGCCCCATCCAGCCGGCGTCGCGCTGGGCGAGATATTCGTTCACGGTTACGACGTGCACACCCTTTTCGGTAAGCGCGTTCAGGTATACTGGCGCGGTTGCAACAAGCGTCTTACCCTCACCGGTTTTCATTTCGGCCACATTGCCTTCGTGGAGCACCATGCCACCAATCAGCTGTACGTCGAAATGACGGAGGCCCAACGTGCGCGTTGCGGCCTCGCGAACAAGCGCAAAAGCATCTGGCAGGATTTTGTCGAGGCTTTCCTTTTTGAGGCGTTTTTTCAGTGCGTCGGTCTGCTCACGCAGTTTTTTGTCCGACATCTTTTTGTATGCGTCGGACAATTCGTTGATCGCGCGCACCCGCTTTTTCAGGCGTTTAATGGTTCGTGCCTGCGGATCGCCCAACACTTTCTTCAGGATGCTATTCATAAACCTTTGCTCTCCCCTATGTGGTTTCGTCGTAAACAATAGTCATCTGATATTGTAGCGTTTTATCCTGAAGAACGCGAGTAGAATTTTAGGGAGCTACTCAGCGGCATGCTTAAAGCGCGCAAGTACGCGGCGATGTATTTTTGGGCTCAAATGCGTTTCCTTGTATTTACGCAACTGCTGTTTGAGCTTTTCCTCGGCGATATCGAGTGCGGCATACATATTAATGGTCATGTCTTTGGTTGTCAGCATCTGGTGTGGCACATGCAGGCTCACCTCACAAATGCAGGCTTTTTTGCCATCAGCTTTCTCTTCCTTGAGCCAAATCTCAGCGTGCATACTCACCCGCTGGCGACGCGGCAGGTATCGATCAAGCTTGCCGATTTTTTTGTGCACGTAGGTACGAAGATTGTCGTCCACATCCATGTGTACCCCTGTTATTTCTATTTTTTTGATCATAGCAGCCCTCCTTTTTAGATTTCTGCTTGGTTGCCCATAAAGAGGCGCAAAACTTCAGGAACCACCACGTGTCCATCAGCAGTTTGGAAGTTTTCAATAATGGCAACGAGCGAACGCGCAAGGCTTACCGCCGTACCATTGAGCGAGTGCAGCATTTCGACGCGGCCATCATTGCGGCGTACGCGAATGTTCAGATTGCGCGCTTGATAGTCAGTGCAGTTAGAGCAGCTCGTGAGTTCACGATATTTGCCGTCCACAGGCGACCAGTATTCGATATCATATTTTTTGGCCGCTGGCGCACCAAGGTCGCCACTGGCGATATTGATCACGTGATACGGAATACCGATGGCCTGCCACAGTTCTTCCTCAAGCGCGAGCAGTCGTTCGTGCATCTCATTGCTTTTTTCGGGCAGCGTAAATGCATACATCTCTAATTTGTTGAACTGATGCACACGGAACAGGCCACGGGTGTGCTTGCCATAGGTGCCCGCCTCTTTTCGGTAGCACGGACTCAGTCCAGCATACAACAGCGGCAGCTTGTCTTCGTCGATAATTTCGTCGGCATGATAGCCAGTTAATGGGATTTCTGCAGTTCCAATCAACGATAAATCTTCATTTTCGATAGCATATTCATCGCTCTGGTCGCTTGTGCGCGGCGCGAAACCAGTGCCGGTAAGCACACGACTATTTACCATGTGCGGCACAGTCATATACGTAAAGCCTTTTTGGCGAACAAAGTTCAGGGCAAACTGCGTAACAGCATTCTCGAGCAGCGCCAAATCGCCTTTCAGGTAGTAAAACTTATTGCCAGCAACTTTCGCCCCGCGTTCAAAATCAACCCAATCACGCGATAGCGCCACATCCAGATGATCTCGCGCACCGGTCTTTTGCTCGCCTACTTTTTTGATCTCGACACTATCTTCTTCGCCACCGATCGGCACACCTTCTTGCGTAACATTAGGAACCGCACGCAATAGTTGGTTGTATGCAACTTCAATCGGACTAAATTCAGTTTCAAGTTCGACAATTTTTTCTTTGAGACGTTTGCCCTGATCAATCTGTTCTGGGGTGGGTTTTGCACCCTTCATTTGAGCAGCCAGGTCGTTGCGCTGCGAACGGACTTTGTCGATTTCGGATAATAAACTGCGACGACGGCCGTCAAGCTCAATGAGTTTGGAGATGTCAACGTCGTACCCTTTTTGTTTTGCCTTGGTCTGGACCAAATCCTGGTTGTCGCGAATGAACTGAATATCAAGCATATATATATTATCTCACAGAAGGGTCGTCTCTGTGCAATAATTCCGTGATGTGGTCGAGATTAGCACCAAGTGCATGAGTCTCATTAAAGGCCACGCAGCCGAGCGCCACATCATCAACGGTGAGCGAGCCACGCTTGCCGGCGTCCGAGCCACGCATCGCGGGGCCTACCTGCTGCGCATCAAAAAAGCCGCCTTCTGGCAAGCTAATCTCAGGCAACATGCCTGGTTCCTGGATTTCGCATACATGGTCCAGCACAGTCGTCACACAAATATGACCATTCTTCGAAAGCATCGCAACGCTGAGGTCGCGTCGTGTCGTATCGGGAATGGCCGCCTCGGTAGCAGCGAGTGTCCAGCCTGGTTCGGTAATATACTGCTCTGCTCGCAAGCTCGGATCATTTGTGGTGACCGCCACTGAATAATGTACCTGGGTATTTGGCGCTACTTCGTGAATCTGCGCCAGTGCCGCGAGACCATGCCCAACCGTTTCGAGTCGCTCTAATAATCCGCGTTGGCGCTCATGTGCCTCTCCGGGTCGTTCTTTGGGCTCACCGCTCAAATCGGGAATCCAGAGGTTTACACTTTCTCTCATAGGTAGTGCACTCCTTTCTTGAGGCTAATTATGCCACAAAAATAAATAGTACGCTACCGCTTTAGGCGACGCTGCACTTCGGCGATGGTAAGTTTAGCGCGCTCGCGAGCATAAGCGCAAAATTCACATTCGCCGCCCATAATGCTGTCGCCCATGGGTGGCATGTCGCCGTCCATGCACGCTTTCATCTTGATAAGTGTCGGCTCGACCCAGCTGTCGTTGCCGGTGTACGGAATAAGTTTCGTGCGGAATTCCACGCGATCGTAAAATCCATCGAGATCCATACGACCATTGGTATATACAAAGTAGCCAGTGTTGGCCACCGGAAATCCATTGGCACGCAGCAACCATTGGTAAACTTCCATCTGGCGCTTGTAGCTGATTTGCCAACCCGAGCTAATGCTCACCTCTTTGTCTTTGGCGGTCGCTTTGTAATCCACCACGATCAACTCACCGGTGTTGTCATCGACCCACACGTCATCCACCGCGCCAAATACATGGAGGTTCGTCGGTTCGTGCACGTGCACAACGCCGACAAAATTTTCCCGCCATTGATCCAGTTTTTCGTGCGTGTACGGAATGGCTTTTATTTGATTATCGAGCATGATCGGATGTGGCTGGCCCTTAGCCCGGTAGCCGTCGAACTCTTTTTTGAATAGTTCGTCGATTGCTTTGTTGATATTGAACGGTGGCCCGTCCGGGCGCTTGATCTTTAGGCGCACATCGAGCCAAAAACAGCGCGGACACTGCATAAATAGCTCAATCTTGCTGCGGCTGACCTTGAACGGCGCCGTCTGACCGGGCTTGTACGGCTGGCTCCGCTCCCTCCAATAGTTGTTCGCCATATCTATGTAGTATGACACAACTCGAGCTTTCTTGGCAGCAATATGTATTAGATCAAGTATTACGTGTCAGGACAGCGAGCGTTTCAATGTGGGGCGTTCGGGGGAAGAAGTTGAATATCTCGACGTTTTTAATAGCGTACACATGTTGCAGCAGCGATAGATCACGGGCTTGTGTAGCTGGGTTGCAGCTAAGATACATAATTTTCGGTGGTTTGGCAGTGAGGATCGCGTCGATCACCTTTTGATGCAAGCCGGCGCGTGGTGGGTCAACGATGAGCGTACTACCACCAGCAATATAGCTCGAAGGATCGGCCTCTGCGGCCGCCTCAACGACCCGTGCTGCAAGCCCACTCGCCGTCGCATTTATGCGGGCCATAGCCGCACTGGCAGGGTCAAGCTCCACCAAATCGACAACACTACTTGCAACGCTCAGACCAATACTCCCTGTGCCAGCGTACATGTCAGCGATACGCTCATCTTGGCATTCCGCTTTTATGTGTGCGAGTGCCGTTTCGAATACTGGCACATTCACCTGAAAGAACGAATTAACATCATACGTAAATTGCTTGCCGAGCAGCACGTCATGCAGTGTCGCATCGCCCAGGTCTTGTAGCAATTTTGTCGGTACTGATGCCGGGCTTTTTGGGTTCGAAAAATATACACGTAGGCCTTGTAACTCAGGCGGTAGCTGCAACGCAGGAAAATCATCGGACTTTATAAAAAGCGCACCGACCGCCTTACCTAGTTGGCTGCATCGAACAATTATTGTCTTCAGCTCAGCGGCCCGTATACCTCTGTTATTTAACTGAGTAACTACAGCAAGGGCAGCCGCATCAATGGCAGGTAGTGCGAGCTTGCTTCCGGCAACAATTGCCTTTTGATGGCTGCCACGATTGTGGAGCGCGAGGTGTAGTCCATCATCATCGCCCCAAAAGCTGTATTCCATTTTGTTGCGGTAGCCATAAAAGCCGTATTTGCTATCAGCGGTAGATGCACCTAGCCGCAGACCAGCATCTGGTGTTTGTACGTGTGCCTGCGTGAACAATTCTTGCGTGATCGCACGTTTGTATTCGTCTTCCGACTCAGGCTTCATAATTTGCCACGGAGATGTAGCCAAATAGTTCGCTTCTTCGGGTTGTATTCGCTTCTTTGATGGCTCAACGATTTCGTCGGCAATCATTTCGACGAACGATTTCTTTTTCTTTATGATGCGGCCGCGGACGAGCTCGCCCGGCAGCGCATTCCATGCGAACACTTTACGGCCGTCAGACATCGTGCCCATAGCCTGGCCGCCGTGTACGAGTTTTTCAATACGAATTGCCTCACGCTCCAATTGTCTTACTCCATTTTCTGATCGCAGCCGGCAACTTTTCTGGTTCATCAACCAACACATACGGATAGTGCTGTTTGAGGAGGTCGGCCGTATTAAAGCCCCACGTCACTGCTATACACAGCATGCCGACGCGCCGGGCACCTTCGATATCACGAGGCTCATCACCCACGTACATGCAGGTATTTACGTCCAAACGATTAGCCCGCAATACCCTTTTAAGTGCTCGAGCCTTGCCAAAAAGGCCCACCCCGCCGTACACGCGTTCGAAATATGTGTTCAAGTGATGTGCCTTCAAAAAGTTACGAACGTTTTGCGTACTATTTGAGCTCATAATAAACAAACGGTAGCCGTCATTATGGAGGGTTTCGAGCGCTTCGGCAATACCACCAAACGGCAACACCTCGTCCATGCGTGTACGCATAGCCCGGCGTCCTTTGATCACCAAAAATGGCACCCGCCACGCCGGTAGATGCAGCTCTTCGGCGGCCTTGAGGAGTGGCATATGCCGTAGTCGCACGACTTCTTCGGGTGT
Source organism: Saccharimonadales bacterium (SeqCode) (assembly GCA_036263915.1). GTDB lineage: Bacteria > Patescibacteriota > Saccharimonadia > Saccharimonadales > UBA4665 > DATASD01. The sequence continues at coordinate 43,639 of DATASD010000001.1, read as the reverse complement.
CACCATTTTGCTGCGGCCAGTAATTTCGTGGAACGTCGCCAGAATCAGCGCAAAACTGTTTGCAAGCGTCCCATCAAAGTCAAAAATAATCGTCGCCATCGTACTAGGGCCGCAACGCGCCAGCAAAAATCTGCCATGCAAGCAAACTTTTCGCGACTAAACTCAAAATCATGTACATGCGCTCACCATATAAATAATCCGCCCACTTCCCTTTCTGTTTGTATTGCAAATACATGTTTACCGCAAAGCTACTAAATAAGATAAACATCGTGCCGTAGATCCAGTACACGAACGTTGGTATATTGCCGCTGCCGTATACAATTGCACCGTACACATAGATAGCAACAGCAATCCACGGGGCAATACCGGCAATACAGCCGATGCCATAGGCCAGCCAGCTGGGCGTGCGCTTTCCCTGGTTGAACACTTCCATGGCGAGACCCAGCAAACTCATAATGCTCGTAAGCACGAATACAAGCAGTAATGTGGACAAATCATAGATACCAGTCAGAAAACCAATTGCAACCATCATAGTACTCGCGCTCACTGCGTACTCGATCCATCGTGCGCGATTAATGCCTTTGTCAAGATCAGTCTCGTACCGTTCGCGGTAAATTGTCGCGACGACTGCATGCGCAATTGCACACATAAAGAAGAAAGCAGCAACAAGATATGCGAGTCGTACATCCAAGAGGTGGCGAGTAGCCACGGCAAGCACAGGATGGCCCGCAGCGGTAGATGCGAGGGTATCCTTACTTAAATATTGAGAAGTGAGAGGTAGCGAATGTGACGTGCTAAAGATAAGTACTGCTATACCTTGGAGCGCGTGCACCACAGCGAGCCAGCCATTCCACCTTCTCAAATGCTCGAATGTAATTTTACTTGCCGGCCTCCTGGCAACTTTAGCGGTAGCATGTTTCTCGCTCACTGTCGTTGTCTTTCGCGTCTGTGCCGCGGTCTTTTTTGCCGCTATCTTCGCCTTCTTTGTTGCTGTCTTTACCATGCTTCAAACTATAGCATCTCTGGCGATTGAACACTAGTCGATTGGTTCATATGACACATGACACATGCCTTGCCCTGTGCGTTCGGCGTACTTTTGGTGGTACCCTTCGGCTTCATAAAACGGTCCGGCCGACACAATCTGGGTAACAATCGGCTTCTTGTACTGTGATTGTGCACGTTTACATGCCTCTTTTGCCGCCGTCTTTTGCTGCTCATCAAAATAAAAAATGGCCGAGCGGTAGCTGTCGCCAACGTCGGGGCCTTGCCGATTCAATTGCGTAGGATCGTGCATCCGAAAAAACTGCTTGAGCAAGGTTCCGTATGATACTTGCCGAGGATCAAACGTAATAAGCACTGCCTCGGCATGACCTGTCGTATGTGTGCAGACCTGCTCGTACGTCGGATGCTTAGTGTGGCCTCCTGTGTAACCAACGATCGTTTTAGTGACCCCTGGTATCTGGTCAAAATAATACTGCACGCCCCAAAAGCAACCCGCGGCAAACAGCGCCTGTTGCATTACTCGTCTACCACTTGTACGTCGTGCCAAAAGGCAATGTAGTTGCTGAAATCTTTCTTAACAATATCGATAGCTGATTTCTTAGGGGTAGGATAACTCCATGCGTTGTCCTTACTCCACTTGTCGCCCTCACCGACATCAAAATATTGGCATACACCTTTCCACGGACACGTGTATGGTGTGGGGCTTTTGCGCAAAAAGTTTGGTTTAACTGTTTGCGGCGGGAAATACCAATTTTGCTCGATATAAATAAGTTGATCGTGTGGGGCTTCGGCGATAACCTGCCCGTTCCAGATTGCTTTCATATGACCCTCCACGCATCAGTATAGTCCTTATGCCTGGGAGCGCAATGTAATACCACCATAGTTTTGTCAGAAAAAAAGTCTATGCGTAGTCGGTACGATACGGTACACTCATCTGGTGATTTTAGTAGCACAATGTCGTGAGTTCAGCGACCCTACGCTTGAACATGAACAAGATTGTATTCGGCGACGAGCACCCGAAGGGTTGGCGCTCAAGTTTTGTACGGTCTTTGATGATCAGGTTGTATTCGATGACCCTCACCTTCTCGACGGCATTACACGAGTGATTATTGGCGGCAGTGCTGCAATATCGCTTGCACCCGGACACAAAAATAATGATTACACAAAAGCTAGCATTATTACCGAGCGCCTGAAACCTTTTATCCTGAACCTCATCCGCCTGAAAGTTCCAACACTTGGCATTTGCCTTGGCAACCAACTACTTGCACAGGCTTGCGGTGCAACAGTCGTATTTGATCATCACCGCTCAGAAAGCGGGGTATACGACGTGACCGTACACGACAGCGCTCACCGCATCTTCCGCGATGTGCCAGAAACGTTTGCTGCGATTCTCGGACACCATGATTCACCAGATATCGTTCCCAATGGAAGTGTGGTACTTGCCAGCAACCCTCAGGGGCCGCAAGCAGTCGAATATCGTCCGGGAATTATTGGCACGACGTTTCATCCCGAACTCAACAAAGCCGATCATGAGTTTCGCATGAATCTTTTTCCGGACTACCGCGAGGAAGCCGACCCGAACGCACAAAGCCACCACGCCATCAACCATGCCGTGCAAGTACTGCGCAACTTCCTAGCCTGAGCGTATTCTGTGGTGTCGTGTTACCAACCCCCGCCGCCGCCACCGCCGCCTCCACCTCCGGCAGAACCCCCGCCGCCAAAGCCACTGGCCGAGGCATTCGTACTTGGTGCAAACGTTGATGTACTTGCAGCCGTAAAGCTCTGGAGTGATGCAACAAACACCACGGCGTTAAAGGTTGCCCAGTTGCCTACATACCAATCCGGCGCGTGATCTGCATACAGCGGCGCAAATTCCTTTGCCCATTCTTGATCAATGCCAAAAACGATCGCATACGGCAACAGTCGCTCGTACAGCTTAACCAGTGCTGCATGATCGTTTGGATCTACTACTTTCTCGGCACCTTTCGGCGTTTGCAATCGCTTGATACGCTCCGCCTCGGCGACCTGCATGTACAGCCTAAGGCCACGCAAGTAGTCTCGTCGGGCCACACCCCTATCTGAGAGTTGCCACAAACTCGAAGCCACAATTAAGGCGGCGATACCACCTACTAATAAACCTGGCATAATGAGCACTATCCCCAAAAAGGCCATCGACCACCCCGCAATATGGAGTTTCCGACGTTGTTCTTTTCGCTCTTCAAAGTACCCCGCAATCACCGTATGGTCGCGCACATCATGCAAAAGCGGCTGCATGGCATGCGTCAGACGTGACGACAATGCGCTCAGATCCAAGCGCTGCCCAGCAGGCTGCAGTGCGTCGGGAAACAAAAAATCGATCAGTGTCTGTTCATCATTACCAAGGTTATGTGGTTTTTGTGCAAGCTCCAATTCAAACGACCGACCCTTCCACGGCCATTTCCCATCTGCCTCATAGATTTTAAGGTACCCACGAACCGCAAGATCAATAATTTGTGCCGTAATTGCCGATCCAGTCCGCTTTAAAATAGTCGCACCCATAAGTGTGCTCATGTCTTTTGGCGCAACGTATTCGGGAATGATAACTCCCTGGCCCTTCGGTGATTTGCCATATTTCCGCCAAAAACGAATGAGCTTTAGAGCTGCCCCTGCTAAAAAGAGCACGTTCACGGTAATCCAACCACCGACTAACCATGGCAAGGTCCGCTCCCAACGCGTTGGTTGGTAGCCGACGAAGGTATTCGGCGTAAAGCCGATCACAAAAGTAAGTGTTTCGAGTGGCCCAAGCTGTCGAGGTGCTTGAAAGGTGAACACTGACCCCTGGGCAGTTACCTGCTGTGAGGCCATACAGCTTTCAGTAGAGCCATTTTCGCCTTCAAAACAGCGATAGCGATCGCCATAGTGATTCATGAGTGAGGTAGGCACATGCACGCGGGCGATCACATGGCCAAACGTTTGCGTCCATTGCGTGCCATTCGCATCCCAGTAGAGCTCTTGATCGTTACTGAACGCTTTGGTGATATCGTGCAGGTCATAGGCAATCACATACGTGTGCATATTATGCACATACGTATTGGCATCGCCAATACGTATGACCGTGTTGTTGTTGCTTTGGTAGGTCGTGTATGGCACCGGCTCGTGCGCGATGTCTTGCACACTATCGAGGTGCACATGCACATTGTGGCCATCGTATGAATCAGGGATAGCTCGTTCGATGCCATGGTTCTGATCATAATCCGGAAAATCAGCAACGATAGTTTCTACAACTTTCATCTGTGACCGTTGTTGGGTATCTTTCGAAAGAAAATAGTCAGCATCGAACGATTGGATAGAAAAATTATTCGGGTCCCCTGCAGCTTGGACATGGCGCCCTCCCACGAAACACCCTCCGATAAGTAAGAGTAGAACACTTGCCGTTATCAGTTTTGTAGCGCGCTGCATGTACGTATTATGTCACAAAGCCCACTTCAGAGCTTGCACTAGCCAAGATTAAGTTCTGGGTAGATGCTCTTGGTGACCTCATCGATTTCTCGACGGAGTTGCGGGAACACAACGCCTTCGCGAGCAGTAACGCCTTCGAGCGACCAAAACAAACGTTCGCTATACCCGAGCCCACACGCAGGTGGCATCGCATATTCCAACGCCTCGACGTAATCAATGTCGAGCATCTGTGCCTCATCATCACCGGCGTCGCGCATAGCTTGCTGCTCTTTGAAGCGATTTAGCTGATCAACGGGGTCATTCAATTCGGAAAAGGCTTTGCACATCTCACTGCCGCCAAGCAGCAAGTTGAATTGCTCAGTGAGTTCTGGCTTGCCCGGCTGCATTTTAGCAAGCGGCTGCATGAACGTTGGCATATCTATGAGGAATGCCGGACCGGCAACCGTTGTGCGGAATTTTTTCCAAAGTTTATCAAGGCCGCGTGCGCGGTTGTCTTGTTTTTCAACTTCGAGGTTGTGCTTTTTAAGCGCGGCTTTAATCTCGTCAATCGTTGCCGTAAACACATCCAAGCCGTACTGTTCTTTGATCACATCGACGAAGCTGATGCGGGGCCAATCTTGGCCATCAGGGCCGAGATCAACTTTCTGGCCATTCAATTTGAACTGGCGTGTGCCCCATGTTTCATCGGCAATTTTGCGAATCATGCGCTCGGTGAGCCGCATACCCATTTCCCAGTCGGCGTATGCCCAATACCATTCCATAGCCATGTGTTCAGGCAAATGTTCATCTGAATAGTTTTCGTTGCGGAAACGCGCCCCGATATCAAATACTTTCTCGTATCCACCGACCAACAAACGTTTAAGCGGCAGCTCGTGGCTGATACGCAGGTAGAAATCTTGGTCCAGCGCATCCATGTGCGTCACGAACGGGTTGGCATCGGCGCCACCAGCAGTATTTTCGAGCACAGGAATATTAATCTCGACAAAGCCTTCGCTCATCAAAAATTCGCGTGTCGCTTGCCAGAATTTACTGCGGCGCAAAAACCGCTGGTAGACGTCAGGGTTTGCGTTTGTATCAACGTAGCGGCGGCGCAAGCGCTCTTCTTTGTTGGTAAAACCATCGTGAGCAGTTGGCATCGGGCGCAATGACTTCGCGAGTATACGCAACCGATGGACCTCTACCGATATTTCGCCTGTTTGCGTTTTTACCACCGGTCCGTGCGCTTCAATAAAGTCGCCCGCATCAAGCAATGGCAACTGGGCAAATCCAAGCTGACTGTCTTCGGCTTTGAGTTCAGCAACTTTATCGGCACCTAAAAAGAGTTGTAGCTGGCCAGTTGCATCTTTAATAACAACAAAAGCGATCTTTCCAAACTTACGAATGTTCAGCACGCGTCCGACGACGCCTACCTCTTTGTGTTCGAGCTCGCCGAATTGATCGCTCACTTGCGCCAATGTGTGTGTGCGTTCCGACCGGGGTGGGTACGGATTGACGCCTAGTTTTTGTAAGTCTTCGAGTTTACGCAGCCGTTCGCCGCGCAGTTCTTGTAGTGTTGCCATATTGGCCTCATTTTACCATTAGTTTCTGATAAGAAAAAGTCCTGGCCGCAGCCAGGACTTGAGATAAGGAGAGCTGGTTGCTAATTGATGTCGACAATCTTGTAGGTTGTCGTTTCGGCGGGAGTCTTAATTTCGACTTCTTCGCCTTCCTTCTTGCCCATAAGGGCTTGGCCAATGGGCGATTCGTCCGAGATCTTACCATTCAGGGGATCAGCTTCCACGGTACCAACAACCTGGAATTCCTTGACCTTGCCGGCTGCAGACTTCAACTTGACCGTTGAGCCAAGCACTACTTTGCTGTCTGTCTTTGGTGTGGTAATGATCTGTACGTTCGCAAGAATGTGCTCAACTTCGGCGATACGCGATTCGTTGCGCTCTTGGTCTTGGCGAGCGGCACTGTATTCCATATTTTCGCTGAGGTCACCAAATTCGCGAGCCGTCTTAATACGGTCGGCAATTACTGGTCGTTGCGCAACTAAATCACTGAGCTCTGCACGCAGCTCATCAACACCCGATTGGGTTAAATGGAATTGTTTTTTCATAATGTAAGCTCTCCTTCTTCTCTAGTATGGATGTCGGCATGGGTATGTGGGCAAAACTGCCTACCTAGAACCCTATTATACCAACTTTGTTCCTTGTGGCGCGAACATATTTATCGCTTCATCAAAGGTAACAAATTGTGCTTCGGACGCTTGCCGGGCCTTGACCTCATATTGCCCAGACGCGGCTGTCTTTTCGCTAATAACGATCCGATGTGGAACACCGATAAGGTCCGCATCGGCGAACTTCTCTCCCGGCCTCACATCATCACGATCGTCATATAATACAGCAACACCGCGTTTCTTCAAAGTTTCATATAAACTATCTGCAAGTTTTGTTGCGTCGACGCTGCCGCCAAGGCGAACAATTACTACTTGATATGGTGCGACCGACGCTGGCCAGACGATACCTTTATCATCGTGGAAAGCCTCGACGACTGCTGCCAAAGTGCGGCCAATGCCGATACCATAACAGCCCATGTAATACTTTTCGCGCTCACCTTTTTCATTGGTGTATTCGGCGTCATGCATGAGGTTCGTATAGTGGTAGCCGAGCTGGAAGATATTCCCCACCTCAATACCCCGTTTTTCGATCAACTTGCCACCTTCGCGGCTGAGCATGCCCGGCTGAGCCATGGCAATGTCGCCTTCGAGATCGGGCTTCCAATCTCGGTCGATGTTGATGTTCAACAGGTCACGATTCTTCTTGTTGGTGCCGCCGTACATGTTGCGCACGGTACGCAAGCTGCTATCGGCGACAATAACAACTTCGTAGCCAGTCTTTTTGCCCTTCCGAACCATGCCAACGGGCGAGATAAAGCCTGGCTCGCTGACAAGGTCATCGCGAACTTCTTCATCGGTAGCCGCACGCAGGTCGAAGGCCTTCGCAACTTGCATCAGTTTCGTCTCGTTTACGTCGAGATCGCCGCGAATAATCGCTAAAATGTACCGCTTCGTTGCCGTGTCAAAGAACAGTACATCCTTGGTCTGCTGCCACAATGGTAAGTTGTGCAGCTTCACACCATCTTCCATTTTTGGTCCGCGAAGTGCGTCCACCTCTTGGAGTTCCTTAGGCGCCTCATCGACATTTTTATCTTCGATCGCAAATGTTGCGACGTCTTCGTGCGCAGCGTAGCCGCTTTGCTCATCGATGAAGTAGCGACTCTCGCCGACATCGCTTTGGGCGACAAACTCGTGGCAGTATTCACCACCAATATAGCCATTATCAGCTGCGACCACATCAGCCTTCAGACCCAGTTCTTCGAAAATCGCTTTGTAGGCGTCCCACATCTCTTGGTACGTCTGCTTGAATTGCGCCTCGGTACCAAAGCTATAGGCATCCTTCATGACGAATTCACGGACACGCAACAAGCCGCCGCGGGCACGCATTTCATCGCGGAACTTCATGGAGAACTGGTAAATATTAAACGGCAAATCTTTGTAACTAATATTAAATTTGCGGACTAAATCGACGGCCATCTCCTCGGCAGTGCCGCCGAGTGCAAAATCAGCGCCGCGGCGATCAGTAATTTTCATGAGTTCAAACCCAGCACTCGTCGTGCGGTTGGTTTCCTGCCAAAGCTCTAGTGGATGCAATACTGGCATCACTAATTCCTGCGCGCCGGCGGCATCCATGTGCTTGCGCACAATTTCGACGATACGGTCGTGCACCTTGAGCCCGAGCGGCAACAAATAATAGCGACCGCCGCTTGATTCACGAATAAAGCCAGCCTGCGTCAGCAGCCGATGCGACGCAATCGTGTAATCCCTTCCCTCTGTTTTTGATGTCCACCCAAAGATCTTCGAAACTCTCATACCCTTCTCCTACGTTTATCTAAAATGTGACTAGCAAAAAGAAATCTTCGGCCGGGGGGCCGGGATAATCACAGGCTTGAGCATGAGAGCACAGTAATGCATGATCAGCATTATACCCTACCGAGCGGTGACAATAAAGAGGCTATAGAAGGCGACGCCGTTCTTGAGCATATGCACAAGTACGCCCGCCCACAAACTTCCCGTCTTTTCGCGGAGATAACAGAGCACCAGTGAAAGTATAAAGGTGTCGATGCCGGCCACCCACAGCAAGCCACCACTACCGCTCTCGAGCAAATGAGGCGCCGCAAAGAGCACGCTCGTAAGAACGGCCGCGACCCGAACAGGCATGCGATTTTTTAGGCCACCAAACAAGAAACCACGAAATACGGTCTCTTCGACCACGGGTGGCAAAATCACTAAACTAATGAAGGTCAGCAGCAGCTGACTATCCCCTGCCACATGCTGGAATCCAACGTCTTGCTTTTGGCCCACATCAATATGCGTAAAGTGGAGCAAGAGCGCGAACACCACAAAATACAACACAAAGTACACTGCCGTACCACCCAGTGCATAGCCGATATCACGCAGTCGCAGTCGCACCCACCCCAACACTCGTAAGCCCGCATGCTTGAAATGCATAAAGAGCAGCACCGAGCCGATGGTTAGACCTTCGGTAAGCAGAATATATATGAATTGCGCCGTCACCGACGAATTAAGCCATTGGCTTACCTCTGTCGTCGACCAATGCCGTGTCCCCACATACCAGTCAAGGAGCAACCCACTTAAAATCGACGCACCAAAGTACGTACACACCGCCACCAAAATAGCACTACTTGCACCCCACGGCACGCGCCGCTGAGGCGATGTAGTGTCTGCTGTAACTGGTTTAGAAATATCGTCTGACATCGACAACCGTAATTAATGCCACAAGCCCCAATAGGAACACATAACTCACTCCATACACCCACTCCTCCACACGCTGCGTGAGTGGCTTGCGTAGCAATCTCGCAATAAGCATGACAAATAAATGGCCGCCATCCAATGCTGGGATGGGGAGTACATTCATGACCGCCAGCGTGAGCGAAATCACCGCAATAATGAGCAGCATAAATTGGTAACCCAATAAACTACCGTCCTTAAGAATCACGAAAATCCCTACCGGCCCCGATACCTGCGCACTCGCCTGCGCTGTATTGCCCTGCAACAAGCTCGAAACGGCAACCCACAGGCCCTTGAATGTCAAAGCCGTGAACTGCCACATCGTACCAAGTGCTTGTACTGGCGCCGACCAGGTCGCTCGCGTGAGTGTGTACTCGGTTGGCGCAACGCCAAGATAGCCCTTGGGATGGTTGGTCTTTTTGCCCTCTTCTACCGTTGCTTTGCTTCGCAATGTAGTCGTAGCCGTCTGTGGCTGACCGTTACGCAAGTAGTCGACGGTAACTTTTTGGTTGGCATATGCCTGCGTAACCGTTGCCATTTGGGTGGCGTCGGTAATCTTTGTTTCATGACCAGCAGGACCAATAGCCGTAATCTGATCACGCGTCTTGAGGCCAATGTGGCCGGCCGGTGAGTTTGATTCAACGTAACCTACCAACACCTCGTTGTGCGCAATTTTGGTGTCACTTTTTACCTTAAATTGATCATTCACGAGTTGTGGCATACCAACCCAAGCCAAAATCATAAAGAGCACAAAAGCAGCCAAAAGATTCATACCTATGCCAGCCAGCATAATCTTAGTCTTCGACCAAAAGCTTGCCGCGCCAAACGTGCCCGGCTCGGTATCGGCGTCGTGCTCACCTTTGAGCTTTACAAAACCACCGATTGGCAGCCAGTTCAAACTGAGCACAAGCCCGCTTTTTAGCTTTTTGCTCCATGCACGCGGTGGGAATCCAATGCCGAACTCTTCGGCTTCAACGCCGTTGCGGCGGGCTATCCAAAAATGGCCAAACTCGTGTACCACCACCAGCGCTACGAATAAAATCAGGCCAACGACGAGCAAAAATATACCCATTACGACCCAAATCTCCGATGCCGCACGGCATACTGTTCGATGGCTTCATGCAAATCAAGCTCGCTAAAGTCTGGCCAATACACCTTACTAAACAGCAGTTCGCTGTAGGCGGACTCCCACAACATAAAGTTGCTGAGCCGCTGTTCACCCGAAGTACGGATGATCAGATCTATCGGTGGAACATCAGGCGCATACAAAAATTGTGAGATGAGTTCGGATGTAATTTCCTCCGGTTTATATCCGGCTGCCGCGATGCGCTTGGTCGCCTCGACAATCTCTTGCTGGCCGCCGTAATCCAAACAAAGCAACAACGTGCCGCGATCGTTGCCCCTGGTAAGCTCCTCTGCTTCGTGGATCGCTTTTACGAGTGCCGTACCGAGCTTCAGCTTCGAGCCTACCACGCGCAGACGGATATTCTCACGATGAAACTCTTGGACCTCATGCTTAAGCACCCATAACGTCAGCTTCATCAGCTTCGATACTTCGTCGCTACTGCGATTCCAGTTTTCACTCGAGAAAACGTACGCCGAAACGTACTGCACGCCCTCTTTGATAGCCGACTTCACCACACGTTTTAGGCTATAGTACCCGCGACGATGCCCCTCGATAATCGGGTATCCATGTTCGCGCGCCCACCGACGATTGCCGTCCAAAATGAGGCCAAGATGCTTTGGCGCAAGACCAAATGTAGCAGTACTCATAGGTACGTGTATTGTATCAGATTTTGCACTCATACAGTCGCACTATACAGTCATAATTTCGGCTTCTTTAGCCTTCGCCAGCTGATCCACAGCTAGTTTTTGCGAGGCCATCAGATCGTCGATTTGCTTCTCGAGGCGCTTGTAATCGTCCTCGCTCATGGCCTTGTCTTTTTTAGCCTGATCGCCCTGCTTGAGCGCATCGTGACGTACATTGCGCAATACAACCATGCAATCTTCTACCTTGCCACCCAACATTTTGACGTATTCGCGGCGGCGCTCTTCGGTGAGTGGTGGGATCGGTACCCGCACGACTCGGCCGTCATCACTTGGGTTCAGCCCAAGACTTGGATTGTCGCGAATTGCGCTAGCAATTGCCTGCAAATTACCTGGATCAAATGGCGTAATCTGCAAGAGCTGCGCCTCTGGCGTCGTTACAGTAGACACCTGGTTCAGAGGCATCGGTGTACCATACGCCATCACGACCACGCCATCAAGCATGCTGGGATGCGCTCGTCCGGTACGAACCTTCTTAAGCTCATCTTGGAAGTGGTCTACGGCTGCCTGTAACTTCTGCTTTGCGCCGTCAACAATCTGATTTGGATTCATGGGGTTCCTTCAATTACTACAGCTTTAGTATAGCGCAGCGAGATCCACCGAACCACTTATTCTTCGGAAAGCCGATGGAAATATAAAAAACTCCCGCTTACAGTAAGCGGGAGTGTAGTGCTAGCAGAATATACTGGCAAGTGTTGCTTAGGCAACTTCGCCGAGAGCCATGCGGCTAAAGCGACGGACCACGATGTTTTCGCCAAGCTTAGCGATGTGTTCCTTTACGTAGCCACCAACTGTTTGATCTGGGTTTTTGATGAACGGCTGCTCCATCAAACATTTCTCAGCGAAATGCTTCTTGAGCATGCCTTCTACGATTTGCGGCACCATATTCTCTGGCTTGCCTTCGTTTTTTACCTTTTCGGTAAATTCGGCAGCAACCTTTTCGCGAACCTCTGCCGGGATTTCCTCGGCAGATACGTATTCGGGTGCTGATGCGGCAATATGCATAGCCACATCATGTGCGAGGTTCTTGAAGTCGTCAGTGCGCGTTACAAAGTCGGTTTCGCAGTTTACTTCTACGAGTACGCCGATGCGGCCACCGTGTACATAGCCTTCAATGAGGCCTTCGCGAGCTTCACGCTCACCCTTCTTTTCGGCTTTGGTCAGACCTTTTTTACGCATCGCCTCGAGTGCTTTGTCGAAGTCGCCGTTGGTTTCTTCGAGCGCTTTTTTGGCATCAGTCATGCCGACACCTGTCAACTCGCGGAGGCGTTTAATTTCTGCGATGTCTACAGCCATGGTTTAGTTCTCCTTGCTTGCTTCTTGGTCTTTGTCTGGAGCGGCCGTTTGATGCTTAGCCTTGCCGAGCTCAACCGCTTGTTTAACGTAGTTCACCATCAGCTGGATGGTCTTGATAGCGTCGTCGTTCGAAGGGATTGGGTACGTAACGAGGCTTGGATCAGCGTTCGTATCAACCAAGGCAACAATGGGAACCCCAAGTTTCGTGGCTTCACGAACAGCATTGGCGTCGTTCACGATATCAACGATGAACAGTGCGCCTGGGCGACCGTTGAGGTCCTTGATACCACCGTAAATGGCGTTCATTTCGTCGATCTCTTCTTGGTAACGTTGTACCTCAAGCTTGTTGTACTTGGCAGCCAAGGCGCCTGATTCCATCTTGGATTCAAGGTCTTTGAGGTGCTTTACGCGACCGCCAATAGTTGGCCAGTTCGTCAGCATACCACCGAGCCAACGCTCAGTAACATACGGCATTTTTACCGATTCGGCAGCTTGCTTTACGATGTCTTGCGCCTGACGCTTGGTGCCCACAAACAATACTTGCTTGCCTTCGCTCGCTGTCTTATTCAAAAATGCCAAGCCAGCTTCCAGGCCCTCAACTGTTTTAGTGAGGTCGATAATGTGGCTGCCACCACGCTTACTGTGGATATACTTTGCCATTTTTGGGTGCCAACGGCTCGTTTTGTGGCCGAAGTGTGCGCCCGCTTCTAATAGTTGTTTAATGTCTACATCAACGGTAGCCATAGTATGTGTCCTTTCTCTTCGATCGAGGGCCCGCGGGAGCCTACATGGCCAGTCCGCAGGAGGATGTATCCTCAACCTGTTTACTTAGTAACAGATGTAATTATACCTGATGTACGCTATTCTGGCAAGGGATCGTCCGTTGAATTCTCGGGTGGTTGCCAGTTGTGCAAATCATCAAGGCAATCGACGACGCTCTGCCAGGCGAAATATTCGTTGCCCGTTAACTCATCACCGCCTACCCTTGCATGAGTGTCCCTTGCTTCCAGATACTTTGCGAGCCGCTCGGTTGGATCAATATCACCGGTCGATTCAGCCTCTCGGGGCAAACGTGTTTCATCAGTCCGAGTGGTCGTGTATATCCGTGTACCGTTCTCAGCAATATCTTCTTGTATAAAAAGGTCGGTTTCGACAATCGGATCGTCTTGAGTCCGTCGCACCGTGAACCGACAGAGTGGTTCCGAATAATCCAGCTCTCTTTCTGGGCTTCTGGCCTGAAGCCAACCGGGCAAATTCTCAGCAATCCCCAGTTGGTCGCCTACATGCAAATCATCGGCAGCTACCGGCAATATGCTGCGTATAGCATCACCATCAATCATCACCTCTCTGTAAAGTGGTTCATCTGTCATGGGCAATCCCTCGTAATCGCCAATAACTCCTGAAGGCGGGTACTGAATATCAACGTTGTTATCCAGCCACGATGTCGTCTGCCCATACAACTGTCGCAATTGATCCTGTGATGCAAACGTTTCCGCAGTGTCATCACTACTAAATTCTTTGCTCATAATCCTCTACGCCTCTGTGCCGCTGTCAGGCTGACTCAGCTGTTGCAAGGGATCAAGATTATCAACCACCCTTTGCCAAGCGGCATACTCTTGCCGTGTTAATTCAGTTTCTTCTATCACCCCATAACCCGCCAAATAATCAAGGAATTGATTACGAGACGTCTCAGGCTTCCTTTCGTCGGGGTCCGCAAATGGTAGTTCGTACATACGTGTAGTAGAAAAATCTCCGCTATCCTCTGATTGCAGAATAATGGTTGATGCGGGTGCATCCTCCGGCGGACAAATTGTATACTGGCAGTCTGGTCGTGTAATTTCGGTAACTTGCTGGGTTTCAGTGTCGAAGACAGGGCCTGCCGCAACAGCTGATACTTCAACGCCTTCTTCGCCAATGCAGAGCACCTCAGCAACGTCTGGCAAGAAAGCGCGTAGCACATCACCTCGGATCCGTACTTTCCGGTAGACTCGATCCTCCGGAATTGGTGAACCGCTTGATTCATCGATTTGTATACCGCCGTCACCGAAGTCAACAGGAGCGTGGTCCTCGAGCCACGTCTGTGTTCCATTAAATAGTTGCTTGAGCTCGTCGTGTGTAGGGTGTTCCGGATATACTTCTCTCATGCCGTGCATTATAGCACTCATGTACCTTTGACTTATAGCGAGAGAACAGGTACAATGTATGGGATTATGAAAAAAGAACTACATCCTAAAGCTTATCGCCCGGTTGTTTTCCAAGACCTCAACAACGGTACGACGTTTTTGACGCGCTCAACGGTTGCAACCGAAGAAACCATCACTCTCGATGGCACTGAATACCCATTGGTCAAGGTGCACATCTCAAGCAGCTCACACCCCTTCTTTACCGGTGAAGAGCGCGTACTCGACATCGAAGGCCGCGTTGACAAGTTCAAAGCTCGTGCCCAGGCCGCAGCCGAGGCTCGCGAGAAGCGCGCTGCCGCTGCCAAAAAGCAATCTGCCCGCAAAGCTGCTAAGGCCGAAAAGTCCGACGCTAAAAAAGCTGCGTAGCTGCTGTTGTCCAAAACCGCTTGATTCATCGCATTCAGGCGGTTTTTGTATATAATAAGAACATCTTATGGAACAAAAAGAACAATCCTTACGTGATGAATTCACTCAGATCGAAACAAAGCTGCAAGATCCAGCTATTTTTAGCCAGCCCGAATATCCCAAGCTCGCCAAACGCCGCCAAGAACTCGAAACTACCCTTCAGCTTTTCGATAAACGCCGCGACCTGCTCAAGCGTCAAGCAGACGCCAACGAGTTACTGGCACAAAATGACCCCGACATGACTGAACTAGCCGAGATGGAACGCGACGAAGTCGCCGAAAAATTCACCGCCAACGACGCTGCCCTGCAAGAAGCCTTAACACCCAAAGATCCCAACGACGACCGCGACGTCGTTATGGAAATCCGCGCTGCGGCCGGCGGTGACGAGGCCAGCTTGTTCGCCGCGGACCTGTATCGCATGTACGTGCGCTGGTGCGAGCGCCATCGCTACAAAGTCGAGCTCATCGATGAAGCGCCAAGCGAAGTTGGCGGGTTTAAGGAAATTATTTTTGCTATCCGCGGTGCCGATATTTACAAACAGTTAAAATTTGAGGCCGGTGTGCACCGCGTGCAGCGCATTCCTTCCACCGAGTCACAGGGCCGCATCCACACTTCTACGGCGACCGTTGCCGTTTTACCAGAGGCCGAAGAAGCCGATGTCGAGATTAATCCGAACGACCTGCGTATTGACGTCTACCGTTCGAGCGGCCACGGTGGTCAGTCGGTAAACACGACCGATTCCGCAGTACGCATCACGCATCTGCCGACCGGCATCGTCGTAACCTGCCAAGACGAAAAATCACAAATCAAAAACAAAGAAAAGGCACTCGGCGTGCTTCGCGCACGCTTGCTCGCGATTAAAATCGAAGAAGAGCAAAAACAACTTTCGGAATCGCGCAAAAAACTTATCGGCTCGGGCGACCGCAGTGAAAAGATTCGCACTTACAACTTCCCTCAGGACCGTATTACCGACCACCGCATTGGCTATTCGCGCAGTAACATACCTGGCGCGTTGAACGGCGAAATTGACGACCTCATCGAGCAGTTACAGGCCTACGAGCGGCAACTTATTACAAACGAAGCATAGCTATGACCGTTGGCGATTTTCTTGCACGCGCCACTATTGAACTGGCCAATGCAGACATTGCAACCGCGCGGCTTGATTGCCTTGTCTTGCTCGAGGACGCATTGGGCCTCGACCGGGCCACGCTCTTAGCACACCCTGAGCGTTCGCTTAGTGCTGCACAAGCTACTGCCTTGGACAAGAAATGTACACAAAGAAAAAATCATGTACCTCTGGCATACATTCGTCATAAAGCGTATTTTTACGGTCGTACATTCTATGTAAACCAGCGTGTGCTTGTCCCTCGCCCAGAATCAGAAGCCATGATCGATCTGCTCAAGGCTTGTCAGCTACCACCCCAACCACTCATTGCGGATATAGGCACCGGCTCGGGCTGCTTGGGTATTACAACTGTGCTTGAAATCCCTCACGCTCGGCTGCATGCCTACGACATCGACGAAGGCGCGTTGGCCATTGCCAAGCAAAATGCCCGCACGCACAAAGTTCACGCCCAGTTTTATCAGAGCGACCTCCTTGCCACGCACGGTGGTCCATACGATGCCATACTTGCCAACCTGCCATACGTTCCAGAAAACTATCCAATCAACAAAGCTGCCGGCCATGAACCTCAATTGGCGCTCTTTGCTGGCGACGATGGCCTCGACCTGTACCGCATATTTTGGAAACAAGTTGCCGCATTGCAACCGATGTACGTTATTACTGAATCGCTTACCGAGCAGCATGCACCGTTACGTGCGCTCGCAGAGCAAGCCCACTACGTTCAGCGGGAGCATAATGGGCTCGCCCAGTTATTTATCGTAAAAACTTAGCTTGTCGGCGCCGCGGCCAGCGTTACGTCGATTGTAATCGTTTTGCTACCGCGCAAGATCGTCAGGGTTACTTTGTCGCCAACAGCGTGTTTGTCTAGAATCGCCGTAAGACTGTTGTTTTGATCGATCGCCGTGTCGTTGACTTTGGTGATGATGTCACCAGCCTTTACTCCTGCATTCGCAGCCGGTCCACCCGCAATAACCGAATTTTGTCCTGTTGCATCTGCATTAGGAATATATGCACCACGCGTAGTCGAAAGGTTGTATTGTTTAGCGACATCATCTGTAAGCGGAACATACATGACACCAATGTATGGGCGCTGCAACTTGCCGGTCGACTTAACACTATTAATGAGGCCAGTTATGTCGTTGACTGGGATCGCGAAACCAATACTCTGCGCATCACCCGCGATCGCTGTATTTATGCCAATTACCTGTCCATCGAGGTTTACAAGCGGACCGCCAGAATTACCTTCATTAATAGCAGCGTCGGTCTGGAACAGATCCTCTAGATTCTCGCTGTTGCTCCCATTGCTATCACTCGCCTGTACGCTGCGGCCGTAGCCGGAAATGATACCGGATGTCACCGTGTTCTGGAACTGCCCCAGCGCGTTACCAATCGCGATAACGTTGTCGCCAATTTGCATCTTGCTTGAGTCGCCGAGCGTTGCCGGCACTAGCGTTTTGCCCTTCGTATCAGGAATCTTCAAGAAAGCGATATCCAAGCTGTCACTGCTGCTTGTGCGACCAATAACTTGCACATTATCATATTCGGTACCGTCGGAAAGCATTACGCTCACACTCGTCGTCCCTGACGGGACTACGTGGCGGTTCGTAATAATCAGCCCATCACTGGTCAAAATAATCCCGGTCCCTGCACTCTGCACACTCTGTTGCTGTTGTTGACCACCGAAGATCGAGCTTAGGTCGTTACTGCTTGCAGCCGCTTGGCCGGTTACATTCACCGAAACGACGCTTTGCCCTACGTTTTTAGCGATACTGCTAATAAGCTGCCCTTGGGTCTTCAGCACCACTTGCTGTTTTTGCACCGAACTTGTGTCGTTGCGACTTCGCTCACCTAAATAGCCGCCTAAAAAACCACAGGTGACGCTCAGGATTAACAGAAAAGCAATTGCTAGGAACTTCACGCGTCGATGTGGCACCATCGACTCATGTGGCCTCGTGGTGGCCGGTCTCGAAGGCGAGGACGAGTGTGCCGATGCCTCAGACTTTTTCTCCTCTGCCGTTGCTGATTGCTCTTTTACATCCCGATCTGATGACTCCATGGTCCCCCCTGCTAAACTATTTTATCTCCCCAGTCTGAGAAGGTTATGACTACTATAATTATAGCAATCATTATGAAGATAAACTGACGACGAACGTTTTTTGTAAGTCGCTCGTAGTGGTCGAGGTAATACAGGGCTGCCAAGCCGTATCCTATAGCAATAAGTAGCAATGCCGGCTGTGAAATAATGCTATAAAAGAGAAGCCAGTGGCCAAGCACCCACACGAGCGCAGCACCGAAATACCCCCAAATATATGATAGCAGCCGTGCATGTGGTTCATCAAAACTGTCAAAGAAATGACGAGCCGTCAAGTAACATATAAGCCCTGCTGCAAACACTAACCCATAAAGTGGCCCAGAAGACCACGCAACAAAGAGCGCCATTAGCCCGCACAAGAGCCCAACGAGTGCCTGAATCGATACCATAAGCGTCGTAGAGGCAGGCTTAATGCCGACCAGCCACACCCCGTATAGAACCACCCAACCAAACTGCACTAGCTGGCTGCCGCTGTGCACCATAAAGAGCAAGAGCGAGACACCCACGATGATATCAACGGCATTCGCCCGGATATTCACGGGCCAAAAGCGTGGTCGCACTGCAAACATACGCCACTTGCTCAGCAAAATAGCGGCCAATGCCAACTCGACAAAATGCAAGCGAACCAACACGAAAACAAGCAGCGGTAACAAAACGTTCAGTACAAGATGTAGTATGTAGGAAAAACCGCTGGCTGGTTTGATTTTAGCTATGAGTGGCTTCATCTTCTCCTAAGATTAACATAAATTGAGCGTTCCCGGGATGAATTGCTTGATCGGGTAACTTTTGTGTTGCCTTTACACCAAACCGCTCTTCAAGGTAATGCTGGGTGTATGGGTCTTTCCCATGAGCCAGGTCAACTAACACAGTATGCTGGTAGTTGCTCGTCGGCGCATTCCCTACCGTCCCCACGTTGTACCCATATGATTTTAGCGTATCCGTCTGGGTCGTGCCAAGTGTTGTATTGGTAGTTCCGTTCAGTACCATAACGATAGCATTCTCCTTGGCAAGATAGCCGTCTTTCAAAGTGTTGCGGACATAACTCTGGATTGCATCATAGTCGCCCAGGCCTGCCGTCGGCACCACCACCGATTGATTTCCAATCATACCAGTCCTCACAAAATTGTTTGGTGAGTCAGTAAGTCCAACCGACTGCGTCGAGGCCGGATCAATATTCTTCGTAATAGCATACAATCTGGTCATATCGCTCATACTAAAGTCGCTTACTACGTTGCTCCCAAACGCATCGAGCAACTGCGTAATTTTTACCGGATCGCTCAATGTGCCCAGTGACAATACTTTTTGTTCGAGTGCTACGATAACTGCCCGCTGCCGTTGTGCACGCGCAAAGTCAGAGCTGGTTTCGCGTGAGCGAACGTAGTACAGGGCGTGCAAGCCGTCAAATGTTTGCACGCCAGGCTGGGCCAAAATAGGACTGCCACCATTCTCCCAAGCCATCGTCGGATCATAGAGCTGCGTTGGCACGTTCACTGTCACGCCGCCAACAGTATTGACGGCCTGTTGGAACGCCTTAAAATTGACAAGCACATGGTAGTGAATCGGGATACCGAGTACCTGCTCAAGCACCTGATCATCGAGCGCGAACCCTGCCTCTACCGCTTTTGTGTCGCTGTTACTATCGCTCATCTTGCCCAGATATTTGTACTTGCCGGTTTCATACACGGCATTTAGTTTCATACTGCCGCCGCCTGGCACACTTACCCACAAATCACGTGGCACGCTAAGCAGTGCAACTTTGTGGTTCACCGGATCGATGCTAGCAATAAGAATTGTGTCGGTGAGATCGGGGCCGTCATGCCCATCACCACCAATACCCAGCAACAAAATGTTAATACGACCATCTCCTTCGCCTTTGAGTAGATTTGGATCGACGGTTTTTTGAAGCGCTATAGCCTTGCCGCCGCCCTTAAGTACTTTATGTGCGTTAAGGTATGCCTTAGCCACCACTAAACCGCCACTCAAAAAAAGCAAAATAAATACCGCGAGTGACGTACGTAAAATCCACCGGCGTACGCGGTGTTTTTTAGCCTGCTTCTTCGCCTTTTTAGGCGTAAAATCAGGCTCGGGTGGCATCGACATGTTCAAGAGCGACTGGCGAGCGGCAAGGTCTGTCCGCTTTGCACGTTGGCCGGGCGTCTGCACTGGTCCATATGCAGCGTTGTAGCCCTCGGGATGATCAAAATTGTCTGGTCGGCGGCCCGCATTCGGATTAACCTTTGCTGCCCGGAAGGCATCCTCACCGATGGGGCGGCGGCCTCCTTGGGAGCGGCCAGGAGCCGACAAAAATCCATCAATTGCCTGTCGCGGCGCGCGGCGTGGTGCTCGTTTAAAATTATCCATACAGTTTTATTAGTATATCGGCTTATGCTTATGTAGTAAACATGTGCATAATTGCTTACTTTGCAGTATACTTGGAAGCTGAATGAACGATCAAACGCCCGCACAGCAGACCGCTGCTCCGCAGCCAGTAGCACAGAAACAACCAGCGCCCCAAAAACGCAAAGATGGCTGGCGGAGTGCACTTTCCACCATCGCAGTACTTCTTATCGCGCCTATTTTAGCCCTCGTGCTGACCGCATACGTATTTCAGTCGTACCAAGTGGATGGCCAAAGCATGGAAACAACACTTCAAAATAACGACCGCTTGATCGTTTGGAAAGTTTCACGCACATGGGCGCGCTTGACTGGCCACCCCTATATCCCTAATCGCGGCGATGTCATCATATTTAACGAGCAGGGATTGCCCGACCTTAACCCCAACGTTTCCAAACAGCTCGTGAAGCGTGTTATCGGCTTGCCAGGTGATCATATCGTCATCAGGAATGGTTCGATCATGGTGTACAACAAGCAGCACCCGAATGGCTTTAACCCTGATACCACCCTTCCTTATGGCAAGGATATTCTACAGACCATCGGCGACACCGATTTGACCGTGCCCGCCAACGAAGTGTTTGTATGTGGCGATAATCGCGGCAACTCGTATGATTCACGCTACTTCGGACCCATCTCTGCCAATGACATCGTTGGAAAACTCGTCGCACGAGTACTGCCACTCAGCAAAGCAGAAAAATTCTAGTAGCCTTTGCCGCTGCTAATAATAACCACCGTAACTATGTAAGCTGTGTAAGGATGTTTTGCAGCTCATCATCAGAGGTAAATCGGATTTCGAGCTTGCCACCTTTGGCCATACGTCGAATCTGCACGGAAGCTCCAATGCGCTGGCTCAAGCGTTTTGTTTCAGGAGTTTCAGTCTGCATGCGTTCGCGGGTCGCGTGGCTTTCGCGGTAACCCTCTTTTACTGATACTACAAATCGTTCGGCTTGCCGGACTGACCAGCCGTGCTGCATAATCGCCGCCAGTAATTCGATCTGCTTCTCAGGCGCATCCTTTAGCGCTAGAATCGCTCGCGCATGCCCTTCGGTAATGTCTTTGTTATGGAGCGCGTCGCGTGCCGCCTCCGGTAGTTGCAGGAGTCGCACAGTGTTACTAATGGTCGGGGTTGATTTACCCAAGCGTTTGGCAATCGATTCGTACGTCATATTGAACTGCTGGTGTAAGCGCTCAATTGATACCGCCTGCTCGAGTGGCGATAAATCGACGCGTTGTACGTTTTCGACCAACGACAATTCGAGTTGTTCAAGCTCTTTGGTGGTACGTACAATCGCCGGCACTTGCGTTAATTTGGCAATTTGTGCAGCCCGCCATCGGCGTTCACCGGCGATGATGCTATATGACGCACCGCGAGGTGTAACCACAATCGGCTGCAAAATGCCGTATTGCTCGATTGAGGCAGCAAGCTGCTCAAGCGCTTCTTTGTCGAAGTGCTGACGAGGTTGACCAGGGTTCGGCTCAACAGCAGTTATGGCAAGTTTCTGGATGCGATCTTGGTCGTCGGCAAGCAAGCTTTTGTCAAAGTCTTGCGGCAACAACACATCAAAGCCTCGTCCTAATCCCGTTGATCGTTTTTTAGCCGTTGACACGTTTTGCTACCTCCTTAGCCAGTTGCTTGTATGCTCGTGCACCCTTCGACCACCGATCGTGCTCAGCTACCGTTTTGCCAAAGCTCGGCGCCTCTGCCAAGCGGACATTTCGCGGAATGGTGGTTTGGAATAATTTATCACCGAAGTGGTTATGTAGTTCGTTCATTACCTGTTCCGATAAGCTCGTTCGCTTATCGAACATCGTAATCACCACCCCGAGTAAGGCGAGCGCGGGATTAAGCCCTTGGCGAACACGCTGCACCGTTGCCAGTAGCTGTCCCAACCCCTCAAGCGCGTAATATTCCGCTTGTACCGGAATGAGAATAGAGGTGGCCGCTGCCAAAGCATTGATAGTCAATAGTCCTAAGGCTGGCGGGCAATCGATGATGACGTAGTCGTACGTCGCTGTCTTGAGTGCTTCCCGCAAACAGAACTCGCGGTGGTCCATATCGACAAGCTCAACTTCTGCGGCTGCCAAGTTCGGGTTGGCTGGCAAGATATACAAGCCGTCGCGCTGAGTTTCATGCACAACATCTTCAAGCCGGGCCCCACCCACGAGCAATTCATAGGTTGTTGGCTGCAGATCTTTGGCAAGCCCCAAACCACTCGTCGCGTTCCCCTGAGGATCAAGATCGACGAGTAAAACCGATGAACCGCCTGACGCTAATGTCGCGGCAAGGTTCACGGCGGTGGTCGTTTTACCAACCCCACCCTTTTGATTGGTCACTGCAATGATTGCATGATGCATGTTTTTGTCCTATCCCAAAGCTGTAATAAGCGTATCATTATATGCCCTAAGCGTAAACCGAATCGCAGACTAGCATTATACGGCTAGCTGTATCCGGCTCCTTCGGCAAAATAAAAAAATCCCTTCGGGTGAAGGGATTTTCGTACCACGCTATTAAAACTAGGCGATCTTGGTGACCTTGATAGTCGTGTGGTGTTGGCGGTGACCATGTACCTTGTGCACGCGCTTTTTAGCCTTATAGCGAATAGCGGTAACTTTGTCGGCCTTTACGTCAGGCTCAACAATTTCAACGGTAACTTTGGCTTTGGCGACGGCTGGAGTACCCACGCTGACGGCTTCGCCGTCAATGACGAGCAGCGGCTCAAATGTAGCTGACTTGCCTTCGGCGTGCAATAGTTCAACGTCAAGGGTTTCGCCCTCGCTTACGAGGTACTGCTTACCACCGGTTGCGATAACTGCTTTTTTCATATATTTACTTCTCTTTTCAAGAATTTACTACCAATAGATAGTATCAGATATGCTTACTCCTGTAAAGGGTGAGCTTACTAGTAGTATGCTTATCTAGGCGTAGATGTAGCTTGCGACCTCATCCATGAGCGGCAGGCTATCACCTTCCCATGCATTGAGTACTGATCCATCGTCAGCCAACGCCAAAATAGCCGGATAGCTCATAATATCGTACAGGGTTGCTGTGGCAGCGCCTTCGCGTGTGTTGAGACTTTGCATCTCAACCTTCTTGTCTGCACCATGCTGGCGCTGAAAATCGCGTACATACGATTCTATCGTCGAAGCGTGTTCCGAATTTGGTCTGTAAAGGATAAGCAGCTTCACGCCACTTAGCTTACCACACTCTCCGCGGTGGCGCATCCACAAAAATAATCGCCCACCGTTGTGGATGGGCGATTATTGCTATTGCTGCTGTGGCTGCTCCTAGTGTTTAGCTACAGCCAGTGGTCGAACCACAGCTCGTGCAGACATAACAACTGCCTGCTCGCTGAGTTTGATTACCGCAGTTGTAGCAGAGTGGCGCCGTGCTGTCCTTATGAGGCTTTGTTGGGCTCGTAGCGGGTGCTGGCTCACTTACGGCAGCAATCGCAGTAGCGATCTCAATCACAGGCTTTGTAACCGCCTGACTCTCTTGAACCTGTTGGCCAGTGAGTGATTGGTCGTCCGTAAGTAATACTGTCTGCTCTTCCGTAGGCATGTCGTCAATCGAGGCCAAACCAAGCTCCAGGCGGTCGTCGAACGACAAGTAGTCGAGCGCTAAGCGCCGGAAAATGTAGTCCGTGATCGAACTTGCCGTGCGAATATCATCGTCATCTGTAATACCTGACGGTGCAAAGCTGCTACTCATAAGCGTACGTACGTAGCTCTTGAGTGGCACCCCATACTGCAACCCGTGGCTTACCGAGATAGCAAACGAATCCATCAAACCGCTCAACGTTGAACCTTGTTTGGAGACGTTCACAAACAATTCGCCTGGAGCGCCATCCTCGTACTCACTTACCGTGAAGAAGCCCTTCAGATCGGCAATATGGAATTTGTACGTGCGGCTCGTGCGGCGTTTCGGCAAGAGCCGGCGAACGGCACCCTTTACCACAATACGGTCGGTTGCCATGCCCTCAACCGTTGGCGCTGACGCAGCCACTGTGGCAACAATTGGCGCAGCGGTAGCCGCAGCAGGCTCTTCTTTCTTCTCTTCGGCTTTCTTTTTGCCAGAAAGTGGCTGTGCAACTTTGCAGTTATCGCGGTAGATTGCAATTGCCTTCAGGCCCATTTGCCAAGCGTCTATGTGCAGTTGTTCGATTTCTTCAATCGTTGCCTCCTCAGGCATGTTGACGGTCTTACTGATGGCGCCAGAAATAAACGGTTGAACCGCACTCATCATCTTTACGTGGCCAAGATAGTGAATAGCATTGTCGCCAACAGCACAAGCAAACACATCGAGATGTTCAGGCTTGAGATGAGGCGCCCCGGTTACGCTGCCATTTTCGAAAATATAAGCAACAATATCATCGGCTTGCTGCTTAGTGTAACCCATGGTCTTGAGTGCACGTGGCACTGTTTGGTTCACGATGGCCATCGACCCACCACCTACCAAGTTTTTGTGCTTCACAAGTGAGAAGTCAGGCTCGATACCGGTGGTGTCGCAGTCCATCATCAGACCAATCGTACCCGTAGGTGCGAGCACACTGGCCTGTGAGTTGCGAACACCGTAGAGTTCGCCAAGTTCCACCGCCTCGTCCCAAGCGGTCGCAGCAGCACTCAGTAACTCCTCAGATACTAAGCTTGCGTCTACCTTGGAAACTTCTTCACGGTGCATACGAAGCACGTGCAGCATGCCATCGCGGTCTTTGTGGAAGCCAGCAAATGGGCCAACACGACGTGACATTTTGGCGCTCGTAGCATATGCATGACCAGTCATCAAAGCGGTGATAGCTGCAGCTTGTGCGCGGCCTTCCGCCGAGTCGTATGGCAAACCTTGTGCCATCAGCATAGCACCGAGGTTCGCATAGCCCAGGCCCAACTCCCGATACGCTTTTGCGTTCTTAGTAATGCGCTCCGTTGGATAGGCCGAGTAACCGACCAAAATCTCTTGCGCGGTAAAGACCAACTCAACCGTGTGCTTGAATGCCTCAATGTCAAAAGTGTTGTCCTCGCGCAAATACTTGAGCAAGTTAATGCTCGCCAAGTTACACGCCGAGTTATCGAGGTGCATGTATTCCGAGCATGGGTTACTTCCGTTAATACGACCAGCGTTCGGTGCTGTGTGCCACCGATTAATCGTACCGTCGAACTGCATACCCGGATCAGCACACTGCCAGGCGGCAGTTGCAATTTCGCGGAACAGATCACGGGCCTTCAGCGTTTGTACCGGCTTACCTGTCGTAACTGCTTTGAGCGACCAGTCTTTGTCGTTCAGAACCGCTTGCATAAACTCGTCGGTTACACGAACCGAGTTGTTGGCATTCTGATACTGTACCGAGTAGATGTCTTTGCCATCGAGTGTCATATCAAAACCGGCATCGCGAAGAGCACGAATTTTATCTTCTTCGCGAGCCTTCGCACGGATGAAATCGAGTACGTCTGGGTGATCAGCGTTCAAGATAACCATCTTTGCCGCACGGCGGGTTTTACCGCCACTCTTAATGGCGCCGGCAACCGAGTCGGCGCCGCGCATAAAGCTTAGCGGACCGGAGGCCCGTCCGGCACTCTTACCCAGTGACTCAACAGATGAACGAATCGTACTAATGTTCACACCGGAGCCTGAGCCGCCCTTGAAGATCATGCCTTCTTCTCTGTACCAGTTGAGGATCGATTCCATTGTGTCTTCAACGCCCAAGATAAAGCAAGCGCTTGCTTGTTGAGCGCGCTCTTTAGCACCGATATTAAACCATACTGGCGAATTAAATGCTGCACGTTGCGTCGCAAGCACGTATTTCAATTCCTCACGGTAGTCCTCGGCCTCTGCTTCATTTTCAAAGTAACCCTCTTGGATACCTTGACGGGCCACTGTATCTACAACACGGTCGATCAACGTACGCAAGGATGCTTCACGCTCCTTCGTGCCGGGTGTACCAGTGAAATACTTCTGTGCCACGATGTTGATGGCGTTCAGCGACCAGCCCTCTGGAAACTCTACGCCTCTTTGCTCAAAAACCGGCTTATCGGTCGCTGGGTTCTTAATAAGAGAATCCTGTTTTGTCCATGTAAGCAAGTCATACGCCTTGCTTTTGGGCTGAGTGAATAGTCGCCCCACTCCCAGGCTAGTTGTTTGTGCCATAGTACCCTCACTTTTTCGATGAGCAAACCCCTCTGCCCATCGGTCACCTTTATGTATTTTTTATAAATTGTATTTGTTTAGAGTTCGCAAGCATCCGCTCTCATCGGATACCCACCAGCTCTCCCCGAGTTTCAAACTCTGCATATCTATTTATAGTACAGCGAGTTTGGGAGCACAAGCTCCGTTTATAAAACCCGAGGACAACCGATCAAGTTGTCTTTGATATGATTAGATCCTGCGTTGCTTGATCTCGGAGAGTTCTCGTTCGAACCCTGCGATATCCTTAAATCGTCGGTACACGCTTGCGAATCGGACGTATGCGACTTCGTTCAGCTCAGCGAGTTGGTCCATAACGTGTTCGCCGATTTTTGTCGAACAGATCTCAGATTCGCCACAGGCATAGAGTCGCTGTTCTACATCTGATACGAGCCGCTCCAAATCAACGCTTGTAATAGTCGTCTTTTCGCAAGCCCGGTATAAACCAGCCAATAGCTTTTCCCGGCTGAACAGTTCCCGCGTGCCGCTATTTTTCACTACGATAAGTTGAGGACGTTCGAGTCGCTCGTATGTCGTAAATCGATATCCGCAAGCAGTGCAAGCACGACGACGTCGGATAGAACGCCCATCGGCCACATCTCGTGATTCAATCACTTTTGTGTCAGCCTGATGGCATTGTCCGCATTTCATGCTACGCACCTCCTTTACATAATTTCAACGTACCATCACTATATATAGTGCTTGTGTTATAAATCATAACCCTATTTATAGCGCAGTCGCAACTAAAATGTGGTGTATTATTTAATACGACCTATGCCGGTTTACTCTGGTCGGAGTCATCGGCATCACTTTGTTCTCTTCGGCGGTTCATTAACCGTCGCAGGAAGGATGGCTCTTCAAGATTATCATCCATGTGCGAAATGGTAGCACCCTCTTGGTGCTGCTCTTCATCATGCTGCAGATCATCACTTTCATGATCATCGATTGTCCAAATGTTTGGAATAGCATCAGACTGGAAGTCCTTTGCAGCTTCACGCGCGTCATTGAGGTCCATGTCGAGGCTGTGCATGTCCTCGCTAGCACCTCCAAGAGGCGTTGATTCTTCCTCGTGACCTGCAGAAGCAGTCACCGGGCTCGTTTCCGGCGTCACCGCCTCTTCAACCGCATTCCGATTAGCAAAGTACGATGCGTCAAAGCCAGTAGCAACGACCGTGATGATAACTTCCCCATCGAGCTTCTCATCGATGGTTGCGCCGAAGATAATATTTGCATCTGGGTCGGCAGCATTCGTGATTGCTTCAGCGGCAGCATTAATTTCATGCATCGACAGATCATTACCACCAATAATATTAAAGAGAATACCGCGGGCACCATCGATGGACACCTCAAGAAGTGGCGATTCGATAGCCTGCTGCGCGGCGACGACAGCGCGGTTCTCACCGCTTGCGCGGCCAATACCCATCAACGCCGAACCGGCGTGGCTCATAACTGCTTTCACGTCTGCGAAGTCGAGATTAATCAAGCCGTGAACCGTGATCAGATCAGAGATCCCTTGAACGCCCTGGCGCAGCACGTCGTCGGCGACCTTAAACGCCTCCATAAGCGGCGTCTGGCGATCGATCGTCTGCAGCAAGCGGTCATTCGGGATAACAATAAGTGTGTCGACTGAACGGCGCAAATTATCAATAGCTGCTTCGGCATTACGACGGCGCTTCTCACCTTCGAAGGCGAACGGCTTGGTCGCAAAGCCAACCACAAGGATGTCAAGCTCTTTGGCGACATCTGCCACCACGTGTCCCGCACCACTACCAGTACCACCACCGGCGCCTAACGTAATAAAGACCATATCTGCACCTTCGAGCGCATTCTTGATCTCTTCGCGTGACTCTTCAGCGGCTTGCTGTCCTACCTTAGGGTCAGCGCCTGCGCCCAAACCACGGGTAGCATCTTTGCCGATGTGAATCTTAACGTGTGCAAGAGAATGATGAAGGGCTTGGGCATCGGTGTTGATAGCGATAAATTCTACACCCTCGACCCCAGCTTCGACCATACGGTTAATTGCCGCGCCGCCCGCACCACCGACGCCAACGACTTTAATGCGCGCGAATGTTTCTATAGCTGGTGCAACTTGAGGCATAACTGCTAAACCCTCTTACCCTTCATGTTATACAGGAGCCAGTATAGCGTGCTTGGCTCATGAGTTCAATTAATTTATACGCGTTTCAGATGTACAAAACGACAACGAGTAGTTTTTGTACCTGGCAGCCTAACCTTTAATGCGACGCCACAAGCTATCCATGAAATTTAGTGCTCGCGCTGTTTGATGCTGTCCATGAGAATTGTTCACTTCCGGCATGAGTAGCATATCGAGCATCATCAGCCCTGTTGCAGATGCATACGATGGATCAGAAACGGTATCGATAAGGCCCGAAACGCCATGGAGCGCGCCTATACGAGCGGCCAGCTGCAATTTTGCTTTGGCGAATTCTGCCATGCCTGGAAGCTTGGCAGTTCCACCAACGAGTACGACGCCACCAGGCAACTTACGTGACCGACGAATACGCTGTAACTCTTTCTCGACGAGTTCGAACATCTCCTCGACGCGCGCTTCGGTAATCATATATACTTCTTCGGCATCAAAGAAGTAGTCCTTGTCTTTTACCCGAACACGAAACTCTTTCTTGAGAAGTTTCTGGGCAACACCAGCGTGAGTTATTTTAACTGCCTCAGCAATATCGAGATCAGTCTTAAGGCCTATTGCTAAATCATTTGTGATATACGAACCGCCAATAGGTAGCACCGCAACATGCTGCACTTCTCCATCCTCAAAGACAACTATATTAGTAGTGCCGGCTCCTATGTCTATGAGCACCGTACCTGCTTCTTTTTGTTGGCGCTCCAACACCGCTTCAGCGGACGCTAAGCTCGAAATAGTGTGATGGTTAGGTAGCACCTGTGCCTTTTCGAGTGCCATATCAAGGTTACGGAGATTTGGCGTTGCTGCCGTAACAATATGTGTGTCTACCTCAAGTCGCACTCCATGCATACCAACCGGATCTTTGATATTATCTTGCCCATCGAGTCGATAATTCTTAGCAAATACTTGAATAATCTCACGGTTTGAAGGCAACTGTACAATGGTCGCAGCCTCTTCAACGCGGAAACGATCTTCCTGCGTAATTTCTCGATTTGCGGCGCTAATTGCGATAACTCCTTTTGAGTTCAAGCCGCTTACATGTGCGCCATTGATATTTACGGTTGCCTGTTGAATGTGCGTGCCAGATACGCGTTCAGCCTCTGTAATCGCTTGCACGATTGCTTCAGCAGCATCGTCGACATGTACAACGACGCCTTTTCGCATACCATAGTTTGGTGCACTTCCGTGACCGATAATAGATAATTTACCGGGATTGTTTGGGTCGAGCATACCAACCACACAGCGAACGGTGCTGGTACCTATATCGAGCCCAACATAGTGAGAAGAAGCGGGATCGCGCATGAAGGCAGTATACCGCTTATTCTTGCTTTACGGCAAGTGGAGTTTAGGTTGTAGTCAGGATTTCGGCGCCCGTATCAGTTATCAATACCGTGTGCTCAAACTGTGCCGACCAGCTACGATCACGTGTGACGAGTGTCCAACCATCGTGCAACTCTACAATTGCGTGATCACCAAGTGTCGTAATAGGCTCGATAGCAATCGTCATGCCCGCCTTCAGTACTGGCCCTGTGCCAGCATGTCCGTAATTAGGAATCTCTGGGTCCTCGTGCAATTCATGGCCAACACCATGGCCAACCAATTCGCGTACAATGCCAAGGTGGTATTTGCGTAGTGTTGCCTCTATAGCGGCAGAGATATCACCGACACGCCCGCCCGCCCGGACCTGTGCGATCCCATCATATAAGGCAAGCTCAGTTCCCTCAAGTAGCCGCCTTGTTTCTGGTGTAAACTTGTTGCCAACACATACTGAGATACCAGCGTCAGTGGTCATACCCTTGTAGCGCACACCAAAATCAAAATTTACAACATCACCCGCTTTAAAGGGAACATTCGTAGGAATGCTGTGCTGTACCTGTTCGTTCACCGAAATACAGATGATATCCGGGTATCCATAAAAACCAAGGAACGCCGGTGCGCCGCCGAGTTTTTTTAGTTCGGTACGCGCCATAGCCGACATATCCTTTGGCGTAAGCCCTGGCTTAACACGCTTGCGTAGCAGTTCAAGCACTGTCGCGAGCATACGACCACTCTCGCGCATCGCCGCAATCTCTGGTTCTGTCTTAATGCGTATACTGCTCACCTTTTAGGCTCCGCGTACAATATTCATAATTTGGTCATGCACTGTCCGCGGTTCTTGTGCGGCCTCGATGTCGTACACCGGTATGCTATCTTGGCGGAAATGTTCAATGATCGGCAGCGTCACCGACTGATACTCTTTAAAGCGCTCCGCAATCGCTTCTTCGTTGTCATCAACGCGGCCTCGTTGCATCAGGCGTCCTTTAACCACCTCCTCTGAAGCAACGAGGTGAATTACAGCCGTCAAGGCAAATCGTTGTTTTTTTGTCTGCGATATCAGCCATTCTGCCTGTACTACGCTTCGCGGAAAACCATCAAGTACGAATTCTTGTTTGGTATCAATAAGATCGAGGACCTTGTCCATGACCTTAATCACCTCTTCATCACTCAGCAATTTACCCTGCAGCATCTCATGTCGACGCTTGCCAGTGATTAGTACGCGTAAAATCTCGCCAGTAGAAATCCATGCATATCCATACTCATCAGCGAGCATCCGACCCTGCATACTTTTACCGGACCCGGCCACTCCCATGAGGATAATCATGTTACGACAACCTTTCTTTTACCAATCGAGCTATAACAGCACCATCAGCCGCCCCACCCGATTTTTGTTTTACCAGGCTGATAGTACTGCCCATCGCACGCATGGAGCTATCGCCTATCTCTGCAATAGCGTCTTCTATAAGCTGCCGTATTTCGTCCTCAGATAATTGTTTTGGCAAATAGCCCTCGATAATGCGCTTTTCGGCAAGCTCTGCCGTCGCACGTTCTTCGCTACCGCCCTGTGTATATAAATCAGCGCTCTCTTGACGTTTCTTTGCCTCTTTGGCAAACAATGCGATGATTTCGTCATCGCCTAATCCTTGATCTCGAACGCCCTTAGCCACCTCGGCATAAAGAATTACACTTTTAAGACCACGGAGTGTCGTGGCCCGTTCCCTGTCACCGGCAAGCAAGGCAGCTTTCAGATCCTGCTCAAGTTGCTGTTTCAGCATGGCGCCTACTTTTGACCGAGCTTAATCTTCTTGATCTTCAGCGCTTTGCGTTCTTGACGAATAATAGCCTTAGCTCGGCGCTCGCGCTTGCTAATCGGCTTCTCAAAGTATTGTGCCTGTTTAACAACGGCAATAATACCCGCCTGCTGTACCTTGCGGTTAAAGCGACGCAGTAAGTTCTCGGCTGATTCTTTTGAGTCTTTACGTGTAACCTGTATCATTTCGTTTCCAATTGTAAGCTAACAGATGAGTTTTTGCAAGTATTTCGCAACATCTTCTTAAACAACTTGTTTTTTCTGATTGGTGCGCTGCGATTTCAGCACGATGCTCTGCAACTCTTTAAAGATGGGGAATTGCTTGTTTGTATGATAGATCTTAGTATTCCCTTGTTTCTCAGAGATTAAAAAACCTACCTTTTCAAGACGCTTTAATTCGCGCTGAATATTACCCGCATCCTCTTTGATAAGTTTAGCTAAA
Organism: Saccharimonadales bacterium (SeqCode); assembly: GCA_036263915.1. Taxonomy (GTDB): domain Bacteria; phylum Patescibacteriota; class Saccharimonadia; order Saccharimonadales; family UBA4665; genus DATASD01. The sequence continues at coordinate 11,125 of DATASD010000001.1, read as the reverse complement.
CCGCGAACGTGGGTTTTGAAATCGGGGTACTTCGCATAGATCACAATAATCTTGCGGCGGACTCGTGAAGTGATAAATACATCTAACATAAGCTTCTCATTGTTATTCGAACAACGTATAAAGTATAGCTGGCCTGAGCCAACTTTTCAACATACATTTTAGCTTTTTGCTCCAAAAAATTATAATAGAGATTGATGAACTACGTAGAGGTGCTCGTCGCCAGTGCGACATACCACGGTCAAGAGGCGCTTACTTATGCGTCCCCCGAACTGCTACAAGCAGGCACTATAGTTGCTGTGCCGCTCCGTACTGTAGAGGTCCTTGGCATAGTGCGTCAGCAGGTGCAGAAACCACCGTTCAAGGTTAAGTCACTTGTCCGGGCACTTCCTGTCCGACCATTATCGCCTCATAGCCTTTCCCTCATAGCCTGGATGCAAAATTACTACCCTGCACCGCTTGGCGTTATCGTGCAACAATGGCTGCCCAAAAAGCTGCTAGACAAATACATTACCAGGTGGGCACCTCCGACCTACCAGGATGTGTCCGCTCTATTACCTCAGCTCACTCAGGAGCAGCATGAAGCACTTGCTATGGTCGAGCCTACGGGTATACATCTGTTGCATGGCGAAACAGGTACCGGCAAAACGCGCGTATATATTGAGCTCGCTAAACAAGCGTTAGCCCAAGGACATTCATCCATTATCCTTACGCCCGAGATTGGCCTGACCTCACAGCTCGCTGATGACTTTCGGGCTGCCTTCGGTGAACGTGTCATTGTCATGCACTCACAACTTACAGATGTAGAGCGTCAGAAAGCATGGATTGCCGTCAATCAAAGCGACGAGCCACGTATCGTTATTGGTGCCCGGTCTGCGCTCTTCAGTCCTCTTAAAAAGATCGGCCTCATCGTCGTAGATGAAGCTCACGAGACTGCCTACAAGCAAGACCAGGCGCCCCACTACCACGCATCGCGCGTAGCCAGTAAACTCGGCGCCCTACACCGCGCAATCGTTGTGCTCGGCTCAGCAACGCCTTTGGTAACTGATTACTTCCTGGCCGAGCACAAAAAGCGGCCGATCATCCGCATGCAACGTCTCGCACGAGGCGAACACCCGCTTCCTGCTGAAGTCACCGTTGTAGACCTCAAAGATCATCAGCAATTTCCCCGCACCCCTTATATTTCCGCAACTCTTGTCCGAGCAATTGAACAGACACTTGCCCAAGGAGAACAAGTGCTTCTCTTTCTCAATCGCCGGGGTACTGCCCGAGTCATCTTTTGTGAGCAATGCGGCTGGCAGGCGACATGCCCTCACTGTGATCTTCCCTTGGTATACCATGGCGACGATCATTCAATGCGCTGTCACACATGTAGCCATCGGCAACACGCTATTGCTAGTTGTCCTTCTTGCAACAATCCATCAATTATCTTCAAAAGCATCGGCACAAAAGCCCTTGCTGAAATTACAACAACCCTCTTTCCATCAGCAAAAATACAACGTTTTGATACTGACAACAGGCGATCTGAACGCATCGAAGAACACTTTGAGGCTGTCCGTAGCGGTAAAATCGACATCATCATTGGAACACAAACCCTTGCCAAAGGCCTCGACCTCCCTCATCTGGGGCTTGTCGGTGTTATTATTGCTGACACGAGTTTGTCCATTCCGGACTACAATGCCGAGGAACGTACATATCAGCTTCTTAGCCAGGTGCTTGGGAGGGTCGGACGCGGCCATCGAGCTAGCCGAGCGGTCGTACAAACATATAACCCCAAAAGTCAGATCCTTAAGGCAGTACTTACGAAAGATTGGCAGCATTTCTACGAAAACGAGCTGCATGAACGAGCACATTTTCTGTTCCCCCCTTTCTGCTATGTGCTGAAAACAGCCTGCCGCCGCGCCACACTAAAAGCCACTATAGCAGCGACGGAAAGATTTGCCGAAGAGTTGCGGCATACTGGACTAAAAATCAGGGTAGAGGGCCCTGCACCCTCCTTTCACGAAAAGGTACAAAATAAATATCAATGGCAGCTCATCATCAAGTCCAAGCAGCGCGATACTTTACTTGACGTTATCACCATGCTTCCCAGCGGTTGGACATACGATATCGACCCGATGAATCTTTTGTAATCTTAGTCCACCCTAGGTATACTTTTTGTAATGAACCGTACATCTATTATTTCGTTACCGAACGATCATCTTCGTCAGCGCTCACAAAAGGTCGGATTTATCACTAGCGAGATCAAGCAGCTCATCAAAGGCATGGAGGCCGCAACGCTTGATTGGGAAGCCAGCCGAGAACATGAGGTAGGTGTCGCACTCGCAGCTGTTCAAGTGGATAAACTCCTGAGAATTGTCGTAATCCGTAATGATTTCGACAACAAAGACGACAAGACATTTACGATCTTCATTAACCCTGAAATCACGAAATACGAAGGTACCATCGAAGAAGACTACGAAGGCTGTTTGAGCGTGCCCGACATCTATGGTAAAGTCCCTCGCCACACCAAGGTTCGAATAAAAGCCCAGGACCTGGAAGGGCGAGAATTTCGCGTTACCGCTGAGGGCTTTCTTGCGCGTATTTTCCAGCACGAGATTGATCACACGAACGGTCTCGTTTTCATCGATCGCATTAAGGAGGCTCCTCATGCGTTTTACCGCCTCAATAAAGAAGGTCACCTGGAGCAACTCGACTATGACAAAGAAATCAGAACCAATAGTATTCTTTGGTAGTGGCCCTGTTGCCGCCGAAAGTTTGAGCCTGCTTGTGCAGGATTTTGCTATTGAGGCAGTTATCACCAAACCGCGCCCGCTGCACCATCGTGGCGACGTTCCCGTCATCCGCACGGCCGAAGAGCTCGGGCTACCTATATATACTGCTATAAATCGAGGCGAGCTCGACCAGTGTATCGAGGAACACCACTTTGGGAGTCGGCTCGGCATTCTTATAGATTTCGGCATTATTGTTTCTCAAAGCGTTATCGACTACTTTCCGCTCGGTATTGTAAACAGCCACTTTTCACTCTTGCCAGAATGGCGTGGCGCTGACCCTATCACATTCTCTATCTTGAGTGGTCAAAAACAAACCGGCGTGAGTTTGATGCTGCTCACCGCAGGCATGGACGAAGGACCAATTCTTGCATATGCACCGTACAATCTCTCGCCACAGATTACGACTCCCGAACTTACCCATGACCTCGTTGAGCTGAGTTATAAGCAATTAAGCGTAGTCATCCCTGAGTATTTTGCTGGCCACATTACGCCAAGACCCCAAGATCCAACCAGGGAGCCGACATATTCTCGTAAACTTTCCAAGGAAGATGGCGTGCTTGACTGGCGGAAGCCTGCTGAGCAGTTAGAGCGAGAAATCCGAGCATTTATCGAATGGCCTAAGAGCCATGCTACATTAGGAAATATCCCCGTCGTAGTCACAGGAGCACATATCGCTCATACAAAAGGAACATCAGGCGCCATAACTATTATCGACAAAAAACCCGCCATATACTGTGGTAAACAAACGCTTGTTATCGATACGCTCAAGCCAGCGGGCAAGCAAGAAATGACCGGCGAAGCATTTCTAGCCGGCTATAAGCGTGCGCTCAACATAATCTAAGCGGCGGCAGGATAGTCTACATCGTCGTCACGACGCTGCGGTTGCGGTCGTGGAGGTATTTGCTGCGCGGGTTGCTGAGGTGGTGACGACCATTGAGCGGGCTGCTGGGGCTGGGGGTATGCGACCTGACTTCCTGGCTGTTGCTGCATGCCAGGCGCAGGTTGTGGGTAGTAGCTCGACTGCGGGTTCGGCGCATAGCCTTGCGGCGCTTGGGGTTGTGGGGTGGTATATTGTGCCTGCTGCGGAGGCATACCTGCAGGATTCATCGCAGGTTGCTGTCCCCATTGTTGCGCAGGCATTTGAGCTTGGGATTGCGGTACTCGTGCACCGCCCATGCTGGCAGCAAGGATCTGGGGTGCAACTTGAGCGATTTCTCGCTTTAGCTTCTCGAACTCGCTTGCAACGACATCTTTATAATTTGGGAAATTCGATTCGAGCCAGCGCAATGCGCCGCTCTCGTCATTACGACCAATGAACTGCTCAAACTCATCAAGTTGGGCGTCTGTCATTTGCTCCGCCAGCTTAACACCAACACGCATCTCAAGCGTCTCGTAAACATGCGCTAAGAGCTTTTTCTTCTCGTCCTGAGGTAAAGCACCGAGTCCAAGTTGTGTGAGTAAGTCGTTATCAAGCTTAATCATGCATATTCCTCTCTACGCCCATTCTAACACAGTCAGAGTTAGAGTTGACGCGCGACTGTCTCTCTGGTGAAGAGTTCAAGTCGATCACCTTCTTGAACCTCGAGCTTAGCAGCCGTACGGAAACTCAGGCCGCACATCTCACCCTCTTGAACTTCACGGACATCCTGCGGACCTCGCTTGAGATTAATCACTTCTACTTCACCGAGCACGTCGTTGTCACGCATCACTCGTGCCAAAGATGGGACTACCAGGCGACCTTTTGTAACCTCACCACCACAAATAACTTCACTCTTTGTGGTCTTAAAAACACCTTTTACGACAAGGCGGCCAAGAGGCTTCTCGATGATCTCAGGGGCGAGCAATTTAGTCATCTCAGCTTTAACGTCATCTATGAGTTCATATATAACCTTATATAGTCGGATAGGTACCTTGTCCCGGGCGGCAAGGCGTCTGATGTTTGCAGGTACCTCGATATTGAAGCCATAGATGATTGCATGGCTGGTTGCTGCACGATAGATATCGTTGTCATTCACTGATCCGGCCCCGGCGTTTACGATGCGCACCGCTACTTCGTCGGTGTCTAACGCCTTAAGACTATCGGTTACAGAGGCAAGTGATCCTTGTACGTCCGCCTTGAGAATAATGTTTAATTCTTGTACTTGGTTATTGCGGTTAATGAGACGAATCAGCTCGCTACTGCTCATGTCATTGCCGGTTGCATGGCGTTTTTCAGCATCAGCGTGCTCTACTCGTGCCCGCGCAATTTTTTCGTTGGCGACGACCAGGAATTCGTCACCGAATTCTGGCAGCGCCTTAAAACCACTAACCACTACGGGTGTAGACGGTGCTGCCTGCCGAAGCGGTGTGCCATCAGATGATTCCAGATTACGCACTTTAGCGTACGTTGTACCTGCAACAACAAAGTCACCAACTTTCAGGGTACCTTCCTCGATAAGCGCATTCGCGATTGGCCCTCGCCCATGCTCGACGTGCGCTTCGATAATAAGACCCGATGCCGGCCCTTTCGCCTCAGCACGAAAATCTTCCACATCAGCAACTAACAAAATCATATCAAGCAGTGCATCAATACCCTGCTTCGTCTTAGCCGAAACTTCGAGTGCTACGGTATCACCACCCCACTCCTCAACCAGTAGGTTCTGTTCCGCAAGTTCTTGCTTTACACGATTTGCATCGGCGCCTTCTTTATCTATCTTGTTAATCGCCACGATGATCTTCGTACCAGCCTTGCGTGCAAAGCGAATAGCTTCAAGGGTCTGGGGCTTTACGCCATCGTCCGCTGCCACCACGATGATTGCAATGTCAGTAAGATGAGCACCATGCTCACGGATTGCCGCAAACGCCTCGTGGCCTGGCGTATCAAGGAATGTAATAGGCCGTTTGTTATGAATAATCTGATACGCAGAAATATGCTGCGTAATGCCACCGGCTTCCCCTTTTGCGACCTGTGCGCCACGAATAGCGTCAAGCAAGCTTGTTTTCCCGTGGTCAACGTGCCCCATCACCGCTACAACAGGCGGGCGAGAAACAGCGTTGTCACTATGCGTTTTTTTCTCGCGTACCGGCAACGCTGTATGCTGTTCTTTTTTGGTGAGCTCAACATCGAGGCCAAGCTCACCAACAATGATTTGAGCAGTGTCAAAATCAATTCGCTCGTTTACGGTTGCCATAATACCGTTCTTCATGAGCTCACCTATGAGCCGTGTAACTGGTAACGACAACTTTTCGGCAAGGGTGCCGACGGTAGTCATGTCTTCGATTTCAATCGTTCGCGCCATATCGTCAAACACTCCCTTCTCGCCATTCCGGGCGAATTAATTACTAACACCTACATCTTTATTTTGCACTTTTGAGACTGAGCGCAATCTTGCGCGCATCGGTATCGATGTCGATTACTTTGAACTGCTTCTTCTCGTTCAGCTTAAAGATTTGTTCAGGATCAACGGTCTCTTCGTCGCTCATCTCTGATACGTGTACGAGTGCCTCGACACTTGGGCTGAGCTGTACAAACGCACCAAATGGCGTAATACGCGTGATCTTCCCTTCGACAATGTCGCCCTTTTTGAAGGCTTTTACTTCCTTCAACCATGGGTCTTCGGTCATTTGTTTAAGGCTTAGGCTCAAACGATCTTTGTCGATTGCAATGATCTTGGCCTTCACCGTCTCGCCGACTTTCACGTAGTCACGTGGGTCCTCAACGCGTTCCCAGGAAATTTCTGAGATGTGAATCAAGCCTTCAATGCCCTGTACGTTCACAAATGCACCAAAGTCGATAACACCGGTAACAACACCTTCAACGACATCGCCGACTTTCAGTTCAGCAAATCGAGCCTGCATGTCGTCTTTTACAGCTTCCTTCTCGGAGAAGATAAGCTTGTTGTCTTTACGGCTGACGTCAAGCACGCGAACACGAATTGGCTTATTCACCAAGGCGTTGAGCTTCTGCAGAATCTCATCCTTATCAGCACCTGATACACGCGGGTAGTGGCCAGCGGCAAGCTGCGAAACAGGCAAAAAGCCACGAATACCTTCGAGCTCAACCAGCAACCCACCACGGTTAGCGTCGTAAGGTGCCACCTCGACGATCTCTTGGGCGTCGAAAATGCGCTTAAGTTCATCCCAGCCGCGATCTTTAGCAGCCCGCTTCATACTGAGTAACGCGTAGCCCTCTTCGAGCTCAGGGTCAATGACACTCACCGTCACGGTCTCGCCGACGTTCAGCGTTTGGCCATGGCCGATCTCACGACGCATGACTACGCCTACACCCTTCGCTCCTAGATCTATCCAGACCTCGTGTTTACGGACAGAGCTAATGACTCCCTCGACGACCTCCCCAGCTTCCAGCTGCTTGACGGTATCGTGCTGCGCGAGCAGCTCATCCATTGTTATTGTTGATTTTGACATGCGTTATCATGCCTCCTTGTAAAATGTATTTCTGTCAGATAGGGCAGACGAAAGCCCACACAACCTGCAAGATTGCTTTCATTATACCTGCTTTCACCTCTTGCGTCAAAGGTGGGATGGAAACGCCCGCAGCCCCATGCTACACTAGCAGTAGCATGTATGTCGGGGTAGATATTGGAGGGACAAAAACGCTTGTCGGGGCGTTTACAAATGACGGTGAGCTGCGAGAGCACAACCGTTTTCCTACTCCCTCTGATTACCCTAATTTCCTCAGTGAGCTGGCGCAGTGTGTAGACAAAATGTCTACAAAGGAATTTCGCACGGGCTGTGTCGCCATACCTGGGCGCGTCGACAGAAAAGAAGGCGTTGGTATTGCATTCGGCAATTTGCCCTGGAAGCGCGTACCTATCCAATCGGACCTTGAGCACATATTTGGCTGTCCGATGCTTGTTGAAAACGATGCTAATCTAGCGGGATTATCAGAAGCTATATGCATTAGGCATCAATACACTCGCATCTTGTATGTGACAGTAAGCACCGGTATAGGTACTGGAATAATAGCTGATGGCAAGATCGACCCTGATTTTGCAGATTCAGAAGGTGGACATATCATTCTAGAGCACGATGGCAAACTCCAAAGGTGGGAAGATTTTGCCTCGGGTCGCGCTATCGTTACCCACTTCGGTAAGCGCGCCGAAGATATCACTGACGCCAAGACATGGAAAATCATCGCCCGTAATCTTGCCATTGGCCTTATCGACCTTATAGCCGTTGTGCAACCCCAGGCTATTGTCATGGGTGGGGGCGTGGATTCCTATTTTGAACGCCTCGAAAAATATCTTGAGAGCGAACTGCAACGCTACGAAACGCCGCTTACGCCTATTCCGCCCATACTAAAGGCTAAACGACCTGAGCAAGCGGTAGTCTACGGATGCTACGAGCTAGCAAGGATGGCATATGGAAAACATCATTCGTAAATTGCGCGACTCCTACCCAACCTTTCAATTCGTACAAGGTACTGCATGTTGCTGGTCTCCGCGTACGCAACAGATCACATACGTTTTACACAATACACAGCCTGCAATATTTAGCGTACTACATGAGGTAGGACACGCGCTTCTCGGGCATATCACTTATGCTTCGGACATTGAGCTCCTAAAGAAAGAAATAGCTGCATGGGACCAAGCGGTCGAAATCGCGCAAGGGTTCGATATTATCATTGATACGGACCATATTCAGAACTGCCTTGATACTTATCGTGATTGGCTTCACAAGCGCAGCATCTGCCCGTCTTGCCACACAAAGAGTATCCAGGCAGATGAACATACATATCGCTGCTTTAATTGTGGCCACGCCTGGCATGTGACCAATGCGCGTTTATGCAGGCCATACCGCCGCAGCATGCAGGCACAAAAAAGCGCCTAGGTACACAGTGTACTGATCCTAGGCGCTAAAAAGTTTTCTAAATTACTTAGGCAACTTTTTTAGTGCGGCGAGAAATGCGACCGCCCTTGGCGCCGGCGACGCGGGCCAATTCACGGTTAGCGTAAAAGCCACCAGTGCGGCCCTTGCGGCCACCCATAGCACCAATTTTTGCGTAAAAATCAGCACCGTACTTATTTTTGTTGGTTGAAGCGGCAGCTTTGCCACCATCTTTGGTACCAGCCATAGTATAACTCCTTACCTTACTGCTGCTTCCGTACAGAATAAAAAAGTTTCGCGTTGCCACGAAACCCTCTCATTTCCTCACGAAATTATGCTTATGATATCATTCTATCTTGCTAATGTCAATACCTATTTTGTCTGTTCTGGCACCCCCTAAGTATTACGTAAAAGGCTTACGCTTGCCTGAATATAATAACTAAAAGAAAAGGACCTTCCTATTCGGAAGATCCTTTTATAATTCGGCACCGTGCTATTTTCCCAGGGGTGAACCCCAAGTATTGTAACCGCTGCGAGGCTTAACTGCTGTGTTCGGCATGGGAACAGGTGTTTCCCTCGCGCCATGGGCACCGATTTCAGTATAATTTACCATTTACAGGCTGTCTGTAATAAATTACACATTTTCGATGTCCAGGCTTGCGCACGGATAGTTTTGTTTAAGAACGATAACAAACGGACGTTCGCTTGTGGCGAACACCAATAACTAGTCAATGCATTCCTCTCACTCTCATCACCCTAAAGGATGATCGAATGAGAGAACGTAAAAAGTCAATGGGACTATTAGTACACTTCGGCTACACATGTTACCACGCTTCTACCTTGTGCCTATCAAACTGATCGTCTTTCAGTGTCCTCATAGGGAAATCTAATCTTGAGGTCAGTTTCGCGCTTAATATGCTTTCAGCGCTTATCTGCTCCGCACATAGCTACCCAGCCATGCCATTGGTATGACAACTGGTACACCAGCGGTGCGTCCGCCCCGGTCCTCTCGTACTAGGGGTAGATCCTCGCAAATTTCCTGACGTCCACAGCGGATATAAACCGAACTGTCTCACGACGTTCTGAACCCAGCTCACGTACCTCTTTAACCGGCGAACAGCCGGACCCTTGGGAACCGCTTCGCCCCCAGGATGAGATGAGCCGACATCGAGGTGCCAAACAGCGCCGTCTATGTGAACTATTGGGCGCTATAAGCCTGTTATCCCCGGGGTAACTTTTATCCGAAAGCTCTGCCGATACCACGATCATGTACAAATGTACGGACAGAGGAAAACTTACTCCGACTTTCGTCCCTGCTCGGCTTGTCGGCCTCACAGTCAAGCTGGCTTATGCGTATACACTATCGATTCGATTTCCATCCGAACCTAGCCAACCTTTGAACGCCTCCGATACTCTTTAGGAGGCAACCGCCCCAGTTAAACTACCCACCAGACACGGTCCCCGACCCGGAAGTTGTTCACGAAACGTATTTCATGAACAATTTGCGGGCCAGGTAAGAACAAGATCGTATTAAGGGTGGTATTTCACCGGTGACTCCACCTAGGCTGGCGCCTAGATTTCAAAGTCTCCCACCTATGCTACACATAATACGACCCGGTCCAATGTCAAGCTGTAGTAAAGCTCCACGGGGTCTTTTCGTCCTGCTGCGGACAGACGGCATCTTTACCGTCAATGCACTTTCACCGAGCTCTTCGTCGAGACAGTACCCATATCATTACGCCATTCGTGCGGGTCAGAACTTACCTGACAAGGAATTTCGCTACCTTAGGACGGTTATAGTTACCGCCGCCGTTCACTGGGGCTTCAGTTCGCACCGTGAAGCACTCTCCTTAACCTTCCAGCACCGGGCAGGCGTCAGCCCCTATACATCCACTTTCGTGTTAGCAGAGACCTGTGTTTTTGGTAAACAGTTGCATGGGTTCCTTAGCTGCGGCCCCGTCACAATATTTACAAATATTGCGAACAGAGACAGCTTTCTCGAGAAAAATATTCTCAACAAAATTTTAACGTAAAGTTACTTCATTTGATCGTTTTCCAAAGAAAACTGGCATAGTCACTTTGTAAACATAGTGACGGGGCAGACCTTATCCCTAAGTTACGGTCGCTTGTTTGCCGAGTTCCTTGACGAAGAATCACTCGTACACCTTGGTCTACTCGACCTGAGCACCTGTGTCGGTTTGCGGTACGGATAGCGTTATACATAAGTTCGGTAGCTTTTCTAGTCAGCACTTTCACAAGAATTCGACCAAAGGTCGTTTCATTCCCTCGTATTTCTCGAGGTTAGACGGATATAACCATGAATCCGCTCCTGCTAATATGCCGCGCACGCCGAACAATATAACACTAGTACGGGAATATTAACCCGTTGTCCATCGCCTACGCTACGCGCCTCGGCTTAGGACCGACTAACCCTGGGACGATTATCGTGGCCCAGGAAACCTTGCTCTTTCGGTGGGCAGGATTCTCACCTGCCTTATGGTTACTCATTCCAGCATTCTCACTTGATA
>DATASD010000019.1:0-10397 GCA_036263915.1 Saccharimonadales bacterium (SeqCode) | reverse complement strand
TGCCGTAACCATGTAGAAAATAGAGAACGCCAGCAGCACTGCCACAAACCACGGTGCTTTCGGTGCCAAGATGATCGCTGACGCGCCAAGACTGGCGACCAAAGGCAACACCTGGAATACCGTCGTGTCTGACATGCGGATGTAGCTACCCATAAGCTTGTTGGTTTGCGAAACTAACGAACCACCAAAGTGGTTGGCATGAAAGTTGGCACTTTGTGAAAGCACATGATTAAAGATGTGCTGCGCCAAGAACCGTTCCACATTGCCCTCGAGCTTCCAGTCGATGAGGTCCACAATGCGCCATCCAACAACCCCGGCGACGATCATAAGACTCCCGTAGGCGATCAATTCAAGGCCGAAACTGGCCCATATATGATGAGCCTGATAGTCGCCTTTTGCCAGGCGGTTCAGGACATTGGCCATAATAAGCGGTGGTACGTACGAGCCGAAAGAGACGGTAAGCGGTACCATGATCAAAATGCCTATTACTCGTTTTGGCTGTCGCCAGGCGGCCGACCAAAAGAGCCGGACTGTCTCGCGGGCATAGCGCGATTGATTCATAAGGAACCTTTCTTCTGAAGGATTATAGAGCTATTATTTTCTTGAGATGGGGCGTGTCGAGAGACGTATACGGAGCGTTATCGCGCTTGGCGGACGACACTATCGAATCTGTCATTTGTTTGTAATGCTGCCATGGGTGTGGTCGCCCTTTCCGTTACGTTTGTAATATAGATTTTCATTATATCAGTGATGTCAATAGAAATACAAGAAATACAGATGTAAAATCGTTGTGTTTATGTCTACAGTTCTACGTAGAGGCTGACAATGGCACCTATTTTTGTTATAATCACCCCTGATGCAGAAAATATTACTCTACTACAAGTTTGCGCCGCTCGGTGACCCCGAGAGTGTTAAGTTGTGGCAAAAAACGCTGTGCGAAAAGCTGAACTTACGCGGTCGCATTCTTATTTCTAAGCACGGACTGAACGGTACGGTCGGCGGTGATATTGAAGACCTAAAAACGTATGTCAAAGAAACCAAACAGTATCCAGCCTTTAAGGACATTACGTTTAAGTGGTCAGAAGGCGGGCGTGAGAATTTTCCGAAGCTGAGCGTAAAGGTGCGCGACGAAATTGTCAGCTTTGGCGCGGCTGATGAATTAGAAGTTGACGAGCATGGTGTCGTTGGCGGTGGCAAACACCTGAAACCCGAGCAAGTCCATACACTCGTGCAAGAACGTGGCGACGACGTCGTGTTCTTTGACGGCCGCAATACTTACGAAGCGGCCGTAGGCAGATTTAAAAACGCGGTGGTTCCGGATGTCAAGACAAGCAAAGATTTTATTGCGGAACTTGAGAGCGACAGGTATAACGAGATCAAAGACAAGCCGGTCGTAACCTATTGCACCGGTGGCATTCGCTGCGAGATCCTCAGTTCACTTATGAAAAAGCGTGGGTTTAAAGAAGTATACCAGATCGATGGCGGCATCGTAAAATACGGCGAAAAGTACGCCGACGACGGCCTGTGGGAAGGCTCGCTGTACGTGTTTGACGACCGCATGAACGTCAAATTCTCAGGTAAAGCCAAAGATATCGGTGTTTGTGTGCACTGCAGTGAAAAAACCAGCAACTACGAGAACTGTGCCGTAAAAAGCTGCAATAGGTTGGTGCTGATCTGCGAAACCTGCAAGCCGACACGCCAAACCTGCTCGACGGCCTGCGCCGCCCTCGTCTAAGCGGTATACTAAAAGGGTGAACGAGCGACTCGCAACCAAACTAAAGACTTTGCCCAAAGATCCGGGCGTGTATTTTCACAAGGACAAATCGGGCGAGATCATTTACGTGGGCAAGGCGGCGGTGCTCAAAAACCGGGTGCGGCAATATTTTCAAAAATCGCGCACACGCGACCCCAAAACCGATGCGCTGGTGAACGAAATCTGGGACACCGACTGGATGGTGGTCGAAAGCGAGCTAGAGGCGCTGTTTTTGGAGGCGGAAATGGTGCGTCGCTACATGCCGCGCTACAACATTTTGCTGCGCGACGACAAGTCGATGAGCTACATTCGCATTGACTACAACAGCGATTTCCCGACCGTTGGCACGACGCGGCGCCCGCTGGATGACGGCGCCCGCTATTTTGGACCGTATCTGAGCACGCTCAGCGTGCGCCAGGCGCTCAAACTGCTGCGGCGGATTTTTCCGTTTGCCACACGGAAGATTCCGGGCCAAAAACGTGCCACGCTGCACTATCATTTGGGGCTCGATCCGGGGCTCGAAGAGGGCAAAACCAGCCTAGACGATTATCGCGCCAATCTGCGCAAATTAATATCGGTGATCGAGGGCAAGCGCAAAACCGTTGAGCGCGAGCTCGAAAAAGAAATGAAGGCCAAAGCCAAAGCGCAGGATTTTGAGGCCGCGGCCAAAATCCGCAACCAGTTATACGCGCTGCAAAATCTCACCAAACAGGTCATTTTTAGCGACAAAGAATTTTTGGACATCAGTAAAGATCACGCGCTGAACGAGCTAGTTGATCTGTTGCAACTGGACAAATTCCCGGCGCGCATCGAAGGCTATGACATTAGCCACATGCAAGGCACGAACGTCGTCGCCAGCATGGTCGTGTTCACGAACGGTGTTAGCAACAAGGGTGAGTATCGCAAATTCAAGACGCGCAAAGAGCACAACAACGATTTTTATAATATGCACGAGACGATCGCCCGGCGCCTAAGCGAAAAAAATATCAAGGCATGGGGCAAGCCGAGCCTGGTGTTGATCGACGGCGGCAAGGGTCAGCTGGACGCGGCGATTCGTGCCCGCGACGAGCAAAGGCAGCCGCACATTCCGTTTATCGGCCTGGCCAAGCGCGAAGAGCAAATCGTGATCCACAGGGAAAAATCAAACGTAAGCTTAAGCGAACTCACTCTGCACAAACTGCGCGGTTGGGTCACGGAAAGCGACGATTTTTTGCTGGTGAACGTGTCGCACACGACGAATTTAGTCAAATTATTGCAGCGCATTCGCGACGAGTCGCATCGGTTTGCGATCACCTATCATGGCGTGCTCAAGGTAAAACACCAAACCGCTAGCATGCTCGATGATATTCCGGGGATTGGTCCGGCCACGCGCAAAAAACTCATCCGTACGTTTGGAAGTTTACGCGGTGTGCGCGAAGCACCGCCTGACGAGGTAACGAAAGTCATCGGCGCCAGCAAGGCTGCGCTTATCATCCGAGCACTCAATTGATATACTATCCTTGCACGTTTGACAATTAAGGAGGGTAGATATGAGTGAATTTTCTCGTCGAGTAACAGGGGCAGCGACCGTAGGGGTAACGCTCGCGGCATTAACGGGTGCTGGTCTAGCTGGCGAAGATGTACGCCCTGCATATCCGGCGACTGCGCCGCAGGCGACGCACGAGTGTCCGGAAATTGCGGATGGATCAAAGCTCCAGTTTGTGGGTGACTTGACGCCAGGCGAAATGACACAGATCAGTGAAGGTGGGGCAGGCCGGGACGCCACCGCAGCAAAAATTGCGCGGGTGCTAGCCTCCGGAGATGTGCAAGGCGCGCAATTGGAACTTGATGCCGGAGTAATGCCAGATCAGATTGCCGATTATAAAAAGCTAGACGAATCCAGCCAAGCATTTGCGAAGTGGCTAGAAACTGCTGATGGCATAATGGTCAACGGGCCAATCGCTGACAGTACGCAGCCATATCGCGCTGACGACGTAGCTCACTTGCGACTCATGGGTCAAGCGTGTCCGGAAGAAATCACCGAACCGTATAACTAGTTGCTTGCAGCCCAGCCACAGTATGCTACGCTAAAGCCATGTTGAGTGCGAGTTTTTTCGAGGGCAACCGTGAACGGTTGCGCCAACTTTTTACGGGCACAGCGCCCATCGTACTGACTGCCAACGGGCTCATGCAGCGTGGCGGCGATGAGTCATATCCGTTTCATCAAGATAGCAATTTTTGGTATCTCACTGGTATCGATGTGCCCGATGTGCTCCTCGTGCTCGATAAAGACAAAGAATATTTAATCGTACCCGGCCGCAGTGATGTACGCGAGGCGTTTGACGGGGCGCTCGATACCGAGGCGTTCACCCGACGCTCAGGCATAACGACCGTGCTTGATGAAAAAGAAGGCTGGAAGCAGTTGCATGCACGGCTTAGGCGGGTACAGCACGTGGCCACGCTGGCGCCGCCGACTGATTATATTGATGCGTACGGCATGTACACGAATCCGGCCCGCCGGCACCTTATTCGTCGTATGAAAGAAGCGAACGAGCACCTGGAGTTACTTGATTTACGTATGCATCTCGCCCGGATGCGCATGATCAAACAACCTGTAGAGCTGGAGCAATTGCAGTCGGCGATCGACATCACCCTTGATACGCTCAAAGAAATTACCCGGCCAAGTAGTATTGGTAAATATGCGCACGAATATGAAATCGAAGCGGATCTGTCGCGTGGTTTTCGGCGCCGCGGGGCGAGCGGCCATGCGTTCTCGCCGATTGTTGCAAGCGGCAAACGCGCCTGCACACTCCATAATTTTACGAATAACGGTATACTTGCGGCCGACGAACTTGCGGTGCTCGATGTGGGTGCCGAAGTAGAACATTACGCGGCCGATATTACTCGGACGGTAGCATTGGGCAAGCCATCGCGCCGCCAGCAGCTTGTGCACGAGGCGGTGCTTGAGGCGCAAATGTATGCTATCTCACTGCTCAAACCAGGCGTACTCATCAAAGCATACGAACAGCAGATGGAAGCGTTCGTGGGCGAGAAGTTGCGCGAGCTGGGGCTGGTTAAGAGCATCACGAGTGAGGCGGTACGCCGCTACTTCCCGCACGCTACGTCGCACTTTTTGGGACTTGATACGCATGATGTGGGTCACTACGAGCGGCCGCTTGAGCCTGGCGTGGTGATCACCGCCGAACCAGGGATTTATATTCCCGAAGAGAGCATCGGTGTGCGCATCGAAGACGACGTGCTGATCACTGCCGAAGGCAACACCGTTTTGAGCGCAAAATTACCGCGCGCGTTGTAAAGCTTGGCGATGTGCTTTTCGAGGCACCTCCGCACGACACATGTGGTATAAAAACCACATGTGGAGCCCAGGATAGTGCCTCGAAAAGCACATCGCCAAGCTTTCCTGTGCTACAATAAGTGCAACTGATGAACCATGGAATTCTGTACCGATTTTTTGTCCGCTGGCTCGTATGCTGTTTAGGATTGTGGATCGCCGCTGCGGTGCTCGGCTCACATCTGACCTATCAAAGCCGGCCAATCGTTATTGTTATTGCGGGGTTGATTCTGGCAATTATTAACGCCGTGCTACGGCCATTTATCGTCCTGCTGTCTTTGCCGGCAATCCTACTAACCCTTGGATTGTTCATGATCGTCATCAACGGTCTGACGGTGTTTATCGCGAGCAAATTATATGCGCCGCTGCACGTTACGAATTTTTGGGCGGCAATACTTGCCGGTATGATCATTGGGCTGGTAAACTATCTGGTAACAGCTATATTAGAGAATCGGAGTCGAGAGCAATGAACTTTTTTAACTACGTCACCATTGGATCAGTCTTGCTGCTTGTATTGTTGATTTTAGTGCAGACGCGCGGCGCCAGCCTCGGCGCGGGTATGGGAAGTAGCGGCGAGGTCAACACGGTTCGCCGTGGCACCGACAAAACCATCTACCAGCTGACCATCGTGTGTGGCATTGTCTTTTGTCTGTCGTTGATCTTTGGCGTTGTGATCTCATAATTCGGAGGAACCATGCTCAGCCGTACGTTCAAACTTCGCTTCCGGCGCCTCCTGCGACTTCGTAAGCGGCAAGTCGAAAACTTGGGATTGCAAGCCGAAGAAGGGCTTGAACGAAACTTTTTCCGTCGGCTCGACCGGCTCGTCACCGTTCGGCGATTTGTAATCACCTGGGTTTTGCTCGTGGTGCTCCTAGGCGGCTGCATGGTGGCTCAGCTGCGCGTTCTGAACGGTGCGTATCAAACGCTGCAACCGGCGCCCGGCGGTACCTATAGCGAGGGTGTCCTCGGCTCGTTCACGAACGCAAACCCTATTTATGCGACAAGTCCAGTCGATGCGGCGGTCTCGCATCTTATTTTTGCGGGTTTGTTTACGTACAACGAGCAAAATCAGTTTGTGGGTGATCTGGCAAAAGATCAGATCGATATCAACGATCGCGGCAATGTGTACACCGTGCATCTCAAACCTCATTTGACCTGGCAAGACGGCCAGCCACTTACCGCAGACGATGTTGCGTTTACCTATCACACTATTCAGAATGCCGATGCGCAATCGCCACTCAATAGCAGTTGGGCGGGCGTGACCGTAACTGCAACAGATGTGCGTACGATTACGTTTACGTTGCCGAACGCCCTGAGTTCATTCAAATACTCGCTGACGAATGGCATCATTCCTGAGCATATCCTCAAAGACGTCTCGATGCCGGAGTTACGCTCCTCGTCGTTTAACACAAGCAAGCCTGTTGGTGCGGGGCCATTTGCGTGGCAGGCGATTGAAGTGGGTACTGGCGATATAAACACCCGCGACGAGCAGATTGCACTCAAGCCATTTGTGCAGTATCACGGCGGTGCGCCGAAGCTTAATAGCTTTATTATCCATGCTTTCCCTGATGAAAATACAATGGTAAAAAGCTTCCGTAAACAGGAATTGACGGCGATGTCCGGCCTTACGACCGTGCCCAGCACACTCAAAAAAGATTCCAACGTCGTCGTTAACAACTTCCCGCTCAATGCCGAGGTAATGACGTTCTTCAAGACAACGCAAGGCGTGCTCGCCGACACAAAGGTGCGCCAAGCATTAGTGCAGGCGGCTGACAGAAACGCGATTATTAGTGAGCTGGGCTACCCAACGCGGGCGGTGACTGAGCCGTTCTTGCAGGGGCAACTCGGTTTCAACAAAAATGACGAACAACCGACATATAATCCGACAGCGGCCGCCGCAGCGCTGGACGCCGATGGCTGGAAGGTAGGCGCAAACGGTATTCGCACCAAAGATGGTCAGCCGCTGACCTTCAAGCTCTACGCACAAGATAACGGCGAGTACGGTATGGTCGCCAAAGCGCTGAGCGGCCAGTGGCGTAAGGTCGGCGTGGACGCGCAGGTGGTGCTGCAAAATGGTGGTGATTTCCAGAACACGCTCGCCTTCCATAGCTACGATGCGCTGTTGTATGGCATATCGGTTGGTATCGATCCCGATGTATTTGTGTACTGGGACAGTTCGCAAGGGGATATTCGCGCAGCGAACCGGCTCAACTTCTCGGAATACAAATCGACCACCTCGGACGCCTCGCTTGAGGCCGGGCGTACGCGTTCCGACCCAGCGCTCCGTGTCATTAAATATCAAGCATTCTTGCAGGCATGGCAGAGCGACGCGCCGGCGCTCGGATTGTATCAGCCGCGCTACCTCTATATTACGCACGGGCAAGTTGCTGGCCTCAACGAACATACACTCACCGACGACACCGATCGCTACGACAATGTCCAAAACTGGATGATTCGCCGCGTGTGGTCCGATACCGACAAATAAATACCCTTGCTGAAAGAGGCGGATTGCAGTACAATTACCCCTGTTCACTCATGTGAGCCGCAGTGGTGAAATTGGTATACACGCTAGTTTCAGGTACTAGTGGGCGTAAGCTCGTGGAGGTTCAAGTCCTCTCTGCGGCACCATACTTGCATAAATATACATTTTATGCTATAGTATTAAGTTATAATGTTCAGTAATAGTCAATTTCGAATTCCGACAAATGAAGAGGTGACAGCTCTTGACCCTAGCGTACGCGCTGAAATGGCAGCAGCCTTACTCCAGGGCCTTGAGCCGGGGCGCCAACCGCTAGAATTGTTTAAGCAATTGTGCCGTTTGACAGTAGCGACTACCGTCGAGATCGTGCCTATCCGTACACAAGGTGAAGAGCCAGAGGTTTGGCTAGGCCAGCGCAGCGAGAGCGACCCATGGTGGCCAAGCAAATGGATCTTGCCAGGTGTCGTAATCCTACCAAACGACACACGTGATGATGAAAATACCCTTGCAGGGCCTATCGAGCGTCTGTTTGAGACTGATCTAAAAGGCATCGGCCGAATCGGGGACCTGCATCAGCTACCCAGTCAGTTCCGCTTTGATGGTCGTGGTACAGAAGTCACTACACAGTATTGGACGGAAGTAGAGACAGGCAATGAGCCCTACCAAGGCCAATTCTTTAGAGTTGCTGACTTACGCGAAACAGAGCCTGAAGGTGGTCTGATTGAAGAGGGCTGGCTGACTATCGACCGCGCGATAACCGATTACGAAGCGCTACGTGGCCAGTCACAGTAAGTCAAGATATAGTCTCAAAATTATAATGTACGCGCACAGCAAAGCATAAGCCTGATTCGCAAAGTGTGCTATGATATCTGCATAGGATTTTAATCAGACTAACAGGGGTAACATCGAGGTATGAGTAAGGTTGCGCACTATTTGCAGGAACACTTAATCGGTGAGGTGATGACTTCGCCAGATGCACGACGTTATTTTGCAACCGATGGCAGTATCTTCACGATGATGCCATCGGTGGTAGTGTATCCTCGCAGTGAAAATGACGTGCGCAAAGCAACTCGCTTTACCTGGCAGCTGGCCGAGCGCGGCCGCGTGATCCCTATTACGGCGCGCGGCGCTGGTACCGATCAAGCTGGTGCAGCGCTGAGCAACGGTATTATATTGGCTTTCTCGGCGCATATGAACCGCATTTTGGAGTTAGACACCAAGACCGGCGTGGTGACGGTCGAGCCTGGCCTGGTGTACGGCAAATTACAGCAAGCATTACAAACGCATGAGCGCTTTTTGCCGCCATTTCCTGCCTCGATCGAATACTCGACCATTGGCGGTGCGGTGGCGAACAACGCGAGCGGTGAAAAAACCGTCAAATACGGCGATACGCGGGATTACGTGCAAGGGTTGCACGTGGTGCTGGCAAATGGTGAATTGATCGAGACAGGACGCCTCGCTAAGCGTGATCTGAGCAAAAAACTTGGCCTTGCGACGTTTGAGGGCGAAATTTATCGTGCACTCGATACATTACTCGAGGAAAATCGAGATCTTGTTATGACACTGCCGCGCCAGACCACAAAAAACTCCGCCGGCTATGCATTGGCAGACGTACGGCACAAAGACGGCTCGTTTGACCTCACGCCGCTTATTGTAGGATCGCAAGGCACGCTCGGCATTGTAACCGAGGTGACGCTTGAAACTGAATTATACAACGCTGATCCTACGCTGCTTGTTGGTCACTTCGACGACTTGCAGCAAGCGCAGGCTGCTGTGCTTGAGCTACGCAAGCTGCCAGACATGCCCAGCGCGCTCGAAATGGTTGACGACCAATTGCTGGCGCTTGTCGACAAGATTAATCCGAACCTTTTGAAAGATGTGATCAGCAAGCCATTCCCGAAAGTGGTCCTATTAGTTGAGTTTGATACATTGAACGAGCGCACGCTCAAAAAGTCAGTCAAAAAAGCACAAAAGATTCTAGAGCGTTACGCCACACACCACATAATTGAAGAAGATGTGCAACAGCAGGATCGATTATGGAAGATTCGCCATGCCTCGGCTACGGTGGTGGCACATAGCGAGGGCAACCTCAAAGCAGTACCTATTATTGAAGATGGGATTGTGCCGGTCGAGCGCTTTAGTGAGTACATCGAGGGTGTGCACCAATTATTCACGAAACATCATTTGCACGCTGCGGTTTGGGGCCACGCCGGTGACGCAAACTTGCATATGCAGCCATTCCTGGATTTGAACCAGGTGGGTGATCGGCAGAAGGCCTTTCGTTTGATCGATGAGTATTACAATCTGGTGCTGAGCCTTGGCGGCAGCACGAGCGGCGAGCACAATGATGGCCGTTTGCGCGCGCCTTACCTAGAAAAAATGTACGGTGCTGATACCTACGCGCTCTTCCAAAAGGTAAAGCAGATCTTTGACCCATATGGTACCTTAAATCCTGGGGTGAAAATCAATGTCAGCCTAGACGACATCAAGCCGCTGGTGCGCCAAACATACAGCATGGATCATCTGTACGACCACATGCCACGGTCGTAGACTAAAAACCAGGTGGGACTTGAGTTTTTTGCTCAAACACCGTAAAATACCAGAGATATCACGCGGACGTGGCGGAATTGGTAGACGCGCTACTTTGAGGTGGTAGTGGCCGCAAGGCTGTGGAGGTTCAAGTCCTCTCGTCCGCACCAAAAAATACGACTATCTTCGGATGGTCATTTTTTTTGCCAACTTTCTCGTTACGAATAACAACTATACGTCGTACTCGTCGGCATGTGGATATAAAGTGAAGTCTCCCGACGCACCACGCTCTAATTCATCGAGTA
>DATASD010000007.1:0-26960 GCA_036263915.1 Saccharimonadales bacterium (SeqCode) | reverse complement strand
CATACGACAATGCGCACCCTGACCTGATATCGAATACGTCCCTAGCAACAAGCGCGGTTGTCAATCAGGCGCCTGCTATTTTGAATGTCTCGAACAAAATTACCGCGCCAGTACTGATTGTGGATGGCGAAGATGACACGTTCTTCTGCGGATCGCTCGAAATTCTGAACTGTGCCGATCATGCAGCTGTCCTTAGCTACGAATCGCCGTACTTCACAAGTGCAGCCAGCTTGTCTTACGACAGCGTGCCGCACACCGGCCACGACCTGGCAATCAGCACGAGTGACGACCAATCGTTCGCCATGATCAACAATTGGATCACGACTCACTAAGTGCTACCATAAGAAGTATGCGACCAATTTGGAACGGTTCAATCAGTTTCGGCCTCGTGAACATTCCTGTACGACTGTATAGTGGCACGAATCCACGCGAAGGAATCGACCTGGACATGCTTCACAAAAAAGACCATGCACCTATTCGCTATGCGCGCATCTGCCGCAAAGATGGTGAGGAAGTGCCGTGGGACGATATTGTTAAGGGGTATGAATACCGCGATGGTGATTACATTGTGCTCACGCAAAAAGAGCTCGAAAGCATCGATCCAAAAAAATCGCAAACGATCGACATTTTGCAATTCGTAGACGAACCGGATATCGATATCCGCTACTTTGAAAAGCCATACTATCTCGAGGTTGTGAAGGGCGGCGAAAAAGCCTATGCCTTGCTGCGTGCGGCACTCAAAAAGTCCAAAAAAGTAGCACTTACACGGTTTGTCATGCACGAGCGCGAGCATATCGCCGTGATCAAACCCGTTGGCCGTGCCCTAGTGCTCAACCAAATGCGCTACCCTGCTGATTTGCGCGAACCAGGCGAACTGCACTTGCCAACCGACAGCGATTTGTCCGACAAAGAAGTCAACATGGCCCTCAAACTCGTCAAGCAAGAGACCAAGCCATTTATTCCCGAAGACCTGCACGATACCTACACCGAAGAACTCGAAGAAATGATCAAAGAGAAGACTAAAGGCAAAAAGCCGAGCAAAAAGCGTTCAGCACCAGCCGAGCACACCTCCGCCAAAGATCTGATGAGCGCGCTCAAAGCCAGCCTGAAAGGATAATGCGCAGTGGGCCTTGGCAAGTATTTTCGCAAGCGCACTTTTAGCAAAACGCCTGAGCCCAATGGCACCAAGCATGCCGCGGGCGGCAAAAAATTAGCCTTCGTTGTACAAGAACACCACGCGTCGCAATTGCATTACGATTTTCGCCTCGAAATGGACGGTGTACTCAAAAGTTGGGCCGTACCCAAAGGCCCAAGCCTCAATCCGCACGACCATCACTTGGCTGTCCAAACGGAAGATCACCCGTTCGAATATCGAAAGTTCGAAGGCGTGATTCCCGAGGGCAACTACGGCGCTGGCAATGTAATTATCTGGGACGAGGGCTGGTACGAAGCCCGCAAGGGCGACCTCAACGAGGGCGAGAAAACACTGCTCAAAGAACTCAAAAAAGGCCACATAACTTTTGTGCTGCACGGCAAAAAACTCAAAGGTGAATTTGCACTGATAAAAATGCAGCACGCCAGCGACCAAGATGCATGGCTACTCGTGAAAAAAGACGACGAATTTGCCACCACAACAGATGTGAAAACGCAGGACGAATCCGTGAAAAGTCACAAAAAAGTCGACGATTTGGGTGGCAAAATGCCGGATATTTCACATACGCCAAAGCGAACAAAACCCTGGCAGGTCAAACCCATGCTCTGCACGCTCGTGGACGATCCGTTTAGCAAAGAAGGCTGGCTGTTCGAGATCAAATGGGACGGCTATCGAGCCATCGGTGCTAAACATGGCAGCGACGTCGAGCTCTACTCGCGCAACCATATCGATTTTGCGGAAAAATATCCGCCGGTATTCGAGGCCTTGCACGCGCTGAAGCACGACATAATCGCCGATGGCGAGATTGTCGTAGTCGACGAAGATGGCAAGCCGCATTTTGAATGGCTGCAAGACTGGCGGCAGAGCCGGCACGGCAGTCTGCAATACCAAATTTTTGATTTGCTATGGTGCGACGGCCACGATTTGCGCGGACTTCCCTTGCGCGAACGCAAGCAAATCCTTACGTACATTTTACCCAAAAGCGATGTCCTAAGGTTCAGCGATGATATCGAAACCAATGGTGAAGGTTTGTTCGCAGAGATGCAGAAACGTGGCATGGAAGGCATGGTCGCCAAGCGTGCAGACAGCACGTACCAAGAAAACGTACGCGGGCAAAACTGGCTAAAGATGAAAACGCATTTGCGCCAGGAAGTCGTCATCGGCGGCTACACCGAACCGCGCGGCACGCGCCAATATTTGGGCGCGCTTATCGTTGGCGTGTACGACCACGGCGCGTTCGTCTACGTTGGTCATTCCGGTGGCGGCATTGCTGATGCGCAGCGTAAAAAATTGCGGGGTCGCCTAGCAAAGATCGAGCGAAAATCATCGCCGTTTGAGGTCGAGCCGAAGCCAAACGCGCCGGTGCACTGGGTACGTCCGGAGTTGGTATGTGAGATGAGTTTTAGCGAATGGACAAAGGAGGGCTATATGCGCCAGCCGAAATACGAGGGTTTGCGGCCGGATAAAAAACCACAGGACGTGCACCGCGAACGAGCCGCCAAAAGGATGGGGGTCCTGTCAGCTGCGTCTCCCCATCAGAATTCGCGCACAAGCGCTCATTCTGCGGGGATGCCCCAGCAGCTGCCACCCCATTCTGTCGGGGCAAATCAAAGTGGGGTGACGAGCGGCGGGGCGGCCCCGCTTCGCCCGCAGCTTGCGAGGACGAAGATGGGGCGGACCGCTCGGCAGGACCCCCATCCATCGTTGCCGGATTTGCCTTTTGAGCCAACACATCTCGACAAGATTTTCTTTCCGAAACACAAATATACCAAGGGCGATATTTTTAATTATTACACTTCGGTCGCTGAGTTTATGTTGCCCTACCTCAAGGATCGGCCATGCTCGCTCAACCGCATGCCGGGCGGCATTAATGGCGAGTCGTTCTTTCAAAAAAATAACGAGCATTTGCCCGACTGGGTGCCATACGCCGACATTTTTTCGGACTCCAACAACGGTAATCTGCGTTGGATTGTTGGCAAAGATCTGAATACGCTGCTCTACATGGTGCAGCTCGGCTGCGTCGAAATCAATCCGTGGAATTCGCGCGTCGGACATTTGGAAAATCCGGATTGGATCGTGATCGACCTCGACCCGGAAGGCATCAGTTTTGAGCACGTCATAGAGGTGGCGCGCACGGTGCATGAAGTGTGCGACGAGTGGAGCATTCCAGCCGTGCCGAAGACCTCAGGCAAAACCGGCATTCATATTTTTATCCCGCTGCACGCCAAATACACTTACGAACAGGGTAAAAATCTGGCGCATTTGATTGCGTTGGAAGTCAACAAGCACCAGCCAAAAATCACCAGCGTCGAACGCATGCCCGAAAAACGCCGCCATAAAATTTATCTCGACTTTTTGCAAAACCGCGAAGGCCAAACGCTGGCCGCACCGTATTCACTGCGACCAACGCCCGATGCCACAGTCGCCATGCCGCTCCACTGGGACGAAGTGAAAACCGGCCTCAAACCCACCGATTTCACAATCGAAAATGCACTCAAGCGTCTGAAACGCACTGGCGACTTGTGGAAACCGATTTTAGACAAAGGTATCGACCTCGCTAAAATTCTCAAAGGAATTGACCAAACGTCAAACTAATACTATTATCATAAAATAGTAATGGGGGAGCATCTATGACAAATGAATATGGCGGCCAAGTTGGTGGCGAACATAACCCGACAGAGGGTCTATTTCTGAACGGGTTCGACGGACCTATAACTGCAGCGGACCTTGCGCAGTACGAGCAGGAGGCACAAGAAGCGCAGGACGCCGCTCGCAGACGATTACCTGAGATTACCGATCCCGAAGAAGCCAAGGCAATGTTCAGCGTGTTGCGTAGAGTCGCGCAAGCGCGTCCGGGCATACATGCAAGTGCTATCTTGGGCGAGGCTATGGGCGACCTGCGCACCGCATATCCCGATGCCCTGACAGAAGAGTTTGTGCGAGGGTTGGACCAGGTACCACCAACTACTGATACAGAGTCCACCCAAGACTAGTCGGCCGGCGCACTACAGCCAACGTGCAACGCCACCATGACCTGAGCATGTACCACTGCGATGCTGGCTGAAGCTATAACTTCCGTCACGGCACTGGGCCGTCGCACCTGCGGGCACCGAGCCATCAGTACTCGCCGCTGGTGAATGCACAGTATTGCCATCGCTATTTACATAGGTATTATTGTTGCTCAAAGCTGTGTTACTAGTGCCGGTGTTTGTCGGTGCTGGTGTAGGAGCGGGCGCAACGGTTGGCTGCGTTGCGACCTTTGGAGCGGCCGGTACACTAAAACTGACCTTATTATTCGCTACGTTGAACTGACGTGCATAGTTGATTGGCCTTTCGGTCTGATGTTTACCCGATACATATATTGTCGTAAATGAAATTTTGCCGCTGCCATTGAGCCTAACATGTCGGAATGTCGCCCATCCCTTACCATTGGTGGTTGCCGTAACTGGATTCTTATCATTTACATACAATCTGAGCTTATTCCCGGGGATTTCTCTTACCACTACATCATACGCACCATTGCCCTTGTAGTAACCAACGTTCATGGCAATCGCCCCTGTGCTCGCGCGGGCTATCTCCGTACTAAAGAGCACTAGAATTGATAAAGCTGAAAGAATGCTGAAGATCTTTTTCATATTCTGAGTATATACCAAGCGCAGCAAAAAGTTGACAATCATCCCCATTCTGGTTTATAGGGCCTAGCCGCTTCATGTTACCGTAGGTCGGTTTGCCATACCGGTGGCGCAGCGTATGATGAATAAAAAGGAGCACTCATGAAAGAATTCGACCCAACCCAGGCCAATGTGGATGCCCATGTGGCCTTTACCGGAGAAGGTGTACAGAATCCCGGAGCAGATTTTCACATATCTAGCACCAATCGCCTTGAAGAGTTGCCCAACGGACTTACAGCACTCGACATTAACCTACAAATAACGGGAGGCGTCAAGGGTGATGAGGGCCAAGAGATTACAGAACACGTTGCCGCGCGCGTCGTCTTTACCCCGGATGGCAAAATTCTTGACTCTGGCGAAGCCGCACCAGAACGGCCATCGTTTCTTGATTTTCGACAACCATTCGACGATACCTACAAAGAACCACCTATTGCTGAGCAGCATGCCGCCGGTACGCTGCTCGGCCATGTCGGCGACACACTATTCGAAACATTGCCCGAGGCCCGCGGCTCCGGTTTTTTGCCTGGCTTTCAAATCGTTGAAACGTACACCGACGATGCTAGAATAGCAGCAACAAAGACCGACCCAGACAGTCCTCTGCGACGCAGTAGCGGTCCCTCTGGCCCTATCCTTCGCAATATCACAGGCGCACCGCAAAGTGTCTACATTGGCGAACAAATACCAGGTGGTACCGGCAAACACTCTAGCTATCTCTTGGACAGGAAGGGCGTAGCCAGACGGTGGGACGGCTATGGACCTAATCCAGAAACGTTTCGCAAAGGCGTCATAGAAGAAATTGCACGAGGTGCTATGTTGCGTAATGCGCGGCAACAAGGGCCAGCCGCCCTACAGAGGTTGACAGACGAAATGCTAGCAGATGCCGATTTGCAATCTAATCCGTTATTTACAGCGCGCCAGGGAACCAATTACCTGCCTGTTACCAAGCAAGAAATCGAGGACCTTGCCCGTCTCATACGGGAACGGCTCGACGACGACCAACAGTAAGGATAGTCAGTACTACATAGGGCTAGAAATTTCAGGGGCAATTTGCTACAATTTCCCCTGTCGATTCATATTGGGGATTGGCCAAGCGGTAAGGCAACGGGTTCTGGTCCCGTGATCGGGGGTTCGAATCCCTCATCCCCAGCCAGATTAGATAACATAGGTAGAAATGCTCCATTTTGTGGGGCATTGTCTTTATCTGGTACCCCTTTGCATAATTAGGTCCAAAGTCCTCATGGGCTACAAACCCGTCTGCTACTATAGATACATGAAGACACTCGATCGTGAAGAGACATACAGGCTTTGGGATCAATACTGGCATGATATGCAAGAGGAGTGGTTTAAGATTGAGGTTATGCAGGACTACACAGGCGAGGATGATAGCCCATCCCTGCGCGCTTGGCTTGCTGGCGACAAAGACAAAAGTCTTGCATTGATTCAGGACGCTACACATGGCGGATGGTCCAAACGCTGCAAAGAAAAATCTGATCAGGGTGTATTGATGCGCCGTATCCGAATTATCGAAAAACCATACACTCCTTACACCGAATGGGAGATAGAATACTACAAACGCATCAATATCCCAGGCGGCGAACAGGTTTTTATCGTGGAGAAGCGACAAACAGTGGGCTTGGATCTGCCTAGTGGCGACATGATGATGTTTGATAACAGTCGTGCTGTGGTTTGCAGTTACGACGAAACTGGGCGAATGATTCGTCAGACTTTCTATGACAAAAACGATGACACCACTAAATTTTTGCAGCTTAAGCATGATGTACTCCCTTTAGCTCAACCGCTTTAGCTAGAAAGCGTGCTATAATATTTGTTATGAAAACGAAAGATATTACAGTTTACCCTGCAATCTTTAACCCCATCCCGGATGGTGGTTACGAGGTTTCGTTCCCTGATTTTCCTGGCTGTGTTACGTTTGGTCAAACATTTGAGGAAGCTCAAGAGAAGGCATCTGAAGTATTGAGCCTTTGGGTCGAAGAACTTGAAGCTGAGCATATGACGATTCCGAAACGTAAAGGACGCCCAATTATTATAGACGTAAAAATCGCGTTTGCTTAAGTCTACATGAAAGCGCTTGCAGCTCGTCAAATCATTAAGATTCTCGAGGCAAATGACTTTGTGCTTGCTAGGCAACGGGGCAGTCATATAATTTTTCGACACAGACAAACCGGACAAATGGTGCCCGTACCGTTGCATGGTGGCAACAAAGCCTTGCCGATTGGAACATTTTTGGCAATTGTAAAGCAGTCTGGGATAGACCCTAAGCAGTTCAAGAAATAGGCTGGCTTTAGAATGGCTCGATTCCTCGATTATTTACATGTAGAAAGCACGCAATTTTGCGTGTTTTTCTCTTTTCGTCAAGCTTACCTCGCCACCATAGGATTTTATATGCATGCTATGCTAATGTTATGAGCATCGAACTGTATACTGGTGTGCTTCACGGCGGCGCTTCTAATCTTGTAGCCGAGGAAGAAGAATACCGAGCTGAATTAGAACGCTTAAACGTATATCTGACCGGCCACAACTTGCAGCAGCATCATGAACCAGGCGGTAAATCTATTCAACTCTACATAACGTCTATTGGCAGTGGTCGACGCGAGCTCTGCGACTTCATCGAGGAGGCTCAGGCTCAAACCAGTCACCATTTTCCTTGTCTTTTGGCCGCCGGCCAGACCGAGCGAGGCGTATTTTTGCCGCAATCGTTTGTTCCTCCGTTGCAGCCAGCACCCACAGACGCTATTAGCCAAGATTTTGATGTAGTCGGCTCATCGCAGGAGCTCAAGCAAGAATGTGATTTACTTATTGCCGTCCTGGATCGGTATCATACTTCCGCTCTCGTTAAAGAGACCTGCGAGAAGCTACAGCATGGCGCGCACCTATCACTCAAGTTTGGCACCGCCCTCTTCATCGCCTAACAGAGCACGAATTTTATTTATCTTACGATCGATTGTCCGGTTCTTTTTATTTCCTGGTATGATGATTAATGCAAATAGACCCGCGACTTAACGACATCGACGACCGCTTGTACTGCGTGACGGTGCGAACACCTATGGATGTAATTTTCGGTAACTAACAGGAGGATGGTATGAAGCGAGAAACAATGAATATAATCGGTGGCAGTGTTGATTGTACCGTAGGAGCGTTTGCGTGCTACGTGGTCGGCGGCGCTGCCTTGACAGTGGGCTTGTACCGTCCGGGTCCCGAAGAGTAAGATGAGCCATAGATGAACCTATGGATACAATGAGTCCTATTACTAAATCGCTATCGCGAAAAGTCCCCGAAATAACTGCTATCTTTTGGGTGACTAAGCTATTAACCACAGCCATGGGTGAAGCTACTTCCGACTTTCTGACGAACACCATTAGTCCTTATGCGGCCGTAGCTCTTGGCTTCGTCGTTTTTGTGATAGCCCTGGTAATTCAATTCCGAGCCAAACGCTACATTCCATGGGTCTATTGGCTGGCAGTTGCCATGGTAGCGGTGTTTGGCACTATGGCTGCCGACGTGCTCCACAAGCAATTCGGTGTACCATACGTAGCTTCTACCATTTTCTTTGCCGCATGCCTGGCAGCCGTGTTTGCCATTTGGCAGAAAGTTGAACGTAGCTTATCAATCCATACGATCACGAATACCCGACGAGAGGTCTTCTATTGGCTAACGGTCATGGCGACCTTCGCGCTTGGCACTGCCGCCGGAGATTGGACAGCTAATAGCCTTGGAATCGGCTACCTAAGTTCAGGCATATTATTTGCCGTCCTGATGCTTATCCCAATCTTTTGCCGTCGCTTTAAAGTAAGCGAGGTCTTCACATTTTGGTTTGCATATGTCATTACCCGGCCATTGGGCGCCTCTTTTGCAGACTGGTTTGGTAAGCCTATTCCAAGCGGCAGAGGCCTGGGCGATGGCACCGTGAGCATGATTCTAACCATTTTAATAGTGGCTTGCGTAGCTTACATGTCTTTTGACCGTCATGAGAGGCGCATGGAAAGAAGGTAGCGCTTTTGGCGCTACGGCTGCGGCGTGCCGACCGAGTATAGATTGCCGTCTGGGTCCTCGAACCAGGCCACTTGCACATCACCCATAGTGGCGATGTCGTCCTGCCAAGTCGCCCCTGGAATATCGTAGGTCAAAAATCGAATGTCTTTGGCTTTCATAGCTTTGACGAGCTCTTCGATGGTCTCGAGCTCCCACGTTGCTACTGATGCTTTACTGGAGCCAGCCGTAGCAGGCGACTCGTAGATAAACAGATTGCCGCCCCCGGTTTCATAGGTCAGACCGCGTGGATTTTCCGCTACACGTTCCAGGCCGAGTTTGCCTTCGTAAAACTCCTTGGCCTTTTCCAAATTGCTCACCGGCACGGTTGTAAAAAATTTTGAATTATCTAACATTATCATCTCCTTTTACTTATACGAAAATCAAAAGCAACTCCTGGAATAACTGTCTACGCAGACAGCGCAAGCAACACGATGGCTAACCAATAACTAGCCATGATTGCCACATGGCCGTAGCGGAAACTTGTAACAAAATAGCGGACCCCCAACAGCGAGTCCGAGATCATGAATATAAGCGCCCCGCTTAACGCCAAAATTGCAGATGCGCTGTGCAATGAGTGCCAGCGCCAGGCAGCTGCCAGTGCTGCCAACGTGATGACTACACAATAGAGCGCAACTGCCATTTTAAGGCGTTGTGTAACGTACCGCAACAGAAATGCTCCAAGTACGAGCCCATACAGCGCAATAAGTATGCTCCACCATGGCAGGGCCACATGGTGCAAGCCGTGAACAAACGCCACGATAAACAGTACATGCGCCGCCAAAAAACTTGCAAGCCCGGCTGCGAACCATCGTTCATTGGCACCCAGCAAAAAGATGTCCCCACACAGACAGCACGCCAATGCGGCAACGATCTCAACCTGATACCACCGGCTGCTTTGCGACAGTCCAGCAATAGCCAGAGCGATAACTAGACACGTCGCGATCGGTTTGATCACGTAAAAAGTCTTGCGTGAGAACATGCCCCTCATTACAACGCAAATAGAGTGGAAAGTCTATACTTCGACGGCGCGAGCATCATAGCTATGAGTAACGTCGATAGTGTATATAGTGTATTATGACAATACATTAAAGTGGAGGGTACGCATGATAATAAAAGTAATACTTGGATCGACACGACCCAATCGATTTGGACCTAAAGTGGCGCAATGGATTATGGACGCAACCAAAGAATTTACGGATGCGACGTTCGAACTTGTGGATCTTGCAGAAGTCAATCTGCCTTTGCTTGACGAGCCTGTACCCGCCAAGCAAGACAAATACAGCAACGAACACACTAAGCGATGGGCAGAAATTGTTGGCGGAGCAGATGGATTTGTATTTATCGTGCCTGAATACAATCATGGCGTCGGCGCTGCCGTTAAAAACGCCTTTGATTATTTATATAAAGAATGGAATTACAAACCCGTCGCTTTTGCCAGCTATGGTGCCGACGCCGGAGGCGCACGCTCCGTGGAGCATCTACGTCTAACTGCATCGTACCTCAAAATGTATGATGTTTGCGAGCAGGTAAACATCCCCTTCTACTGGAACCAACTCGACAAGGAGGGCAACCTTACGACAACGGAAGGCCAAAATGACGGCGCCCGTGCAATGTTACAAGAAATTATATTCTGGACTGAACATTTACAGCCCGTACGCAAAGCTCGCCAGCAGCTCGGGTAATACAAAACCTTTCATAATTTCACCCTTAACACTGCCGCATGGCATGAAGTGTAGTTTGTTCTGTCTATGAAAAATGCCACAGCGCTCGTGGTTATTTTTTCATACACTCAGTGAGTATTAAGAATAAGGGGGCGGGAGTTATGAGATATATCAAAACGGCGAAATCAAAAATCCTTACGGCTGCGCTTGCGCTTGCATTTGGACTGACAGGACTTATTGGCTTCTCGGGCTTAGCCAGCGCGCACGGCTGGGACCACGACGGCACACCAACACCACCAAACGGCGACTGCAAAACAATCAAACTCAGCGTTGGCTTGTACGATGGCGCCAACAAAGATCAAACAGTTGCAGGCACACTCTGCACACCAGATACTTGGGCAAGTGGCGACCACCAAGTCGATGTGCTTGTACATGGCATGGGCTACAACAGTACCTACTGGAATTTCCCAGCGGGCGGTTATCCACAATACTCATTTGTTAATCGTGATCTAGGCACAGGCCGCGCGACGCTGGCGTACGATCAACTTGGTGCCGGCAAGAGCAGCCACCCCGGCAGTTGGCAATTGTCGCTAGAGGCTCAAGGGTTTGTACTACACCAAGTCGTACAATACGCCCAGGGTCAAGGCTACACCAAGGTGAACGCTGTCGGCCATTCGCTTGGCTCGGCCGAGGTAGTCCAAGAGGCCGGCACCTATAACGACGTAAACAAAGTCGTGCTCACCGGCATGTTGCACTCGGTTGGCAGCGACGCCATGACCGCGGCAACCTCATTCGTACCAGCTCGTATGAGCCACAACTACTCCGGCAATCATGACCACGACGGGGATTGGGGCTACATCACCACCAGTGATAACCTGCGCAGCAATCTGTTCTATGATCATGATTACGCAGATGGATCTGTCATTCGCTACGATGAAAACCACAAGGATGAAGCCTCTGTAGTCGAGGCAGTAGAGGCTATAAGCCAAACCCAAACACCTGCTGATCTGAACATCGCTCACAAGGTTACAGCACCTATATATGTGCTTGACGGCCAGCAAGACAAGCTCTTCTGCGGCGGTAATCTCAACTGCGCAAGCGCCAGTGATGTGCAAGCTCACGAAGCATCATTCTACACGAGTGCCGCAAGTGTTACCACCAATATCGTCGCCAACACGGGCCACGCAATTGCCCTGCACCAAACTGCTGATGACTCATTCAATGTCATCAATGGTTGGCTGCAATAAACCCTAATATACCACGAGCAAAAGGCTCCTTCGGGAGCCTTTTTGATATAGTGAGTAGTATGAAAAGCCGTGAACAAATCTACGAATTTATGAATACGTATATGCTGGGCGTCATATCTACTATCAGTCAGGAGGGCCTGCCCAGTGCAGCTGTCGTGGGTTTTGGCCAAACAAAAGACCTTCAAGTTCTGATTGGAACAAAGGCCTCATCACGCAAATATCAAAACTTGAAATCCAATCCTCATGTAGCCTTTACAATCGGGGGCAAAACTGCAGAAACCATACAAATAGAAGGAGTCGCTCACGAATTACCGCCAGATGAAATAGACGTTGTGAAAGAAAATTACTGGCAGAAAAATCCTCACGCCGAAGTATATAGTTACGATTCTAGCTACACGCTACTCTGCGTTTCTCTCGTCGTAGGCTTTGAGAATCTGAGATAGAGGCCCATACATATTGGTTAATTCAACGCGTTCAGTAAACGGATAGGGCACCTCGCCTGAGGGAACTTCTTCACGTGTTATACCTTCCCCGTCTAGTGTTGTTTTGTACACATTCACCTCATGAATGGGATCATCGTAAAGGGAGCCTGCTTCCATTTGTGGGTTAGCATCAGTGTCGATAATAACTTTGTATTGGTTAGGTCCGTCCATGAACAGCCCTCTGTATAAGTCCACTGGTACATCCAGCGGAGCAGCAATAATGCGTCTTTCTTCGAACGGGACTATAAATTCTGACATGCATTTATTATAGCACGTTTATGTTTAAATATCAAGAGTGCGACGTGAGGACCGCTACAAAACGTAGAAGCCATACGAGGCTGGCGTACTCCAGTTGCCGGCTTTGTCTTGGCTGCGTACATACAAAGTGTGCTTGCCAAAACCAAGGCCTTGTCCTAGGACCGTTGTGGCAGTAAGGTTGCCATCGGCATACTGCATGGCTTGACCATTGCCCTGGCCCGGATCGGTGTCAACGTAACATTCACCGCCAACCACACCTGATAGTGTATCAGCTGCTGTTGCCGAGATCGTTTCATTGGACCGCCACAGTATGTACTTGTGTGTAAGCGATGGCGTGCCGACGGTCGGCGTCGTTTCATCGATATTAATCGGACCGGCCGTGTACATAATAGTCGGGCTTGTGTTGGGGCTCAACGCCTGCGCGTTTCCTATGCCGATACTTCCTGCCGCCAAGCATAGCGCACCACTAATGCCTAGGCCCATACGCTTCATGTACTTTGCCGTCGTTCTACCTCCTCGTAGTTTACGCTTTCACTATAGGTCTCACGTTGCATATGCTTAGTGAGATTTGTCATAGCGCGATGATTGACAGTTGTACCTTATCGTAGGAATATATGCTTTTACGATAGTGAGAGAATGATGGACTGGCGAAGCAATTTACAAGCACAATACCCGGCAGCGGAGTCTTTTCGTGAAGCCGATGACGCACAAGCGCGACACACTGGCACCCGAGCAGATATAAAGGAAGCGTACGAAGCGCAGATGAATGCGCAGATGGTTTTTGAGAATACGCTGACAGATTTTTTGGGCCACAGCGGTAGGATCATCTACAGCTCACCGAATTTTGACGCACCAGAGTTCAGCACTGGCTGGATGGCATTGGAAGAGCCCGAAATTGACGAACATGGCGACACGCGGCCAGTGCCGGCAATTCAGGTAGTAACGCGCGAAAATAATCTCATCTGGAAATATCTTAAGAATCAGACAGAGCATCCGGGTATACGGCGGCGGCTACGCCCGCAGAGCCCTGAAGAGGTGCAGCAAGAACGAGCAAAGCATATCCGTGAAACACTTACCAATGGTCCGCATGCATATATTGATATAGAAACAGCGCTCGTTACACATGCAGGCACCCGAGAGCCGGTTACATACGCGGGCGACCAGGGTGATATCCGCGGCGCATACATACCAGGGGTCGTACTTGCCACCCAGGAATTGCCGATTCTGCCGAGCTATGTGCCGCCGAACTACCAACATCCCTGGGAACGTCAGGAAGCAACCCATTTTATGAGAATCGGCGCACCGAAAGAACGTGCCATCCAGTTACCCGTGTACAGTGCCGTAACCGGGGGTAACGACTTCCTCGCCCAACTCTTCGTCGATGGGTACTTCTTCACGTCGATGGACCATCGAAATAGCAGTGATAATCCCCAATCCGTCCATCAGGCCGTCCGGTTCGTGAATTTGATAGGCCGTGTAGCTCTCTTCCCTGCCCGTGCCCTGTATTCCCACGTGCAACGAGCCGGTATACCTAACGTCCAGCCGCCGATATGCAGCGTACTCAGGCGCTTTAAACGTATCCGTATTGCAGCCAAATTTTTGCGGCTCGACGTCGTCATACCTGCGTTGCAGGCTCACCTGCAGCGTGCCCTCTGGAACATCGAGCGCAAGGCGGCGCATAGCAATACGGCGTTCGGCTAAATATTTATCAAAGCTCACAAGGTTAGGATGTATGTCCTGAGACGGGTCATATTGAACGATGTAGTCGTGAGTAGCCTCATCAACCGCCTTAATAACATCACGCGAGGCGGTCATGCTGAAAATTTGATCTGAGCTGAAAAGGGGGATTTCTTTGGACATGCGTACATAGTACCGAGGAGTGACGGCATCCGCAACACTGTGATGGCCGTCACAGTGTTGGCGACATCACACCGCTATGCTGGGGTCATGATTGATTTTCGTTCATATGTAGTGAGCGGCACCGATGCGGTGCCCGTGACTGGAGGCCAGCGGCCGTATATAAATCTCGACAATGCTGCTAGCACGCCTCCATTTAAAAAGGTACTTGAGGCAGTAAGCACTTTCGCACCGTGGTATGCCTCTGTGCACCGAGGAAATGGATATAAAAGTCGCCTCAGTACTGCAATGTACGAGGAGTCGCGCGCTGTCGTACGCGATTTTGTAGGCGCCGACGCCGCTGCGCATACCGTCATCTTTGTCAAAAATACTACCGAGGCAATCAACAAGCTATCCTACCGGCTGCGGCTGCGCCGGGACGACATTGTGCTCATCTCGCACCTAGAGCACCATAGCAACGACCTGCCTTGGCGTGCACGAGCGACCGTCAAGCGTATTGCTACGTTACCCGACGGCAGCGTCAGCCGGGAGGATTATGTGCGGTTGCTCGATTACTATGGCATGCGGATAAAACTCGTCGCTCTTTCCGGTGCTTCGAATGTTACAGGGCATGTGCCCGACATTCATTGGTTTGCGCGCCACGCGCACCATATTGGCGCCCGGATTTTTATTGATTGCGCTCAGCGCGCCGCACATCGTCCGATCGACATGCGCCGGCTGGACGATCCTGAACATTTGGATTACATAGCCTTTTCAGCACATAAAATGTACGCCCCGTTTGGCGGTGGTGCGCTCGTCGGCAGACGAGATACGTTCATGCAGGGCGACCCTGAATATGTAGGTGGGGGTACCATCGCCTCGGTGACGACCAAATATGTTGATTGGGCGGCACCTCCCGAGAGCGAAGAGGCAGGATCCCCCAACGTTATAGGAGCCGTTACGCTTGCTACGGCAATTAAAACATTACAAGACATAGGCCTGAAGCGTATTGGCGCTCACGAGGCCGACCTCACCGCATACGCGTTGCGTACCCTCAAAAAAGTCCCCAAACTTACACTCTATGGGAATCAAAATCCACAGGTAACAGCCAACCGCTCCGGCGTTATACCATTCACGATCGAGGGTGTACCAGCGCAGCTAGTGGCGGCGTGCCTCGGATTTGAATGGGGCATTGGCGTACGAAGCGGCTGTTTTTGTGCGCAGCCATATGTCATGAGTCTGCTCGGCCTCAACCCGAATCACGTACGCAGCAGCATTCTCCACCATCGCCGCGATACGGTTGCAGGCCTTGTGCGTGCGAGCATAGGACTGTACAACACGCCGGCCGATATAGACACATTGGCCGCAGGGCTTACCGCCATAGCCCGCGGAGACCACGCCGACTATGTCGTCGATCCTCGGACTGGATACTATAAACCACAGGATACGCAGGAAGATTTTTCGAGTTGTTTCACGGCATGAAGCATGCGGGGTACAATAAAGCATAAGCTATGGAAACGACAAAGAGCCACCCTGCACAGGTACTAACGGTTAATGCTGGATCGTCGAGCATTAAGCTGGCATTGTTTGCAGCGGACAACCCCACCGACAAGTTGTCCGAGGCTACTATTGATCATATCGGACAGTCCTCGGCAAGTCTGACAACAGATAGCCAAACAAAATCCGTCGTCGCGAGCGACCACAAAGCGGCAACGCGAATTCTTTTGGAATGGCTTGCGATGCGGTCCCCCACCTCCCACATCGCAGCAGTTGGGCACCGCATCGTTCACGGTGGGCCCGCATATTACAAGCCGCACCTTATCACCCATAAACTACTTGCCGATTTGCACGCGTTTATGGCCTTCGATCCCGAACACATGCCTATTGAACTGTATCTCATCGAAACCATACAGAAACTCCTGCCTGCCGCCCAACACATTGCTTGTTTTGATACGGCCTTTCACCATGCTTTGCCGGCACGCGCGCAACTTTTACCCATTCCAAGGCGATTTGCCGCCGAAGGCGTTCGTCGATATGGGTTCCATGGACTATCCTACGCATTTATCGCAGAAGAATTACGACGTGTAGAGGGCGATGAAGCGGCACGCGGCAAAGTCGTTATTGCCCACCTCGGTAGTGGTGCAAGTTTAGCGGCACTGCGTAATGGCGCTTCGATTGACACAACGATGAGCATGACGCCAACGTCGGGCATACCAATGAGCACGCGATCCGGCGACCTCGATCCTGGGTTGGCACTTTATATGGCCCGTACGCACAGCTTTGATGTCGACGCATTCACGCACATGACAACGTTTGCGTCAGGGCTCCTTGGCATATCTGAAACCACTGGCGATATGAAGCAATTGCTAGAAATAGAGGCCGCTGACGAGCGCGCGAAGGAAGCCATCGATGTATTTTGCTACCATGTCAAAAAGCAGATTGGCGCGCTTGCAGCTGCGCTTGGTGGGCTAGACACCGTGGTATTTACTGGTGGTATGGGCGAGCAGGCACCGAAGATACGAGAACGGATATGTACGGATCTTACATTTTTAGGTATCACACTCGATGCGTCGCGAAATCAGCAGAACGCCCGTTTAATATCTGCCGATGGCAGCAACGTCGGTGTACATGTTATCCATACCGACGAGGCGGTAACAATCGCACGGGAAACCATCAAATATATAATGTCGAGAACGCGAGGTGGCCATGAATCCAACAGTTGAAAATCCGCTAGACGAAACCATGCTGCACGCTATTAATGCGTACTGGCGTGCCGCCAATTACCTGTCGGTCGGGCAAATTTATCTATGCGACAATCCACTGCTCAGGAAGCCACTGGCACTTGAACATGTCAAAAAATTGCTGCTGGGCCATTGGGGGACCACGCCGGGTCAAAACTTTATCTATGCGCACCTGAACCGCATTATCAAGCAACACGATCTTAATATGATATACATATCTGGGCCTGGCCACGGTGGCCCGGCGCTTGTGGGCAACGTATACCTTGAGGGCACATTCAGTGAATACTACCCGCAGGTCACCAAAGATGAAGTCGGTCTGCAAAAATTGTTTCAGATGTTTTCATTTCCCGGTGGTCTTTCGAGCCACGTTTCGCCGCAAGTGCCTGGCTCTATTCATGAAGGTGGCGAGCTCGGGTACTCGCTGAGCCATGCCTTTGGTGCGATTCTAGACAACCCCGACCTTATCACGGCATGCATTATTGGCGATGGCGAAGCCGAAACAGGCCCGCTCGCAACCGCCTGGCACTCCAACAAATTTATCAATCCCAAAACAGATGGCGCAGTACTGCCCATCTTGCATCTTAATGGCTACAAGATCAGCAATCCAACAATCCTTGCCCGCATTGAACATGACGAGCTGGAACAGTTGCTACGGGGCTATGGTTGGACGCCGTACTTTGTCGAAGGCGACGATCCCATGCAGATGCATCAGCTCATGGCAGCACGACTCGACGAGGCGACGCGCGAAATACAAAGGATTCAACATAACGCCCGCGACAACAACGACACCACACGGCCACGGTGGCCCATGGTGGTATTAAACTCGCCGAAGGGGTGGACCGGACCAACAGTAATCGATGGCAAACATATAGAAAACAACTTCCGCTCGCACCAGGTGCCGCTGGCCGTAGATGCCGCTCACCCCGAAAACGTAGCCATCCTCGAAAAGTGGCTCAAGAGCTATAAACCAGAAGAGTTGTTCGACGAGCGCGGCGCGCTCTTGCCTGAGCTAGCCGCACTCGCACCAACTGGCGAGCGCCGCATGGGTGCTAACCCGCACGCCAACGGTGGTAGCTTTATGCGTGAGCTCGACCTGCCGGATTTCCGAGATTACGCAGTCGACGTCAAACAACGGAGCATAAGCAACGAAGGCAACGTCCACGCCCTAGGCCCGTATCTGCGTGACGTCATTAAACGAAACGACGCACAGCATAACTTTAGAATGTTTAGTCCCGATGAACTAGTATCAAATAGGCTAGAGGCGATCCTTGAAGCAACAAACCGACAGTGGTTAGCACGCATTCGACCAACTGATGAATACTTGGCGACCGAGGGCGCGGTGCTCGATTCAATGCTCAGCGAGCACCAAGCCGAAGGGTGGCTAGAAGGCTATCTGCTCACCGGTCGGCACGGTATATTCCATAGTTACGAAGCATTTATTCGGATTGTCGATTCCATGGTCAATCAGCACGCCAAGTGGATAAAAATGTCGAGCGAGTTGCCGTGGCGGCACCCCATTGCCTCGCTCAATTATTTGCTTACCTCACACGTCTGGCGGCAGGACCACAATGGTTTTACTCACCAAGACCCCGGGTTTATTGATCATCTACTCAATAAAAAAGCGTCGGTTGTGCGCATCTATCTGCCGCCCGATGCCAACTGTCTGCTATCAACCATGGACCACTGCTTAAAGAGCCGCAACTATATCAACTTGACGATTACTGGCAAACACGACAGCCCGCAATGGCTCACTATGGACGAAGCGATCGAACATTGCACCAAAGGAGTAAGTGTGTGGAATTGGGCCAGCAACGATCAAGGGGGCGAACCTGACGTAGTCATGGCCTGTGCGGGCGATGTGCCCACGCTAGAGACGCTTGCAGCTGTTTCGATTCTCAGACAATATTTGCCAGAGCTAAAACTACGTGTTGTAAATGTCGTGGATCTGATGCGCCTTGAGCCTGCGAGCGAACATCCCCATGGCCTGAGCGATCCCGAATATGACGCATTGTTTACTAAAGATAAAGAAATTATCTTTGCGTTTCATGGCTATCCATGGGTCATTCATAGGCTGACGTACCGGCGCAACAATCGCAACCTGCATGTGCGCGGCTACAAAGAAGAAGGCACCATTACGACTGCGTTCGACATGACAGTGCGCAACGACATGGATCGTTTTCACCTTGTAATCGATGTGATCGAACGAGCAGGCATTACTGGCGATGCCGCGCTCCAGTTAAAACAACTGATGGAAGAGAAGCGTATCGTACACCAAGAGTATATAAAACTGCACGGCGTGGACATGCCGGAAATCAGCGATTGGAAATGGACAGAAACGCCAAACCAAGCGTAGCGATTCGTGCTATGATAATCCCGTGAACGCACGTAAACAGTCGCCTTGGTTTTTCCGATTACTGAAAAATAGTCGCTTTTGGATCTTGGCCACCGCAATTGTTATGTCGGTAAATATTGCGGGGTTCGTACAGCTGGAAGTGCCGGCCGGCAGCCTCCAAACCATTCGTATCGAACAAATATACGGCTTTGTGTCGTTGCTATTGCTATATATCGCCATACTCGCATCGCCGCTTCTAAAAGTGTTTCCGAGGCTTCCCGGCAAAGAAGCGTATCTCCATGCCCGGCGGGCAATTGGTGTATCGG
Organism: Saccharimonadales bacterium (SeqCode); assembly: GCA_036263915.1. GTDB lineage: Bacteria > Patescibacteriota > Saccharimonadia > Saccharimonadales > UBA4665 > DATASD01. Next base: position 7,203 of record DATASD010000007.1, on the reverse strand, counting down.
CATTTTATTACGCCTTTTTGCATGTTTATATCTCATTCTTTTCGCAATTGAACGGCTTTGCGGGTGTGCATTATCTAAATCATCACTATGGTCTTTCACTGTTGCTTGGATTATTCGCGCTCGGTGTATTGTTTATTATGGCAGCTACGTCGCTTGATTGGGTGGTCGACAAAATGGGCTACAAGCACTGGAAGCTCCTGCACCGGCTCGTGTATCTGGCAAGCGTAGCCGTACTGGTGCATGTCATGTTGATTGGCCCGCACTACAGTCATGCCGTGAGTGCGCTGGGCCTGCTGACATACGCTGCGGGCATTTTCTTGTTGGCGCTCGAGGCGTTACGTATTCGGCAAACCATTCGCGCGCGGCAAGGAAAGAAAGCATGAAGCGCTTCGCGCTCGGTGTCGCCTCGCTTGGATGCCTTGTGTTATGTTGGCTTTCGGCGCCGCTCGCAAGCGCTCATGTCCTTAAAATAGATGGCTCGATTGGAGCGGTGCTGCATATAGAGCCAGATGATGATCCGACAGCCGGTGTACCCACAAGCTACCAACTCGAATTCACCGATGACACCCATCACCTGGACCTTACACATTGCAATTGTATGGTCACAGTTCTTGAAGCTGGCAAACCAATAGACACGCATCCCTTACACGTCACTAACTCCACCACCAGTACCGATAGCTTTACGTTTAAAACTCCAGGCGCGTACACTTTGCGCGTTGCCGGTACCCCGACAGCACCAGGTGCATTCCAACCATTTACCCTTGCCTACGATGTGCGTGCAACTGGCAATCATACAGTAGGGCAAACGTTTCCCATGCTGCTATGGATCGGCCTAGGACTTATTACAGGGCTTATTATCCTGGCCGCATATGCACAGAATTATAATCACTCTTGATCAATCCCGGTTATGGTGTACTATAAGCGATTATGGAAATACCTCACCCTAATCAAGAGTCCGATCCCTACGACCTCGCAGCACAAGTCGAGCGGCTACACCCTACTATAGGCGTCGCCCGAGATATACTAGGAACCGTCGAGATTACTGAATGGCAAGAGGGCGGCACACCCTACCACGCGCAACGCCTCGTAGAGCTTCACCCCCGTTGGTATGATCAAGACCGTGGTCCGGATCTGACTATTAGTGTATATGAATCAGGGGCAGATGATGCCCGTTCTATGACTGAACCGATATCAGAAAACCGAGTCCGTACCAGTGAGGGCAATTATCAGATAGAAAAAATAGAAGGGGCAGACGTAGACCGAGCAGCAATTATCACCACCGCCCAAAACGGTATCGACTTATTTGAGCAGTGGCGACAGTTGCCCCCTGAAGCACAACGGCAGGTCGCCGCAAGCAAAGTATATGATGCAATGCCATCTTCGCGGCAAATTGAGGACTTGGATGCACAAACATCGTTAGATACCAGGGGCTTTTTAGAAAAGACAGGTGGATCGCCAGACGAAATGTTTGTCTTTATAAAGGACACGGTCGGTCGCCTGGAGCAGCCGCCACAGGAACCACCCGAACAGCAACAATAACCGACTTGCGCATAAAAACCGCGAGCCATGTGACCCGCGGTTTTTCTTGAAGTATCTGTATATGTATTAGAACAGAACCTTCTTTTGCGCATTCGGCACCTCTTGGAAGTGCGGCTGTTGCGTCTGTTGGAGTGGCTGTATGATTGGCTTGTCGCCGGCGAAGCGTAAGATCACCGCTCCCATGTCTTTGAGCGACTGTTCGGCGGGGCCATTTGCACTCAAATCTTGTGAGAAGTTCGTCGTCATGAGCGAATAGGCATACGAACGATGCGTGTTCGAATTGTAAATAATGCCTTCATCGTGGCGGTTGCTGCCCGCATCGGTGTCATCCAAAATACCAACCTTATTGGCGAGCTGAATATAGCTGTTGCCTTCCAGCTGGCTGTGTACGCCGTAATCGGTAAAGATGTTTGTGGCGAGCGCATTTTGCATGAATTGCTCATAGCTGTCTTTGTTTTTTTGCAGCTGCTCCATGAGCCATATGCCTTCGGATGGCGCGGTATTACCAAGGAAGAACTTCGTACTGCTCAGCAGTTGCAAGCGGGTTTGCACGAGCTTTGGATATTGGGCCAAACGCTGGTTGACCGCCAGCGGCCCACCGAGCGACGTTTTGTTCACCAAAATGCGCACGGCGGTATTGCCGGAACGATTTAGCATGTCTTGAAGCAGATCCTGCACCGTGGCCGTTGTCGGTGCACCCGGCTGGTCGTACACGCCATAGCCGGCAGATACGTCAGCCGTTGTCCAGCTAATCGAATCCGTCATGTGCACTTTTCCGGCGCGCAAATCCTGCAAGATAAACCAGGCAATCGGAATTTTGTTGAGGCTTGCCGCAAACTGCGAGACGTCCGGATCGTGGCTGTAAATGGTCTGCCCGGTGAGCAAATCCCGAACGGTCGCGCCCGTAATAATGAATTGCTGGTTTTCGTTGTTGTTCACAATTTGATCGAGCTGATACCGCAATGCAGCTTGTTTTAATGTGTCGCTCACGCTGTCATTCGACAATGTCGAAATATCAGTCGGCGCCGACTGCGTTTGGGAAATTTGGCTGCTCGATGTTGTAGGTGTCTGCTGTGGTACTGCTACATTCATATATATCCTCCTTTATTGATGGGATTGAATCCACATATTGATATCACTAAAGGATGTATTAGCCGACGGGTGCAACGCTAAATCATGGCCCGTATCGGGTACTACTTCGGTTGTTAGGCTCGGTGTCGCGGTGTAATACAGCGCTTCGTTGTTTTGCACTGCCGTTTGCGAGTTACAGTCTAGCGTAAGCCCACACACAATCTGGTCGTCCTGGCCAACGATAACGAGCACGGGTACATGCACCTGCGTCGCATAGCCGACACCAGGCACATCGAGGTTCAAATCATTTTTCAGGTCGGTAATTTCGCTGACCGGCACCGCATCTTTGTGGGCATCATCGTACGAAACGACATTCTGATCGAATGTGCCGCCATAAAATACTTGGCGTCCAGCCGTTGTGGTCGTCACGTACGTCGGATCACTCAAGCTCACCGGTGTAACGCTGGCAAAGAACTCAGCATACCCTAGTCCTTGCGAATGCGTGAGGCCCGTAATCACCAACCGGCTCGCGTCTTGGTACGTTGCGTTTTCGTCGAGTGCCGTCACCGAACCGAACGAATGGCCAACCACCGTCACATCACTATACGTTTGGTGCACCCAATTCAGCGCTTGATGAAGGGCGTAGGCTTGATCGTCAACAGTCACCGTAAGGCCGGATGGCTTGCTGCTTTGTCCGGCGCCAAGCGCGTCAATGGCAAAGGTTGCGCGGCCAGCCTGCAACGTTTTGTCAACGTACGAATATAAACTCGGATTTTGCGGCCAGCCCCAATACGTTTGGTTGTAGGTTGCGCCATGCATCAGCACATCGATACCATGCGTACCGCTTGCCCATTGCGTCGGCGTACAGTAGGTGCCCGCCAAGGTCAGATTGGCTGGCCCTCCTGGGCTCTGTGCAATAGTAAGATTTTCGGTTTGACATGTCCCATATGCAGGATTTGCGGCACTAACCGTCTGCAATCCAAATGGAACGCAAAGCGCCAGCGTTGCTATGGCTGCCGACATAACGCGCACCAGCTTACGTTGTTGTTTCATATACACCCCCTACCTTAAAATCACCTTTAGCATAGCGCACGAGATGTAGATCAGGTGTGAAATATCTTACACTGAAGATACATGCCGCTTGCTAGCATGCTATAATATTGGGGTAATATTTGACAATAGTACCATATGTGTTAAAATACTACTTAGTAGTAAGGGGGTTTGTGGCATGATCGAAAACGCGCATAACTCTCAAGAATTTCCAGAACTCCTTTTTCAGCAGCCTCTGAATAGCCTACCCGTACATATGCAGGTAGACTATAATAATGCACCACAAATTGCGGAGCCACCAGATGATGTCCCTGAACAAAAGATTAATGAAGGTATCTTTACATCTGGGGCTTATGATGAACAGGATGCTGCACTTGCCGAAGTACCTAAAACAAACGATGCCTCGGCTGGGCCTCAAGAACAATCACAACAGCCACGTAGCGAGTACTCTCCACAATTCACCGTCACCACCGATTCCTCGTTAGTAGATCCAGCGACATTTGACCAACTCTACAAAGAACACACCGCAAACGAGCGAGACGCTCTTTCAGTGCCCCATGAAGTACCCTTATCTGATGAAGAGTGGAAAGATATATCTGATACTCACAAGGCACTCGTAGTCACCGCTGATAAGCTCGGCGTCGATCTCCGCGACCGGCTGCCTGCACGAGAGCACTACCATTCTTTTGATTCCAAAGATACATATAGCGAATATGTCACTGCCCATTACGGAGATACGAGTGATGACGTTGGTGACAGTCATGGCCTTGCAACCCCAGAAGGGATTTTTCTACAAAAAGGCCAAGCACCTGTAATTGCGCAACACATTATTGCTCATGAAACAGCACATTTTGTTTCTGGCTATGGTATAAGCGTGGACGCGTCGTTCAGTACAGATAGTAGATACGAATTACAGTATGACGTCACTATTGATCGAGTTGGCTATAGAAACGTCGGACATATCCTTGACGAAGTGGTTACTGAGATGCTCACCGACCGCGTCCAAGAAGATGCGCATAGAGAAGCCGCTGTGGCATACCGCGACACACGATGTCTGTACGATGATGCCGTACGCGAGACAGCCTCAAAACACAACCTCGCACCATACGATGTTAAAGATACCCTCATCCGCGGCCTTCTTACTGGTGAGCAGACGGGCATTAGCCTTATTCGTGAAGCACTCGGCCCACAGCGGGCAGAGCGACTCCTCAGCCTAGAATATGATGACGTGAATGACATTGATGCGACTATCGCTGTCGCCAAAGAGCTACAGCTCGCGGGTGCTGTCGAAGCCTTAGAGTACACTAAAGCCAGCGAACAAGAGATCTGACGTCGATCTACGTACATAAAACCCAATTTTTAACATTGTCCGATGTCGGACGGCGCTTGTTATGTTTGGTCTTGCGAACCATCACCTTTGTGCGGACTTGTCTCTTCGGGCCGTACGACTCCTTGCCGCATGCCTCTCGTGATCGCATCTACATGATGCGCTTCAGCATGGAGGCCCTCTATACGTACCAATTCTTGCTCAGGGCAAGGATACACGTCGTCTAAATGCATATCGCGCCACAGGTCGGCCATGGCCGCCGGTTGCTCGTGCTGCCCTGCTTTGGGCTCTACGGTGAAGGCCATGTCAGCGCCAATTGCCTGATGCCCGGCTTTGTCGTCCCAATCCTTTGCATATATGCCGCAGCTTCCCCACACCGTAACGCTGGGATGCTTCGCATCGTCTGCATCGGGATACACATCAGCAACCCACATCACATTCGCTATCGGCGCATGGTTGTCGCCGGCAAACTCAGTAATTTCTCCAAACGTTGTCCCTACATAGGTCATGGTTAGATGGTCATCCTGTTCGCTGCGCACTCTGGCATATCTGCCGATTTGCGCGTCAGGCGGTAAAGTGACGCCATGTTCGGCGGCAATATGCTCCATGTTGTTGAAATGGTCATCCTCCGAGTTTGCAACAACGGGTTCGCCAATTTGCCCGATCGTATGGCAGAGCGACATGACGCTTCTTTGCAGCGCTTTTTGGGCTTCTTGTAGGTTTGGCTCTTCGGAGTGATCAGGGGCAGCTTCACGCATAGCAATTCAGTATATGGTAAGTATGTCAGACTTGCAAGACACAGTTTTATGCGAGAAACTGTCATAATGAAAGAATTTGATTCAGGACCTACCCCGCCACCGTTTGGCGTCGAGCAATTTCCGTCCGAGCCTAATCAAGACCTTAGCTTACTTGGAGCCATCAACGAAATCGTAGCCAAATATCCAGAATATAACGATCCGATTGGCGAAGAAAAATTGAATATGCTCGTCGAACGACAGATGCCTGATGGCGCATTTCGAGCATATATTCAAGATGTGTCTATAGTAACGCGCTTTGTCGATTCCCAAGGCAGCGAAACCAGCCATCGTTATTTTCAAGGTGTCGACGGCAATATGCACCGGCTCCCACTTGATTTTGAAGAAATGAGGCGCGGTATACCCACATCAGGGGCAGCTCCAGATAGCCTCGTCAACGAAATGCTCGACGAAAAAGGTGTCGAAGAGAGTCAGGTCGCCAGACTCCAGTTAGAAATGGGCGAAGACCATCTTGTAGGAAAGCCTGAGCTGGAGTACCTCATGGGTAATATCAAAGAGTCGGAGCCTGCAACGTTCCGCCTTTCGGCCATTGTCATGACTGCCCTACGGCGTATACAAAGCCCTATCAAGCCTTCAGAAGAAGAATCCAGGCAAGCAGCAGAAAATTTCGAGAAGCAGGTTGATACCTTCCTGCAACGGAATAGCCAAGACCCGAATAAACCGCAGCTGCACGTAACAATGCCATCAGAGGATGGGTCACGTCTTGACATCCAAACAGGGCGGTCGCCAGAAAACATACCGTTCGTCACCTTGCGTTTCAATGGTGACGCAGGTTTTATTTTTGACCCTGCCGCTGAACTTGGCGATGCCTTGAAAGGCGCTAAGTTCGACATTTCGTACTTCGTTAACCAAGGAAGATTTGTCGTCGGCATGACGGCTGACTTTACCGATGAAACCGGCGCCGTTATAGGCGGAGTCCCAAAAGCATATTCGCTGGCCGACCGCACTGAAGTAAGAGGTATACGCAACTTTTTGCGCAAACCATCTATGGCAAAAAGAGGCCCTAAGTCAGATACGACCAACACAGATACAGCCGAAACCGAGTAGCGTCTCGTGCGAGACGCACGCGGCTTGCTAGTGTTTTTTGAGCGAAATGGTCAGTTCGGCGCCTTCGACTTTTATCATCGTGGTGTGGCCGCCCGTTGTACCTGTGGCAACGGTGAGCGTTTCGGCGTCGATGGTGCTGCGGTGCTCATCGATGGCTTGTTGCAGTTCAGGGCTATCTGTTCGCAATGAGAGCGCAATGCGGTCATCTACGTTCAGGCCGGCATCTTTACGCGCAGCCTGTACAAAGCGCACTACCTCACGCATAAGTCCTTCGCGCTTGAGTTCCGGCGTGATCTCCGTATCAATTGCTACTTCCTTGCCCCGTTCGACTGATTTCACATTCAATTCGTCGAG
>DATASD010000010.1:0-154043 GCA_036263915.1 Saccharimonadales bacterium (SeqCode) | reverse complement strand
ATCCGCACCTTCCGGTACGGATACCTTGTTACGACTTACTCCCAATCATCCCCCCTACCTTAGAACGAATAAATTCGCGCTTCGGGTATTGGTGACTTTCATGAGCTGACGGGCGGTGTGTACAAGACCCGGGAACGTATTCACGGTAGTATTCTGACCTACCGTTACTAGCGATTCCAGCTTCAAGCAGGCGAGTTTCAGCCTGCTATCCGAACTGAGACCGGCTTTGATGGGATTTGCTCCCCCTCGCGGGTTGGCAGCCCTTTGTACCGGCCATTGTAGTGTGTTTCTAGCCCCAGATGTAAGGGTAATACTGACCTGACATCATCCCCCCCTTCCTCCCTGTTACCAGGGCAGTCTGAATAGAAAAATCCAACTATTCACAAGAGTTGCGCTCGTTGATGGACTTAACCAAACATCTCACGACACGAGCTGACGACGGCCATGCAACACCTGTCACTTGGCTCAATAAAGCACTCTCTCCTTTCGGAGAAATTCCAAGGATGTCAAACCTGGGTAAGGTTCTTCGTTTACCATCGAATTAAACAACACGCTCCACCGCTTGTGCGGGTCCCCGTCAATTCCTTTATGTTTTAGTCTTGCGACCGTACTCCACAGGCGGGATGCTTAACGCGTTAGCTTCGCTACTAGAAGGGTCGATACTTCTAACAGCTAGCATCCATAGTTTACGGCGTGGACTACCGGGGTATCTAATCCCGTTTGCTCCCCACGCTTTCGTGCCTTAGTGTCAAGAATGAGCCAGTAGACTGCCTACGCCATCGGTGTTCCTCCCAATATCTACGGATTCCACTCCTACACTGGGAATTCCATCTACCTCTCTCATCTTCTAGCTGAGCAGTTTAGATAATGGATGTATGGTTGAGCCACACGCTTTCACTATCTACTTACTCTGCCACCTACGCAACTCTTTACGCCCAGTAATTCCGGATAACGCTTGGATCCTCCGTATGACCGCGGCTGCTGGCACGGAGTTAGCCGATCCTTATTCATATGCTACCGTCATAATCGTCACATATAAAAGCAGTTTACAACCCAAGGGCATTCATCCTGCACGCGGCGTTGCTCCATCAGGCTTTCGCCCATTGTGGAAAATTCCCTACTGCTGCCTCCCGTAGGAGTCTGGGCCGTGTCTCAGTCCCAGTCTGGCTGATCATCCTCTCAGACCAGCTACCGATCATCGCCTTGGTGAGCTATTACCTCACCAACAAGCTAATCGGGCGCAGGCCGTTCCCAAACCGCCGAAGCTTTACTCCGTAGAGCACATGCGGTATTAGACACCATTTCTGGTGCTTATCCCTCAGTTTGGGGTACGTTCCTGCGTATTACTCAGCCGTCCGCCGCTCGTCAGCAGAGAGCAAGCTCTCTCTGTTACCGCTCGACTTGCATGTATTAGGCACGCCGCCAGCGTTCATCCTGAGCCAGGATCAAACTCTCCAAAAAAAGAATTTGTCTGTACTTCAGTCGAACATAGTTCCTAAGAACTAAATTACTGACTATTTTCAAAACAATTCAAATGAACTGACGTTGATTTGCACTACCAAATTTTTAACGTTCTTTAGAGCGCCCAAAGCAAGACCTCTAAAAACTCTTAGGAGATAGTACCCTGTTTCCTTAGGTTATGTCAAGGATTTTTGGCAGTTGTTGCTTTTTTACAACAAAATTGCCAATTTTACGGGGGTTACTACTCAGTTTTTGCAGACGACTCACCGCCTACATCCTCGTCATCGTCGTCAGCATTTTCCGCTTTGTCGACCAACGCTAGGGAAACAACCTCATCTCCATCGTTAAGACGCATAATGCGAACGCCCTGTGTAGCCCGGCCAAGTGATGGAATATCCTTAAGTCCTAAGCGAATAGTCTGTCCCTGGGAAGATACAATAATGACTTCCTGCGTGTCGTCACCTGTAAGCGACTTCACGCCGACAAGTTTGCCTGTCTTATTACTGACAATTGCCGAGCGGATACCTACGCCGCCGCGGGCGTGTGGAGTAAATTGTGATACTTTAGTGCGTTTGCCGTAGCCGTATTGGCTAATCACAAAGATACTCGATCCCTCCTCGACAATATCCATGCCAATCACTTGATCGCCAGTGCGCAAACGGATACCACGCACACCGCGCGATACGCGACCCATAGGACGAACATCCTTCTCATGGAAGCGAATTGCCTGACCTTGTGCCGTTGATATAACAACTTCGTTGTTTCCGTCTGTCATACGGATCCACTTCAACTCATCACCGTCATCAAGATTAATGGAGATGAGTCCAGAGCTGCGTACATTCTTATACTGCTCAAATGCTGTTTTCTTTACTACGCCGCGTACCGTGCACATAAACAGATTGCCCGCGCTACTCTGTTTGTCGACATTAATGACTGCGCTTACCGTCTCTTCTGGTTGTAGTTGCAATAGGTTCACGAGAGCCACGCCTTTGGCACTGAGGCTCACCATTGGAACTTCATAGGTTTTAAGACGGAACACGCGGCCCTTGTTCGTAAAGAACAACAAATAGTCATGTGTACTAGCATTTACAACGTGCTCGATCACGTCCTCTTCGCGCGTAGCCATGCCCCGGCGGCCCTTGCCACCACGACCTTGCTTCTTGTAGTCAGCAATGGCGCTCCGTTTAATATAGTTAGCTGATGTAAGGGTCACTACAACCTGTTCGTCTGGTACAAGATCTTCGTCACTCATTTTACCGAGTTCCTGCGGAATAACCTTCGTACGGCGCTCATCACCGTATTGCTTCTTGAGCTGCAGCATCTCGTCTCTCACAATAGCCAGGATTCTCTGCTCATCAGCCAGGATAGCTTCGAGTTCAGCGATGGTCTTAAGGAGCTCAGCGAGTTCGTCTTCGATCTTCTTACGCTCTAGTCCTGCAAGCGTACGAAGCTGCATAGCCAGGATGGCTTTTGCCTGGATCTCGCTCAGACCAAAGCGCTCCATCAAATTACGGCCTGCCTCTTCGGTGGTCTCGCTTGAACGAATAGTCTGAATAACTTCGTCGATATGATCAAGAGCAATCTTAAGGCCCTCTAGGATATGTGCACGCTCCTTAGCCTTACGCAGTTCATACTCCGTGCGGCGGCGGACCACGATGCGGCGGTGTTTGATGTGTTCCTGGATGATATCTTGGAGGCCAAGCACGCGCGGCTGAATGCCATCTACCAGCGCCATCATATTAAAGTGGAAAGACATCTGTAGTGGCGTCAGCTTGTAGATTTGGTTGAGTAACTTTTTGGGATACGCGTCCCTCTTGAGGTCAATAACGATGCGAACTACGCCGCGAGCGCTTTCATCACGCAAGTCAGCGATGCCACTCACCTTCTTCTCTTTGTGCAGATCAGCGATCTTTTCGATGAGGCTTGCCTTGTTGAGGCCGTAAGGAATTTCGGTAATAATAATCTGGTGGCGGCCTTTGTTGTTCTCAGCAACTTCCGCAACACCACGTACTACTACTCCACCGCGACCAGTTGCATAAGCGCTGCGCAGTGAATCCTTACCAAATATGACGCCACCAGTCGGAAAATCAGGCCCTTTGATGTGTTTGAGTAAATCATCGAGCGTTGCTTCTGGATTATCAATTTGTTCAACCGTAGCATCGATAAGCTCACTCAAGTTGTGTGGTGGAATATTGGTAGCCATACCCACGGCGATACCGAGTTGTCCGTTCAACAACAAGTTTGGCAACTTACCAGGGAGGACTGCTGGTTCCTGTGTCGTACCGTCGTAGTTGTCACGAAATTCGACTGTATCTTTGTCGATATCCGCTAGTAGTTCGTCAGCAAGGTGGGCCATCTTTGCTTCGGTGTAACGCATGGCAGCTGGCGGGTCACCATCCATAGAGCCAAAGTTACCTTGCCCATTGATGAGCATGTAGCGCATAGACCACGGCTGTGCCATGCGAACCATTGCATCATAGATAGAAGAATCACCGTGTGGGTGGTATTTACCCATGACCGCACCCACAACGTTAGCACTCTTACGATGTCGTGCACTCGAGCGCAAGCCGTCGCTATTCATACTATATAGGATGCGACGATGGACTGGCTTCATACCATCACGGACGTCAGGAAGCGCACGTTCAATAATAACGCTCATGGAATAACGCAAATAGCTATCTTCCATGACGTTCTCGACAGTGCGTGCCTCTACGAGACGTGAGTGGTCAGCTTGCAAGATTTCACCTTCAATAGCCGTCGATCGCTGCTCCACAATCTGTTCGTCATCTTGATTGTCCATAGGTGTCTGGTCGTCCATACTAAATATCCAAATCCTTCACAAATTTTGCGTGTGTGGTGATGAAGTTCTTACGAAGCTCCACTTCGGTGCCCATAAGCTTATTGAAAATCGCATCGGCTTTTTCAGCATCTTCGATTCGCACCTGAACAAGTACGCGTTTTTCCGGATTCATGGTTGTCTCAAATAATTGTTCAGCATCCATTTCACCCAGACCCTTGTAGCGCTTCTGCTCAATAAAGCCAGCTTGGCGGTACCTCTCGTCTTCCGAATTGACCTTTAAGCCCTCTTCCTTGCGGTTGGCAATGGTCTCGTCGAGTATGCGCTCAAGCTCGTCTTCGTCATATATAAAGACGCTGCTCTTTCGCCCAGGTTTCACCAGCTCAAAAAGCGGTGGCTTTGCCAGATACACGTGGCCGCCATCAACAACTTGCTTCATAAATCGGAAGAAGAAGGTCAATAGTAGTGTACTAATGTGCGAGCCGTCGACATCAGCATCGGTCATAATAATAATGCGATCATAGCGCAGGCCGTTAATGTCAAAGGAATCTTCGATGCCCACACCCATAGCCTTAATAAGGCTTAGAATTTCGTTGTTGGCGAGCATCTTATCGAGTCGTGCGCGCTCTACATTCAAGACTTTGCCGCGCAATGGCAAAATGGCTTGCGTCTTGCTATCGCGACCACTTTTTGCTGAACCGCCGGCCGAGTCACCCTCTACCAGATAAATTTCCGAGTTTTTAGGGTCCTTGCTTGAGCAGTCGGCTAATTTGCCGGGCATACTCGATCCTTCAAGTACACCTTTACGGATAATGTTTTCACGGGCCGCGCGGGCAGCCTTACGAGCGCGGGCAGCCAACAAGGCCTTACCAATTATCTTCCTCGCAATTGCCGGGTGCTCTTCGAGGTAGTACGTAAAGTACTCGGTCATCACCTGTTCGACGTACCCACGGATCTCAGGGTTGCCCAATTTGTTTTTTGTCTGACCTTCAAATTGTGGGTCTGGCAGTTTTACAAGAATAATGGCCGTCAGACCTTCGCGACAATCTTCGCCGGTAAGGTTCTCTTCTTTTTCCTTTAGCAGGCCCGCCTTGCGGGCATAATCGTTGACTACGCGTGTAAGCGCCGATCGGAAGCCTGTGAGGTGTGTACCTCCATCAGGGTTCACGACGTTGTTGGCGAATTGCTTGATAGTCTCGCTAAACCCATCGGTGTACTGGGCTGCAATCTCGATCTGAGCATCTTCCACTTGTTTATCGACATAAAAGACGTCGTCGTCCACGACATCCTTACCAAAGTTCAGATGTTTCACGTACGATTTAATACCGCCCTCGAAGTAGAAGCTGTAACGATTGCCTGTCCGTTCGTCACTAATACTTGTGCGCACTCCTTTCGTAAGGTACGCTTGGTGGCGCAAGCGATCTAGGATTGTCTCGTAGCTAAATTTGGTCGTCTCGAAAATAGTTTCGTCGGCATAGAAGACAATTTCCGTACCGGTACGGTCACTTTTACCCACAGCCTTTAGGTCGCCTTGCGGTGCACCAAATCTATATTCTTGCTGGAATGTTTTGCCATCGCGATAAATGGTTATAACAAGCCGCGAAGACAACGCATTCACCACACTCGAGCCCACGCCATGCAAACCACCAGAGACTTTATAAGCCCCCGAATCAAACTTACCACCAGCGTGCAGTACGGTAAGTACGGTTTCGACGGTGCTCTTGCCGGTCTTTGGGTGAATGTCCGTCGGAATACCACGACCATCGTCAATCACCCTTACGCCACCGTCGGCCTGTAAGGTCACAGAAACATGCTGGGCGAAGCCCGCAAGCGCTTCATCAATACCATTATCAACGAGCTCCCAAACGAGGTGGTGCAGAGCCTCTACACCCGTACCACCAATATACATGCCGGGTCGTTTGCGCACCGGCTCTAGACCTTCTAGAACTTGAATTTGATCGGCAGAATAGCCATTACTTTTTTGTTTATCAGCCACTTCTAAAATACCCTCTTTAGACTTTGCAAATGAGTTACATGTCCCACTTGTCTTATATTATAGTGAACACTCACCCCTAAAGTCAATCAAACACTGAGGTGTTTGTGCTACTCCGACTTTCGTTGAATGTTACCTTCCTGATCAATAAATATCGTATCGCTTTGGGGCTGTATCGAACGATTGTTGTGTAAAGGGATTTCCCCTGCCTGTGGCGTATTAGTAGTAGCAGGAGCTTGCTGCTGGCTCTTGAGCGATTGCTTCAATTCTTGTGCAATAGTACTCACCTCTTGCTGCTCAAATTGGTCACTGGAGATGTTGCCATAGCGAGGAGCTTGCTGCTGAGGAGGTCGATTATTGGGCGCCGGAAACGGCCTTTGCGGCATAGGAGGAGCAAAGGACTGTGGCGAAGGCTGCATGGATGGCATACCCTGCATACCTTGACCTGGCGGACCTTGGAGTTGAGGATATCCACCATACTGTGGCGCGGGCATGCCAGCAGCCATTGTATGTGGCGTCTGCGCCGGCTGTGCTGGCATGCGTGGCCGCACTGGACGAGCGCCAGCTGGCGCGTTCTTTCTCGAAAGCCAACTATCCAAGAATGAACCATTGGCCGTAGCAGCTTTACCCTGCCTCGGTGGCACGACAGGACCATTCATAGTCCGCGGCGGCTGCATCATCGGCTGTTGCGCATATGGATTTTGTGGCATGGGCATACCTCCTGGCATACCGCCAGCACCCATCGGAGGACGGCTAAACCCCGCCCCTCCGGCCTGCTGCGGCCCATAGGGGTTCATTACTGGAGGTGGGGGGGTTTGTGTTACCAAACGACTAAATATCTCTTTTTCGACTACTGCTTTTGGCTTACCATATTTGGCCGCCGACAATTGTTTAAGGGCGATAGCGAGTTGCGGATTTGGGTTTCCAAGAGGTGGGAGCGTTGCCATACTGAATGGATTGGTCGGCACACCGCCCACTAATGTTCGTGTAATGGTGTTGTAGTTCGGAATACGCAATAGGTCGTTGCCCTCAAATGTTGGCTGGAAATATCTAGAAAGCGCATCAACGTCGAGCTGGCCAACGCGGAAAGCAACAACCGTACCCATGTTACCAAACACCGCATCGCGAATCTCATCTGTAAGCTGTGTCGTGAACTGGTTAGCCACGATAAGGTTTAGGTGGTATTTTCGCGCCTCAGACATGATTGTGGCGAACGAATCTGTCGAGAAGTTCTGGAACTCGTCGACGTACAGTGCAAAGTCCTGTCGTTCGTTCTCTGGAATATTAGCGCGACTCATGGCGGCAGCCTGGAATTTCATCACAAAGATCATACCCAGCAGCTTAGAGTTAAGCTCACCACTCCTACCCTTGCTCAGGTTTACGAGCAAGATCTTCTTGTTATCCATGATGTCGCGCAAATCAAATGAGCTCTTTGTTTGTCCAATAATATTGCGCATCATTTCGTTTGAAAGGAAGGCACCAAACTTGCTGACAAACCAACTCACGACTTCACCGAACTCATTGGAGCGCTGTGATTGTGGCATTTCCTTTTGCCAGAATTCGAGCACATTTGGGTCAGTCACATATTGTAATTTTTGCTTCACATAGTTCGGATCGCGGAATAGTTTCGGAATATCAACGAATGTACCACCTTCGGGATCGGCCATGACGGTTAGCGCAGCATTTCGGAATAAGTGCTCATATCGTGGTCCCATGATTCCTTGATGTTGTGGATCGTACAATTTATAGAGCATGTTAAGTGCTTCTTGAATCAAAAAGTCCTTCTGGTCTGCGGTCTGGTATTCGAACAAATTAAGACCCATCGGGTAGTCCATATCGGCTGGCGAGAAATAAATCACGTCTTCGGTTCGTTCGCGCGGAACCATCGCCAATAGCTTCTCTGCTGTATCGCCGTGGGGATCCACGAATGCAAACCCATTGCCATCGAGCATGTCCTGCAGCGCCAAATTTTCTAGGAATGTCGACTTACCCGTACCCGTCTGTCCCACGGCATACATATGTCGCTGCCGGTCAGAGATAGACAGGCGAATCGGCTTTTTCACGCCGCGGAAAATGTTGTATCCAAGAAGCAACCCTTTATCAGGAATGTTACGCGGACCATCCACCTGCTTCGATTCCTGACGCTCTAGCTGTGAAGTCGGAATATTACTTTGATCCGGAAAGTGAAATAGAGTGGCGAGCTCTGTGGCGTTCAATACGTTTTTGTTATTAGCCTGCGGGAAAAAGCGTAGTATATATGACGTCACAAATTGCCCAATATCTTTAGCGGGCTCAAATGAGAAGCCGTTTTTCCCAGGCGCATCAAAGAGAGAGAAAGCAGCAATGATATTATTCATAATTGCCTGCGAGCGCTGCAAAATGTTCGAGGAAACAACAATCCGGACCATTACTTCATAGCCAGGATGACGCGTTTTTTCGTCGATTGAGTCCACAATGGATTGATCGAGTGCCGACAACTCATGACCGCCCTTCTCGTCTTTTTTCGGCTCGGGTGGCTTTACAAATGCTGTCGCCAGGTCCTTGCCAAAGCTGAGAAGCTGTGCGGAGCTTTTTTTGCCCTCTTTATCGCCTTTTCGTTTTTTACTTGCAAGCGTTTGTGCGGTCTTTCGCCACGAGGGATTAGCAGGACGCATCAGAATCTGTACACTGGCACCATCTTCCTTATCGAGGGTCGATAATGCGTTCAGTAGTGACTGCAACGCGTCACGCTTCAGGTCCTTGTATGTGGCAATAGGATACGCAAAAGATTCTTTGAGGTTCATCTCTCCACCAACAGTTGCGGTGAGCTTTCCTACTGGGTTGAAGATATTGTGCTCTGCCGTTTCTTCAAGGCGTGCGGATGGATATGCACTTACGATAGCCTGCTTTACTACTTCAACCAGCGTGACAGGCACTGCTGCATAAAAATAGACAAAGCCCTTAACACCTACGATTTCAAAGGCAAAGTGGCGCTGACCATATAATTTACTCTTAAAGCCCTTTTGCAATGTGCTGGCAATAATACTATATATAATTTGAGCTTTGGATATATTCTCTTCGGTAACGTCGCGTACATCACGAGCACCAACCTCCGTGTCATCGCTTGGCGGTGGCAAATGGATAAGAAGCGGAACCATTTTAAGGCCGCGCTCATAATTCTTTTGCTCGCGCAGCCGACGCTGGTAGACCAAATAGATAGTTGCCGCTACGGCGGCAAGGGCGAGCACGATGATGCTACATACAATAAGCAACGTAATCATATCTATTCTGCAACTTTCACGTCCTTAGCATGGATTTGTTTGATACTTTCAGCCTTTAAGCGACCGATTTCGCGGCTTTGTATATAAGGATCACTGGCGGTCCGCATAACAATTTCCTTCGCCTTCTGAATATACATCCGCTCAAGCTCTTCGTTCGTCGAGGGTTCTGGCGGTGGCGCTGACTTAGTCGTCACACTAGCGGGCGGTACTTGGGGAATCGTCGGTGGCGCTGATATGGCTACGGCCGATGGATCAACGGGTGGTAAGGTGGCTGGCGCTGGCGGAGCCGCCTCGGGACGTGCGGCAAATTCTGGTGAAGCACCCACAGTAGGCTTCTCGGATGTGTTCTGAGAAGTTTCCGACGCATGAGGCGCGACGTCCATTGATGGCGCACTATTAAATTGAGGTTCCATACTTATTCCAATTATAGCAGTTCAGAGGAAGGATGCTAGCATTCCGTTTCTATTTCTCAGGTGCGGTGCGCATACGTGCAATATAGAAATAGAGTACGCCGAATAGAACAAACAACGTTACTGTGTCACGAATAGTTAGTTGGCCTATTGATTGCAATAACAAGAGTAATGTCGGTAATGAAGCATACAGTAAAGCGAATGCAATGATCCGTCGCTGTGGCACGACCTGCTCTTTATGGGCGATACGAACCATGACCATCCAAGAAATGGCAAAAATGGTCGCAAACAAAACAAGAAATGGCAGCGTAAGCACGGCAGCGGGTAGTTTTGTTGGTTCGGTAGTTAAGAATAAGACTATGATGCCTAGAGTCATGCCTAGCAATATAACGATTCGCTTCACCTTTTCATTGTAGCCCGTTTATGACAAATAAAAAACGCCATGCGGGAATGCATGGCGACCGGAATTTTGCTTAAAGGAGCCGTGGGTAGCAAATCCGCTCATTAATATAGATTATATAGCGCTTACTACCCGTCGGCTTTGACTGACCGCTCTTGTTACCTTTAGGGTAACGAAGAGCGTTATGTTTGAATTGTTAAAGTAAGTTTTTGTTTTTGCTTACTAATAAACATGCTACTACGTATTGTGCAAAAAGTCAATAGTCATAAGCGATTTCGTATACAAGTTGGCGCACAATATAGTTCAGCGTTTTAGTATTTTCATATGAATCGCGTTGCCTATTTTACGCTTATAAAAAGTTATGCACAGGTTTATGAAAAAATAGGCATAATTGTTATTGACAGTCGAAATAACAATTTATAAGATACCTGTAGCACTTGAATAAAAAAAGTGCTCAAAAACAAAAACGACTTCGAAACAACGGCTTCTCGCAAGCCGTTGTTCCATGAAAAGCCAAAGAACAAACTTATAAAACTTCAAAATCCAAAAACGAAATGGCCTTAGCAATCTAAGGCCATTTCTTGTTTTTTCAGGGCATCATGTAGTACAAAGCTGACATGAAAATGCAGAGTATTTTGAATATGGGCTCAAGTGGCATAGTGATCGACATCGAATGTCATGTGTCAAACGGTCTACCAAACATTGTCATAGTCGGCTTCGCCAACAAGGCAATCGATGAGGCAAAGGAACGGATTCGCAGTGCGTTTTCGCACACCCACTTACAATTGCCGCGTAAAAGAATTACTATCAACCTCGCCCCTGCCGACATCCCCAAAGACAGCACAAGCTTTGACCTGCCAATTGCCATGAGCATATTGTCCGCAAATGAACAGTTCCGCGTGTGCTCAAAAAAGTACGTCATTGTAGGTGAGCTTGGGCTCGATGGTACTGTTCGTGCCGTTCGGGGCATCATCGGCAAACTACTTGTTGGGCGTGAGCGCGGTTTTACGACATTCTTTGTGCCCGCAGCAAATATGCCGCAGGCCCAACTCGTGCCCCATATATCACTCGTTCCGGTTACTGATATTCATGAACTATACGAGATGTTAACTGGCAAGATCGAGCTACCTATTGTGGACACCGGTGGCGGTAGTACCATTTTCTCACCAGAACCGATGCATGACGATAGCCTAGGCCAAATCGTAGGACAGGCCGCAGCAAAGCGAGCGATCGAAATTGCGGCAGCTGGCAATCACAATATTCTACTCGTCGGACCGCCAGGCACGGGAAAAAGTATGCTCGCGAAAGCCTTGCCCACCCTCTTACCGCCATTAACTCATGAAGAAATGCTTGAGGTAACGCATCTGCATAGCCTTGTAACCAATGACTATGAGCGACTTGTGACGGCCCGTCCCTTTCGTTCCCCTCACCATAGCGCAAGCCATATTGCAATTGTGGGTGGCGGTAGCCACGTTCGCCCTGGCGAAATAAGCCTCAGCCACTGCGGTATCCTCTTTTTAGACGAGCTTCCTGAGTTCGGCCGCACGACTATCGAAACACTTCGGCAACCACTTGAAGAGCGCACAATTACTATCGCGCGTGCTCAAGATAGTGTGCAGTACCCCGCCAATTTTATGCTCGTCGCGACCGCCAATCCATGTCCATGCGGCTATTATGGCAGCAGTAAGAATTGCGACTGTTCAGCTCACGATATTTTACGCTACCGTCGTAAGCTATCAGGCCCAATACTGGATCGTATCGACCTACATGTGAGTGTCGAAGAAGTGGACCATGCACGTTTACTTGACACCTCTCCCAGCAACACAACCACACGCGTGCGCAAACGCATCTGCGAAGCCAGAGCACGGCAGGCTGAACGCTACGGAGGTAGCAAACGAACTAATGCAGATATGACCAATGATGATATTAAACAGCTCGCACGTTTGACCCATAATGCGAAAGAGCTATTGAACGAGGCTGCCATCCAACTCGACGTTTCAGCAAGGAGTTACATGCGAACCATCCGTGTTGCACGCACCATTGCCGACCTTGCCCAATCGGCATACATCGAAGTTTCACATATAAGCGAAGCCTTGCAATACCGTATGCCAAAGCAGCAACTTACGTAATCCCGCTTGACCCCTGTTTTTCTATCTGTTACAATGGTGTTACAAATAATATCAGTTAATGTAAGAGGAGATTATCTATCAGCAAGACTAATCGCCTGAACAGTGAGATTCGGGCATCCCAGCTGCGCGTACTGGATCAAGATGGTCAACAACTTGGCATTCTTTCTCGCAACGAGGCATTACGCATCGCCGAGGACCAAGGACTTGATCTTGTCGAAATCTCTGCCGACGCTAACCCACCAGTCGCCAAAATTGTCGACTGGGGCAAGTACAACTACCAACGCACGAAGCAATTGCAAAAAAACAAACGCAACGCCAAGGTATTGGAAGTCAAGCAAATGCGCTTCGGCCTAAAGATTAGCGAGCACGACTTAGGTGTAAAGCTCAAAAAAGTCGCCGACTTCCTCGAAGCAGGCCACAAAGTAAAACTTACTGTTTTCTACAGGGGTCGCGAGTTAGCACATAAGGAAATTGGTTTTAAACTTGCTGAAAAGGTAATCGCTGATTTTGGCGATACAATCGTGGTCGACCAGCAGCCACAATTCGCCGGAAAACAGCTTAACTTCGTAATAAGGAGCACTCATGCCAAAACTAAAGACGCATAGCGGTACCAAGGACCGCGTTCGCCTGACCAAGAACGGAAAAGTTCGCGTCGGTCACCCGAACACCAACCACTTTATGGAAAAGAAATCTGGCGGTCGACGCCGCAGCCTTACAGGCCTAGGTACCCTGACAGGTAAAAGCAGTAAAGCAATTAAGTCACAATTAGGAGCATAAATACATGCGCGTAAAACGAGGTGTAGCCAGCCACCACAAGCACCAGAAGATCCGCCAAGCCACTAAAGGCATGACACGCTCGAACCGTTCGAGCATCAAGCGCGGCAAGCAAGCCCTGACTAAGGCCTTGCAATTCGCCACCCGGGATCGCCGTAATCGCAAGCGCAGCTTCCGCGAACTATGGAACGCTCGCATCAACGCGGGTGCCCGTCTGAACGGGACTACGTACAGCAAATTGATCGCTGCGCTCAAAGGTGCGGATATCACGCTCGATCGTAAAATACTGAGCGAACTTGCTACGAACGAGCCAAAAGCCTTCGAAGCAGTCGTAAAGACCGCTATCAAATAGCAATCGCCAGTAGTCAACAAAAAATCACTCCTAAAAGGAGTGATTTTTTGTTGCGGCCAGACTATCCGTAAGCCGGGTTCTGTTTTACCTGATCATCTATCTAGTCCCTGCGTTGCCACTGGGATCGAGCGGATTTTGTGATGGACCCTGGCGGGACACCACGGGCCAAATACCCGATTGAGTCCATCTCCTTGCAGCAGACAGGGTTTACCACCCTATATCGTCACCGATATAGACCGTGGGCTCTTACCCCAACGCTTTTCACCCTTACCTCATAGTTTCCTACGGGGCGGTATTGTTTCTGTGGCACTTTCCCTAGGGTTTCCCCCGGTTGCTGTTAGCAACTGCCTTTCCCTACGCTGCCCGGACTTTCCTCTTGCCGTATAGCAAGCGACCAGTCAATAATCTGGCTTGCTACTAGTATACCACTTTTTTACTGCTCTGTCGTGCGCGCATCTAATGCTTCGTTCACCGCTGCATCGGCCAGTTTGTTAAATTCGCGAGGTACATGCATAAAGGTGATATGTGCAAATGAATCTGCAAGTTGTTTGATCGCCTCGTGTATTGGCCATAGATCACGGTTTTTGACATTAAAAATACGTCGCATCTGATTGATAACAAGCAGGCTGTCCATGTATACATGTACTGTCTGTATGTGCATTTTCTTTGCTTCTTCCAAGCCAAGCTTCAAAGCTTGGTATTCTGCTTGGTTATTCGTCGTAATGCCTAAATAAATACTCTTTTTGACGATAAGATTGTCGCTTAGATCGGTCAGAACGTACCCGCTCGCAGACGGTCCGGGGTTACCCCGCGAGCCACCGTCTGCGTACAATTTCAACTCTGTTAAAATCGTTGTTTTTTCGTCTCCAGTATTGGCAGCTTCTGCTTCCGGGAGCATCGTAAAGTGAATAATTTTTATGGGTGTTCGTGCAGTTACGGTATCGCCATATCGCTCGCGAAAATGGCGAAGCATATCCTCCATAGAAGCATGCTCACCATCATTTTCTATCTCTTCAGCCGTTACTTCACCCAACCTTTTTTCTATGACGCTATCAATCCTAGCCCTTCCGAGTGATTGCCAGGTTTGTGGCTTATCATCAGTAACTCTGTCGACGATATCTATCACGTCGTTAACTGAGATATCCTTATCGTCAAAAGCTCGCCATGTGGCAGTCTTTGCGCCTCGGCGTATCTGCTCAGCTTGGCCGTGGTCGAATTTGAGTGACTTCATACTTTTAGTATATCAGAGGTATAGCTAGTAGTCGGGCTTATCGATGACGTTAGGTATGGCCGTCTATAAGGTGGGTAAATTTGGCGGCTCGTTCAGGCCAAGGCTCGCTACATACAAGCATCGCCTAAAGCGTTCCTGGCATCCTCAAGTAGCTCCCTATCTGTTGACTCCCTCTCAGGACGGATATCGTCAATCATCTGCCGCTCATAAATTCGTTCGTCCATGATACGGAAATCCGTCTGGATACGCCCTCCACATTCCATATTCGGCTCAACGATACCATATATCGGCGAGCCGTTAGCAAACTGACTATCAATAGCAGCCGTAAACTGTATGATTTCAGGTGGTCGGTCAGTGCCAGAATATTCTTTCATACATGGTAGTGGTCGGGGTGACAGGACTTGAACCTGCGACCTCACGGCCCCCAGCCGTACGCGCTACCAACTGCGCTACACCCCGAAACAAGAAAGCTGGGTGCCGATATGATTAACTGGATAAATCCAGGTGGGTATTCGCACGCAGTGACCACAGTCGCTGCAAATATTGAATTCCCTTCGCAAAACGTAATCAGAAAATCATTGCGTCGGCAGGTTCCCAGCCAGCTATATTATACCGCGCGACCGCTGTTTAACGAAGCAAGAATTGCAAAATACTCGTTTCGATCGAACCAATAGAAGGACTCACGAATGGGAAAATGATCAGCATGAAGATAACAAGAGGGATAAATCCCATTGATTCGATCTGAAACATAACACGCTGCAGTGGCTCCGGAGCCACTGCATACAGCAGGCGCGATCCGTCAAGTGGTGGTAGCGGAATCATATTAAACACGAAGAAGCCGAGGTTCACTTCTATAAAAAGAAAAATCGCGTTAAAAAGTTGCGTGCCATCAGCAATCGTTCCAAAGCGAAGGACAAGCGCTGCGATAACCGCCAAGGCAAAGTTCGTAAAAGGCCCAGCCAGCCCTACGAGTGCCGCGCCAAACTCGCCATGCTTCAGCCGGTCCGGTCGGAATGGCACCGGCCTAGCAATAAAGAAAGGAGGCATATGCAAGACGATCAGTACCACCGGCAACAGAATAGTCGTGAATACGTCTATATGTTTTAGCGGGTTAAGCGTTAGGCGACCTGCCTCTTGTGCAGTCGTGTCGCCGAGCCAATGTGCTGTAAAGCCATGCATTGCCTCGTGGATCGCCATTGAGCCTATAATAGATACAATGACGATGACAAGATCGCTGAGTGGCAAGTCATTTAACATATCTGAAGTATACCATCCTAACAGATTGTTGACGAAACGGGCCAAAACAGATAAAATATACACTTGAATCGTAAGGAACTAATCATGAAGAAATGTGACATCACTGGCAAGGGCAAGCAGTACGGCAACAACGTCAGCTTTTCGCAGCGCCACACCAAGAAGGTCTGGGAACCAAACCTTCAGAAAAAGACCGTTATCATTGACGGTAAAAAAGTAAAGCTCAAGGTGAGCACGCAAGCGATCCGCACTTTGAAGAAAAAAGGCTTACTGCCCAGCGCAAAGTAAGCCCTCACAAAAAAAGAACCTCGTACGAGGTTCTTTTTTAATGCTCAAGAAGCGTTACTCAGGCGCGTTCTACTACAACGAGCTGTACAGTATCACCCAATTCCCCTGATTTGACGCGCAACTTACTGGTGCGTTCTTTAACTTCCATGGCAAGTGCCTTCAATGCATCGTCAAGTGATTGTTGCGGTACGGGATATTGCAATGATGCGTCTGCATAGTGGGTTGGGATAACAAGCTTCGGCTCGATCTTCTTGATTAAAGCTAATGCGCCTACACCATCCAACGTATAGCCATTACCACCGACTGGCACCAGAAGGACGTCCACCATACCAAGTCGCTCCAACTGGCTTTCGCTTAGCTCTGGATACACGTGACCGAGCACTACAACGTTTAGATCATCGACAAGTAATTTATATATCGTGGCATTCTTCTGACCTTTTTCATCGATATGTGCTCGTGCAGGTACACCAAATATCGAAACCCCCGACACTTCGTATTCGCCCGGTTGATCAATAACGATTTTGGGCTCCACCATCGGATCAGCGTGCACACCCGTATATAACGCAATGTCGCCCGCTTTCGCTACCGACTTTGCGCCAAGGTCGGCGAGATTATCGTCGATCGCAACGCGCGCTTGTTTGGTTGTAATAGTAACGCAATTTGCGCCATGAAATTGAATATCCATTATAACTCCTTATCAGTCTTGCAGTATACCAGCTTTATTCGCCAAAATTTGCTTCTTAGCCTGCAAAACTGTTGTAATAAAGCGATCATTAATCTGCTCACGGTATTTGAATTCATTGAGCGGCATAATAGTGTAACGGATGTCCTTGCCCTCTTTTGCTTCAAGCTCGGTAATAAATTTCTGCATCGCATGTTTGTTAATATCGCCGACAACCAAGAGGTCAATACCGCTCGATTCGTCACGCGTAAATTGGCCAGTATATAACGCTGCCTCGACGTTCCCGAGTGACTTCAGCGCTTCGAGATCGCTCGAGATAGCAGTACGGCGTGTTTTCTTAGGTACCTTGCCTTCTGAAGTCGTATCTTCATCAGCACTTGACTGCCCAAAAATCGCCAGCAATGGTTTGTAGTATTCATACGCCTGGTTTACCTCGTAATACAAACGGTTATTCGTGGTGTCTGAGGCAATGATACCGATACTTAGGAGATTAGCGAGTTCACGTCGGACCGAATTAATTTGCTCATCGATTTTACGTGTTATTTCGCGCACATAAAATGCTCGATTAGGATTACTGTAAAAAAGCTGGAGCAGCTTTACCCTCGTCTTCGATCCAAACAATTGCTCAATCATGGCTTTATTGTAACAGACGAAGGCAAGCTTCTGTATATTATTTGTTCAACTCCGTTGTAATTAGAACGTCAACTTCTTCTTTTTTACAGATCCAATGTATGTCTTTGTTACGCCTGAACCACGTTCGTTGCCGCCTTGCATACGCAAGTGTATGGCGTACTATGCGCTGCTGCACTTCCTCAAGTGTACCTATGTCATGGAAATATGGTACAAATTCTTGATAACCGATCGTTTGCAACGCCGGACATTGCTCACCATATGTATTGAATAGCCGACGTGCCTCTTCTTTAAGCCCCTGTTGCATCATGTCCGCAACGCGTTCAGCGATACGCACTTTGCGCTTTTCCGGGTCCACCGTAAGACCAAACACCATCGTGTTTGGGCGCAAGGTATGCCGTTCACCGTGCATACCTCTGGTTTCTAATTGCCGAATAAGGTGACGCGGATTTTTGTAATTCTGCGGCAACGGTATGTTTTCGTCATGTAATCGTTGCTGCAATTCATCTACCGATAGTTGTTGGAGGGCTTGCCGCTCCCTGGTGTCAGCCTGGCCATGAAACGTAAAGTCGTACAGGATAGCATCGATGTATAATCCCGTGCCACCAACTAAGAATGGCGTCTTTCCCCTACCCGCAATGTCATCAATTATTTTATGAGCGCGCTGCTGAAAAATAGCCGCCGAGATTGGCATATCCGGCGTGCTTATGTCGAGTAAGTGGTGAGGTACGCGCGCCTGGTCTTCCCGTGAGGGCTTCGCAGTACCAATGTCCATACCCTTATACACAGTACGCGAGTCAGCCGCGATGATTTCTCCGTTGTAGCACTCGGCCAATTCGAGTGCTAACGACGACTTACCCGACGCAGTTTCACCAACGATGGCGATTAAAAAAGACTTTGTTGTTTTGGCGACCACAGTAATTTTCCAATATCTACAGTGTATTCAGTAGAAACTACAACGCCATCGGCTTCCAAGGCACGTTTATGACCATCACGGCCACCCATTGGCCAGCCGGCCGCCAGCCCGCCCTTCTTATTTACAACGCGCTGCCATGGCAGGCCTTCCGGTCCGGTATGTGCAATCTGACCGACCTCCCACGCCGCCCAAGCCGCACCACATAACGCAGCGATTTGTCCATACGTTGTTACTTTTCCTCTGGGAATTTGTGCAACGGTATCGTATACATGCTGAGCAAAATCCTTATCAACACGTGCCATCAAAATATTCCTTTACCTCTTGCTAATTATGCACCCTTCGGATTCGAGGACGCAAGAGCAATGTATCGTCGATATCAGGTGCGACCGTACCCATAGTAGTAGCTATAAAGAGGTTTTAGTGACACGCGATTTTGTCTCGTGCATAACGGTCTTTAAAAATTCTTCGACCGTGTGCGGATCGTGCTCGGCGCTTACCTCAATATCTTTGCGAACCCGGGGAACAACCCTGCCGCTCTCAATCTCCTTTTCACCAATCACAACTGTGTAGGGTACTTTCATGAGTTCAGCGTTACGAATTTTCTTCCCCACGGACTCATTGTCGTTATCAATATATAAGCGCAGGCCCAGTGCCTTGCCCATTTCGGAAAGCTGGCGAGCAAATCTGACGGTAGCATCTTCCTGGTTAACGGTGATAACGCGAACTTGCTCTGGTGCCACCCACACAGGAAAACGGCCGGCTGTATGTTCAATATATACTGATAAGAAACGCTCTATCGATCCCATAACTGCACAATGTATCATGACCGGGCGAGCTTCGACTCCCGATATATCTGTATACTTAAGATCGAGGCCCTGCGGTTGACCATAGTCGATCTGAATAGTTGCGACTTGCCACTGACGACCTAAGGAATCTTTTGCCATAAAGTCTAGCTTTGGTCCGTAGAACGCAGCCTCACCAATTCCTTCAGATTCGATGTCCATATCCTTCTGTTTGGCTACAACATCGCGCAGTTCTTGTTCGGCTTTGTCCCATAGTTCAGGATCCCCCACGTACGCATCGAGCTTCTTGGGGTCCCGACTCGAAAAGCGCAGCGACAAAGGAAAATCAAGCTGGCCGTAAAAATCTTGAATGATCTGCCATAACCTCATAACTTCTTCGATAGTCTGATCTTCTCGACAAAAAATATGGGCATCATCTTGGGTGAAGGCCCGCACGCGAGACAAACCATTAAGCTCACCGCTCTGCTCGTCGCGGTAGCACATAGTAGTCTCGCGGTAACGGATTGGGAGGTCACGGTAACTACGCGGACGCGATGCATAAATCTGCGTATGATGCGGACAGTTCATTGGCTTCATGGCAAATTCATGTCCTTCGCGAGTGGTTATGTGAAATAGCTCATCTGCAAACTTTGCCCAGTGCCCGCTTCGTTCGTATAGGCTTCGTTTAGTAATGTGTGGAATGGCGACCTCTTGGAAGTCCATCTGATCGCGCAGTTCTTGCACAAACCGATCGAGCTCTTTACGCAAAACAGTACCCCGTGGCGTCCATAGCGGCAATCCTGGCCCCACTAGGTCAGAAAACACAAACAGATCAAGTTCCTGGCCGAGCTTACGATGATCGCGTTTTTTAGCCTCCTCAAGCATAGCGAGGTACTTGTCCAGTTCCTCTTGCGTTGGAAAAGCAACCCCGTACACACGCTGCATTTGCTGATTGTCTTCTTTACCTCGCCAGTATGCACCCGATACACGCATTAATTTGAACGCGCCCACCTCTCCGGTTGAAGCTACGTGTGGTCCACGGCACAAATCAATGAAATCGCCATTTTTGTAAAAGGACACCTCGTCTACTTTGCTCGCGTCCTGGCTTTCTAGGCCGAGTTCTTCGGCATTAATATCTTTAGCGATCGTCGTGCCGGCGCGTTTTAGGTCGTTGAGAAGTTCAAGCTTATATGGCTGCTTTGCTTCTTGCGCCCACGCAATTGCTTCGTCGATTGGTTTATAGAACTTCTCAAATGGCTGACCTTCGTCGATGATTTTTTTCATTTCTTTTTCGATTTTGCCAAAGTTATCATTCGACAATTGCTTGTCGCCAAGGTCGACATCATAGTAAAAGCCATTTTCGACGACCGGACCAACGCCAAATTTTGCGTCTGGCCACAGTCTACGAATAGCTGCTGCCGTAATGTGAGCAAGGCTGTGGCGCATTGCGTGAAGTTGATCGTTCTGTTGGTCGCTCATGGTTGGCTCCTTATTTATAAACAAAAACGCGCCTGATTCGATTAAATACTCTCGCAAATGCATTCAATCGTTTCTAGCGCGTCTCGGACCCAAAATACTCGGGCGGTTCCACCGGACTTCTCTTCTATTTTGGAAGAGCACTCGTTCTAGCACGTTACGCACGTTCTAGTCGCCCGCGGAGCTCAGCAGATGGTGAGGCTGCTTCACTGCTCAATGTGTAGTATAACACATCGCAAAACTTCATCTCCACATACGACTATAACAAGGTTGGTACTATATGGCTAGTACTTTCTTGTTGTTATTTGTACGTTATAGCTGTGGATTAGTTCTGTCTTCGCTATATCATGCGATATCTCACGTATGATATAAAAAAGAACCAGCTCTTTGCTGGCCCTCATGTGCTTTTATGGTGGGCTCTAGAGGACTCGAACCTCTGACCTCTTCCACGTCAAGGAAGCGCTCTAGCCAACTGAGCTAAGAGCCCATTGCCCTAAAAGCACTTCAACTATAGCGCATTTTTACAGAGATAGCAACCATGATAACCGAGGTCAGCGATAAGCGCCCGTATTGACTATACACATATGATGTGTTACCATAGGCGAGTTAAGAGGCTTATATGTGAGTGCCAAAAACACGGGTACGCTTGAGGAATTCAAGCTATTCTATGAAGAGATGTCATTTTCTCTTAAACCACAACGAATTCGCAGATCACGCGGCATCGCAAAGTAATAAGCGAGCCGACCAAAATAACCCCTAGGATGATGAATTTTCTAGGGGTTATTTATTTCCCACAGCTTTTGTATACTTTTCCACTAGTGTTTTTATAAGCGTTATGTCAATATGTTGATATGGTATGTATTTATTGTGGCTCGCCCACTTCCGTCACGAACTCGCGTCGGCAAAAACGTCACAATGCCGTATGGCGTCGCCGGCATTGTGCGACATGTGGTGCCGTCTTCACGACCATAGAGAGCGTCGACTTTCTTACGAGTGTGGGCGTTACATGTGGCTCTCGAGTCGTTCCTTTTTCGAGAGATCAGTTATTCATCGCGACCTACGAAAGCTGTAAGCATCGCAAAGATGCTGTCCACGACGCTGCAGCTCTGACCGACACTATTTGTGCCCGCGTATTGCAAACACTCACAAATGGTACGCTTGACAAAGGCACGATTGCCCGCTTGACGTACGATGTACTTGCCCGCTTCGACAGTGTGGCAGCCACGATGTATCAAGCCTACCACGATGTGCCTGCATAGCTATTGATAGTAACGCTTAAGCGGTTGGACGGGTTTGGTCGTCGGTGACGACCGCTTTTTCAGTCACGTCGAACTTAGAAATGTATTTGCCAAATATAAGACGGGTTTGTGAATACAGCGCAGCAAACGAGTTATATACGATAGTCGTTACCGGCAAATATATCCATTGCAAAAGCATAAAGAGCGAGCGGTGGCGCTTGTAGCGTGCCGGACGGGGCGGCAACGTCTTGAGACAAACAAAGAGTGAGGAAAAAGCACCGACTAGAGCTACGCGCTGCACGCGGCTAGCAATGAGGGGTAACTCATTGGCGGCAAAACTCTGCGGATGAATAAGCGCAGGAATAAAACCGGCACACAAACATAGAATTGGCGCGACCGCCCACGTGACATGCCCTTCGAGCAAACGCCAAATTTTAGCAAGTAAATCAAGGCGCGAAATCTTGTTCTTTTTATAGAAGCCTTGGTTAACAACATAGGCTATATCTGACGCACCCCACGTCCACCGGCGTAATTGAATAAATTGGGCCTTGAGCGTCTTAATGTATCCTTCGGTGAGTACCGCATCTTGGTAAATCGGTACGTAGATGGGGTATACATGATAATCGCCATCAAATGCAAAATAAGAACGCCAAAATTGGTGACCATCTTCCACGATAGTACGAACGCTCCAGAAGTCTGTCTTTATAAGCGACTTCATACTTTGTGCATGTGCCGAGAAATTGCGCAGTGCGTGCGGGCGCAGTGCAATCACAATGTTATAGAACGAGTTACCAGTCGCTACCACGCGCATAGGTGCTGGCGCATCCCAAATATTGTTAGTGTACATCGAGACAGGCTGGAACGACGCCCGTACGGGATCAGGACAGGCGCAATATATATAGGTAAGTGCGGCAAGATAGTTTTTGTCTGGACGGTTGTCGGCATCAAGTGTAGTAAGCGGCACGCGAATAGGGTCAATGTGCTCTGCCTCTAGGTATTTTTGTAACTCTCGGCCAGCATAGGTAATGTTTCCTCCTTTGCCGATAAGTTCGCCGGGGATATTGCGCGGATGCTTCACGGCCATTGCGTGGAAGAATGCATCCTTGTATTCCGCAATGAGTGCTTTGACATTTTGCTCAACTTGTTCGCCCCCACGTTCTTCATAAGCAATGACCAAGATGACTTTCTTCATATCGTAATGCGATGCGATGACCGACTTGATGGTTGGTTCAAGGACTTCGCGACTTTCGTTGTATGTCGCGATCATAACAACCTGGAGCACATCTTCTGGTCTGACAATGAGCGGCTGAACGCTTAGACGTAAAAGATTGTTGTAGTGCCATTTTGGTCGCTTGGCCTTGGGATCATCAACTTCGCCAGCACCTAGCTCGGCCACAAGCTGTTGCCAGTCCAGTTTTTGATGCTTTCGAATCATGCGAAATCCCTGCACAGCTTGCGTCGCCACTCCAAGGCCACGCGTAATGTAGATTAAGAGATACGCGAGTACAAAAATAGCAGCAAATGTCACATTAATAAGGCTGAGGATGACTGGCAAGAAAAGAAGCAGCCAGCTACACAGGCCGGGTAAGGCCTCGAAGAAGCGGTAGTGACCATGGCGTTGATTTTTGGGTGGGATCTCGATATCTGTCATTACCGTAGCACCAGTAGCGCATTACTCACAATGGTTGCCAGCAACAGTAGTAAGGCACCGAGGCCCAGGACAACGAGCGACAATTCACGGCGCAAATGGTACGTGCGCATACTCAAGATAACGTTGAATGCAAGAATAATCAGAGCAAACGCAATAAAACTGAGTAGGTCGGCAACGTCGCCCGTCTTAAAACGACTGATGCCGAGGTTGGCGCGGTATTGAGCGATATAGCCATTACTGCCCTGACCTACGCCCACACGAAGCAACACCAGGAGCGTACAGGCTGCCGCCAAAAACACGTTAACACTGCCGAGCAGCAAGATCATTTTATCGTGGAAATAATTTTTGGGTATGTGCATATGCTTACACGTATTGTACGTCTTTGTAGTATATTCGCCTAGCCTAAGCCTTGGAACGTACGTGGTGCGGGTAGAGAGAATCGAACTCTCCTCTCAGCCTTGGGAAGGCTACATAATAGCCACTATACGATACCCGCCCATCCGTCTATATTTCGTGGAGCCACCTTGGGGATTCGAACCCCAGACCCCCGCTTTACGAAAGCGATGCTCTACCAGCTGAGCTAAGGTGGCATATAGATCGAGATGTATTATATCAGATTTTGGCCGAAGAGATAGGGCTTTTCTGGTGTTACTTATTCGTCAGGGTTGTCAGGTTGAACAATTTTAGTATTCAAGCCCATCTCTGTAATTTCTGTGTTTTCGGGAAATTGCACTATCTGCGGCACCTGATCGGCATGCTCGTCGGCGCAGCGTATCGCAGCCCTTTCTTCGCTATTTGTCTTGTACAAAATACGACCCGCGGCAAAATACGAAACGGCACCAACCGCTAATGCGGCGCCACCTTTTACCCAGCTTATTGGGTCGTGCACATCTCCGATTCCCCCTTCTGCCTGAGCGGTGATCGCTATGCCATACATACCCGAGACTAATTTACCATATCTATCTACTCGTGATCCGAAAACCTGTTGCTGTTCAGCGATTTCCGTCCCATGCCGTTCAACGAGGTCAAAATAGTCACCGGCGTGCTTCGCTTCATGTATGAGTGAATCTTGAGCATCATCTGTGTCACCTTCATGAATGTCATCCCGATCAATACTAATGTCTAGATCGTAACCATCGTCCGTTGGCCCTGCCTCGCCACGGTCAGCGAAGCGTCCTTGGTGATAATGAAATGCAACATCGACATCACCTAGGGCATTTTCGGAAATACCGGCAACCTGCAACCCTTGATTGAGACTATCAAAGTCAATCTCAATGCTGCGACCTGCCTGCTTGAGCTGTTCACCAAGTGCTAAGTCTACGGAAACCGTTGGAAACATTTCAGGCAAATTCCCGGCATCAGCAGAGGAAAATTCTTGCGACATGCATTAACTATAGCGCTCGCTTATAAACTGAGCAAATATTATAGGGGCTTGCCGCTTGGACTGCTGCCGTTTAGCTTTTTAAGCACGTTTATGACTTGCTGGGCTTCTACAAAATCTACCTGTGGAGTGCTGGCTGCTGTTATGGCAACCCTACCCAGCCGGGCCTGACTACCATGCTCGGACGTACTAACGCGTCGCTCCAGGCTCATGGCTTGGCCATCACTACCCATCAGACGGTAACTTACACGTGTTGCATACATTAAATTAGGATTACGCTGTTCCTTTTGGTCGAAGCCCACAATGCCCATTAGGCCGTCAGTTATTGGCTGGCCAGTCGCACGATCAAGTATCTGGCTAGCATAAAATATTCTACTCGCGCTTTGGCTGTCTGTTCTCGTCGCTGGGAAATAGCCCGCAATGATCTCGGGAGTTGTTATAGCAACTTCACCAAACGCATGCCTTTCGCCATAGTTTCTTCCTTGTAATGTTGTTAGCTCGCCAAGTTCTCTATACAAGTCAGCAGCTTGGTCGGGTGCCGACGGCTCCTCAGGAGTAGTGGAAGGAAATCTGCTCATAAAAAAATAATACCATGTTTTGGTATTATCCACTTGGCGGGCTCGACCGGATTCGAACCGGCGATCTCCTCCGTGACAGGGAGGCATGTTAGGCCTCTACACCACGAGCCCGCATATTCCTATAGAACAGAGGTAATGATAGCAGACATTTGCTTGTATTACAACCACTTCCCTGTGATTATACGTGGATATATGTCGTTGGTTTGTTTTTCTGCTTGAGCGGGCCAATGTAGGTGCCGATGTCTTGGAAGTGGAATGAGATGTGCGCCGCGTGGAGTGTATTGCCACTGCGGTCGAGCACGGTAACGATCTCGAGTGTTGAGCCGGTGTCAATGATACCGGAGACTTGACCCGGGTTGAGCTTGAAGAGCTCGTCGAGCACCTGTGGCGGCAGCGCCGTGCTTGAACGGTCGATGGTGCCGACGTAGGTACCACCATTGTCTTTCGTTGCGGCATCATCGGATATGGCCTTTGCCACGTTAGCAAATGACGTCCCGCTTTGAAGCTGATTGAGCGCGCTTTCGGCTCGCTGGTGGGTTGTCGTATCAGCAGCGGACACAACCTTTTGTGCTAGGAGCTGCTGCTTGAGCTCGCGTTTAAAATCGTCTATGGACCAGCCCCAGAACTGCTTGAGTACGTCAGCTAGTACACTGTCGTTACTGCCGAGACGGTTTTGGCTGCGCATAATAGCGATCTCGTTGTTCACATCTTGACTGCTTACCGAGACATGGTATTTACTCGCAAGTTGTTTGACGTACGCGTCATCAACAACCGATTGCAGCGCGCGCTGCTTAAAATTAGCCAACTGCTGCTTGCCTGCATCACTGGTAAAATCAACCTTTTGCTGTGTCTGATAATAGTGAATGTAGTGGCGCAACTCGAACAGATAGTTCTCGTAATCGACATACGAGGGGCCGGCTTTGGCAATCGGGAACGGCACGACCTGCGTCACACCGTACATAAATCCGGACGTATTTTGAAATTTGTAAAGTGCAAGCACGCAGTACGAAAAGAATACAATGATGGCGACAATAAAGATTGAGGTAGAAATAAGTACAATGCGCCGTGCGGAGTGTTTGAGCGGGTAAATATACTTGCGTGCACTTGATAGCACCTTTTCTCGGTGCTCAGCTACGGTTTCGTTGGTAATCCGTGGGATATTCTGAATAGCTTCGTTGAGCTTTGAGCTCTCGTTCAACTGTTTTCGGCGCTTAAACGAGTACAGCGAACGTGGCACTATGCGTTTAAAATTAGGCTTCTTCATTATCTTCTATCTCTTGATTTGATGTGTATGGATTTGCCGAAACTCCCTGCTGGCGAAGCACCTCGAGCAACTTTTTCTGAATAGCTGCCGGATGGTGTACATCGTGGATCACCAAATCACCAACAAAGGTTTGCATCATAATTGTACCAAATCCAAACACAGTTTCGGATAGTCCGGCAACTTGATAGTTCACCATTTGGATTTGGCTCAGACCCATATCGACCACGCTACGGTGGAAAAGACCTTTTTGCGTAATCTGGATGAGGCGCTGATCGGTCACAATAAACACGCTAAAATACCACCCAATCCATGCTGGCAAAAATATCAACGTCCCGACGGCAAATCCTACGAACATACCACCCAACAGATACGCGTACTCGGGTTTGAATAGACCAACAGATGTGCCGAGCACCAATGCCAGCGACCCCAAAATGAGCCCCTTTCGCATCACAATGGGATGCTTTCGAAATACGAAGAGCACTTCTTCGTCATCGAATTGGTCGGCAAAATATTTTTGGGGCATAAGCTTTATTTTATTGTACCAGGAATTGTCTCAAATGGTGCCCCTGCCACGATTCGAACGTGAAGCTTCTCCTTAGGACGGAGTTGTTTTATCCATTGAACTACAGGGGCAAGTAAGATGGGAGCGCGTGGTGCTTGCACCAACGCATTCCCATCGAGTGAGCTCACGCTCTGCCGGAGGCAGACGGGGCAAAGTGGCTCAATCCAGCTGGCGCAGCCGGACGGAGGCGAATAACCTACATTGTTAAGCTTCTTTGCTAACCTTTTTCTTGCCACCGGGACGAGGCTGCGTAAAGTACTCATGGACGGTGCGGTAGTCTGCAAAGATTTCGGCTTCACTGAACCAGTGAGTGATTTCTTCCTTAGCTTCATCGGGATCCCCTGAAGCGTGTATCAGGGTTGGAAGTGCAACGTTATGGGCGTTGACGTAGTCCAGGCTGGCATGCGCGTAATCACCGCGAATCGTACCTGGCGCTGCTTCCTTGGCGTTGGTAGCGCCCACCATTTTGCGCACCAATGACACTGCCTCTACCCCTTCCAGGATCGCCGCAATAACCGGACCCTCTTGCATGGCACCAAGTTGCACTTCGAACTGGGATTGGCCGCGCCTCGAGATCATTTTACCGATGGTTTCGTAGTGATGGTAATAGTGATCATAGTCGGGGCTCAGCATCTTCATAGCCACGATCTTGAGACCAACTTTTTCAAACCGCGTCAGAATCTCTCCGACGAGACCGCGTTGTACGGCGTCCGGCTTGAAAATAATGAGTGTTCGTTCCATGTACTTCCTTTATATACTTATTTTATACGCATATTGTAACAGATGAACCTTAGGAGCTCCACAGGAGTGCGGTACAATACTAGTATGCATTTCGCTAAAGCTAAAACCGACTTTTTGGAATATCTCGAGATCGAGCAAAACCGCTCACAAAAAACGATCCGGAATTATGATCACTATTTAACGCGGCTACTCGATTTTGCAGGTGACATTCAGGTGCTTGATATCAATGCCGAACTGGTCCGTAAATGGCGATTGTGGCTCAATCGCCTCGGTACAAATACCTCTGATGAGCTAGGCAAGTTAACGCTCAATTACCACTTGATTGCCCTGCGCAGTTTTTTGAAATTTTGCGCCAAACGTAATGTGCCGGCATTGCCGGCTGACAAAATCGAGCTGGCACGTACGAAGCGCAAGCAGGTGACGTTTTTGAGCGAAGATGAGTTGGAACGATTATGTGCGCAGCCGGATTTGCATAAATTATCGGGACTCCGCGACCGAGCCATACTTGAACTCCTTTTTTCGAGTGGGCTGCGCGTGTCAGAGCTTGTTGGGCTTGACCGCGACCATGTGAACCTCAAACGGCGTGAATTTATGGTCCGCGGAAAAGGCCAAAAAGACCGGCCAATTTTTATAAGCCCTGAGGCAGCCAAATGGCTCGATCACTATATTCAAAAGCGCACCGACAACACGCGGCCATTATTCGTTCGGTACAGTGGGCGAAAAACCGTTGATGTCAGCGGCAATTTTCATCGCTTAACCGCCCGAAGCATACAACGCTTGGTCGCACGCTATGCCCTGCTGGCGGGCATCACCAAGCACGTTAGCCCACATACGTTGCGCCATTCGTTTGCGACCGATCTACTTATGAATGGTGCGGATTTGCGCTCGGTGCAAGCAATGCTTGGCCACAGTAACATAGCTACCACGCAAATATATACTCACGTAACCGATCCGCACTTAAAAAGCGTGCACGAGCGATTTCATAATCACAGACCATCCGACGCGTAAATTTGTAAATCTTGGGCGCTACTGACAGAGCGGGTTGTTGCCATTCGGCGCGTAAGTAGCAGCATCGTTGTTGAAGTATCCCTGCATGACCGAGAAGCGTTTACAAACCGAGTCGGTTGATTCAAGCGCATAGTCCGGCAATTGGTTGCGGCTTGTTGGCGTGAGGGGTACGTGTACTTGGATGCGGCGCAACACATCCTGCGCTTTACCAGTTGAGTCGATCACCACCTGTGCATTTTGCAACGGTAGCGAAGTGCCACCATTTTGTGCACTAATTTGCAGGCTGGCATCTTGGTACAGCGAACTGATACGCAATGCGTACTGTGTGTTACTGAGCCCGGTAATCGTCATACTGCATTGTGAGTTTGTGCAGGAAACGCTTGAGACGGTATTCGCATTTGATCGATCGGCCGCATACCCGACACTTCCCTGACCATTACCCACACCCGCCGCCTGGGTGGGCACAAGGAAAGCCGTCATAGTACTCGTAAGTAAGCTGTTTGTGCTCAGGCTACCGCTCGTTGGCACAAGATCGAATCGCAGCACGCCGTACCCGCAACTCCAGCTACTCGTAGATGAGAAGACCGAAGAAGTATTAGCCGGGCAGCCATTCAATGGTGTATTGGTGGTGAGTTTGGATTGCCATGTAAGGGTAATATTGTTGATCGCCGATCCGTTAGCTGATTGAACTGGCACGAGGATCGAATTGGTACTCACATTATTGTATACGAGCGAGGTTGGCGTTGGGTTAACCATAATACACGAATACGACACGCTGTTAGCACTGCTCAACGTTGCATTCAAGCTGCCGTAGAACGCCTGGGTTGCACCGCTGCCAGCATCACAACCGGTTTTAGGCGGCACGGTTGTGCCAGTGGCATATGCTTGTTGCACGAGATTGCGTACATCATTTACACCTGATTCAGCGGCGTAAAACGCCTGGGTACTCAGTTGGCGATCAAGCACTTCTCGCTGATTGCGGCGCGAAATCTGCGCGAAACCCAGCACAATTAAACTGATAACAATCATCAGCACCATGGTAACCATAATAGATACCATGCCGGCCTGACGACGATCTTGTGGTGGGTGCGGTAACGTGCTCATGGTTGTTCTTATTGTACTCTTTTTTCAACGGTTGTGGTTAGTTCGGATACAGCACAGAATTGCGTGCCCGTCGTCGTGCCTTGGCAGCTTGCGGTTGGTGAGGTCGGATTCTGCAAGATAGCATCGTCACCATACACGACGCGTACGACAATCTTCCACATGTTTGGGCCAACACTTGTAACGCTCAGGTTGGCTAAACGCATATTCTGGTCGAGCAATTCACGCCCAGGAACGCTGCCTGCTCCACGCAAGTTGGGCGCCGGGGTGCTCGGACAGTTCGACACGGTGTTTTGCACTAAGCCATGTGGCGATTGCGCCGAAGTGCCGTCAGGATTGTCAACCACTTGGTAGCCCAAAACGTAGCTAAATTGCTGCTGGCCCACACAAAAAGCGTACGAATTGCCGGCTGCATTGCCCGGCGTTGGTGTTACCTGACCGCCGCTAAACTGAATGGCTTGCGAAATATCATCGATGATCGCGCGTGCTGTATTTTGTGTATTCGATTCGGTGACACCTTTGTAATAGACACGTGTAATCTGCAAGATTGCCACCGTAATCAATATCAATATAATCGCGAATACGGCCGTGGCGATCATCAACTCAACGATAGTAAAGCCAGCCTGCTGAGAACGAAGTGATAGGCGAGTTCGTGGGCGGTTCATTGGTACAATCGGTACTCCATTTGAATGTTGTCTACCGCCTTGCCACCGACGTCATCCCACGTATTGGTTACGGTGAACGTGTGTCCATCGCTCCCGCGACTGATTTTGAGATGATAGGCAGGTACGCCCGACGTTGGATTACCAGCGGTATCGACAGTACACGCCGCTTGGCTTGCATCTACAACTGTATTGTTATTCATACAAAAAGATGCTGGTGTACTGCCACCAAAAATACTTGTAGCATCCGTAACAGAAACACCCTTCATTTGCTCAAGCTGGCTTTCGGTAAGCTTGATGGCGTTGCCCTGCTCTTGCGCACCGCGCGTTGCTTGCAAGCTGCGGTTCGTGGTGACATATGCGCCGCCGAGAACCAAGCTGACGACAGCGATTGCAATCAATACCTCTACAATCGTATCGCCCTGTTCACTTCGTTCGTGTGCCCACCGTGTTATGCGCATGTTTTATTTCCTTTAATACTTAGTGTAACCGAAAGGTCCCGTCCATTGCCACCAATTGTGATAAGTCCCGACTGATTCGTAGAGCCGCTCGCGACGCATAGCTGTACGCCACCGGCCGGATTCATTGTAGCCGCACCACTGCTAAGCTGATTGTCTATGACCTCGGCTGTTGCAGTTTGGGAAGCATTGAGGTTTGTGCCATCAATTGGCACGAGCCCCACCTGTTGTGAACCCGAAACAACGCTACTACTACCTGACGGCGCCAAATTACTTACAAATGCCACAGCGCCAACATTGTGGTTGTTGTACGTCATACTTGCTACACTGAGACCGCCTTCGAGAGCAGTGGTAACGTATGCGTTCGGAATGCCGGAGTGTGATGGCGTAGTCGCAATGGCCAACGGCTTCGATGCAGCCAAACTCAAAATTTGGTTGCCAGAGGTATCTTGCTGCAGGCCTGCCAACGTAAAGGTAGTAAATTGCTCTGGATTGCTCCCTACTCCGAATTGTATGACTTTGCCCAAGAACACGCAGCCCGTGTTCGTTCCTTGTGTGCTACTTCCGCTTGAGATTGAGAGCGCACCGCCACTTGCCGAACATGTAAAGTTATTCAGGTTTGGATAGTACCCAATAGAAACGTCATTAATCGTCTGCTGAACCTGCGACTGCACCTGGCGAATTGCTTGGTCGAACTGTGCTTGATTTTGCTTACCTATGATAGTCACCGCGGCGCTCACAAACAGAATGCCCGTCACCGCGAGCACAATCAAGACTTCGACGACTGTAAAGCCCTGCTGGTTTGAGCCACCGTTCATACGCCTCAGTATACCATAAGCATCATCAGAAAAAGCGCGTTTTACACAGAAAGCAAGTGGTTCGTATACCATGTGATAATGGCCGCACCGAATAGCTGGACCGCGATCATGCCTATGATGAGAAACGGTCCAAATGGCAACTGCATGCGTCGCTTTGCCTTGCCCATAAGAAGCAGCGGCAAAGCAGCGAGTGTGCCAGCCAACGATGCAATAAAGAGGAGTAGCAAACTATCGATGGCGCCGCCAGCTAGAAAGCCAAGTATAACGCCAAGCTTTACGTCGCCGCCGCCAATCCACTTGCCGCTCGACATCTGAAATAGTACCCAAAAGACCCCAGAAATGAGCAACGCGCCAATGGCCGAGCCAAGTACTTGGTGTATGCCGCCGTGGAATACCGTGGCCAATATAATCACCTGCAGCGTGGCAAGTCCAATATATGGGTACACAATTTTGTTCGGCAACAAATACCATCTGATGTCATAGTCGATGAGCGCCATAAAACCGATCAAAAATACGAGCCACAGTATGAATCGGAACAACCCTTCGCCATGCATAGCATACGGCCAAGCAACGTAAGAACCGAGGAATAACAGAGCCGTGGCAAGCTCGACAACTGGCGTGTCGTCAATCTTTTTATGGCAGCAGCGGCAGCGCCCACGTAGCATGAGCCAGCTAACCACTGGAATAAGATCCTTGGCTGCGAGCACGTGGTGGCAATGCGTGCACTCTGATCGCTCGCGCAAAAAATCCCGCTTTTGGTGCAGTCGCCATACTAATGCATTCACGAAACTGCCAAACACCAGCCCAAACACCCCAAGCACAACAAGTATCATGTTGCTATAGTAGCATAAAAAACGGGCTCCACCTCGAAGCCCGTTTTTTATTTAGTGTTGCTTGCCGACTACGAGCCTTGGCACTGCTGGATACCGTTGCCGGAACCCTCAACCCAGTACTCAGCCACAAAGCTGCGTGAGCTACCGTTCGTTACGCTATTGCCATTGCACGTTGCGCCCGTTAGGATGTATACATCATCTGTTGAGGCACTTGGCGACGAAGAAGCGTTCCCAAAGTGAACGTGAGTATCTTGGTAGAAGCCGACTTTCGCTCCTTGAATACTTGTTGTGCCACTACCGCCCGTAAACGTCGTCTGACCATCGCCACCAACGCTAACACTCGTTGGTAATTGGCCGTTATTGTCGTTTACGAATTCGCTCACGCCCGAAAGAAGCGACGAAACGTCGTTACGGCGTTGGGTGTTACGTGCGTTACGCTGAAGCGCAGGGACAGCCAGGAACACGATCAGCATGATCAAG
The DNA here is from genome assembly GCA_036263915.1 of Saccharimonadales bacterium (SeqCode). GTDB lineage: Bacteria > Patescibacteriota > Saccharimonadia > Saccharimonadales > UBA4665 > DATASD01. The sequence continues at coordinate 120,433 of DATASD010000010.1, read as the reverse complement.
CCGGCGATGGCCAACACGATCAAGACCTCAATGATGGTGAAGCCATCCTGTCTTTTTGGTTTTAGTGGTGAAAGCATGCAAATGCCCCCTTTGCTTACTTTTTAATGCTTATGGTTCGATAATACGGTCGCTTCCCTAAAAATGCAAGCATTTTTTGTAAACCGCAGGTGTTAATACTGAACGAATGATTTGCCCGCCAAGCCGTAGATCGGTAACAGCACAGCGGCTACGATGATAAATGCCACAATACCGAGCAGCACCATCATCACTGGCTCAATAATAGTCGAGATAGACTTAATCGCGTCGTCGACTTCTTTTTCATAGTAGTCGGCGGTCTTGCCAAGCATCTGTTCCATAGAGCCGGATTGCTCACCGATGCGTAACATGTTGGGCACAAGCTCGAGGAAATTTGGATCGTGTTGAATCGCCTCGGACAACGCCTTGCCACCCTTTACCTTCTCGATGGCATGCTTGATAGAATCTTGGATATGTACATTATTCACTGCTGTCGCGGTAATTTCGAGTACCTGAATCAGCGGTACACCGCTGGCCACAAGCGTCATGGATGTGCGTGCAAATCGCGCCATATACATCTTCATAAAGAGTGGGCCGAAGGCTGGAATGCGCATCTTGAGGCCATCAATGACTCGCTTGCCGGCTATGGTGCGGGCCCAGCGAGTCGTAAAGAAGATAATGAGTGCCAGCACGATAAGTACGACCCACCAGAAGTGGATCACAAAGTATGAGACACCGAGCATGATGCGCGTCAGGATTGGCAGCGTCGCGCCTGGAATGCCCTTGTAGAGCGATTGTACCTGCGGCAAAACCTTGACGACCATAAAGCCAACCACGGCAATCATCACCAGCAGTACGATAATCGGGTAGATCATCGCGCCGCGGACTTTACTGATTACGTCGGCATCTTTTTCTTGCTGTATCGCTAAGCGCTCCAGCGCTTTATCGAGCGTACCTGATGTCTCGCCAGCCGCGATCAAGCTCACGTACACTTGATTGAACACTTGCGGGTGTTTAGCCATCGAAGACGATAGTGTCGCGCCGGCTTCAACATCGGTAATTACCTGGTTGACCACCACTTTTAGCGGCTTACTGGTAGTTTGCTCGCCGACGCTGCGCAAACTCTGCACCAACGGCAAGCCGGCGTTAATCAGCGTTGCCAGTTGGCGCGAAAACAGCACTTTATCTTTGGTGCGTACCCGGTGGAAACGGCTTGTACCCGGCCCTCTTTCCGAGAGCGTGATATCAATCGGTACGAGCCCTTCGGCGCGAATTAGTTTTGCCGCCGCTTGCTCGGTGTCGGCTTCGACATCTGCCTTTACATAGCGACCGGTGGCAGATTCGCGGGCAGTATAGTGGTAGGTCAGCATGTGGTTAGCTCCTCATCAGCCGATCTAATTCTTCGAGGTCGACAGCAACGTTACGGGCTTCGTCATATGAAATCGTACCTCCATGGACGAGGTTAACCAGCGTCTTGTCCATAGATTGCATGCCGTATTCGGCGCCCGTTTGAATTACAGCTTCGAGCTGGTGACTCTTGCCCTCGCGGATAATGTTGCGCACTGCGGGTGTCGCCACCAGAATCTCTGCCGCAGCAACACGACCACCCCCGATGACGGGCACTAAGCGCTGCGAACAGATTGCCATAAGGATGTTTGATAACTGTGCGCGAATCTGCGGCTGCTGGTGCGGCGGGAATACGTCGATCATACGGTCGATAGATTGCGCAGCCGAGTTGGTGTGCAAGGTCGCAAACACCAAGTGGCCCGTTTCGGCAATGGTGATAGCCGAAGCAATAGTTTCGAGGTCGCGCATCTCACCAATAAGTACGACGTCCGGGTCCTCACGCAAAGCGCTGCGAAGCGCGGCTGAGAAAGAGTACGTATCGTAGTGCACTTCACGCTGGACAATCACCGACTTCTTAGATTTATGCGTGTATTCAATTGGGTCTTCGATGGTAATAATATGCTCGGCGCGCTCCATGTTGATCTTGTGGATCATGGCCGCAAGCGTCGTAGACTTACCAGAACCGGTTGGTCCGGTTACGAGCACCAACCCGCGTGGGTAGCTGGCAAATTTGCTCACAATCGGTGGCAGGCCGAGCTGCTCGATGGTCAGGATCTCGTTGCTGATCAAGCGAAGCGCAGCTGCCAGGTTGCCACGTTCGTGGAACGCGTTCACGCGGAAACGGCCAAGGTCACCGAAGGCAAAGCTAAAGTCGAATTCTTTGTCTTTGAGAAGGATTTGCTTTTGGTCTTCATCCAAAATGGCGAATACGAGCGTCTCGACTGCTTCGTCGGTAAGCACGTCCGCGCCTGCAACAGGTACCAAAGCACCGTCCACACGAATCATCGGCGGTAAGCCAACCTGAATATGTAAGTCGGACGCCTTCTTTTTGACGACCTCTTCCAGTAGTACTTCGATTCTTGGTTCCCCTTGCATATCCACCTCTCCGTTTATGCGCTATCTGCCGCAGCGACCCTGTTTACTTCTGTTAGTGTTGTGTAGCCCGCTAGGGCTTTCAGATAGCCATCCTCGCGCATGGTTACCATACCCTGCTTTTGTGCAGCTTTTTGGATTTCGGCACTGGTTGCCCGTTTGAGAATTAATTCTTGAATCTCCTCGGTGATGTTAAACACTTCGTAGATACCCATGCGGCCTTTGTAGCCTCCGGGCGCACCAGGACTATCTATGCCCTTGGTTAAAGTATAAGCTTTTTGGTCCCGGAGTGGCAAGGTTTCGTACCCAAGATCTTTGGCGACTTTTTCGCGGTCTTCTTCTTTCTCTGGTAACAGATGGCCGACGGTCGCTTTGATGGCTGCCGTTTCAACAGCGTCCGACTCATAGGTTTCTTTGTTTGGGCCAACGCGGCGCACCAGGCGCTGGCCAATCACCGTATGCACTGTTGAGGCAATCAAGAACGGTTCAATGTTCATGTCGAGCAGACGTGGCAAAATACCGGCCGCGCTGTTCGTGTGGAGCGTGCTAAACACTAAGTGACCAGTAAGGCTGGCCTGCACCGCAAGTTCGGCGGTTTCTTTGTCGCGAATCTCACCCACCATCACGACGTCAGGGTCTTGACGGAGGATCGAGCGAAGGCCTGTTGCGAATGTTAAACCAACGTCCGGGTTCACCTGAATTTGATTCACACCCTCAATTTTGTATTCAACGGGGTCTTCCAGCGTAACAATATTTATCGCGTCGCTCTTGACCTCTTGCAGTAATGAATACAATGATGTCGACTTACCGGAACCCGTTGGTCCAGAGGTCAACACCATGCCACTCGTCTGTTTGATACCCTCGCGAATGGTGCGTAGTGCGCGGCCGACGTATCCCATGTCTTCGAGCAAAAGGCTCGTGCCACTCTTGTCGAGCAAACGAATCACCACCTGCTCTCCCCACACCACCGGCGAAATCGCGATACGCAGGTCGATATCATGCCCTGCTACGCTGATACTAAATTCACCATCCTGCGGAATACGGTGCTCATCGATTTTGAGGTTCGCGAGAATTTTGATACGTGACACCAGCGGCGGCTCGGTACTCTTTGGTAGCTTCAAGATCTCACGCAAAATGCCGTCGATACGACAGCGAATCTTAAGTGAATCTTGCATCGGTTCGATGTGCACATCGCTGGCATGGTTTTTGGCAGCATATTCGAGAATAGTCGACAGCGCCTTACTAATCGGCGAATCTTGTACGATGGTTTTGATGCGCGAGCTATCTGTTGTCGCTGCCGATACCGCGCGTGCATTTTGCTCGGTTTCGGCCGCGCGGTCACCAATGGCACTAATCTCACCAACAACTTGCTTCGAGATATTCGCCTGGTACTGCTTGAGCACCTGCCGGATACCCGCCTCACTCGCCGCATACACCTTGAGCGGCCTACCGATTTTATTTGCCAAAAAGTCCACCGCCTGCACGTTATCAGCATCAAGCATGGCAACCACAAGACGATTTTGCATCTCGCCCAATGGTACCGCCATGTAGCGCTCTGCGATATCTTCCGGCAAAAGGTCAAGGATCTTCGGATCAATGTGGGCATTACTGAGGTTAACGTACGGCACCTTCATCGCCTGAGCAATGCTTTTGGTTAATGTCTCGTCGGATACATCGCCCTCCGACACGAGCAAGCTGAGCAGTGGCACACCATCCTGATCTGATTTACCTTTCAGCTCTTTCAGGCGCTCTTTGGTAAGCGCGCCTTCCTTGACGAGGTCATCTTCAACCTGTTGTTGGGCTGCGGTCGACAAAACGCTCATGAGCTAACATGTCCTTTTGGTTATTGCGAACGCCCATCAAACGGATTCTGGTTGTTATTGCTACCAATCTGAATAAGTTGCGTTGGGTCAATCGCCTTGTCGTTAAAATACTTGCTGTCGGGCGTTGGGAAGTCGGCAGTAATTGAATCAACCACCTCGACTTTTTGCTGACGGTTTTTAGGTGACGCAAACAGCCAATTCGACAGGAAGAACGAAACAATACCGCTGATGAAGATGATAACGATGATGAGTGCTATGTCTTTTTGTTTCATTTTACTACCTTCGTTCCGATGTTAAGGCTCTTCTCTGGTTGATAGAAGGTCTGCGCGTCAATGGTCGCCACCATGCTGTTCTGATCCCCTGAAAGCTCCATGGTTTGTATTTGGAATGGTCGGATTGATTGACCGAAGATGCCCACGAGATTCTGGATCGATTGGTATGAACCGCTCACTTGAATTTCGAATGGCATAGCCACTGGCTTTGGCGAGCCGCTGCTTTGATTATTCGATTGAGCCACTTCGTCGTCAGTACCCTTGATCGAAACGATTTGCAGATTTTGACCTGTCAAGATTTTCTCAAGGCTTGTAGCCAACGCCGGGAAGTCGTATTTGCTCGGTAATGCATCGAGGGTAATTTTGGCATTGTCGCCATCTTGGTCGCCAGCACCCGAAGGATTGCCGCCAAGGACGTTTTGCGATGTGTCCACAAAAGCTTTGTAAGAGCTGACTAAGCTGTCACGGGCATTCAAGTCGGCTTTGAGCTGATTGAGCGCTGTTTTCTTGCCAGAAATAACGCGGTTTTGGTAGGCAGCTTGGCCGACGAGCGCCTTCGCGCTCACAAGTGCAAATACAATGACAAACGCAGCGACTGCCGTTACAGCAAACATCGTACTATTTGCTTTGTTGATCAGCGATCGTTTGGTTGAAGCAGATGAATTTGTTGCCATAATAGTTACCTACTGATTTTTCTCCGCATTTTGGAATAGATCGTTTGGTTGCTCTACCACCGAACGAGTACTCGTTGTATTCGGCACCGTAAGGGTCACGTCACTGTTTTCGCTGAAAATGGTCGGATCAAAGTTCACAGTAATAGTGTACGTTGCACCTCTTTTATCGCGGCCAAACGCAGACAATACGACATTCGAGAAGGCTTTAGGCTGGTTACTCTGTGAACTGCTCGTCTTAAACGTAGTGAACTTGAGTGTATCTGTGTATATGTTCACCGTGTCGAGTGTATCTGCTTCGCCGCTTATAGTAAGTGTGTTTTGCGAGAAGTCGATGTTGAGTTTCGAAATGGTCGCCTTGCTTGGCGTGAGCTGCGTGAGATATCCAAAGAGTCGATTTGCGACCGGTTTTTGATCGTGCAAGCCAGGCAATGCCTTGAGCTGATTTTGGACTGTAAGAATTTTGCTAAGGTCTGGCGTGCTCTTAAGTTCGTTACTATTTGTTGTTATGTCTTTGTTAAGGTCGCTCAGGTTCTTTTTCTGAAGCACATCAACAAAAGTGATCAGAAATACAAAGATAGCGATTGCAGCAATAATTGCCAAGGTCGATCCAAATACCACGAGGTGCTTTTGGCGTTGTGCCTTGAGGTATTGAATTTTTACATCTGGAAGTAGGTTAAACTGAATCATTCTATGCGCTCCGCTAGGCCAGTTGCGACCCCAAAGTGGTTAGAAACGGCCAATAATTCATTCTGTCGGTCGGGTGAAAACGCTACATTGCGCCAAGCATTACCAATTTCTACCTCGATGCCAAATTTATTAGCCAAATAGAGGGGGAACTCCGGCAGTGCCGATGCGCCACCGGTAACAATAATGCGGTTAATCGGAACGTCGACGTACCGCGTTTGGAAAAACTTAATAGACTTTTCGATCTCAACCGTTAGCAGATCAACGGTGCCAACGATAGCGTCATGGATGCGGCCCTCGAGCTTATCTTTGCTCATACCGAACTTGAATACGAATTGACGCGCCTGTTTGTCGTCGATGTTGAGGTTTTGAGCAGCCGAACGAATAATTGCTTCAGCACCCGTAGGAATAGCCCGGGTCAGCCGTGGAGCACCCTCCATGGTAATAACCAAATCCGTGCTTTTGCTGCCGATGTCGAGCACCATCTGCGGAGTTGTTGCATCGGGCGCTACGAGAGCACGCGTGAGTGCTAAATTGTCTGGCTCAAACGAAATGACGTCCAAACCAATCGACTCTAGCAAATCGAGACGCTGCTCGATAAAGTCGTTTTCGACACTTGACAACAGAATTTCTACTTTCGTTTTATCCTTAGGCGAATCGCCGATCACCGCCCAGTCGATCTTTGATTTGTCGAGCGGCGTTGGAATAAGCGAATCGGCCTGATAGCGAATTGCCTTTGAGAGTTCGCTCGGTGGTAATCGGTCAAAATCAACAACAGTAGTAAATACGCGTTGTGATGGAATACCTACTGCCACGTTGCGCGTGGTCATTTTGGCCTGGCCCAGTAAGTCTTTTATGATTTGCGCCAGCTTTTGCTGATCGCCCTTTGAATCGCTCAACACCAATTTACTATCTACCGGTACGTATGCGTATTTCACCAGTGTTTTTGACGCACCATTACCACGCAACTCCACAAGCCGCACGGCTGTGGTGCCGATGTCCAGTCCGAAGAATGCAGATACCCCACTCAGTAAACTCATATTGGCCTGATTATAGCATGAGCACTATGGGGTGTGGCAAGCGTATTTTTCATATCTACAGAATAGGAGGCAAGCTCGTTATGGCATCGTAGTCACTTTGTGAACCGCTACCAGTGTTAGGTTGAGCAAGCCACAAACTTGGGTTGTAGTTAATCTCTTCGGCTGCAGCGCTACTGCCGGTACCTTCGCCCACCGAACTCTGTCCAAGAGATCCCCTTGTGCGCAAAAGTTGTACATGACCAGCAACCAACGACCCATTTACCGTTAGCTTTGTATTGCAAACTCCAAACAGATTGCCGTCGAGTGCCAGAGGCGCTGCTGACGTCGCACACGTATAAATCGTACCATCACCGGAATTGCCCTGTGCAACGTACACGCCATCTAGCTGTGATACGCCGCTTCCAATATAAATATTACCGCGAGCAACGAGCTCAAACATCGGCACATGATTCACGTCCCAGCCGCTGCCGTAGCTAATATTGTTCGAAATATATACATCACCATCAACATATACTGTAACCTTCGCGCCTGAGCCGAGAGTTCCTCCCGTGACAGTTGTCGTACCAGTTGCGGCATAGTTACCTGTAGCAAGCCCGTTAACGCTTCCGGTAAATGCCGTTGTGGTGGTCGGTTTGGTGCCGTAATAATCGGGGATACATGGCAACGAACCCATACTGGTACCAAACGTTCCAGCGGTTGCATTGGTGCCTTGGTTACTAAACGCGAGACCAGACGGCGTTGGAGCGCTTCCTGCAGCACCACCCTGCGCTGTTGCAAAGTCCTGCAAGACGTTCATAACCATCGCAGCGTACTCGGTGCCGCCACCAGCAAAACCGCCGCCCGCCCGTTGATTCCAACCTACGATTGTTCCATTTTGATTACTTGTACATGTAGAGGTAGCGCCGGTGAAACCGTTACCTACCGATACGTCCCCACCATACACTTTTGCATACGGCTTTGCAGCGACCACTACACATACCTCATCACCGCGTCTATCCCCTGCAGGATCGGCCGGGTTCACAAACAAGGATCTACATATCGTTTCATTACCTGTTGTAGCGGTTATTGTCTCGGTGGCTACCGTAGTAGTAGAGTTACCTCCAAAAACTCTTGGGCAGCCCGTTCCTGGTCCGGCTGGACCGCTGTTCTCCGGATTACTTGGCGTATCAAAGTAGCCAGGATGTATATTAGCGTAGGTGTTACAAGTGGTAGATGCGCTCGTTGACGAGCCACTGTTCTGTACTGTGTATGAGAAGGTAATTTGATCGCCTTCTTCGGCAACACTAGACGATCCATCGCCCACTTGTGCGTTGACTGTCGGCGTCAGATTGTAATTCGCCGATGGTGGCGGGGCCAGGTGTGTGAGCGTGCCGATTGGGTTCATGCAGGCACGACGAATAATATAAACTGGCGTGCCAGCGGTATTGCGGAAGATAATGAAGCTTGCTTTGTAGTTCGGGTTGCCGCACTGCGAGTTGCTTGTATCGTCCGTGAATGGTGCAATATCATTATATGCTGGCTGATAGTAGGTATTAATTGTGCCGCAAGCGGTGTGCATCGACACAAACCAGTCAATGCTGCCACTCGTACCAACGGAATGCGAGCCGTTCTCGCTGATATTGCCATAGCCTTGCATGCGCTGCAGCCAATCCTGACTGATCGGATGGCTTGGGTCAGGATTGGTGATGGTGCGCAACCCCACCGGTCGTGCTGGGCTTGGCAACGGCTGGCCATCCATAGTCAAAATAATAAACGATGCGGCGGCCTGCCTGTGCGCATCACCGGAGACGTAATCAGCCATGATCATGTTGTAGAATGACGACGTACTGCCCACGCTGACCGGTAGACCACCGATACGAACATCCTCACCGGAATCTTGAAACTTGTTCGAGAAATATCCGCACCACTTCCAGCGACCAAAGCCAATTGATGGCGACTGACAACCCGCTGCGGCAGCGCTTTCTGTCATGACAGCGGCCGGAGCCAAAACACTCGCCAGAATCACAATGATTCCAACGACAGCGTGCAGTTTACGAATACCCCGCATTACTGCGCCTCCAATTCTTTAATCTGTGCCTGTAAGCTTTGAATTTGATTCTTCATCTGTGACGTCTGTTTTAGTGTCTTATAATACGTCAACGCTTTGCTGTACTGATCTAGGGCGTTCTTCTTGTCGTTCTTGCGGTCGTACAACGTTCCTACCAAATATGCATCAATCCCTTCGGTATTTGGAGCAAGTTGGTGCTTAAGCTGATAGTAGTGCAAAGCATCATCAACATCACCAAGGCTCGTATACGAACTTGCCAGTTCATCGTACACGATGACCTTATCATCCTTACTCGTAACCTTCGGAAGAACGTTTTTAAGCGTTACAACAGCCTGCTGATAATCACCAGCAGCCATCGAAATACCAACTGCGTCAAGTGCTGATTGCACTGCGGCTGGGCGTGGCGGATGGGTAATGCGCCACGCTGCCGTAACAGCGGTCGCAGCTAACAAAACCACTATTAAGACGATAAGCAACTTGCGCAAGAGTGACCCGCGCTGTTTGCTTTTTTCGGTAAAGACTTTGGCTTTGGCTGCTTTTTCAGTACTCATAACAGTTACGCTTAACTATAGCGCATTCTGCCCCACGTGTTAAGAAATTTGTTCAATTAACTACAGGCGCTACCCCACCCCAAGCAGCATCAGGTTCGACACTGTCGTTGTAGCAGATGGCACAATCTCAACTGCCAGCATATTCGTTGTTGGCGTGGTAGGCGAAGTGTCGTTCATCGTCACATTTGTTCCAGACGATGTAGTCAGTGCGTTATTGCGCTGCATAAGACCAATGGCCGAGTTTGTGGTGTCATTTTGGAATCGCATAATCGTCTGGCCGCTGCCCGCCGTTGGCGTGCCGGTGCTACCAGGCAGGTTAGCACCAAAGAACACCCAAGAATTATTCTGTGTTGTAGTGAGTGACAGAGACGGCGGCACTCCGGATGTGCTGCCTGTCGTAAACGCCCCGATAGCCCCTAAACCGTTCGAGCTGGGGTTCGCGCCGGCAATTCCCATAACTGTTATATTGGCGCTTACGATGCTCGCCGAAAAAGTAACACTGACCCCAATGGCACGCGTGGGTGTGGCGACAACTGTTCGCCACAACTCCGTCGAGCCAGCGTTGGTGTTGGCGCGCCCAACAAGTTCCCATGTCTGCCCAGTTGTTGTAATTGAACTCACCGTTGCGCCCACATCCTTGTTAATAGAAACGATTGCCAGTAGCAGCTCGTTTGCATAATTCGTTTGCACGTTACTAAAGTTACTGGTCGTGGTGGCGCTCGTGATGCCAGTTACAAAATATTCGTCTTCGCCAAGCGTCCCAAGCGGCGGATGTGCGTCGTCCAAAAAGACTGAGATGCACACCGAGGTTACCGAACGTGTGCATGTCGCAGTGTTAGTTGGTAAGCCACCCGTAGGTAGGGCCTTTGCCTGGTCGCTCATATCGGTTTCCATAAAAGCGCTAGCCGTGGTTGTCGTATCAGCTCGGCCAGTCCATGAGCCGGAAACAGAAGTGGTCGCCGTCCCTGTCGTGTTGCGCGTGGCAATAAATTCCACCGCAGTACCACTGTACGTCGAAACGCCGGCTGCCATCGTAATGGAAGTACTCGCCGTATTGGCGGTCGTTGCGGCAGTTGACGGCGGCGGGAACGGATAGGCACCACTGTAGGCACCCATCACGGCCGAGGCAGCTCTGGTTGTATCAAACGTCCATGTATACGAACTCGGCTCTGTGCCATCCACTAATCGCCAGTACACTGCATTTTGAATGCTGGTCCCCGAGGTTGTTCGGATAGACGTCCAGCCGGCGGGTGGCGTGATAGTAACCGCCGCCCCGCCGTCCACGCTCAAGCCCGCAACAAGCACATCGCCTACTTGAACTCCAGCTGGTAACGACACCGCTAAACTACCGGCAGCTGCTGCGCCGGTGTTCGCCGTATTCGATGATCTGTAGGTCGCCGCCATACTACTCCAGACTACTTAAACAACACGAAACCGGTTAGGCCAGTACTTACTGTTGTGGCACCGGTCGGCGTCGTAGTTGCTGCTACCTTGATGCCGCTGGCGATTGCGATGCCATTGGTAATTTCGAGGTTGGCGCCCGCGCCCGCCGGAATCGGCACCACAAACGTCGGCACGGTCGTGCCGAGCGTCACCGCACCAGTAGTGTCAAACACCTGCATGTACGCCACGCTGGCATTCGTATTAATAAACATATAGCCACCGAATTTGCCGGCTGCGCCAGAAACCGTCGCTGTTGAAGTCAAGCTGGTTTGCGATGAAACACTCCATCCGCCACTCGCCGCCGGCGACACATTAATCGTACCAATTGCGTTCGTACCGGCGTTGATACCGACGTTACCGATAGTATTTGAGCCCGCATTGATCCCGACAGTTGCGCCCGAAGCCAGCGCCACCTGCCCGGTCGAATCACTCGAAATAGTCACGCGCTGCGTTCCCGTATTCGTTGTGCCATTACCCGTCGCGGTCGCGTTACCGCCCATCTGCGCATTGTTGATCGACGCATTGGATTGAATGGTAAACGTGCCTGTGCCGGCGTTCGCCGTAACCGTACCCGAAACCGGCTGCGTAACCGCTGAGCCATCTACTTTCAACGCATTCGTTAGCTGCGGCTGATCCGTCGCCAACACCATTCGCTGCGTGCCCGCGCTCTTGAGTCCTGAATTAACATCAGTCGCCGTGCCGGCAACCTGTGCAACGTTCACTGAGCTGTTTGCGCCAATAGCTACGCTGCCCGAGACCGGCACCGCCGTCTGATCACTGGCGATTACCACCGGTGCCGAGTTCGCCATATTTGCTTGTCCGTTGGGATTTTGAGGATTATAACTCATAGCTTTGTCCTTATATTATGAACCAGTTCGAGCCGTCAGAGACAACGCCCACACTAGCATACTGAACTTTAATTACTGCCGTGGAGCCACCATCAATATGCTGTGCACTGGTCGTTGCAACCGTCACATTGTTGGCAGAACTATCAATTTTTTTAATCATATACTCGTTGCTATTGCCAGCAGCCATCGGCAGCGTGATGGTTAGTGGACCGCTCGTAGCATCCGCCAAAATAACTTCGTCATTTGTAGTCGCTGTGTATGATCCAGTTTTTGTAACTGTCGTATGTAAGTTAGAAGACGGCAGCGCTGCCCACTGCAAGCCAGTGGCCGCACCCGAATTAGCAATAAGCATAAATCCGTCAGTACCCACGCCCAGACGCGCTGGCGTACTCGCTGCAGTTGCCGTGAGCAAATCACCCTTTGCCGTGAGCACCGAAGCGTTAATTTTACCTGCCAAATCAGATGTCAGCCCGGTAATTTTGCTTTCGGAAATAGCTGAAACGTCGCTGTCGGCAATATTCAGCGGTGCGAGCTTTGACTTGGCGATCGCGGCACTCGCCGAAATGTCTGTGTTCGTAATCGTGCCATCGGCAATTTCGTTTGTCGTTACTGCGCCCGTCGCAATTTTACTTGTGCCGACTGCACCGTTTTGAAGCTTGCTGTTCGTAATAGCGTTGTCGGAAATAATCGGTGCGGTCGCGGTTGTGCCTGTGCCACCGAGATCGCCCGCTAATTGCACCAATCCGGTCGACGTCGTCGTGGCGTCCGGTGCGCCCGAACCCGCCACACTATCTACATATTGCTTATTCGCTGCCTGAGTTGTGGTTGTTGGCGTCGGTACTAGTGGTGAAGCGTTAAACGTTTTAATACCGGAAACCGTTTCATTTCCGGTATTGTGCACCACGGCAGAATCATCCGCTTTAGCGGCGAGCGATGAGCTAAGGCCCGCGATTTTACTCTGGGCAATATTTGCGCCGGGCGCTACGTCTGCGTCGCTCACGATGCCGTTTTTGAGCGTACCATCACTGTTCAGCGAAACAGATAAGTAGTCGTTGAGTATCGTACCCCACGTATTATCGTCTGAACCCGGTGTTGGCAATCGCGACATTTATTTGCACTTTTCCTTTTACCTAGGGAACTACGTAAAAGTATAAGCACAAACGTTTTCGACAACAACCCTTACGGATAACAAAGTAAATGATTTACGCCGTTATAGCCTTGGCTCGTGAACGATATGGTTCGGCCAGCGAGAGGTTATTTCGCTGATTGCGCGTGAATAATCGATCCAAACTACCGCGAGCGTTACGCCGAGTACCGTCAGCGCGCACAAAGCTAGCTTCGCTCGTGTATGCCGAAGCGTCACACATATTCATAATTTGCATTGCACGACCTACGCGGCCCTGGTGAACTTGCGGCACGCTGCTGACCAATGCTTGATATGCGCCTTTTGCTTCAGCCAAAGTCGTTTTGCTTTGCAAATGTCCGCCAACAATATCTTGGCCAATCATGCGATAAACAAACAACTTATCATCTTTGGTAAGGATGTTCTCATCGATGTTGTTCAAAATATTTTCAGCAACTTTTTTGTTGTATACCGTTTGCTTCTCTTTGTCGCCACGGCGCGCCACGGCAAGAGATTTGCCAATGTCCTGCAGCATGAGGCCGGTGCGAATCAGCTGACGATCCTTCGGATCCAAGCGATGTGCATATTCTTTCTCGAACCGACCAAGCACCGCCTGGGTATGTTCATGCAGGCGATAACCCTCATTCACGCCTGTTGTACCGGCCAGCAAAGCCCGTAATTCGGGAGAAGCGGCTGCTAGATCTTTGACGATCTCCAGCGGATCGACTTTTTCGCCCGCAAGCTTTTGAGCAACGGCATCAAGCTTGTCCTTGGGCGCAATCGCGCGCTTTTCTGACACATCTTCAAAGATTTTCTGTGACATACGACTGTCGATTGTGGCCGGCCCTTCAAGTATTGCAGTGCTCGACGCCTCATCGCTTGCTGTAGTTTCAACCCGAGACATCGACGTAGTAGGCAGTATGCCGTCGTTGGCCTGCGCCCGACGTTCCCACGTTTCGTGGTCGCCAACATGGTCAAGTTTCCAAAGCACGACGCCTTGTTCGCCATCAAAACGTTGCGCTGTAAGCGCCCCATCGATGCCTTGAGAAGTAAGAAAATCAATCGTTGGCGCAAAGTCAAACGCAATGTTTGCAGGAGCGCGCGACTGACCATTAATAGGATCAGCCGTAGCAAACAATTCGCGGACCGAAGTGTCCGGATCCTGTATCATGCGTGCGGTATTTATTTGTGCGGCAATCTCGTCGGCGACCGCTTTTCCTTCCCTAAAATTTTGAGTTTTGCCCGTACCGAGTGCCTTACTGGCAATGGCACGCGTGTCTTCTCTAGTAATAAAATCCTCTGACGTGCTGAGTCTGCTCCAGATAGCATCAACAACTCTAGGGTTAACGTCCGGAAGGCGCTCAGCAAAATGCTGCATGACTCGCTCACGGGCGTTTTGATCATAATCTTCGATGTATGCGGCGCGAAATTCATCACTAAGCGGCGCGCTTGCTTCGGGTGCATCTAGGTCGAGGAGTGCGGCATCCTTTGGCACAAGCTCGACCACGTTGCCGTACCCAAATTTTTTACTGGTCTGCTCCGAGCCGGTATATAAACCGCGGCCAGCTCTCGCGCCGATACCGCTCGACACTTGCCGGTGGTTGCGTGTTTCGTCCAAAGCAAACGCGTCTTCTTTTGTGCCGTGATACAGGATATTTGGGTAGCCCAGATTTCTGTCAGGGTTGAGCGGATCCTGTTGACCGACAAGTTGAATGGGCAGATCAGCGACCGTTGGTTCAATATCGGGCCGCTGCGATGCTAACTCAGCACCTGTGCCCGACACCCCTCCCTCATACATAGCTACAACCAGTCTTCTGTAGACTCGCCTTGTGGTTCGGTGGCGTGTTGAACTTCTTCCTGGGTTGCGGGATGTTCATCCGTACCAAATACAGCCGCCACGTCTTCCATATTCCCGATTGGTTCGACGGTTTGTTCAACAGGCACTTGACCGAGGCCTGTCACGACTTTGGGATCCATCTCTTGCCCAAGTTCAGTTGGGTGCGGGTTAGTAGATGGATCTGTGTTGGTGTTTTGTGTTACAGGAGGCATAGTTTTTGTTCTTTCTTTATATATAAACACTAGCATAATGTTGCACATGTGTCAATGTTTCTGTAAACAATACAGGTTTCTTGAAGATTACCTTGACAGTCATAGTAATATGATATACACTGTAGACCATGATCGATAGTAAATTGACATCAGACCTGCTTCGCGGGCATACCGACACCATCATCCTTAAGCTCCTAAGCGAGAGCGATAAGTATGGCTATGAAATCACCCGACTTATATATGAACAGTCCGGGAAAAGCTACGAATTAAAAGAAGCAACAATGTACTCCAGCCTCAAGCGCCTGGAGCATGACGGCCATATTACATCGTATTGGGGCGACGAAAGCCAGGGTGGACGGCGTCGGTACTACCGCATCACCCAGAGCGGTCGCGAACTATACAAAAGCAACCAGCAGAACTGGGACTATGCAAAGCAAATTTTAGACAAGTTATTGTAAGGAGAATGACATGGAAAAGAAATTACAGCAGTTTTTAGATAAAGCATTTGCACCGTACGGCGAATTTCCTGCCCGGGCAGACGTTATCAAAGAACTTTTAGCCAACCTAACCGATAAATTCGAACATTTAAAACAACAAGGTATGGGCGATGAGGAGGCTTACCAGGCAACGGTTGACTCATTTGGCGATGTAGCAGAAATCATGGAGCACGTGCCCCACCGCCCAGAGCAGCCTGCTGCTCAAGAAGAAACAAGCGTCGGCAAAATAATTAAACAGGCGCTCAAAAAAGCTAAGTCGAGTGTGAATGTGTCGAAATTCGCAGCCGTGACTTTGCAAGATGCGGACCTCAGTGGTACCGACCTCGCACACGGCAACTTCAGCTACAGTGCACTTTCGGGTGCCCGTTTCGAGAAATCAAATATGACGGGTGCCACTTTTAATGCCGCGTCGCTCAAAGGTGCATCATTTGCCGGCGCTAACCTTTCGGAAGCAACGTTTGTGGCCAGCGATCTACAGGACGTGGCCTTCACAGACGCTGACTTAACCAACACAAAATTTAAGGCATGCGCATTAAAGGATGCTACGTTCGACAATGCAACGCTTGTGAGCACTGACTTCGGACATTGCGATCTCGGTGGCTTGTCGTTTGATGGCCAAGAACTCAAGGGTGTGTCGTTCAACAGCGCATCATTAAAAGGCACCACATTCAAAGGGGCGCATTTCGAGGACGTATCCTTCCATCATGCCCAAGTAAAACATACTGATTTCGAGGGTGCGACCATGGACAAAGTCACCTATGCTCTGCTCAAAGCCGCCGGAGCGAATGTCGAAAACGTTACGATTATATAAGTTGGAACGAACATGCAAAACGAAGTACATGCAATCGAAGTAAAAGACCTGAAGAAATCGTTCAAAAAAGTGTCAGTGCTCCAAGGCGTGACGTTCGAGGTCAAACAAGGCAGCATCTTTGCCCTGCTTGGCAGCAATGGCGCCGGCAAAACCACCACTATCAACATTCTGACGACGCTGATTAAGGCCGATGACGGCACAGCACGCGTGAGTGGCCTTGATGTCGCAAAGCACCCCGACAAAGTCCGCCAGCATATCAGCCTTACCGGGCAATTTGCAGCCGTCGATGATCTGCTGACCGGCCGCGAAAACCTGGAACTTATCGGTGACCTACGGCATGTTAAAACCCCCGCGCAGACAGCCACGGATCTGCTTGCAAAATGTAAGCTGACCGATGCTGCCGATCGGCGCGTAGCGACCTTTTCAGGTGGCATGCGGCGGCGACTCGATATCGCCATGAGCCTGATCGGCTCGCCGACAATTATCTTCTTGGACGAGCCCACGACTGGCCTCGACCCGGAAGCACGAATCGAAATGTGGGAAACGATTCGTTCGTTCGCCAAAAACGGTACGACCGTATTTTTGACCACCCAATACTTAGACGAAGCCGATGAATTGGCAGATACGATTGCAGTGCTCCATAAGGGCCACATCGTGGCGAGCGGCACCGCAGCTGAACTCAAAAAACTGGTTCCAAGCGGCTTGGTTGAGCTCACCTTTCATGACCAAAAACAACTAAAAACCGCGCTCGGTGCGCTCGATGATCACTACGAAATAACGACCAACGATCTCACTATACGCATAGCGACCGGCGGCAGCGTGACGCAACTCGCCGACATGTTCAACTGCCTGCAGAGCGTCAAAATCGAACCCGCCAGCTTTACGCAAAAAGCACCGACACTCGACGATGTGTTTTTCAAAATTATCGGCAGCAATAAGGAGAAAAAATAATATGCATGCAATACAAGATACGTGGACCATGGCCAAACGCAGCCTGCGCCACATCGTTCGCAGTATCGACACCGTTATTACGGTAGTGTTGATGCCGATCGCCCTGCTGCTGCTTTTCGTGTATGTTTTCGGCGGTGCAATTGGACACCAGACCGGCTCTATAAAATACGTTGATTTCCTAACGCCAGGTATTATTGTCATGACTATCATTAGTGGCATTGCCTATGCAGCGTTTCGGCTCAGCACCGACATGCAAAAAGGCATTATTAACCGATTCCGGACCATGCCCGTTGCGCCGTCTTCGATTCTTGGCGGCCAAGCAGCATCGTCGACACTGTCGAACTTGTTTTCGTGCCTGCTGGTGATGGTGGTTGCGGTCGCAATCGGCTTCCGTTCTCACGCCGGACTGCTCGAATGGCTGCTTTTCGCTGGCCTCGTTGCACTGTTTACCCTTGCGACGACGTGGCTAGCTATTTTCTTCGGCTTGCTCGCAAAATCTGCCGAAGGTGCCGGAGCGTTCAGTTACGTTTTAATGCTATTGATCTTCATCAGTCCATCGTTCGTGCCGACCGACTCCATGACGCCCCTTTTGCGCGGCTTTGCTCAGCATCAACCCATGACACCAATCGTCGAAACAATGCGCTCCTTGCTGACAAGCGGTACGCCAGGTAGCAGCGCTTGGACCGCCCTCGCCTGGTGCGTCGGCATTCTCATCGCCTCGTACACTGCTTCGTTATGGATCTACAAAAGTAAAACAACGGCGGCGGCACAAGCTTAATATTTTCGCTTGCGGCCCTGCATCAGAGCAGGTCGTGTCTGATAGTTTCGCCAATATATAGGTTCTCGTTTTTACCTCTGTTATAATGGCAGCATGAGTTCACTTTCTATTGGCATTGTCGGCTTGCCGAACGTGGGTAAATCTACCCTGTTTAACGCACTGACGAACAACAACATTTTGGCAGCAAATTATCCGTTTGCAACAATTGAACCGAACACTGGCATTGTGCCAATTCCTGACGAGCGCCTGACTAAGCTCGCCGATTTGTATCATTCGCAAAAAATCGTGCCGGCCACGGTTACGTTTGTTGATATCGCCGGGCTGGTTGCTGGTGCTTCGAATGGCGAAGGTTTGGGCAACCAATTTTTGAGCCACATCCGCACTACGAATGCCATCGTGCATGTGGTTCGCGCGTTTAAAGACGACAATGTCGTGCACGTAGACAACGACGTTGATCCGCGAAAAGATATTGATGTGATTAATACCGAGCTCGTTTTGGCCGACCTGCAAAGCGTGCAAAAGCGCCTGCCAAAATTCGAAAAAGAGGCTCGCGCCAACCCAAAATTAAAACCAGTTTTGGATACGCTGCAACGCGTGCATGATCTGTTAAATGAAGGTAAACCGCTCTCGAGCGTTGATGACATCGACATGGAACACATCGCTGATTTGCAACTGATCACCGCCAAGCCGGTTATATATTTGTTCAACCTTGACGAAGCCGGCTTGAGCAATGATGCACGCAAAAAAGAACTCTCGCAGCTCGTCGCGCCTGCTCAAGCACTGTTTATTTGTGCCCAGCTCGAGAGCGAATTGCGCGGTCTCGACGAAGCAGACGCTGCCGAGATGCTCGAAAGCTATGGCCAAAAAGAGTCCGGCCTTGTGCAATTAATTCACGCGGCATACGACACATTGGGCTTGCAAAGTTATCTCACTGCCGGCGAAAAAGAAGTTCGAGCCTGGACAGTAAAAAAAGGTGCAACCGCACCCCAAGCGGCCGGTGTGATTCACGGCGACTTCGAGCGCGGCTTTATTGCGGCACAAATCGTTGGCTACCACGACCTCCTCGCAGCTGGTTCCGAGGCCGCCGCCAAGGCTGCCGGTAAGGTTCGTACCGAGGGCAAAACCTACGTGATGCAGCCCGACGACGTTGTCGAATTCCGCTTCAATGTCAGTAAGTAGCGGCCCGGCTTAGCTAGTTGCTAAAACTCGTACCGGCGGTTGGGTAGTACTTCGAGAATCTGCGGCGGCTAACGAGACCGCCTGCGTATGGATTGAATGGGCGGCCAAATCGCGGCAGGAGGCCGTTCGTCTCAGTTTGCGAACCGCCGCCACCGAAGGCCACTCCCCCAATACCGCGCGCCATGTCGGCATCGCTCACACTGACCGCCGCGGTTGCCGACTCGGGCGCGGCCTGTTCAATCACTTGTGCTGCGGGTAATGATCGCTGTTGTTCTTGCTGTTGGTATTGTTGCTGAATCATATATTGCTGGCGGAATTGCATCACGCGCATTTGGGTATAGCTCATCAGTTCGCGCAGCGCTTTCTGATTCCAGCTCATAAAGTGCATCGTGCGGTTCGGCGTCACGATGTGGATCATGGCGTTAAGCAGTCGGTGGCCATAATCGATTTCGGCTATCATGTCGAAGCGAACATCTTCGAGTGTCAGGAACATCGGTTTGCGGTCGACGAGTAGAATCCGTTGATCGGTCACACACAGGAGCGCCCAACCACCCTCGTAGCGGCCATTGGTACAATGTACGATCCGTTCCTCAGGCGTCAGAATGGTACTAAGTTCTTTCACTTCTGGCCGCCACCAGATGTGGAAGTTACACCCCGCATCTTTGAGCTGCTGCTCAACGCTGTTGAGGCTTATCATAGTTCCCTCCTTTTCCTCACCTTAATGGGCTTGGTACTTTTATCATAGATGGCGCAGCTTAATATTACGGTTAGGTTAGTCACTCATCACTTGTGATGTTTATCACGGAGTTGCCGCTTCTGTTGTGGCATGGCATACTATAGATATGGCGGCACCTATCGACATGTCCATCTTGGTCGATTTGTTCCACCAAGGAACGAAACTGACCTACGGCAAGGGCGAATTCCTCATCCGTCCCGGCGGTGCTCCGCCCGGCATTTTCTACATCGAAAACGGACTCGTTAAAGCCTACGATATTACGAAGTACGGCGAAGAAAATCTCCTCATACTCAGAAAAGACGGGGAGATTTTAGGTTTAACATGGGCAATTACAGGGGAGGATCGGCATATTATTTATGCGGCGTTAGCCCCGACTACCGTGTGGCAAATCACGCGCGATCAGTTTGTAAACTTCTTGCATACGCGGCCCGAGGGCGGTTTGCCGCTCATTCACATGCTCGTAGAAATGTATCGGCTGCATTCTGAGCGCATTTTGAATCTCGAATACCGCACGGTGCGTGAACGGCTTATTTCGTTTTTATTGTCTACGGCACGGCGATTTGGACATACCCATCTCGATGGGACGGTGACCATTACCGTGCCACTTCGCCATCAGGATATTGCCAGTTCCATTAGCGCCACACGCGAAACCACCGGCCGGGAATTAAACGCGCTGGAGCATCGCGGACTCCTCAAAATCGAACAATCAATTATCACGCTGCGCAACATTGCAGCGCTTCAGAAACACCTTGAATAGCGTTATTGCCAGTGGGCAACGATGTGCTCAATGGTCTTAACGACCGTTTCGTGGTCGGGCACATCAGGTGTGTCGTAGTAATGGTCTGTCGAAATATAGTCTTCGAGTACGTTCAGGCAAAAAATCTCGTCTGCCAAAATGTGCATGTGATCGACAGCTGGCACGCTGGCGAGCGGCGTTGCCACAATAATTCTTTCCGTCTCGATAGGCTTTAAGAATTCAACCGCAATGTCGAGGGAAAAGCCAGTTTGCAGACCATCGGTCACCAAAATAATATTGCGATGGCGCAGCAGGTCTTTGCGGATTAAGCCGCCCTTGCCTACCTGTCGGTGCATTTGTTGCAGACGCTCCAATTTTTCCGCTTCGATAAAATTACGATACTCGCTTACCATATCGTCGAGCTCACCAGTCGAAATGTCGCTATTGTACGAGAACGCACCCTCTTGGCTAATGCCTCCAACGGCAACATTCTCGCGTGGCAAATTAATCTCGGCAGTAAGGAGCATGGTGAGTACCGCATGCAATTGCATAGCGATTTGCGTGCCCACCATCACACCACCATCACTCAACGCAACGATTGCGCATGGCTTGCCAGCATACTTTTTGGCGATTTGTGTAGCTAAGATTTGGCCGGCCTCGACACGGCTCTTGAAATACATATCGAAAGTGTACCACTGATTACGCTTATGGCTCAACTTTTTACAAGGAGATAAAAGCGTTCGCGGTTGCCTTTGCTGCCGGCAACTTCGCTATCGGCCTTGTCAACCACGACAAAGTATGCGCGAACCCATGACTCGAAATCTTTGAGGATCTGGCGACGCATTGCGTCATTCTTGATGACACCCTTGTGTTTGAGGCTACTTCCGGCCTCGAACTGTGGTTTGAGCATTGCCGCAACTTTGGTTTGTTTGCCACAGAGCTTGGCGACATGCGGCAAAATCTCCCGCAAACTGATAAAACTCACGTCCATCACCACCACATCCGGCGCTTCGGAGATGACCAAGGCGGGGCCTGGCACCTCGTCACCCACATGCTCAAACAAAATTTCCCCTGCGGGAAAATTAACTGCGCGTGAGGGCGATCGAGGTGCCACCCGCCGCGCCGGTAGCATAACGTTGCGGATGTCGGTTTGTTCGTGCAATTCAATTTTCGGATTGTCATGAAGGCTTGGGTGCAATTGGTCAGTGCCAACGTCGACAGCTATCACCTTGCGTGCGCCGTGTTGCAGTGCATAATCAGTAAATCCGCCAGTGGAGCTACCAACATCGAGGACTACCTTATCTGCAAAATCAATATGCAACGCCTTGGCAACGGACGCTAATTTGAGTCCAGCTCGCGACACATACTGTTCGGTAGCTGTCAGTTCAATGAGCGCGTCCGGTACGACCATTGTGCCAGGCTTAGTCGCCACTACACCGTCGACCTGCACCTTGCCCATGCGAATCCAACTTTCGGCCTGACTACGCGTTGGCACTAAGCCGCGCTGCGTCATCTCGACATCAAGGCGACGACGCTCGGCCATGACCTATCCTTTGACGCGTTCGCGATAAGTGCCGGTGCTGGTATCGACCGAGATCACATCATTCTGCTTGATGAATGCCGGAACTTTAATTGTAATCCCTGTCTCAAGTTCGGCGTCTTTTTGCACGCTGCTCGTTGTATCACCTTTTACTACGTTTTCGGTATATACCACTTTGAGCGGGACGTTCTTCGGCAATTCGACGTTGATTGGCCGACCCTCGAAGAATTGCAGCACGACCACGTCGCCCTCCTTAAGGTATCCGGCGCCACCACCGACGAGGTCGGCAGGTACTTCAAACTGTTCGAATGTCTCTTCATTCATGAAGAAGAACGTCGAACTGTCGTTATATAAATATTGCACGTTCTGGTTGGTGACGTCTGCACTATCAAGTTGTTCGTTGCCCTTAAAAGTCTTCTCGAGAACCTTGCCGTCGAGCAAACTTTTGATACGCACATTCACAATTGAGCCACCACGGCCCATTACTTTTTGTGAATATTCCACCACGCGATATGGCACACCATCGAATTGAAAGAGTGTGCCTTTTTTGAGATCAGTAATGCTTAGGGCCATTCGTGCCTCCTTTTTACTCTAATCCTACAATAATTTGCTGCACCACCACCGAAAGCTCGGCGACTTCGATGGCCGTGAACACATTTTGCTCACTAGCCGCCAGAATGGTGCGTTGCAATTGTTCAAGTCGCTTTTTGCCCACGGCAGCGTAACGCAACTGCTCTGCACGGGTGTCGGCATATTCATAATCGCGTGCATCGAGTCGCGCGTCCGCTGCCAGGCGCTTCATAGTATGCAGGGCCTTTCGCTCTTGCTGCGAAAGCACATCCACATCAATGTGCGACAAGACGCCATTAATCTGGATATCGAGTGCTCGTGCGTGCGCGAAAGGCCCCTGCTGCTCCACCACTTTGCCAATCTAGTTGTTGGCTACGAATGGCAGCAACGCAATGTGGCGTGCGCGCTTAATGGCTGTTGCCAATCGTCGCTGCTGTGACTCGGTAAGACCAGTTTTCTTGCGAGTCTCAATCTGACCGTATACATTTACGTAGCGCTGCAACGTTTTAAAATCTTTGTAGTCAAAGAATGCAACGTCAGTCCTGTGCTTAAAAATTTTTGCCATTAGTTAGTTACCTTTCAAATTCTTAAAATGGAATGTCGTCGAGATTAATCGGATCATCACCGATATCTTCGATTACCACATCCTTATCTTTCTTAGAGGGGGCTGGCTTACTAGCAGGAGTGCTGCTGTTGCCTGCTCCACCAAAGTCACTGCCACTTTCGCCGCTACCACGACTGTCGAGGAAGGTTACATCGTTCGCGAGCACTTCTACTTTGCTGCGCTTTTGACCTTCTTGTTCCCAACTACGGCTTTGCAAGCGACCCTGCACCAATGTGCGGCTTCCCTTTTTGAGGTATTGGCCAACGCGCTCACCGAGCGGGCCCCAGGCGACAACGTCGATGTAATCAGTTGCTTCCTGCCATTCACCGCTCTGGTCTTTGTAGCTGCGGTTCAGCGCTAGGCTAAAGCTGCATACACTTTGACCGCTTGGCGTCTGCCGGACCTCTGGGTCGCGGGTTAGGTTACCCATTAATGTGACTTGGTTCAAACTTCTTGCCATAACTCAGGCCCCTCTCTTATATCCCCTACTATATCAGCGTGTGCTTATTTTTCGTCAGTTTTTTCTTCGTCGCTGGCCTCGCTTGATTCGCCGCGAGCAGCTGCCTTGGCAGCTTTTTCAGCTTTGGCGGCTTCTGCTTTAGCGATCGCCTTGAGGTCTGGGCGCGTGATCAAAAAACGTACCACTTCATCAGTGATGTTCAAGGTGCTTTCAATCTTGCGCACGCTCTGTGCTGGCAATTCTACCGTGTAGAACACATACACAGCGTGTTCGTTCTTTTTGATGGGATAGGCGAGCTTACGCTTGCCCCAGTTGTCGGCGTTGACAACCTTCCCACCGTTGTCTGCAAAGATCTTCTCTACCTTGGCGGTAGCTTTTTCCAGATCAATTTCGAGATCTGGATGATACAATACAGCAATTTCGTATTGGTTCATCAATACTCCTTCCTTTGGACGTCGGCCCGGCCGCACGAGAGGCGCCGAGCTGATGAGTTAATAACAGAGGTAATTATACCGTATATGCGAGTTTCGCGCAAGCTACTCTGCCGTATGTTCCACTCGGGGCATATAGAAGTATGGGTGAAGCGCTCCACCCATACGAATAAGGTCTTGAGTCGTTTGCACTTCAATAGTCGCTTCGCCAGCAACGAGCAAGCCCACCATTCCTTCGGCACGTTGGATCATTTCTTTGCGTTCGCTATCATCAGTTATCTCCCACACATGTCCGGGGAAATTACCTGATGAGGGTATTTCGTCACGAATTTCTAGATGATCATCACCTACCTCTGTACGCAATACCGTCGGGGGATAATGATCCCTATCGTTGTTGATCAACATAAGTTCAGCTGCCGTAGGACGAACCGTACGCCTTCCCGTCTCAGCATTCACGCCGTTCACTTCACCCGATACTGCCAGAAATGCCCACCTATTTCCATCCCGCCACGTGCTACGCATGTAACGATGCGTACTTCCGTCGGATGGCTGCTGCACTGCATCCCCAACACGTATAGCCTCTGTCATGTGGCGCAGAAAACTGTTGGCTTCGGCGACTGCGGTACGTCGTTGTTCGATCACATCCGCTTCAGAAAGGGGCGTCTCGGATATTTCGTTACCACGTCCCCCTGAGGGTTCAACAATAGGGTGAAGATTTTGTTGAAAAGCCTGCTGCGCCACTTCGTCTGGCGTCACTTGCGTTCCGTATGGCACCTCTTGGGGTGATTGCAATAGCTCAGCGGGCCGCAATGAACTACCCGAGTGGGCGATTTCTTGTACTTTCATGATCGCGACCTTTCGTCGATTTAACGTATGTATACTATGTATACCTTAACTAAGTTCTGCGCAAGTCTTACGCGTCCGTTACTTCGGTCGAAGATGTAATATCCGCAACAAAATGTTGTATGGTATACTTGCTTCATGCAAGAATTTCACCCTGAACAACCCGAACAGCCTAGACTCCCGGAACAACCAGCCGCGCTTAGCCGCAGCGACCTAGAGTCGGCGCGAATCTATGAAATTACAGAACCAGCTGAGCAGTCGACGCCTGCTGATAGTATGCTTACGGCCAGTGCAAGCGATGAGTCCGATACGGCGCCATCCTATCCAGCGCGACTCGCAGATTTTGTTGTGCCATTTGATGGGCGGCAGCCAGCCGTTACTGAAGAGGAGAAGGCCCTGGTAGGCGCTTCATTTGAATCATTGATTACTGATTTGCTCGCCGACGACCCCGAAGACGTATCATATGACTTTAAGCATGCTAAAGAAGAAGTGTGGTTCAAACTCCCCATCGAAGGTTCATCAGATCGCATAGCTATTGCTGTATCTTCTGATAAGGTACGTTATCCTCGCTCGCAAGACCCCATCCCTGAAGCAAGGCAGGAAATACTTGGCGTCAAAGAGATCGCGATAGCAGAAAGGTTTGGCGAAGGGGGCTTACAAGGTGATACGGTCGCTTATCGATTATTTCCCGATGGTGTCGTCCGTAGGTATGACTTTCGGGATGCAAATGCGGCATTTAAACTCCAAAAGGAAACAGGCGCTATCCCTCACGTAACTATGGAGGAGTTCGCTGAGCTGCCGCCGGAGCAACAACTTGCATATGTAGACATTGTTAAAAATCAAGTAGGTTCGACATTAAAAGCAATGATGTTTGAACGTGAGATGGGCACCAACGTACAGCCCATCAGTCAAGAAGAATTTGAGAGTCTCAAAAAGCTGATAACGCAGCCTGGCGTCGAACACGCCCCCTGGTTTTCCAGCTAATCTATTCGGCGGCTCCTTCGGGTGCGGCATCTGCCCCGCCAAATACTTCATCCATGCTGCTTACCAGCACTTCGCGGGGACGCGCGCCATCGGCGGGACCGACAATGCCCTGTTCTTCCATGGTTTCGATGAGGCGCGCAGCGCGGCCGTAGCCAATACGCAAGCGACGTTGCAAGAGACTCGTGCTGGCTTTACGGCCTTCGATCACCACTTGCACAGCATCTTTCCACATATCATCATCGGCGTCGTTGCCACCACCATACTCCGCGACCACACCGCCTTTACCATTCAGCTGCACGGGCTGGCTGATAATTTCATCATCGTACTGTGGCGGCCGTTGCATACGGATAAAGTCGGTCACTTTGGTCGTCTCGCCGTCACTAATGAATGCACCCTGCACACGTTTCGGCTTTGGCATGTCAGAGGTCAGCAGCAGCATATCACCCTGCCCTAGCAGTTTTTCGGCACCAATTTGGTCGATAATAGTGCGCGAGTCAACTTGGCTGGCGACGGTAAACGCAATACGCGCTGGCACGTTGGCTTTGATAAGTCCGGTAATGACGTCCACCGATGGACGCTGCGTTGCAAGCACCAGGTGGATTCCGGCGGCACGGGCTTTTTGCGCCAAGCGCACGATGAGCGCCTCGACATCACGAGCGGCCATCATCATGAGGTCGGCGAGCTCATCGATGACTATCACAATGTACGGCATACCCTCTTCTTTTTTGAGCGTATTATATTCACCTATATTGCGCTTGCCGACTTCGGCCATGGCTTTCAGTCGGCGTTCCATTTCTGCGACTGCCCATTTAAGCGCGCTGATACATTTTTCAGGTTCGTTAATAACGGGTGTTAGCAGATGAGGAACATCATTATACGGCGTAAGTTCCACTTGCTTAGGGTCGACCAAAATGAGCTTGAGATCGGACGGCGAGTTGCGATACAGCAAGCTTGTGAGGATGGTGTTGATCATTACCGACTTACCGGAACCAGTCTGACCGGCAACGAGCAAGTGCGGCATTTTACCGAGGTCGGCAACAACCGGTTTACCGGCGATGTCGCGGCCGATTGTAAAGCCAAGTGGACTGCTGAGGTTTGCCCATTCACCGGATTGCAATAGCGAGCTCAGGCGCACCATTGCCGGCTTAATGTTTGGCACTTCGATGCCCACCGCGCGTTTGCCCGGAATCGGTGCCTCCATACGAATCGCGTGTGCGGCCAGATCGAGTGCCAGGTTGTTTTCGAGCGCAGTAATCTTGGTAAGCTTCACGCCCGTCGGTGGTTTAAGCGTGTACTGCGTGACGCGCGGCCCAACATTCGCGCCTTCCATTTCAACGTCGATATTAAAGTTTTGGAAGGTGTCGTGGATAATCTGAGCATTGCCTTTTACGTCGCCGGCGTCGGCTTTATCTTGTTTCTGATCGAGCAAATTCACCGACGGGAATTGCCAATTCGGATCGCTGGCCACAGTGAGTGCTTCGTGGCTTTCGGTACCGGTCAATTTTTGGGCAGTGTTTTTCAGGCTGCTCATACGCTGCGGCTTTTCGCGAGGCGCCTCCTCGTGCTCAACCGGCACACCTTCGTTTAGCTTAAAGCCAGTTGATTCGGCGCGAGCCTTGAGCTTGCCAAGATCTTCATCCTCGCCCTCACGGCGTTTGAAGAATGCGCCGAGCTTGAGAATCACCTTTGGCGAAATACCGAAAGCAAAGAAGATTGCCAAGATAGTAAATACCAAGAACATAAGCGAGGCTGGCATTTTATCGAGTGCGCCACGCACCGCACCACCAATGAGGCTGCCGACTTCTCCACCGTGCCCACCGCTCCATGCGCCACCTGCGTCTTTGCTTGCAAAGGCCGTAAATAGCCAACACGACGCAAAGAGGAGTGTTGCGATCAAACTAATAAGTTTGCTGGCTGGAATTTTCCGGTCTTCACTCTTAAATTTGTAGACACCCCAATACACGAGTGCAATGGGCAACAAATAGGCCGCCACACCGACAGTCCAGTAACCAGCGTGAAAGAGGCCTTTTGGCAAGGGTCCACCGGTGCCAAAACCGCCGAGCAACAAAAATACGCCAATAATGAACAAAAGAATCGCTCCTGCGAGCGGCCAAAACGGCGATTGCTCAACAACTTCTTGTTGAACTGCTCGCTTCCCTCGTGTTTGTTTTCTTTTTGCTGCCATTACTGTTTGATTCTATCACGCTTTGATTAGCTCTGCGATTCCGGCGGCTCGACAATGCCATGCTGCTCGGCCCATTCATGAGCTGCTCTGTCCATCTCTACATAGAGCGGATCATGTGGATCACGAATCTCGCCCAAATGTCGGAGTGCAATGATACGCTGCGCAAGCCGGTCGTCCTCTTCCGCCGCATGTCGCACCGCCGGCACATCATACCAATGTGCTGGTTGTTCTGGCTGAGGTGATGACATTTCTATTCCCATATACTTATTATAGCAAAAATTACAACTACCGTCAAACCTGTTGTGCTTGATGCAATCCTATATCAATTATCAATCAATGCGGGCATCTTGTGTGAGCAAGCGTTCCCGCATCTCGCGGAAGCGACGCTCTTGCTCAGCGGCGACGTCTTCGCCAGTCTTGGTACGCCCGCCAGCTACTGTTTTGATCTCTGTTTTGCCGCCAACAACGTTCACCACCGGAATGACAATCGGACTACGCCCCGTTTGTTCAAACAGATAGTGCGTCACGTGATCTTTGAGCTCGGCTTTGAATCGGTCAAGGTCAATACGCTTAAAGCGCTGGCCCACTGCCCGGCGCAACTCTTGGCGTAGGCCGTTCATCAGGTCTTCGTTGTCACGCATATATATGAAGCCGCGGCTAATGATGTCGGGGCTGGTCAGTAAGTTGCCCGATTTCTTGTCAATGGTGAGCACGATAGCCACTAAGCCTTCCTCACTGAGCAGTACCCGATCTTTTACGACAATGTTATTTACCAAAGCACCTGTCTGATCAACCAGGATGGTACCATGTGGCACCTCACCAGCAACTTCCATCTTATCTGGTGCAAGCGCAATGACGACACCATTGCCGACATTCAAGGTGTTTTTGCGCGGAAACCCGTCTTCTATCGCCAGATCAATGTAACGCTGCTTCGAACGATATGGGCCATAGATTGGCACAAAGAATTTCGGCCGGGTAATGGCGACCATCTCGGCATATTCGTCGCGGCTCGCGTGGCCGGAGACGTGCAACGGACCAACGTGATCGATGTCATGGTTGCGGTGTTCGAACACGTGTACACCTTTTTCCATCAAGCCATCGACCATGTCTCCCACGAGCTTGTCGTTGCCGCTTTCTGGAATTGGTGAGCTCGACAAGATAACGGTATCGTGTTCTTTGAGCTTAATATTTTTGTGTTCACCGCTGGCCATACGCTGCAAGGCCGAGCTTGGCTCCCCTTGCGAACCCGTACAAACTACCACAATTTCGTGGTCTTTCATTCCGGGCACATTCGCAATCGGCACAAACGTGCCTTTGGGCACCTTCATAAAGCCATGGCGCACTGCCATTTCAAGCGTAGAAACCATACTGCGGCCATCCATGGCAATCTTGCGGCCGTGGTGAATGGCAGCATTGATGATCATTTGCACACGGTTCATGTTTGTAGAAAACAAACCGATAAAAATGCGGCCAGGCGCTTGATCTATGATGTCGATAAAGCTCTGCTCCAGCGTGCTTTCTGATGGTGTACGACCGGGGCGCTCGGTGCTGGTGCTCTCGCTAAACAGGGCAAGCACACCCTCGTTGCCGAGTTCTTTCAGGCGTTCGATATCGCTGCGTTCGTGGTCGAGTGGGTTCGGGTCAAACCGGAAGTCACCAGTGTTAATTATGCGACCAACTGGCGTGTCGAGCACAATGCAAGTACTACCGGGAATCGAGTGCGTAATGCGCACTAATTCTACAAAGAATTCACCGATTTTTAGACGCTCATGCGTGTCTTCGTTCATCGAAACGGTTTTAAGTTCAAAGCCTTCAGGCATTGGCAGGCCAAAGTTTTCAAAAATTTCTTCAACGCGGCCAATCGTAAATTTCGAGCCGTAAATTGGTGCGGGGAATTTTGGCACGATGTGCGGCAAACCACCGATATGGTCGAGGTGCCCGTGCGTAATAATGTAGGCACGCAGCTTGTGGCGAATTTGTTCGAGGTAACTTGTGTCGGCGATGCCGTAGTTGATGCCTGGCAAGTCAACGCCGAGGTCGTTTCCACAGTCGAGGATAACGGCATCGTCCAGATACTCGACAAGCATCATGTTCTTTGAGCCGGCACCGTCCATGCCGCCGAGGCCGATCACGCGCAAGCGCGGACTGTCATCGATAAAGTTGGCACGCCGTTCTTGTACGGGCATCGCCTGCGCTGGCGCAAACTGGTTGGCGATACGCTGAGCATCGGCCAGACTTCGTTTTTGCGCGCGCACAGCAGCGCCGCGGGAGCTACCGCTGTTCTTAAGGCTCAGCTGGTTATTGCCGCGTTTCTGCTCGCCGCCGTTACCATTGGCACGGGGTCGTTTCGGGCGATTATTATCTCTCGCTTTTTGTTGATTTGGTTGATTTTCTGGATTCATTCTATTAGTTCCTTAGTATTATTTAGATTTCTTAATAAGTTGTACGACGGCTGGGATCGTGGCAAAATCATCGATTAATGTCTGTCGCATGCCGCCGTTATAGAGCGCAGCCGCTGGATGGAAGAGCGGCAGATAGACTTGCCCGCCCTTACGCTTGGGCTCGCCGTGAACTTTGCTGATTTGCAAGTCCGGCAAGAAGCAATTCATACTGTGTCGCCCAAGGGTAACGACAACAGCTGGCTTAATTACTTCTAGCTGGGCCTGTAAAAATGGCAAAAATGCTTGTTTTTCTTCTGGCAATGGATCGCGGTTGTTTGGCGGGCGGTATTTGACGATGTTTGTGATGTATATGTCCTCACGCTTGAGGCCGATCATTTCGAGCATTTCGTTCAAAAACGTGCCGGCGGCCCCCACGAACGGCTTGCCTTGCAGATCTTCGTTTTTGCCTGGTGCCTCGCCGATAAAGACAACCTCGGCGTCGGGGTTACCGTCACCAAATACCAGTTGCGTGGCCGACTTGGCCAAATCAGGACAGACATGTTTTTGGATGATCTCTGCCTTGATCTGATCAAGTTTCTTTTGTTTTTCTTCGGCCAACTTAGTCATATTATCGTTTTATCCTTTTGATTGCCTGCATGAAACGGTTGATGGCGAAAATGAGTAGCGCGAGTGCGGCGATGTATTCAATGTAACGCGCACTTTCGAGCGCCAGACTGGCGAAGATGTAAGCCCCCGCCAGACCCAGTAGTCCAAGGAATACGTTCCCGATAACTGATCTTAATCTCCCGCGTTGTTGACGGGTGGCAGTCGGCGGGGCAGCTCCCGCTTCGCCCGCAGCTTGCGAGGACGAAGAAGGGGCAGACCGGCTGACAGGACCCGTCATCGTTGGAGTATTATTGGCTTTTCCCATCTTTTTTGTCTCTGTTGACTGCTTTCATGCTCAGCTGCAAACGGCCACGGTCGTCGATGGCGACCAATTTTACGGTGACACGATCACCTTCCTTAACGACGTCACTGGGCTTTTCGACGCGGTGGTCGGCCATTTCGCTGACGTGCACCAGGCCATCTTTGCCCGGTAGAATTTGCACGAATGCGCCAAAGTCCATCACACTCACCACCGGTACGTTTTCGTAGATTTTACCTACTTCTGGCTCTTCGGTGATGCTTTGAATCCACTGCTTGGCGGCAGCAATCGATTTGCCATCTGGACTGGCGATCATTACGGTACCGTCATCCTTGATATCGATCTGCGCACCGGTTTCGGCCGTGATCTTTTGGATGGTTTCGCCGCCCTTGCCGATCACTTCGCGAATCTTGTCCGGGTTGATTTGGATAGATTCGACGCGTGGCGCGTACGGGCTGAGTTCTGTGCGCGGCTCAGCCAAAGTGGTGAGCATGTGCTGCAAAATAAAGGCGCGGCCTTCTTTGCCCTGCATTAGCGCCTGGCGGAGCACGTCGGCAGCCAAACCGTGAACTTTCATGTCCATCTGCAGCGCGGTAATGCCCTTGCTGGTGCCGGTCACCTTAAAGTCCATGTCGCCGGCAAAATCTTCGGCATCAGCGATGTCGCTGAGCACGATCACACGATCACCTTCCTTCATGAGACCCATGGCGATACCGCTCACCGGTGATTTCAGCGGCACGCCAGCGTCCATCAGTGCCAAACAGCTCGAGCAGGTTGCGGCCATGGAGGTCGAGCCGTGCTGACTCATAATTTCGGTCACCGAACGGATAGCATACGGGAAGTCGGCCTCGCTTGGCAAGACCGGAATTAACGCGCGCTCGGCGAGGTAACCGTGGCCGATTTCGCGGCGGCCCGGGCTGCCCATGCGCTTGATGTCACCGGTGGTGTAACCTGGTGCATTGTAGTGGTGCATGTAGCGGCGCTCACCCTCTTTTTCCATGGTGTCGACAATTTGCGCAAAGCTGAGCGGTGCGAGCGTAACGATATTAAGCCCTTGCGTCATGCCGCGCGTGAACAGGCTGGAGCCGTGAGCTCGTGGCAACAGGCCGACTTGGCTGCTCAGCGGACGGATATCGGTAAACTTGCGGCCGTCGGGGCGCAAGCCGTCTTCCAAAATGCCCTTCCGGACATCTTTGTTGGCGGCACTTGCAAAGGCGTCTTCGTACTCGCGCTTGAGTGTTTCCCACTCATCACCTAACTTCTCTGAAAAGTGCGCGATAAGGTCTTCGCGGATGACGTGCATTTTTTCGTGGCGTTCGGCGTATGGCGCACGGATACTCTTGCCCATTTTGCCGTCTAGGTATTTGTCGACTTCCTTTTGGATGTCTTCGCTCGGCAGGCTGAGTTCGTACTCTTGCTGTGCAACGCCAACTTTTTTTGCGAGCTGCTTTTGCAGTGCGATCGCCGGCTGCATGGCGGTTTGGGCAAATTCTAATGCCTCGACCACCTTTTCTTCACTGACTTCGCGAGCGCCGGCTTCGACCATCATGATAGCGTCGGCGGTGCCGGCAACGAACAAATCGAGATCACTCTCGGCGAGTTCGTCGATCGACATAAATGGCGTTGGTTTGTTGTCTTTGAGGCCAATACGCAGACCTGCAATTGGGCCGTCAAACGGCGCGCCAGTGAGCATAAAGGCCGCACTCATGGCAATCATGGCAATTGCGTCCGGGCGAAATGCCGGATCGGTACTCAAGATAGTTGCAACACCTTGCACTTCGTGGCGATAGCCCTTGGGCCACAGTGGACGAATCGGGCGGTCGATAAGGCGGCCAATCAACACGGCTTCGTCGCTTGGGCGACCCTCGCGCTTAATAAATCGTGAGCCGCTGATCTTGCCGGCGGCATACATCTTTTCTTCGTAATCGATGCTTAATGGGAAATAATCAAAACCGACAATCGGCTTGTCACTCACCATCGCGGTAGCCAAAACAGTGGTATCGCGGTAGGTCACGAGCACTGCTGCAGTTGCCCGAAACCCAACGCGGTTAACTTCTAAACGTAATTTGTGGCCGCAAAAATCCGTCTCTACTGAGATAATTTCTTTGCCAAATGGATTAATAATCTGACCCATAGCTGAAACCTTTCTGTCTGAGGGTGGTAGCGAACACAGTGCAAATATATGGCATCCCCTTGTGCTGACACAGGCGCTATATATCTGGCCTCTGTCCGCTAGGTGTTACACTCAAACGGTTTTAATGTGCACAAGCTTGCGACCTCGAGATTCGAGGCCGGTAGTCTATGCACTAACGGCGGATGCCGAGCTTCTTGATGAGATCAAGGTAGGCCTGGCCGTCTTGAGCGGCGATGTATTGCAGGTGGCGCTTGCGCTTACCAACCAGCTGTAGCAAACCACGGCGAGCAGCAAAGTCTTTTTTGTTGACCTTGAGGTGCTCGGTAAGTTCTTTGATGCGCTCGGTCATGATGCCAACCTGCACCGTAGCGCTGCCAGTGTCGGTTTTGTGGCTTTGCAAGTCCTTGACGACTGCTTGTTTTTTCTCACTTGTGATCATACTGAACCTATTTTACCAGATGAGCTCTCGAAAGGCAACCATCTACACGGACTTTTCTTGCAGGTGCGCCTGTATGATTTCTGGCGTGAGCCCATCCATCTGCACAGTATCAGCGATGTCGAACGCGCCGACTTTGGTACGCCGTAAGCCACTCATGTAGGCTCCCGTACCGAGTTGCTTGCCGATATCTTCAACGAGAGAGCGCACGTACGTGCCGCTCGAAACCTCAGTGGTAAACCGCACGTCTGGATACACATATTCCGTCAGGTCGATTCGGTGGATTATCGCCTTTCGCGGTTCGATGGTTACCGTTTTACCCTCGCGGGCTAGTTTATATGCTCGCTGACCATTCACCTTAATTGCCGAAAATGCCGGCGGTGTTTGCATAATCTCGCCTTTAAATACGTCCAAAGCTGCTTCTACTTCGGCTCGAGATGGTTTTGCAGTAGAAACATTGATAATCTCTCCTTCGCTGTCGCCAGTGGTGCTAGCCTGGCCAAGCCGCATGACCACTTCGTACGTCTTGTCGACTTTCGTTAGCGTCGGGGCCTGCTTAGTGAACGTTCCCAGGAGTAGTACCAATAAGCCAGTTGCCATGGGGTCGAGGGTGCCTGTGTGGCCAACTGGGAAACGCTTTTTGTTGGAGGTATTGAACGGCGATGTTTGCACCATGCGGCGCACTTTGTTTACTACATCAAACGATGTCCATCCGAGAGGCTTATCAACGAGTAAAATACCGTGCATGTCTTCACTATATCATCGTACCGAGGCTATGCATTAGGCATAGGTGGCATAAACGGAGGTGGAACCTGGGGTGGCTTGTTTGGATCGGCGAGTTCCTCGGGCTCATTGGTCGGCGGCGTAGGAGCCACGCTCGTAGGAGTCGGTTCAGTACTTGGTAGCGTCAATCCAGGAGGTGCAAATGGTGCGGGATTAGTCGGCGTTTGCGTGCTCGCGCCATTGCCGCCAAGCGGATTGTACGTTACGTCTGGCGTGGTGCTCGTAGGAGCCCCCGACGGCGATACAGCGTTGGCAATAGTCGGCTCAATAACTGTTGGACCAGCATCTTCGTGCGCTACTTCTCCGAGAGGTTGAGCGTTAAAACTGGCAGGGCGGTCCAACTGCTGCTTAGAGTCGCTCTTGATGGCGTCCGCGACTGCATCCCGAGCGTTATCGACGTTTTGTTCTTCTTTGGGTGTTGTTGCGGGGCTGGTCGATGCCGGCTCGGACGACTCTTCGTGTAGGTGTGGGCTATTGAGTTCATGCTCAATTTGGCTGAGCGTTTCGTCGTCTTTATTTGTGTTCTCTTCCGCAGGTGTAGATGACATACCCGCCGGCTTCTCATTACTCGTTTCCACTGCCATTTTTGGTTCTTGCGTCTCTGCGGGTTGAGCCGCCGTTGAAGCATCGTGTTGCGCTTCTGAAATAGGATTCCCGGTATTTACGCCGATCGGGTCCCTGTGCAAAATTGGCTGCTCTACCGACGGTAAACTCAACGGATCGGTTGTCGGCTCAAGCTCTTCGGGATTGGCGTTTGCAGTCAATTGCCCGCCGAGCGTGGGCGGTTGCAGGATCATGTGCGAACCATCTTTTGGTTCATCGCTCTTAAGCGCACGAGCTGGTAACTCTAGATCGCCCTGATCGTCAATGTGAATCTGTGGTGGCTTTGGTGCCGGTACCTCCTCGGGTTCGGAATCAGGCTCAGCCACTGGTTTAGCAGACTCTGCGGACTGATCATGCGTATGATCAATCTCAAGCGAGCCATCAGCCTTTTGCTGCTCTGGTACTTCCGTGGACGGTTCGGTCTGTTCCGCCGGTGCTTGCTGCGGCATTGGCGCGGGTTCTTCGAGTTTGGTGGCCACGAGCTGCTGATTGGCACCAACGGCCATCAGCTCTGCACTGATACTCATCGTTCGTGGCGACGTTTTTTCGTTACTAAAGCGTGCTGTTTCGGCAACAATGCCCGTGAGAAGCGCGGTGGCAATTTGGCCGTCGAGCAGCTTCTTGTCGAGCCCATCTAAAAGCACCACAGCAAGCTCCGACAAGCTGCTCGCCAGTGGTTCGGTCCAGTTGATGCTGCCAAGCGCCGGCCCAGCTGCAACGTTCACGCTCATAACTGTCGCATCGTGCAAGATGCGACCATGCGCCGTAATAGCCTGGTCGAGGTCAGCTTGCTCGTGCACGCCAAGTGCTAGCACCACGTCGACATTGAAGTCGCCCTGGCTGAATTCAAGGTCTTTGTCACTAATGGATGTACGATATGGGGTAATAAAAATTTTGACGACTCTGTCCTCTACTTTGTAGCGGAGTTTGTCGGCTTTTGATTTATCAAGGGCGATAATGAAGTCCCGTAACGAATCAGTATTTTTTTCGATGGTTTTTTCCGGTTGCAAAAACTCAATGGTCGATGGAATGTCACCGCTAAACACTGCTGTCGCGTGCTTGCCCATTTTGTTGAGGGCAATAGTCAACCCGATACATGCCGCAAGATGGTCAACGGTTGGATTACTCTTGACTGTCACCAGTATATTATTGGCTTGCTTGATCCGGTCGACGACTTGTTGTTGTGAATTTTCCATTTTTTGTTTACCTAATATGTTTAGGCTCAGCGTATCACAAACGCTTACGCTTGTCGAGCAGATTAATAAGACAGGGAGCGGTGTCAGCGTACCGACCAAGCAACACCCTATACACTTTGACAACGGCGGGCGGATTGCTGTATAGTTTACTGCGATTAGGTAATAACAAAGGTACAAAATGCCCATCATCAAATCAGCAAAGAAACGCGTTCGCACTGCTGAAAAAGCAGCGATCCGCAATAGCAAGACCAAGCGCGGTCTCAAGGGTGCGATCAAGGCCTTTCACAAAGCCCTCACCGGTGGAGACAAAAAGACTGCCGTTGCTGCACACGGCAAAGCGCAGAGCGCCCTCGACAAGGCCAGCAAGAAAAATGTCATGCACAAGAACAAAGTTGCTCGCAAAAAGAGCCAACTTTCTAAGGCCGCCAAAGCTGCAGCTGGCGTAACCAAGCCAGCCGCAAAGAAAACTGTTACCAAGGCTACGCCAAAAGCTACCAAGCCAGCAGTCAAAAAGACTGCTACCAAAGCGCCAGTTAAAAAGGTCGCTACTAAAAAACCAGCCACCAAGAAAGCACCAGCCAAGAAGCCTGCTGCTAAGAAATAAACGTCCACGTTTAGATAAGAATCGCAAGCTCAAGACTTGCGATTCTTTATTTTCGTCGAGCGTGTTGACCGCGTTGGCGTGGCAGGCGGTGTGGCGTCAGCTTGAAAAAGAAATGCTGTAGTGCTGTTCGCCCGGCATATTTTACATGGGTATCTGTGTTACGATGGCCGCCTCGCCCACGACGTTCAGCTTCTGGCGCAGCCTCGCTGCCAATACGAATAACATTGCCGAGTGTTGCCAACGCTTGAAGTGCTTCCGGGTCACGCTGCAAATCCATAAAGGTCATCGCAACTACATCGGGATCGTTCAGAGGCCGGCCGTTTGCAACTTGTTGCAATGCGGCAAGTGCACGTTCTTGGGGTGTTCGTGTCTCCTGCGTTTCCCTGGCACCTTCTTGATATTCCGTTTTCGGTGTTTCCCCTGTTGGCTCGTCATCTTGCAGCGACGGCTTTTGGTCTTCTCGTGTCGCCGTATAGTCGGCCATGAGCCTCAAAAGCTCGGTGACGCCGTGCTGAGCATGTTTCGCAAGGTCGCGCTGATAATTCGTGAGTAGCGTCGTACACACTGTCTCGATGGCATATGCAGAAGGGATGTGATGCGTGCGAAGTTGCTCGGCAATGACTTCAACGAGGTCGCCTTCGTGCAACGAGGCCCCGGCGAGCATGTCACGAACTTCGTTGAGTTGCGCCTCATCCATGTCTTGCTGCAAACGTTTGACGACCATTTCTGTTGTTGTCTTCAGCCGGTCTTGCGCCCGCATGCTCAGCGCTGCGCGTCCATCGCGAGCGAGCGTGCTCGCCTGCTCTGTCTCAAATTGTTCTGACCAACCGCTCAAATATGCTTTCCCGCTGCGACTGAGTTCAGCCGTACGTTCCAGATCGGCAGTAGCCTTTTCGCGTTCAACAGTCGCGATGCCTTCTTCGAGCATTGGATTGCGACGAGCCACGGCAGTTAGTGATATAAACAAGCGATTACTGTCGATAGCGTCAGTATGTGCCTCTTCTTTTGGCTCATACCCACCAATTATGTCAATTGTTTGTGTAGAGCGCCCCGCGCCAAGATCTTCATTGGCTGATGCAAGGAACGTTTGGTACGACGTAACCATCTCGTCAAAACGATCTGCCATGCCTTCAAATACTTCGCCGGCACGATGGGCGGCTTCATTTACCGGTTCGGAAAGTTGATATGGAAAATCAGCTCCGAGCTGCAAGCTCTTGAGCTCTTCTTGTTGGCTACGAAGAGATAGTTGCCCACGCGCCGTATCGATTTCTGACAGGTCGGAATGTTCGATAGTAAGCGAGTGTGTCATAATATTACTATTATATCATAGGATCATATTTTAAGCAAGAACAGTTGGAGCGCTGCATCTGCATCAACGGCGGTCGTTTTGAGCTTCGTATCAAGCGTGACGAGGTCACGGATGAGGCGTCGCAGCCGTTCTACAGTGAGTCGGCGTGTCACCTGTTGACTCTTGCGTACGGCAAATGGGCTGAGTTTGGCGGCACGGGCAATATCGTCGGCGGTTCGCGTACCACCAGCCTTCACAAGCGCGAGCATGTGAAGTTGCCATGCAAGCATGGCGGTAATCGCCAAGGGCTCGACCTTGAGTGCACGCTGTTCTTCGTACAGCTGCGCTGCGCGCTTGGCATTTCCATTAAAAGCCGCATCCAATAGTTCGAATACCGTACTCTGCGGCAATAGTTCGGTAAGCAGAATAATCGACTCAGGGGTAATCATAGGGTCGTACGCCAACAATTTATCAATTTCGTGCTGCAATGCTTCTTGGTTGGGTCCAATGCGATCGATAAGCAGCGTCGCGTCGCCTGGCGCTAAGCGGCCGCCCTGCTGCTCGGCGTAGACCTTCGCCCAGCGTGCAAGGCCTTTGATGTCAAGTTCGGCAAACTCGCGGAAGTCGGTTTGTTTTTTGAGTGTCTTGTAATAGGTAAGTCGTTTATCGAGTTTTGACTCCACGATAATGACATCATTGGTCTCGGCAATGTCTGCCAGCACATCGTTGATCTGCTCTGCGAATTTTTTTTGCTTACCCGGGTCGCGTAGTACGACTAATTTTTTTGCGCTCAAAAAAGGCAGGCTTTGCACGCTCTCGTGCAGCCGTTCAAAGCTCGCTTCTTCCCCGTCGAGCTGCTCAAGCGCCATATCGCCATATTCCGTCACAAACGCAGCAACCAGCATCGCAAGTTCCTGCTTAAGCAAAAAATGGTTTGTACCGGTGAGTGTGATTACCATATCTCTATGATAGCAGCCCGCGAGCAATGCCCGAAGAACCTACCGAGGGCGACGCGGCGAAATATCCTTGGTCTCGCGGCGTAGCTCAGTAAGTGCCTCTTGGTACTTCGGTCGCAGGCTTCGCCATTGTTCGTTATCGTCGCCAAAGTGTGCATCGCAGACTTCGCGGAAGCGTGACAAGGCCTGGTAGCGGGCGCGCAATTCCGGAAGGTCTCTTTGGTCCGCATGGGCATGTTGAGCAAAAAAATCTTTCCAGTCTTCTATGGCATCATATGGTTGTATTCCTGGGCGGTGATCTTTGTATGGTGTAGGATCAATAACCGTGAATCTGCGGTCAAGTACATCGTAAAAAACATCTCGGGGATTCGTAGCAGCAAAACCTCGCTCCTCGAGTGCGCTGAGCGTTGCAACAAGTTGTTCTAGTTGCGGTGCTTCCATATCATCCAGTAAGCCGGCATCGAGTGATTCGCCCATGCAGTCGCCAAGCGCTAGCTCAGACACCGTGGAAGGCGTTCGGTATGAGCTGCCGACTAATTTTTCCGTATCTGGTAGATCTGCAATGCGCGCCAAATTAGTTGTGTATTGGTCAGCTCCTGACGCGCCGACTTCGTCTGGCGAAAGATCTTTTGTGGCAATGTCAGGCAAAATACGCGCTACCATGTCATCTTCGCCGGTTTCAGCGTTATTGATAAGAAAGACTCTAGCGACTCGGCCTTCGTCCAAATAGCCCGGGTGACCTTTGTAGGTACGAAAGCGGCCAGAATACCGGCCGCTGGTTATTCCCTCTTTTATTTCTTCTACTTGGTCCGCGTAGGGCTCAAAGTCGCGTAGGTAGCCTGCTTTTTGGTCGATAAACTGCTCTGTGTCAGGGCCTGCTGAATCACGCCATGCTTGAAATGCATCACGCGCAACGGAATTCCGCTCGGTGATCATGTCGCCCTGTTCAAGGCCATGAAAAACTTCCTCGCGGAATAGGCGGCCAGCGTCGCTGGCAGCAAAAGTCGCTGCCTCGGCCTGTGCTCTAAAATCCCCCTGACTAAACTCGCTGCTCATCCGCCCCTCCTTACATGTGTAGTATATGTGTAGAGGTCACTGTACTACGATTTAGGCAATGGGGGCAAGACTTGACAGTGCGGACAAATATGGGTTCCGCGGCCAGCAACACGCAGTTTGATAATAGTTGTGCCGCAGCGCGGGCACGGTTTGCCTTCGCGGCGAAACACGTTTGCAAAGCTGAGGTAGCTGCCCTTTTTACCATGCGCATCAACGTAATTACGGTCGGTTGAGCCACCTTTTTCGATGCTCAAGCGCAGGATGGCGACAAGACTTTCGTATAGCTTTTTGAGCTTGGCTTTGGGAATGTCTTGCACACGTGTTCCGGGATGAATTTTGGCTCCCCACAAACTCTCATCGGCATAGATATTGCCGATGCCGGCGATGATAGTTTGATCAAGCAAGACTGCTTTCACACCACTCTTGGGCCGACGCAGCAGACGCGATGCGAAATCTTCGGCAGTAAAATCGGCCGCCAGCGGTTCTGGACCAACTTTTTGAAAAAAATCAAGCTGCTCGACAGCTACAGTCGGCATAAGGCGCATCCACCCGAACTTTCGTTGATCATTAAAGAACAGCTTGCTGTCATCGGTAAACGTGAGTACGACGCGGGTTGAGCGGTCGGGCAACTTCCCCACTAAACTTTCGCTGGGATGTCCGGCACCAAAGTGCTCGCGGCTACTTTGAAATACGAGCTGGCCAGTCATTTTCAGATGAATAACCAACGAATAATCACTGTCGAGATCGATAATAAGCACCTTCGCACGACGACGAACGTCACGAATATGTGCACCCAGTAGAAAGTGCTGCACATCAGCATCGGTATTCGGAAATCCTTTGGGCCAATCATGCCACTCGGCTTTCACTTGCCGCCCAGGCAGCAGACGATTGAGCCCGACTCGCACTGTTTCTACTTCCGGTAATTCTGGCATGTCTGTATTGTACAAGATACGCGTTCGCAGTTGTATTTCAATGCGATGGTGCGGTATAGTGCGGATCGATGGATAGTTTGCAAGATATATTGAAAGCGTACGGCGCACCGGATCAACCGGAAGTAATTGCCGTTAAAAAATATGTCGCTGAGCGATACGATACGCCAGTCAGTGTGGCAATCAATGGTGAGACGTTGGTGATCACCACACCAAGCGCAGCACTCGCGCAGACCTTACGCATGCAAACAAGAGCCATACAGGCTGCTTGTAATACCGAAAAACGGCTGGTGTTTCGCATTGGCTAATATGTTAGTACGAAAGGTTGAGGGTTGCCGTGAGCTGATCGTAATCCGGCACTTGCTTGATGAAGAGCTGGCGCACGACTGAGGCATTGCCCTTGAAAGTGCCCTGGCTGCCGCATGAGGTCGACCAGAAGCGTTCAGCATCCGAGGTGCCATTCACCGCTTCGTAAATGTAGCGATTACCTGTTGGGCAGTAACCACGTTCATCTGATTTGTTAGGATCTGTACTACCCTTTTGGAAGCCAGCAACTTGGAGTGCGCTCAAGAATTCCGCATACGACGGTTGGTTGTTCGGATAGGTCTTGGTTTGGGTGACACTTCCCTGGTAGCCCTGCATAATGTCGATGGTTGTTTCGCTTTGGCCGACTGTAATGCGCACCGCCTGGTGGTTCTGGTCGGCAGTAATTGGGCCGTCCATAGTAAGCTGCATAACGGTGTTAGAGTTAGTATAATCAGTCAGGTGTGACTGATTTTTGGGCGCTGAGCCGCTATTAAAACCCCGGAGCACTAAAAAGAACACCAGCACGATCATACCGATAGCAATAAGGAATCCGAGGAAATACTTCATAGTTTGCTCACAGCCTCTTTACACGAGTTACAATACCACATTAGTATGTGTTTTGCAATATCTTTATGCTTACCTGAATCCTATGAGTAGAGGAAGTCAAGTACGCGCCGCTTAGGCGACGTCGGTTGGGTCCCAACAGGTGCGGTAGTTGCGGTTAAGCTGAGCGATGCGTGTAAGGTCACTTTGGTTGAGTTCAAAATCGAACACATCTATGTTCTGCTTGATACGCTGTTCATGCAATGATTTTGGTAATGGAATCAAATCTTGTTCAATGCACCAGCGTAGCATAATTTGTGCGACTGATTTATGGTGTTTGTCGGCAATTGTCTGCAGCACGTCGTTGTCCATATTTTGCCCGTGCACAAGCGGCGAATATGCTTCAACGCGGATGTCGTGCTGCTGGCAGTAGGCTCGCAGCTCGGGCTGCTGCAAAAATACATGCAGTTCCACTTGATTAACCGCCGGTTTGACCTTGCAGGTTTTGAGCAGTTCCTCGAGGTGACGCACCGTGTAATTGCTGACGCCGATGTGCTTTGCTTTGCCCTGGTGATGCAATTGCTCAAGGATCGGCCAGGCCCTTTGGCGCAAGTCGGTCACGGGAAAATGCAGTAATAACAGATCGACGTAGCTGGTTTGCAGGTCGCGCAAGGATTGCTCAAAGCTCGGCACGAGTTTATCCTCGCCAAAGTTGCTGTTGGCGATTTTAGTGGTTATAAAAACACTGTCGCGGGGCACATCATCTTCGTGCAGTACGTCGCCGAGCCAGCGTTCATTCCGGTAATACTGCGCGGTGTCGAAATGCGTATAGCCAGCTTTGAGCGCCCACCGCACGGCCTGTTTGCACGATGCTTCATCTTCCATTTGCCACATACCAAAGCCAATGTGCGGGATCATCGCCCCTTCGCCAAGCGACAATGCAGGAATTTTCATAGACAGCCCGCCGTTACCCTCTTATTATACCCTTAGCCTACCAACTGTTCGAGTAAGGAGCTGTGTGTTATGGAAGTTGCCGTGAACTACGCTGCTGCTGAAGAGCTCGCCGATTACCAGCTCCAAGCTGCATACCGCTTTCCTCAGAGAGATTGGGCAGCCACCGATCTTTGGCAGCGCACCGAAGTTGGCTTGCAGGAGCACGACCCTGAACGCATCACTTTTACCGAAGAAGAATTGATGGCAGCTTGCGTGGACCGCCAGGCGCGCATTCAGGCGCAACTTCTGGACGCCTATGCTCCACTATACCGCGCCCGCGCCGCTGGTGAACGCTGGAGCGAGCACGACAAGCAAACCAATCGCCAGAAACTCGCAACCATGATCGACCCCCATGTAGATAGGCACGGAAATCCTATCGATACAGCTGCACGCGGTCTCGTAGCCGAGCTCACTGTATTGCATCTGACGCCAAGTTACCCAGGGTCGCCGCGCGAAGAGCATAATTCCACCACGCCGCAGCTCAACAATGACTGTCACTGGTGGGACGGCCGAGAAAAGCTGCCCCAGCAGCTCAAATATCGCCAGACAGGTGGCGGCAAATATCACCATCATGTCGATAAAGATGCGGTGCAGCTTATTCGCGTTGGCAACGTATTTGCGAAGTGGCTCAGTACGAATGAAGCAATCCGGAAACGCTACGGCACACCGGACGAGCATGGCAACCTTCAAATCACCGATCGGATGGCAGTACCTTTAGTGGTGCGCAATCTGCTGGCTGACGCCTCCGGCGAGTACACCCTCGATGCTGTCGACCGCCGCGTGCTTAGCACTGCGCGTGATGGCTTGCTCTATAGTACGAAACAATTTCGAAAGCGCCTCGCGGCATCTCGCCGAAACAATCAAAAATGAAGATTTTAGCGTTTATAATTCGGCCCAAGAAGTGCCGGCGCTGACGTCGACGTCCAGTTTTACGGGCAGCTTGTACACGTGTTCCATGGTCTCTTTGAGGATTTTTTGGACCTTTTCGGCGGTGGCGGCCGGACATTCAACCAAGATGGAGTCGTGGATTTGCAGCAGCTGCTCACCGAGGCCGTCTGCCAGCACTTCTTCTACTTTGAGCATGGCGAGTTTCATTAAATCGGCTTCGGTGCCTTGGATGGGCATGTTGGCGGCGGCGCGTTTGGCGGCCTCGCGAACCATAAAGTTGCTCGATTTGAGATCGGGCGTTGGGCGGCGGCGGCCAAACATGGTTTGCACATAGCCGGCTTGCTCGGCCTGCTTGAGCGTGGAGTCGATGTAATTGCGTAGCGGTGCGCGCAGCTCGAAGTATTTAG
Organism: Saccharimonadales bacterium (SeqCode); assembly: GCA_036263915.1. Classification (GTDB taxonomy): domain Bacteria; phylum Patescibacteriota; class Saccharimonadia; order Saccharimonadales; family UBA4665; genus DATASD01. The sequence continues at coordinate 75,692 of DATASD010000010.1, read as the reverse complement.
TGATAAACGATTTGGCCTCTATCATGCTCATGCCAGTGGCCACGCTAAGGCCGTGCGGACTCATGCCGTACAAGATGCCGAAGTTGACGGTTTTGGCGTGGCGACGCATATCTTTGGTGACTTTATCGAGCGGCACGCCGTAGATTTGCGCGGCGGTCGCGGTATGTACGTCCAGACCTTTGTTAAATTCGTCGATCATCTGTTGGTCGCCGGACATGGCGGCGCTGAGGCGTAGCTCGAACTGCGAGTAATCGGCGCTGACGAACACGTTGCCCTTGGCAGGCACGAACGCCCCGCGAATCGCCTGTCCGATGTCGGTGCGCGTCGGAATATTTTGCAAATTGGGATTGCGCGAACTCAACCGCCCGGTGGCCGCGACGTCCAGATCGTAGGTGGTGTGCAATTTGCCTTGCTCGTCGACTTGCTCCGGCAGCGTGTCTATGTAGGTACTTTTGAGTTTGGTGTATTCGCGGTATTGTGTGATCAAGTTAATAATTGGGTGCAGCGCGCGCAATTTGTCGAGTTCGGCCGCGCCGGTCGAATAGCCGTTTTTGCCTTTTTTGACGCCCTGGGTGGGCAGCGCCAGCTTTTCAAACAAGATCATGGCCAACTGGCTAGGGCTTAAGACATTAAATTCCTGGCCGGCTTGTTTGTAAATTTCTTGCTCGATGCCTTTGATTTTTTCAGCAAACTCTTCGCTCATTTTACGCAAGAAGGCGCTGTCGAGCTTAATACCGCGGTGTTCGATTTTGGCGAGCAAATAAATCATGGGGAAATCGAGCTCGTTGGCGACTTTTTGCAAACTTGGGTGGTCGTTAAATTGCAATTTTTGGTCGTCGTATGCCTTCCAGATGGCAGCGACGACTTTGCCGGCGTCAGCCGGGTCGATGGCCTGGTTTAACAGATCGCTAAGCTCGCGCGAGCGCTCCAAAGAGTTCAAAATAAACGCGCCGATTTTGGTGTCGTGCTGGATGCTGCCGGTCCAGGCGACGTCGTGCGCCAATAGCGCACGCAGCAGCGGCTTGAGGTCATGGCCAATCACTGGCCCGCTGGCCAGCGCCTGCATCACATTTTTGTTCAAATCTTCGAACGGCACGACGGCATATTGCAACGGATCGACACTCACCCATAATTCGGTCATTTCGGGATTGATGGCCACGACACGCGGCGCGTCGTTGGCAAAGTCGATCGGCGAAAACCCAGTGCTGGCCGCGACTTCGAGCGTGTCGGCCGGCTCTTCTGCCGCCTCAATTTCTTTTTTGCTTAATGTTGCTTCGACCTGGCGTAACAGATTGCGGAACTCGAATTTGCGCAGCACGGCGGCAAATTCCGGCGTAGCGCCGTCTTCTAGTTCCGCGGCCTTAAAGTCGAGCGTGATTGGCGCGTCCACGTACAATGTGACGAGTTCTTTACTGAGGTAGGCCATGTCTCTGCCGGCCTCTAACTTTGTGCGCAATGCCGGCTTGTACTCGTCCAAATGGGCATACACGCCGTCCAGGTCTTTGTATTGCTTGATGAGCTCGAGCGCGGTCTTTTCGCCCACTCCGGCGACGCCTGGAATGTTGTCGGACGCATCGCCCTTCAAAGCTTTTACGTCAACCCACTGGTGCGCGCCCACGCCGTACTTTTCCTCGAAGTGCGCGACGTTGAACAACTCAATATTGCTGAGGCCCTTTTTAAGCGTGTAAATATGCGTGTGCGAGTTCACGAGCTGCAACACATCAAGGTCGGACGTTACTAAATAGCTTTCGATATCCTGCGCTTTTGCCTGCTTGGCAAAGGCGCCCATGATGTCGTCGGCCTCGTAATCGTCCATTTCGTAGAGCGGCCAGTGCAGCGCCGCCAACAGTTCTAATAGCAGCGGTATTTGCTCGTAAAAATCGGGTGGCGCGGCTTTGCGATTGCCTTTGTATGCTGGATAGAGTTCGCGTCGTTTGCGAATGTTGGTGTGGCGTTTGTCCCAGGCCACGCAAACGTAATCCGGCTTGAGTCGCTTGATAACTTCGAGTGCCATCACGGCAAACCCGTACACGCCGCCGGTGGGCGTACCGTCTTTGGTTGATAAGTTGGGCATGGCGTAGTAGCCGCGGTAAAACACGGACTTGCCATCGATAATAACCAGGCGCTTTGACATGTTACCAGTATACCGTATCTGGCACTTAGAATTCGAAGTCTTGATATAGCTTACGCAGTTGCGGATACCTTTGGGCGAGTTTTATAAGGTTTTTATAGTAGATCGCACGCGCCTGTCCGGGCGAAAAGTCATGCGCTTCATCAATCTCCCGGAATCTCATGCCTTCATGATTGGCCGTGCCAAAGTATTCGAGAAAAACGCCTCGATCTAGTTGGTCCATAGAAGCAAGCACTATTGGCAACAACCGGCTGAGTTGTGCGCGCAGTAAATCGCGCTCGACATCGCCAAGAGGGTCCTTCTGGTCGGGCAATATTGCACCAAGCGGTTCGCCATGCTCGCCGACAGGTTCATCAAATGACAATGGTTGTTCTGGCGGGGCGTTTCTACTTTTCTTAAACTCCTTACGTATCTCGGCGGCTGCTTGCCCGCCAAACCTTCCAAGCTCAGGATCATAGTCATTTGCCGCCGCAGCCAAACCAAGCCGGGCAATTTGGTCACAGTCTTCTTGTGGCAAGTCTGGAGATATTTGAGTACCGGCAATCCGATCACCGAACCGCAGGTTTCCAAGCACCAGGCGACTTGTAGCCAGCAGCCCTTCCTCGCGAATCGCCGATAGATCTTTGATTTCATCCGGCGGCAGTTGCTTTACGCGCCGTAACTGTGATGCTGCATCTTGCCCAGCAGTAATCGTGGCGGCCAGTTCAACTTCCTCTTCTCTGGTTGTGCGTACGCTGATGTGCGGTAATGCGTCGGGCATGGTGGGCAGTATCTGGTCGCCAGGCTGGTCTGGTATGTGTTTCGGTATTTCCATAGGCCCTCATTTTATAGCAAAAGATGGCAGGCTACTAACCAATACTACTTGTTTTTGTCTTTGTTTTTTGGCTTCGGCTTATGTATGGCACCTGGCGGTCGCAAGGGTCGTTCGCCAGATAGTGTATCTCTAATAACTTTGAGGGCTCGCTTGTGAGCGGCATAAATATTTTCGCGAGAAGTACCGAGCGTCTCGCTTATCTCTCGAATTGTCATAGCATCGCCGTTTGGTGAATCGATGCCACACGACCACAGAAACGCCTGACGCTGCAAGTCGGTAAGCGCTACATTGATAATGTTTCCTATTTTTTTCGCTAATGCAGGATCAAGCACTTCCATTCGCTCGAAGGCGGCAGTTGCTTTTGGATCGGCAAGTATATCTGTTGCATCAGCGATCTCTGGAGAGTCCTCGTCACTCTCGTGAACCAGCTTATTGTATGAAAAAACTGTTTGGTCGAAACCGCGCAGATCCCATAGTTCTTCAACGGTCACATCGCATGCCTTGGCAATTTCTTCGTCGCTGGGTTCATGGCCAGATTCTGCTCGTAATATATCTGTCTGCTCAGATACACTTCGAAGCTTGGCCTCAACTGCGGCAGGCAAAGTAACGATCCGATCAGTACTGTCGCGGGCACGTTGTATAGCCTGGGCAATCCAGTTACCCGCATAGGTGCTAAATTTGTAGCTTTGGGTGAAATCGAATTTTTCGATAGCGCGTTCCAAACCTGGCACATTGCCCGCACTAATAAGATCGAGTGGCTCCATGCTTGCGCATTCTGGAAAGCGATCAGCAATATGCTTCACTAATCGTAAATTGCTCGTAAAGAAACGCTCTTTTGCATCGCGGCCTGCCTGCGCGACCGTATCAAGGTCATTGATTAAAAAATCTTCCGTATCCTGCGCTACAAGGCCTTCCACGAATCCATTAAAACGGCCTACAGTTTCGGTAATTGCGTAATCATCTTCTACTTCTTCGGGAGCACGAATTTTTGGCCCTTCGGTCTTATGCTGCGTACGCTCCCGTTTGCGCAAAAGCTCCTCGCGCCAGTCACCTTGAAGCACAGACTCACTTATTGGATCTTCTTGAGCTCGCACTGTTTGGAGGGCGCGTTCGGCGATCATACCCGCCTCAATTTGCTGCGCAAGCTCAACTTCCTCGCCAGCATTAAGCAAAGGAAATTCCTTGATTCGCTGCATATAAGCATTCAGACTCGGGTCCTCAGAGGCTCGATAAAATTCTGCCATGACATTCCTTGTTATTGTCCAGCATTTATATCAAAAATATCTTTATAAGAAAAGCCTTTATTCAGATGGTTGTCGACTAGTACCGTTTTTGAGTGAGCGGGTCTTCTGCGGTGGTTCGAGCGGCCGTTTTCCGGATATGACATCGTTGATAATGGCGATTGCGCGTTTATGTGCGGAGTTTGCGTTTTCGCGAGGTATGCCAAGGTGCTTGCCAATTTCGCCCAAGCTCATCTCATCGCCGGTTGGCGAATTAATACCGCACGACCACAGCAGTACTTGCCGCTGCCGGTCGGTAAGGCATACCTCGATAATTTTAGGAATTTTTTGAAGAGCTAGCTGTGCACTATACTCGGCGCCTTCATACATCTCAGCCGCCTTCGGATCACCCACCAACTCCATAAATCCCATTTTTTCTTCGTCATTTACATAGAATCCCTGTTGCAGCGAAACAACTGGCTTGTCAATCTGCTGGTATTCTTGCAGCTCTTTGACAGACATATCACACGCTGCTGCCAATTCTTCGGGTGATGGCGTACATTGCAACTGGCTTGTAAGTTCCTCTTCTTTCTTTTTGATGTCGCGTATTTTGTCTTCGATATGCACTGGCACGCGAATCGTACGGTCGGTGTTGTCGATGACGCGCTGAATCGCTTTTTCGATCCATTTTACGCTGTAAGTACTAAACTTGTAGCCCGCATTAGGGTCGAATTTGCCGATCGCCGGCGGCAAGCCTGCCTCGTTGCCGGTGTTAATCAGATCCATGGGTTCCATGCTCTCGGTCCCGCGGAACCGTTTCGCTACATGCACGACGAGGCGAAGGTTACTGAGCATGAAGCGCTTTTCGGCTTCCTCGCCATCTTTTGCAACGGTCGTTAACTCCTGAATGAACTCTTCTTCGCTTGGTGCTTCGGCCTGCAGCCGGTCGACAAAGCGCTCGAAACCTTCTCGCGTTTCTTGGATCGCCGTGTCGTCACGCAGTTCTTCACGGCCATGAACCTTTTGCCCACGGGTTTTGTGATTTAGCAACTTTTGCTTAGCATGAAGTTCATCGTCCCACGTTTCACGCAGGGCCGTTTCTTGTATATCATCACCCTTGGCGTTGATTGTTTCGAGCGCCCGGGCGGCAATGTGGCCCGCTTCCATAGTCTTTGCAAGCTCCACTTCTTCGCCTGCATCAAGCAATGGGAACTGTTGAATATCCCGCAGGTAGTCGCGGAGCACGGGATCGTCTTGGTTTGAGTAATAATATTCTCCCATATTCCCTCCTTGATGGTATTACTGCATAAGCGACATGTATAGGACTTTTGTCACATTTATGGTGTAAGTTCCCTTGTAGCCATGGCACGCATCTTGGCGCTGGCTGCATAGAAAATACGGCGTACGCGTACCGGGCTCATGTCGAAAAAGCGAGCGATCTCGGTGACGTTGTGTACTTTGCCGGTGTATCCGTTGCCAGTACGAAGTTCGACAATCAATCGCTCTTGCGGTTCCAAACATTCTAAATAGCGGTACGGACCTTGTGGATCAGTGTTGGTTAACATCTGATCCTCCACCGAAGGAACATCCGGCATAACAAAATTACCGAATGGTGCGTCATCGTCCTCGCCGACTGTTTTGTCGAGCGACACGGTAGGTTCGTCAATATCCATAAGCTCCTGCACGCGGTCTGGTGTGACGCCCATACCTTTGGCGAGTTCTTCGATTGATGGTTCGTGGTTCAGCTGTTTCGTAAGCTCACGACGTGTTCGCACCAGCACATTTATTGCATCAACGACATGGTTTGGCAGGCGGACAGCCCGCTCTTGCTGCGCCATGGCCCGGCTAATCGCTTGGCGAATCCACCACGTCGCGTAGGTGCTGAATTTGTAGCCCTTCATAAAATCGAACTTTTCCACGGCACGAACCAGGCCTGCGTTGCCTTCTTGAATAATGTCGAGTTGTGTCATGAATCTTGGACTGTAGCGTTTGGCGATCGAGACCACCAGGCGCAAATTAGCTTCGATAAACCGCGTTTTTGCGGCTTCGCCATCGGCGATAAACTCTTCTAGATCTTTGTTGTCCATCTGGTTGGCATAGGCCATCATCTCGCCGAAACCTTTGATGGCCACGTCGCCGTCTTCTTTGCGCTTTTTGGTGGCCTCAACCAAACTCTCGGCAATAGTTATTTGATTTTTGTGAGCTTCCGCTTGATCTTGCTCTTTAAGCATAAGTAATTTCCCGGCGAACAGGCCGGCTTCGATCCGTTGCGCCAAATCCACTTCCTCGCCCGCATCAAGGAGATCTATTTTGCCAATCGCATTTAAGTACACCCGCACGAGGTCTGTTGTAGCAGCTTGCTCATCCAAATCTGACTGCATACGCAATACGTCGTCAGTCCCACCCTGTAGTTCCAAGACCGACATTACCTCTTGCACCATCTGTTTGTATTATGACATAGAAGGCCGGTGACGACAACTAACACTTTGATGTCCGGACAGGTATAATGCTTATGATGGACAAGCATGGCGCCCCTCAGGCCTTTTATCGCGTATCACCAGATGAGGTGATGGCGCAGCTGCACACTACGCGCCAGGGACTCTCAAGTGACGAGGCCCGTGATCGTCTCGTAAAAAATGGCGCCAATGAGCTCCACCATGCCCATCGACAGTGGGGGGTGCTCATCTTTTTGCGGCAATTCAAAAACCTGCTCGTGATTATCCTGCTCATTTCGGCGATGTTCTCGTTGTATCTGCATGATGGAAAAACGGCAACCATCCTGCTGGCCATTGCTGCAATCAACACATTAGTTGGATTTTTCCAGGAATATAAGGCCGAGACACTACTGGCGAGCCTCGAAAAACTGGTCGTGCCAAAGGCCAAAGTGCTGCGCGACGGCGGCAAAATGACTGAAATTGATTCTACCGAAGTCGTTGTAGGCGACATTATGTATGTCGAGGAAGGCGATTCGGTTTCTGCTGATCTACGCATTTTCGACGAAGAAGAGCTAGCCACCAACGATTTTGCACTGACCGGCGAGAGTAACCCCAGCCGCAAATTTGTGCATGCCATAAATGGCGACGTACCACTCGGTAACCGCCATAACATCGTCTTTATGGGCACCACGGTTGCGCTCGGGCATGGCTATGGTATCGTGATCGGCACGGGCATGGACTCCGAGCTCGGGCGCATCGCCAATCTCAGTCAGTCAACTAAAACCGACGCTTCCCCACTCCAGAAAGAGATGACCAACCTCGCGACGCGGCTCGCGCAAGGCACACTTATTTTGGCGGCAATCCTCACCTTTATTGCCCTTAAATCACACCTTGGTATGAAGGAGGCCTTGCTGTTCGCGATTGGTATTTCGGCGGCGATGATCCCGAACGGCTTAGTGGCCGAAGTAAATATTGGGCTGGCCCAAAGCGCTGGCCGCATGGCCAAAGCCCGGGCACTCGTAAAGAAACTCTCCGCCGTCGAAACGCTGGGCGCAACCACCATTATTTGCACCGACAAAACCGGCACGCTTACAAAAAACGAGATGACAGCCGAACAACTTCTCATCGGCAAACAACAATACGATGTGACTGGCACGGGCTACGAAACAAATGGCGAGATCGTAACGGCCGACACCCAAAAAGCACTGGCAACCACGCAGGTTAAAAGCCTGTCGCTCTTTTTTGAAACCGGGGCGCTCGCAAGCAATGCAAGCGTTAATCCGCCCGACCGTGAACACAAAACGTGGTACTGCGTTGGCGATCCGACCGAGGGCGCGCTCATTACCCTAGCCCGCAAAGCGGGGATCGATCCCACCGCGATAAATAAAAAATATGCCGAGGTCAAGGAATTCCAGTTCGATTCCGCTCGCAAACGCATGAGTTCAGTCCGCCGCGTTAACAAAAAGCTCATTGTATATACCAAAGGTGCGCCGGAAAGCGTGCTGGAGCGCGCTACCAAAATCTGGGACAACGGCCGGGTACGCAAACTTACCAAAAAGGACCGCGCATTTTTGCTGAGCTACAACGAAGCGCGCGCTCAAGAAGCAAAGCGCAATCTGGCGTTTGCCTACCGCGGGCTGCCAAAAGGTTCGCGGCCAAAAAACATGAAGTTCGAGGAAGTCGAAAAAGACCTGGTATTCTTGGGTATCATTTCGATGGTCGATCCTTTGCGCGATGAAGTACCAGCGGCTATGGAAGCTGCGCGGGGCGCTCATATTAAGGTATCGATTATTACCGGCGACTATCCAACTACGGCCGAGGCAATCGCCCGCCAAGCCAAACTCGTCGACGATGCGCAAGCCATCACTGTGGTGCTTGGCGACCAGTTGCCGCACATGCATAATGCCGCCATTCTGAAGTTACTCAAACAAGGTGGCGTCGTATTTTCACGCGTTGCGCCCGAAGACAAATTGCGCATCGTGGAAATCGTAAAACATAGTGGTCAGGTGGTGGCCGTAACCGGCGACGGCATTAACGATGCGCCGGCGCTCAAGCGGGCCGACATCGGTGTGGCAATGGGTAGGACAGGTACGGATGTGGCCAAAGAAGCATCGGACATCGTGCTGCTCGACGACAGCTTTCACACCCTTGTTGGTGCCATTGAACAAGGCCGGCTCACCTTCCAGAACATTAAAAAAGCAGCGCGATGCGCCCTTACGGACAATGCCGGTGAGTTACTTGCCGTGTTGATTGGTTTGGCCGGTCAGGCGATCTTTCATGTGCCAATCGCTATCACGGCCATCCAAATTCTGGCTGTTGACGTTATAGCCGAGATCTTCCCGATCACCGCCATCGGTTGGGACCCAGTCCAACGCGAACTGATGCATGACAAACCGCGCAGCTTGCGCGATCACATCATCAATGTGCAAGCAGTGCGTGAATTTGTTGGCTACGGATTGCTTAGTGCCGCCCTGGCCTACGGCAACTTTTTGCTTTTCTTTCATCGCCACCACTTTAGCCCAACCTACTTCAGCACGCACAATGCACAATACGCTTCGGCGACCATGCTCACCTACCTTACGATTGTGCTATGCCAATTTATGAACCTTATGCTGGTGCGCGCTGATCCACGCGAAGGATTTTTCTCGCGTTATTTGTGGAGCAATAAAAAATTACTGATTGCGTTCGGCTTCTCGTTCTTCTGTATTCTCAATTTGATGTACGACCCGTGGGTGCGGCCGTACTTCGGCGCCGGGCCGCTAAGCGCGACCGATTGGCTGCTTGCAGCCGCCGCGGCTGCGATCTATCTGACCATTCGCCTGTTCTTGCGCGTCACCAAAAAACATAACCGCAAAGCGGTTATCGAACTGCACCAGCAGCATCAAGCCGCACTTAAGCTTGCTCGGTAGGCTCGCTTGGAGTATCGCTATAGAGAGCTTCTGCATAGCGCTGCAGAAAGTCTAAGCGTTGCTGCGCATCCATGCCACTCGTGAGACGACCCAGAACTGCTTCAAAGTCAGGATCGGTGGGAGTATCACCCAAAAGCTCATTCGTAAAAGTAGCTAAGCCGTCGAACCGTAGTTGGGCATCGCGTTCAGCGTTATAATACGGCGACGCGTCCATCGACCCTTGATTATGTTCATTGCCAGCTTCGCGCATGTTTTACTTCTCCCTTGATTTTGTATGCGCAAATTATACAATAACAATTGCTTTTGCACAAAATAAATTGAGGAGTAGCATTGTATTACGTGATAAGATTTTCGGCGACGAGGGTTTTGAGTCCGTCGAGACTATTGCCATTGTTATAAAGTATGCGATCGGCGCGCTCTTTGACGGCGGCCGTGTTTAAGGTGGCTTCGTCGCCAGTGCGGTGCATTTCGCGTTGCTCTTCGGCTAAAAATTCTTCGAACGTTTTGTCGTCTTCGAGTGGGCGGCCGCGGTTGGCGCTACGAATACGATCGTAGCGCACTTCTGGGTCGGCATCGATCCACCAGACTTCCCCGCCCGCATCGTGCACGCGGTCTGCTTCGGCCGGATGACGCAAGCTACTCACGACCAAACCTTTATATTGGTCTTTGACTTTCTCGAACTCTGCCAAGGCTTTGTCGACGATCACACCCATGCCAAATTCGCGGCGCCACTCGGCACTTAAAGTTGATTTATCTTCGCGACTCGTCGTACGGCCGAGGCGCTCCAGTTCTTTCACCAGCATTTCGGTAGCTCCGACAAACAAAAAGCCGCGCTCTTTGGCAAGCATTTCGGCTACAGCATCCTTGCCGGCGCCATTCGTGCCAGACAGTCCAATCAATGTCACACTCATCACGACTATTGTAGCGTATTTTGCACAAAAAGCGAGCTACTGTTACTTTATGTAGTCGTGCAGTTTTTTAGCGTCTTTGTGCTTACGGAGTTTTGCCAGCGCTTTCGCCTCAATTTGGCGGATGCGTTCGCGGGTGACGCTGAATTCCTGGCCGACTTCTTCGAGCGTGTGCTGCTTGCCATCTTCCAGGCCAAAGCGCAGCTTCAGGATCTTTTGCTCGCGTTCGGTAAGCGCGCCGAGCATGCCTTTTACCTGCTCCTTGAGTAACTGCATGGTAGCGGAATCTTCCGGACTGATGGTGTCTTCGTCTTCGATAAAGTCGGCAAGCACTGATTCTTCTTCGTCGTCGCGAATGCTTGCGTCGAGGCTCGAAATATCCTGCTTGATCTTCATGATGTGCTCGACTTTGTCGACCTCAATTTCCATCGCCGCAGCAATCTCTTCGTTGGTTGGCTCACGGTTGAGCTCCTGTGTTAGACGGCGCTGGGTGCGCAATAACTTGTTGATGGTTTCGACCATGTGCACTGGGATACGAATAGTGCGTGCTTGGTCGGCGATCGCGCGAGTGATGGCTTGGCGAATCCACCAGGTCGCATAGGTGCTAAATTTAAAGCCTTTGTCTGGATCGAATTTTTCGACTGCACGCAGCAAGCCCGTGTTGCCTTCCTGAATGAGGTCCAGCAAGTCCAGGCCACGGCCAACGTAGCGCTTCGCAATCGAGACCACCAGACGCATGTTTGCCTCGGCCATTTTGTCTTTGGCGTCTTTGTCACCCGCAACGACACGGCGGGCGAGCTCCAGCTCTTCTTCGGCGGAAAGCAATGGGATTTTACCAATCTCGCGCAGGTACAGCCGCACTGAGTCGTCGGCAATATCATCGAGATAGCTTTGGTCTTCAACGACAATCTCTTCTTCCTCTTCGTTTTCTTCAAGCGTCCATTCGTCGCTCAAATCCTCGGCGAGCGGCGCAGCAGGCGCTGCTGGAGCCGCAATTTGCACGCCGGCATCGGCAAGCTCAGTGTACAAGCTATCGAGTAAGTCGGCGTTATCGCTCGTTTCTGGAATGGCGGCAGTGATATCGGTCTGGTCGATCGTGCCGGCTTTTTTGGCACGAGCAACAAGCCCTTGTTTGACTTGCTCTAAATCGACAGGCTGGTTAGCTGCGTCTTGTTTCTTCTTGGCTGGCATACGTTATGCTCCTTTATACGTTTTTAGTAGCTGATCGAGCTGTTTGGCACGTTCGAGTAATGTGGTTGTTCGCGCCTCATCAGCAGTTTGTAGTTCATGCGCTAGGCGCTGTTTTTGCATTTTGACGTATTGTTCTATCAGATGTACCTGCAATCGAGTTGCTTCGTAACGAAGTTCTGTAAGCTCGAGGCCCTGATAGAGCTCTTCATATTCTAATGCCAGTATTTTACTATATTCTGCCAGAGGTCGCAATGCCGCGGGTGGTTGACCAGTGCCACCGGCGAAATCAGGGTGTTCTTGCAAAAAAGCTCGTAGCTCACGCAGCTCGTTCGAGATGAGCATCGTCGGCTCGATGGGCGTAAGTAAGTCGCGTAGCTGCGGCTGCACGAGCATAAGCGCCAAAAAATGACTCTGCGTTTTGGTGAGCTCCTGCACGGTCTTTTCGGGCAGCTGCGGCGCCACGCGTGGTTGTTTGAGCCGCGGTTTGGCGGCCTCAGCAACTTTTTGAAGCTTGCCAAGTAATGCTTGTTTGGTCACTCCGATCGTTTGCGCAACTTTTTCGATGTAATGCTCTTGCTCAACTTCGTCTTGCACACCTCGTACCACCGCCAAAATAACGTCACTAAATTGCCGCTTGCCCGGCGCTGTGTTCAGGTCGAGCACGTTTTTGTAGCGATCCATGAGCCAGTCGAGTGCGTAGTGCGGCTTCTGAATAATTTCCGTCCACGTGGTAGCGTTTTGCTTAATGAGTTCGTCCGGGTCTTTGCCGCTTGGGATGACGATAATACTCAAACTAACGCCAACTTTACTGGCGATCGGGATCGCCCGCTCGGTAGCATTGATGCCAGCCTTGTCGGCGTCAAAACAGAGACGAATATCGCCGGTAAATCGACTCAGCGCCTTCAGATGATGTTCGGTCATGGCTGTGCCGGCGGTCGCAACTACCTGCCGGATGCCGGCTTGATGGCTCGCGATTACATCGAGATTGCCCTCCACGAGCACCACGAATGTGCTGCGCCGAATTGCCTCTTTCGCCAAGTGCAGCCCAAACACATGCCGCGATTTGTCGTACAGCATAGTTTGTGGCGTATTGATGTACTTGGGTGCATTCGGGTCGTCCTGCAAAAGACGCGCCGTAAAACCAATCACCCGTCCCTGTGCATCGGCCAGCGGGATCATGATGCGGCCGCGGAACATGTCTTGGATGCCACCGCGGTAGCTTCTGGCACTCAAACCAGCAGCTTTAATTTCGGCTTCTTTGAATCCCTTTTGCTTCAGGAAATCACACAATGCCGAGCCATTGTTCGGCGAATAGCCAATGCGCCATTCCAGCGCCGTCTCTTTGGTAAACATACGTTTTTTGAATACATATTCGAGCGCCGCCTGATTACGGCTGAATTGTACCTGATAAAACTTGGTAGCAAGCTCCAGCGCCTCGTACGCCCGCTCTTTTTCTTGGCCGCGCGTGCCGTTGCTTCGGCCACGGAATTGTTCCAGATCGATGCCGGCTTTGCGCGCGAGCAACTCCAGCGCCCCTTTAAAGTCCAGCCCTTCCATCTCCATAACAAAGCTGAACACGTTACCACCTTTGCCGCTGCTAAAGTCATGCCAGATCTGTTTTTCGGGGCTCACAATAAAACTCGGCGTCTTTTCGGCACCAAATGGGCTCAGTCCCTTCCAATTGCGGCCCGCGCGCCTAAGCTCAACGTACTCGCCGACAACGTCCTCAATATTGAGGCGACTCTTGATTTCTTCCACGGCATCCATTACCTCTATTGTACGCTAAACCGCCCCTGTTTTATAGGAGTTCGCAAAATCCCGACTACGGCGGTATAATAGCCGGAAATGAGCACCCCCAAAGAATGGAATCATGGTGAAGCCGATCCAGCTGCGATCGAAGCATTTACGCAATACGCCTGCGCCCTTGGCGATGAACTGCCTGAGGTACAAGCCGAGCTACCGCAAATCCTAGAAACCGGCACAGCGTGGATCGATGCCCACCAGCTTGAGCTCGCTTTTTTTGATGATGACGCTCATGGTTTGCTCTTTACCGGGCTTATCAAGCGCGGCGCTGAAGCATATGACACGTCTAATGAAACGGCTCAAAACCGCGAGCTTGCCATTGCTAAAAACGGCCTCATACTTCTTACCCATCGCTTTAGCCCGGTACTAGAGCGTGAAGCCGAGCAAATTATCGATCAAGGTGACGTCTCACTCGGCATACGTCTATCGCCTCATGGGTGGGAAGCGGTATGCGACGCGTTTACCGACAGGCACCTTACCGAACAATTCAAGAAAGAAATTCCCGACCTCGTTGGCGATGTTAAGGAGCGGCTGGGCGTGACGCCAGACAATGAGCAGGAATATCAGCTGAGAGTCTTGGCATTCAATGGCGCTTTCGACCGTGAGCCGGAAGAGCGCTTCAAGGAAGTTACCGGCATTCGTGACCTGCCGACGGCTTGGGTGGAAGAGGATCAACAGGGTGAAAAAACAATGTTTTTGCCTCGGCCGCTCGTTCGGGGCATCCGTGACAACCCCGATGTATTACCACGGCGTCGAACTCTAAAACATGAATATGTTCATACGCAGACCGACTACAGCATCGAGCCGCACACCAGTATTGGCGTATTCTTAGATGAGTTCCACGCCGATGTTGGTTCTGGTGACGAACGCGATTGGGCGTATCCGGAGCATCGAGCAGATTATCACGCATTTAACCAAGATGGCAGAACGCTTGAACAGGCTTTATTTTCGCAAGCACCACAGGATTTAGCTGGCACAGTTCGCGGACTCGCACACGAGGTCGGCCTCAATAGTGCGGTAGAATTGGCCATCGTCCCGCCAGAGGAAAGTCAGGTACTCAGCCAAGACAACTACAGCCGCAATCTGCGCACGTTGCTCGGCACGCCGCTGGACTGCATCCAACGTATCGCGAATCTCGAGGAAAACACTTTCGAAACATAAGCATTGTATGCTTAAATATGTTCATCATGGATCCGTATCCACCTGCGCAAACGCCACCACCACAGCAAAATCCGTACGAGTTTATCGTCAATCCTACGCCGCCATCTAAGCGGCCATTGCTCGGTGCTCATATTCCAGGCATCAAAGATCCGTTTATCGCGAAGATTATCATGATACTTGGTGGCGTTATCATACTGATGGTCATCGTTGGCATCATTGTTTCAGTATTATTTAGCGGCAAGACAAACACGCAGGACCTTGTTGGCATTGCTGAAGCCCAAACTGAATTGGTACGCGTTGCCACCCAAGGTACAACGCAGTCCACTCAGCAGATTACCAAAAATCTCGCCATTAACGTCGAGCTAGGTGTGCAGACCAACCAACAGCAGTTTCTGGATTATCTAGGAAAGCACGGACAGAAGCTGGGTACCAAGACGCTCGGCCTCAAGCACAGCAGCACGACCGATCAGCAACTTACCACTGCCATCCAGAGCAGTACTTTCGATAGTGTGTTCGTGCAAATTATGCAGAATCAACTGCAATCATACGTGAGCGAACTTGAGCAGGCCGGGAATAATGCGTCGTCTACGACCGCCAAGCAGCTCATTCAAACCAGTCTTGGCGCCGCGCAAAAGTTGCTCGCCCAGGTGCCATCATCGGTGGATCTGCAATCGCAAACAGCCAATCCTAATCAGAACTAAGCCGCTCCAGGTATCGCGCCCGGGTGGCCGGTTACGAGGTTATACGAGTGCCGAATGAGGTCTTGCACCTCTTCCCAGCTGAGCTGGCCGGTAAGCAGCATAGTGTTCCAATGTTTTTTGTTCAGATGATACCCGGGCATGACACTTTCGTAGCGCTCGCGTAATGTTTGGGCAAGCTGCGGGTCGCATTTGAGACTAATTTTTACCGGCGAGCTTTTCTCTTCTACTAAGGCGAATAGCTTATCGCCTGCTTTGTACACCGCCACACCCGCGCCAAAAGGATAATCCAGGCGCGCGTTTGGCATACCTAGCAAATATTCTTCAACGGTTTTGTGATCAATCATGATGCTTCTATTGTATCAAGCAATGGCAGGAGTTCGGGCAGCGAGTGAATAAGATACTCAGCGCCCGCGTCGGTAAGCGCATCGGCCGGGGTAAATCCATGCGTGATACCGATGGTAGCAGCTACATCTGCTGCACGTCCAGCACCCATATCCGAAATGCCGTCACCAACGTACACGGTCTCTTCGCGTGTGACGCCAAGTCTCTCCATGGCAATATAGAGTCCTTCGGGATTAGGTTTGTGGTACTCATACTGCGTGCAGTCAACGATCGTTTCGAAGTATCCGTCTAAGTTAAATCGCGCGAGATTATCTCGAGTACGCGCATCAAATCCCGTAAATACTCCCAACTTGAGGCCGCGCTCCTCGAGCTCCATCAGCGTTTCGCCGGCCAGATCGTAGCTCACCATCAGTTCCGGATGCGCCGCGTGATGGGCAAAGTGATCGCGCTCGCATGCCAGATAGTCGTCAACAGCATAGCCAGGCATAAGCTCGGCATACATGGCCACTATGGGCTTGCCGGTGACGGCGGCAATTTGCGTACGCGTGACATCACGACCGCGTCGGCTGATGGTGTCTTCAATAGCTTGAGCAACATATTCGCACGAATTGATGAGGGTGCCGTCGACGTCTAGAACAGCAGCTCTAATTTCCATGCTTTTTCAGCCACTCCATGTAGTACTGCCATTCGGCGATTGATGCCTGGATGTCATCAAAGGCGCGATGAATTTCCTTCTTTTCGAACTCAATGCCGTATTTGCCTTGCATATAAATTTTGAGTGTACTGACGTCAAGCATACGATAGTGCATCTTCAGGTCGAGCGTCGGCCACCACCGTTTGATGAAGTTGCGATCATTGTGAATTGAGTTGCCAGCCAAGATAGCGGGTTCGCTGCCGAACTGGGCCTCAAGCAGTGCCACGAGATCTTGTTCTACCTCTTTGAGTGATTTTCCTTCATCGAGTCGCGCGATAAATTCATCGCGGTTGTCTGGATAATCTTTCCACCAGATATTTTTCTGCATGCGGGCAACGACGACGTCGCGCTTTTGCTTGATCCGACCCTCGTAGCTGGCGAGCGTCTTGAAATTGAAATCGGTGATTTCGGCTGCCACTTCTAAAATGACATCTTCTTGGGTGTCGAGGCCGGTCATTTCCAGGTCAACCCAAAATAATTTGGTCGGGATCGCGTGTTTGTCAATCATATGCCGGTATTATACCTCGAAGCGAACGAACGTCCTATGATGCTTGATGACGGCCATATTCTTCTAATCTCTTTGCGAGATCGTCCAGATTGTCCACCCCATCATTTGCGAGGTAGTCGCCAAGTGTGGCCAAGCCATGGATGGCGGTATCCCCGAGATCTTTGGTTTTCGCTGCGGCGGCTGCTCGTGCTGGCTCCGTGATCTCCCAGCCTCTGACCACTTCTTCAAGACCGGCCTGTATCATTTCTCGCCGATGTTGTTTGTGTACGCCTCGTAGGTATTCGCGCGCCCAATCCTCTACCCCACGTTCGGACGAAGGAATGCCATCGTGCTGATGTGCCTTGACATGGGCACCCTTAACTTCTTTAGCGACCGAGGCCCATAGGTCGCTTGGATGCGTTCGCATAGTATCCTGGTTCGTAAAGCCGAGGCGACGTGCCCAGTCAGTTGCCATAAGAAATGATACACGGTCATCGATTCCTCGGTGGATTGTGCCTTTGCTATTGGATACATGTTTCCGGCTGCCGGTTCCAAACCTCTCAATGGTTTCTTCGCGCTGATGCCTAGCGGCGGGCGCGTGTACAAGGTCCCTCAGGAAGCTAGCATGGCTCTTGTCTTCGCCTCTCAGGTGCGATGCAATCACTGATTGCCGGCGCGGCAAGACGGATTCACCATTTAACTTTGGTGTTATAACCCGACGGATAGTGTCTACTGCCCATGCCGGTGGTGAATTATGACCAAGGCGTGGCACCCAGGTATCACCAACGTATGCCGCGAGGAGTGGATCGGACTGCTCACGGTAGTTATCGAAGATAGCTTGCTCGATATTCGTCGTTTCAGGACGATCCAGCGCAAGCTGCAATGCTGAGCGTGTACTGGCCAGCCGCGCCAAAAAGTCGTGATTCGTCGCCAGGTCTGGGCGCCGAGCAAGCTCTTCGTGCAAGCGCACAAAGTGAGGAAGAATACTGTCAGGCTTTCCGAAATGCTCATCCCTCGTCCAGTCGTCGTAGCTCCACCAATATTTTGCATGCGATGCTTTATAGTCTTCGACGGGGTTCTTTTCACGATATTCATGAAATGGTCGAACACGCTCGGCAAACGGCAGCTCATCCTCACTCAAGAATGGGCGTTCGTGCTGCTCTAGTTCTGGGGTTTGTATTTCATCCTCCTGGTAAGGCATTTGCTCATAACCAGCGGCGAGATCCACTTGCTCCAGCTCGGGAGCATCTTCTTTCGGGCGCCAAAATTTGGGCTGTATTGGGTATTCCGGAGGCATATGCATACCCTCATTGGGAATATCAGGTACGAATATTAGTGGTGTGTCGGGGCTCTTTGGAGACATTTCTTTCATGGTATGCGTACTATAAACTTAAATTGCCTAGATTACAATGACCTGACATATTGATTATGTAATAACTACTTAACTTTTCTTCTGTAACTTATCCAACTTAAGGATTTTAAAGGTATAATACACGACCGCCGCAACAATTACGAAAGTTAATAAAGTTGATAGAAATGATCCCCAGCCAAACGTAGCCGTTTTGCTGCCAATATGCACGCGCAAGCTCTTCTCCGGCAATGTGCCTGTGCCTGGTAATAACAATTGGGTAATGGGGTTGATGAAGTTCGCCACAACTGAATCTACCAGCTGCTTCACCTGAGTGCCTAGCACTAAACCGATTGCCAGTCCCACGACGCTTTGCGCGCGCAAAAAGTCCAAAAAGCCATTTACTTGTTTGTTAACGAGTTCGTTCACCATGTCAGCATTCGGAATCGCCGGAATGTGCTGGTGCGGATGCACTTTTGCATGCGCTGCTGCGTGCGTGGTTTTGGGTTTGACTGTATGAGCCGTCGAGTTCTTCGGCATACCTACTCCTGTTTGCTCATATTGTACATGATGTTTGTCTGAGACGCGAGCGGTAGCGGGTGGTGCGCTCGATCACCCTGCGCGGAGCAGTTGTTTTGCCGCAGGCAAAACTTGTTTGAGCATGTGGGTGACGAGCCACCAGGACCCGCCAAACAGCCAAAACACTACAATTTTTCGGGGGCGGCAATGCCAAGCAACGAGAGACCGTCTTTCAGTACGTCGGCATATATCTCGACAAGGTGAAGGCGCGCATCCTGTCGCGGATCATCAATCACCCGATTGCGCTCATAAAAACGGTTGAAGGTTTGAGCCAGTTCATACAAATACGTACAAATGTGGTGCGGCATGAGTTCAAGTACCGCCTTTTGGACGACCTCTGGATATTCGCCGATCTTGCGCGCAAGTGTGCGTTCGTCGGCCTGCATATCAGCGATCGTGCCGGATTTGCTTGCTGCTTTACGCAAAATGCTGCGGGCACGCGCATGGGCATATTGCAGGTACGGACCGCTATTTCCTTCGAGCGCGATCGATTCCTTGGGATCGTAAATCACATCGCCGCCAATACGATTTTTGGCAAAGGCGTATTTTACTGCCGCCAAAATTGTCTCTTCGGAAGGATCCGTGCCCGTTTCGGCGCCAGCTTCGCGAGCAGCTGCTAAAATATCCAGCGCCGTCGGGCCGTTGCCCTTTCGTGAACTAATTTTTACTCCGCCCTGCAGCTTAACGACACCATGGGTAAGATGGCGGGTGCGCTCGGCTGGCTCAGGTGCGAATTGTTTGATCGCCGCGAGCACCACTTGCATGTATTGCTCTTGCTCGTTGGCGGTAATAATGATCGACCGGTCGAAATGATAGTCGCGCCACTTAGTAAGACTCAGACCCACATCTTTTGTTTCGTAGGTCGGCAGGCCATCGCTATTGATGAACACACGGGTATGCAAATCGAATTGTTCACCATTGAACACGACCGCACCGTCGCTCCTCGTGAACACGCCATTTTTGAGCTGCTCCTGAACGGTCTCAAGGCCAAGTGGGGTAACGTCGCTCTCTGGGATAAAACGGTCGAACGGCTTCACCTGCAATTCGGTATACAAGCGCGCAAAATAGTCGTAACTCCACTGGCGACAGGTCCAATATATGTGCGCAAAAGGCGAATCGTGATCATCGGTTTCGTGCAGCTGGTACACTTTTTTGTTCGTTGCCACAATTTCGGCTTTGGCAGACTCATCGGTTTCGTACGCCCTGTTACCCTCTACGTAGCGTGCACCGAGCCACTGCGGCCGCTCTGCTTCGGGTATGTCAGCCAGTTTGTCCGGCAGCTCACCACCCAAATATTTGATGATCGACCACATGCTCTTGCCCACATGTAATCCCACGTCCCCGCCATAATTCAAACGCACGATTTGCGCCCCGGCACGCTCAATAAGCCGCGAGATACTGTCACCAACAAGCGTCGTGTAGAGGTGCCCAGCATGAAGGGGTTTGAACGGATTAGGATCGGAATACTCTGTCAAGATCTTTTGGCCGGCGTAGGTTGTCGGTTGAGTATTGGGTGCTTCGAGTGCGGCGTGCGTCAGTGCACTGTCGCTGAGGGTTATGTTGATAAACCCTGGACCAGCGATGGTGATGTCGCTTACCTCCTCGCCAAGCTCCTTTTTGAGTTCAGCCACAATTGCCTCGGCAATGTCACGAGGCTTTTGACGCAAACGGCCAGCGAGCTGCAACGCAACGTTGGTTGCGTAATCGCCAAATTGTTCATCTGGGCGCGTAAGTTCAGGTTCGACATCGAGCTTGAACAGCGTTTGTATGGCGCTCGCCAGCGCCGTTTGTATGGCTTTCATAACAAAAGGATTATAACAGATTACGCCGACTTTTGCGGCCGAAGGAGGCGCGCAACTTGCCACACGACTATATACAATGTGCTCACGAGCACAAAAAAGCTGAACGTCGTTGTAAAGGCTTGCGGATGCGAGTGTGGATTAAAGAGCGGATCGGTAGCGCCGAACAAAATACCCGCCGGATTTACCAGCAAATCCCATGTGTTCCACCGCAAGTCACGGCCAAGGTAAATCGCAAAACTGCACACAAAAATCACAAAGGCAATCATCCACGCTGCGGCTCGCCAGCTCATACGTTTAAGTAGTTCGTGATGCACGGTATACAAACTTAAGAAGCCGAGTAGCACGCCGTTAAAGATAAACGACGAAAACATGATGACGTCATACAGTAGGTCCACACGCTGCACCTCTTGCAAGTGGATAAAGTCGCTAATCATATAAAAACTGTTCGGCAAAAAACCCAACCATAGTGCGGTGGCAAGCAAGCCTTCCCAACTGGACCACGGCTTGCGCCTCAGCACCCACAAAATCCAACCAGTAAAAAGTACCGGCATCCATGCCAAAAACAGATTCCAAATAAAGTACGCGTACGCCGTACTATGGTTGGCGAGCGCGCCGACAATATAAAAGCCGACACTCACCATACTTGAGAATCCCAATGCCACCCAAATACGGGCCCGAGCGGATAAATGTGACCGCTTCATAACCACCTTATTATACCAAGCTTTGTTTTGCGCTTTTTACCCCTGTTGTTTGGCGAGCGGCAGACGCACCGTAAAGACAGCACCGCCTTTTGGCCTGCTGCCGACGGTAATCTGTATGTGGTTAGCATCTGCGATCTGTTTGGCAAGCGAAAGACCGAGCCCGTACCCACTCACCTTGCTTGAGCGCGCCTTGTCACCACGATATAACCGATCAAAAATAAACGGCGCATCTTTGGGGTCTACTCCAGGGCCTTCATCCTGCACGCGCACATAGTATTGGCCCGACTTGGCCTCCCCCTCGATCGTTACTGTTCCCTTTTCCGGCCCATACTTAACTGCATTGTCCAACAAAATACCGACGAGTTCCGCCAAACTGTCTTCGTGGGTAACTATGCGGACGTCTGCCACGTGCTGCACAATACGAACCTGCTTGGCATCCGCCGACTTTTGGGCATGCTGCACAGCCAGCGTAAGCACATGGCTCGCTGCAACAGGCGCAAGCTCTAGTGCCGCACGCTCATACTGGGTGAGCGCCAACAAATTGCGCGACAGGTTTTCGAGCCGTTGCACCTCTTCGAGATTGCTCTCGATGAGCCCTCGCGCCTCTTCCTCGGTAAAATGTTTCTGTCGCAAAAAGACTTCGTTTTCGACTTTCATATTGGCCAGCGGTGTACGTAGTTCGTGGCTCGCGTCCGAGGCGAAGCGCTTTTGAGCCTCGTGCGCTTCTTCGATCGGTTGCAGCGTGCGGCCAGCGAACCAATAGCTCATCACCCCACCGATAACCAGCGCAACGAGGTTAATCATAATGAGATCATCGTTCAGATGCGCCCGCACGAGGGCCGCTTGGTCCTCTTGCAAATCCTCGAACGCCGAATCACTCGGCTTTGTCTGCGGCACTTCAAACGCATGCAAAATGAGCTTACGCACCTCGGTGCGCTGAGCGTCATTGGATTGCATATACTCATGCTCGGCAAGTAAACGGACGCACGCAGTCAACGACAAGCTGAAAACGAGCAGAATTGTCAGATAAAATAGTGTTAATTTAAGTCGCGCCGAGCGAAACATCACCCATCCTTACGCAATTTTGTAGCCATAGCCGCGTACCGTTTCAATCACCTCATCGCCCTCGCCGATTTTTTTGCGCAAATTGGCGATAAACGTTTCGACGGTGTTGTGTTGTACCCGATCTTCATCGGCCCATACGTGGTCGAGCAGCTGATCTTTGCTCAGCACTTCACCTTTATGGCGCAACAGGTATTCGAGCAGTTGAAACTCCTTGGCCGTAACGTGCACCAGCTTGCCCTTTTTTGTCACGCTTTTGGCGACTGTGTCGAGCGTAATATGGCCGGCGCTATAGGTACTGCCGCCGTGCGCCTTAGGGCGACGTAGCAGCGCACGAACGCGCGCCAATAGCTCATCGAACGAGAATGGTTTTGGCAAATAATCATCCGCACCGGCATCCAGGCCCTGCACGCGGTCACCGATCGTAGTCTTGGCAGTCAACATAAGGATCGGCATCTGCTGACCTACTTCGCGCCACACCTTTACGAGTGCCGGGCCGTCATGCGTACCCGGAATCATCCAGTCGAGCAACACCAGGTCGTAATTATTGGCGTCAACCAACGTTTCGGCAGCGTCTCCGTCGTTGGCAACGTCAACAATATAACCTTCGGCACTCAAACCTTTGGCGAGGCTGTTAGCGATTTTTTCTTCATCTTCTACGACTAATATCTTCATAGCGTACTTATAGTATCGCACGTCTCTGAGATAAACCTGAAGAGATTCCTACAACTCTTTGCCTGTAAAAAGATCAATCACAGGAGCTATCGGGGTATCGGTGGCAGGTTCGTGTATAGGCTCATACTCTGAAGGATCAGCGTATGTGTGAATCATGGCTTCGTTAATGGTATACGACCCCCACTCGCTGCCAGCTGGCCGACCTGATTTGTCAAGTCGTGGATGGCGCACTTGCATGAAGGTTGGTTCGGTGATCTCATCCAATGGCGGCACCAGACTATCAAGCCATGCTCGCTCATATTCATCTTCGACGCCCGAAAGGATCGCTTTACGCAACATGTCGTGTGCATGAGCTGGCGCTGCTGCAGGACCGTCGTGCGGCTGGACCCTGGTATATGTACGCCACTGGTCATCGTTGAGATCAACCATGCGTACGCGACTGAAGTTGCCATCGTCTGCCTGTAACCAGCCGGACGTGTCAGGCATTTCAGGAGTTGGAGACGTTTCGTGGCGGAATATCTTCATATCATCTACACGCTGGGTACATCGTTACTTGCCACATCGGCTGGCATCGAGTTTTCTGCATCAGCAGTCATGTTCTCGTTACCGAGATATGGTCCCATAGGCTCGTCAGCAGTAAAATCTTGCACGTTGAGGTGTTCCATGGTAATCAGCATACTCGGAGTAATAGCGCCGTCATCCCGTGGCAGCCTAGGTTCTTTAATATATACCTCGCCTTCAGGAGGTAGCCCTAGCTCCTCTATAGGGTTTTTGGGGTCTTCGTCGCCATCATAGGGGGTGTACTCTTCGCCCCAACCTATGCTCGGCAGACCCTCGCCAAACCCTTCTTCAAAAGGATTTACTTCAGTGAAAGATGTTATTTCAGACATACGTGGACAATAGCACCGTCATGACAGCATGTCAAATAGAAGGTATCGTACCCTTGCGGCCCGATATGGGTTATGCGTTCATTTCTTTCTTGAATGTCTCTACGAGATCAACTGGCGCGGGGTTGATGCCGTTGAGCAGCGCAAGGTACAGCGTAACGAAATCGCCAAACGCCACAGCCCATAAGAGGTGCTCAAGAAGTGTATCACCCTGTGCCTGCACCACGTGCGGCTCCGGACGCATACCCGAAAGTAATCGCGCCGTTATCTCAAATCGCTTTTGCACGCGCGGATGCTCGAACGAGCTGCGCAAGTCGACAACAGCATATGGTTTGTCCACTGGTTGCTTGCTCCACCCGATAAATTCATTGTGATTGAATTCTGGAAGCTGGTTCACCCACGCAATATGCTTGGCGTTTTCATTGCAGCTGATCTTCCACTTGTATGCCGCTGGATACATTTCCGGTCCGCCGTAAATAACCACCGATCTTCCCATGAGTTCCTGCGCCAATTGCTTGGCCGGATTCTGTGCCGTCGGCACGGTGGGTGCCCATGCGGACATATGCTCTTCTAGATACGTCGCAGCCTGCTCAAGCTGGGCGGTAATTTGCGCTTCGGCGAGCAATCCAGCATGCTCCAAAATCACCGCCAGCGCCTTGAGGTTATACAGCACAGCGTAGCGAGGCTGGTCAACTTTCGGTATGTGCAAAAATGGATACCCTTTTTCTTCGGCGATTTGCTGTAGTTTGCCGCCGGCCGCGATAACGGCTATGTGAGCGCCTTTGCGTTCAGCATCGGTGAGCGCACTCAAAGTTTCTTCGGTATTTCCCGAGTAGCTCGCCGCAATAAATAACGTGCCCGGCCCCACATATGACGGCAATGTGTAATTCCGCACAACTTCGAAAGGCACATTTACTGTCGGCCAGGTATACAGCAATAGCGCCGCCAGCGCCGAGCCACCCATGGCACCATAGACCACATTCTGCACACCACTCAAATCAACGCTACCCAAATCAAATGAGTACAGCAGCTGCCCTCCCTGTTTGCCGGCTATTCCCAACGTATCCTGAACGTCTTTTTCGTGAATATATTTCAAATCATCCAACATAGTGTTAAGCATACTCCTTATGGTATTATGATGGTATATCATAGTAGATGATCAGGAAATAGGGGGAGATATGTTTGGGCACCAAGACTCAGAGGCACCGCAAGACGGCCAACAAGGGCCAACTCCAGATGCCACATTAGATGACACCAACGCCACAACCACAGCAACTACGCCAAGTGATGGCAACAATAGTCAAGCAAATGATAATCAAGGAGGATCCATGCAAAGCGACGATAGCGGATATCTAACAGACGACGGGGCGCCGCAGCCATCTACACCCACCGATACTGATACCACGACTAGCACCACCTCTGCGCCTACCAACTCTGATGACGCAGCCGATGATGGCTTGCTCGACATCAAACAACAGGCCTTGCAGCAGTTGTCGCCACTACTCGGCCACCTCGATCAATCACCTGAGGAAAAATTCCGCACGACCATGATGATGATCCAGGCCTCGGATGACAATTCACTTATCAAGACTGCCTACGATGCTGCACAGCAAATTACCGATGAGAAGGTAAAGGCTCAGGCCCTGCTCGACGTCATCAACGAAATCAACTACTTCACTCAACATCAACAAGATCAAAGCGCAGCCTAAGCGTTATCTAGCTTTTCGTGAACACTAAAACGCTTTCACGAATCAACTCCCTTCTGTTAGTTGGCATTATTATTGTCAATCTCTATTTAATTGCGGCACCGCTAACGCCCATGGTTGCCTTTTGGCTTTCGAATCATAGCGGTGCCAAAACCAAGCAACTCACTACTAAAATCGCCGGTACCATTCCCACAAGCGTCGGCAACCGATTAATCGTTCCATCGATGGCCTTCGATCAGCCTATTTTTGATGGCCCCGACATGCGCACACTCGATAAAGGCGTCTGGCGCCGCCCCAACACCAGCATGCCCGACAAAGGTGGCAACACCGTGATCGTCGGCCACCGCTTCACTTATACCAATCCGCGCGGTGCCTTTTACTATTTGAACAAGGTCAAAATTGGCGACGAAATCGGCATCTTTTGGCAAGGTAAAAAGTATATCTATAAGGTGTCGAGTGTCAGCGAAGTTTCCCCGACGCAGCTCAGCGTTGAAAACAATACACTCAATGCCGAGCTTACCCTCTACACCTGTACGCCGCTCTGGCTGCCCAAGGATCGCCTCGTGGTGGTCGCCCAATTGGAGGCTCAATCATGAGTGAACGAAAACGCTTTTGGCTGCTGCTGGCGCTCTTTATAGTGAGCGTTACCCTGCTCTACGTGGCCAATTCATCAGCTGGCCAAGTACTCCTACAGCGCTAGCGATGTTCGTCGGACGCATCATCCAACGAAGTCGGTTCCATCTCGGATGCCATTTGCCGCGCTTTGCGACCACGGTGCCAAAAGCGCACGAACATCGACACGCAGATAATTGCGCATGCTAAGCTTACGACTGCGATCACGATAATACCGGTGTTGGTCAGCACACCACCCGCCGATCCCGAGCCCGTACTTCCACCACCCGACGTTGTGCAGGCTGAGGTGTTATTCGTGTTATACGAATCGCATCCATATGCCCCACTCCCGTATACGCCTGCCACTAGCGGGTTACCATAATATCGCATAAAAGTATGTTCCTTACGATGCTTATGGTATCATGAACTTGGTCATTAGTATAAATAAGTGAGGGATCACAATGGCACCAAATCAATTTGCGTTTCTAGATCTAGGAACTCCACAATTGTTGCTGGTTTTGCTCATTGTCCTGCTTCTTTTCGGTGGTCGCAAATTGCCAGAACTATCACGCAGTTTAGGAACTTCTATGCGTGAACTGCGTAAAGGAATAAGCGATAGCGGGAATGAAAAGAGCGAAAAGCAGGCCGACGAAAAATCGCGCCAAGAATCAGCTTAATAGGCCCCAAGCCAACGTTCGACTACCGTTCGCGGAGCACATTCGCGAGCTGAGAAAGCGCCTCTTTTATGTGGCGCTTTCGATTGGTGTCTTCAGTGGGGCAGCCTACGGCATTGAACATCATATCGTTGCCGCATTACTTAAGCCTGCCAAAAATCAACAGTTTATTTATACCTCTCCAGGCGGTGGCATCGACTTTCTCTTTCGCGTTTGTTTGTATGTTGGTATCGCCGTCAGCATACCCGTCATCGTCTACAACATCTTGCGCTACATCGAACCGTTGATCGAAAAAGGTTCTAGGCGCTTTATCACCTTGGGAAGTATCATTTCCGGCGTTTTTGCGCTTGCCGGTATCGTATTTGGATATTTCGTAGGCTTGCCCGCCGCCCTCAACTTCTTATTGCACCAATTCGTGACCGCACAGATCCGGCCGCTCGTCACCATTCAGTCATACATGAGCTTTGTCATGATGTATATGCTCGGTTCGGCACTCCTTTTCCAAGTGCCGCTCATCATGATCTTCATTAACCGTATCAAACCACTCAAACCCAGCACACTGCTCAAAAAGCAAAAATGGATGATCGGATTTTCGTTTATTGCGGCAGTCATTATGAATCCGAACCCCAATATTCTAAGTCAGCTTATTGTTGCCATTCCCATGGTGCTGATGTATTACGTTGGCATACTAGTCATTTGGCTTGTCAATCGCGACCACAAACCAAAACAGATGCCGGAACTACTTAAAAAAGATGCCGAGGCGCAAGCTGCACGGCTCGATACACGCCAAACTGCACAGCCGCTCGTCTCAGCCTCTGCCACGCCAGCAAACCCTATCCCCAAAAACGTTACTGCTAACCTCTCTCGCACCCCTCGACCGCATCCGGTGCCAGGGCGACCGCAGCAATATGTGAATGGGCCGCTCATGCCCCGGTCGATGTACCGCCGCCCATCCATGAACGATATTATATAGATAGTAAACACGAGCACCTTGACAACCCCTGACTGCACCGGCTACAATCCACATATAAAGCAGTGCACAGATAGGAGCACCCATGCAAAAACAAATAGCATCAATCATGCAAAAAGAAGTGACACGCAAAGAATTCCTAACGGCGCTCGGATTCGGCGTCGTCTCTATCCTCGGTTTTTCATCTATCGTTAAGCTTCTTACCGGTAAGGGTTTCAACCACTCGGTAGATGTGGGCTACGGCGCGAGCGTCTACGGTGGCAAAAAGTAAACACCTATAGCCAGAGCCTCTTCAGGTGCTGGTAATTAAAAAGGTTCGACATTTTTGCCGAACCTTTTTTAGTATGCAGAGGTATTGCTACATCATGCCCATGCCGCCCATGTCTGGGGCGCCAGGCATCGCAGCACTCTTCTCTTCTGGTAATTCCACAACGAGTGCGCCCATGGTCATACTCGTGCCCGCGATTGAGCTTGCGCTCAGCACAGCCTCTTTCGTCACACGGACAGGGTCAACCACACCCTTGGCCTTTAGGTCAACTATCTTCGCTGGGTCGTTGATATCCAATCCATGACCAGGTTTAGCGGCACGCACCTGCGGCAGCCACTCATCTGGATTGAGCCCCGCATTGCTTACAATAATGCGGAACGGCTGCTCCAGCGCATTCTTCAATACTTGGCGACCAGCAGCAATCGAGTCAGTACCGCCGGTCGTTATGGTTGCTGCAAGATTAATCAAAGTGACGCCACCACCAGGTACAATACCTTCACTCAAAGCAGCCTTCACTGCTGCGACAGCGTCATCCACGCGGAATTTCTTCTCTTCGATTTCCGTCTCGGTTGCACCACCAACCTTAATGACTGCCACCTTGCCCGAAAGCGCGGCGCGGCGCTTCTCAAGCTGTTCTTTGTCGTATTCGCTCGAAGCCTGGGCTGCTTGCGCAGTAATCTGCTTCAGTCGCGCATTCAATGCTGCAGCCGAGCCAGCACCCTCAATGATTGTCGTCTCGTCTTTCGTAACGATTACTTTGCGGGCTGAACCAATCACGTCTAATTCAGCATTCTCGAATGTGACACCACGGTCGGGTGAAATCACGCTTGCACCAGTAAGGGTGGCGATGTCGTCCAAAATTTCTGTGCGGCGGTCGCCAAAGGCCGGCGCCTTCACTGCAACCGTATTAAAGACGCCTTTCAAGCGGTTGAGCACTAGCGTACCAAGAGCCTCACCTTCAACATCTTCGGCAATAATCACCAGGTCTTTTTTGCCAGACTGCGCCAACTTTTCGAGCAGCGGTAAAAATTCCTGGATTGAACTAATTTTTTGATCGGTCACGAGGATGGCTGGCTTGGTGTACACCGCTTCCATACGTGCTGTGTCGGTCACCATAAATGAGCTCACGAAGCCGCGGTCAAAGGTAAAGCCTTCGACGACTTCGGCCTCAAGTTGCAAACCCTGACCTTCTTCAACTGTCACCACACCGTCTTTGCCAACCTTGTCCATTACCTCGGCGATCAAATCACCAATTTCTTTATCGCCCGCTGAGATCGTTGCCACCTCTGCTACGCGGCTCTTTTTGCCCTGAATATCCTCGCGCATGCCGTCGAGCTTCGTGATAACCTCTTGTGCAGCAGCTTCGAGCCCTTTGCGAAGCAGCATCGGGTTGTGTCCAGCGGCGATCAGCTTGTTCGCCTCATTCAAAATATGATACGTAAGTACCGTTACCGTCGTGGTACCGTCACCCGCGACGTCGTTCATCTTCGAAGCAGCCTGTTTAATCAGTTCTGCGCCGACCTTGTAACCCAGCTCTTCTTCTTTGTCGTCGCTCAACTCCACGCCTTTGGCGACCGTCACACCATCGTGTGTCACTGTTGGCGCACCGTATGATTTACTGATCACAACATTGCGACCCTTCGGTCCCATCGTCGTCTTTACGGCATCATACAAAATTTGTGCACCCGCGAGCACGCGGCGGCGGGCGTCATCATCATAAAAAACTTTCTTTGCCATTTTGCGTAATCTCCCTACTTCACCGTTGCCAAAATATCTTCTTCTTTGACGAGCATGTACTCTTCGCTATCAACCTTTGCCTCGGTTGTACTGTAGCTCTTGTACAAAATGCGGTCGCCAACTTTTACCTGCTTAACGCCTTCACCAACCGCAACAACTTTTGCGGTCTTTGGTTTTTCGGCTGCTTTATCTGGCAAATACAGGCCGCTCGCCGTCTTTGTCACTGCTTCTTCGGCTTGCGCCACCACGTAACTGCCGAGTGGTTGAATTTTTACTCCCATCGCAGAAGTCCCCTGTTTACGTTGTAGGACGCTAGCACTTACATGCTGTGAGTGCCAACGCGTCAGCACTCACTATAATCGAGCGCCAACTACTCGTCAAGCTACCATGCGCTGGCGGGCACGCGCAAGTGAACGCTGAAGTTCGCCCGTACTGATATATTGTGTGATTGCGTCCTCTACCTCACCCATCACAACCATGGCTGCATCCGCATCGGGAGAATCCTGACCTAGTAATTGCAATCGCGCTTCTATATACGGTGTCATAATAAATTCGCGGAAGTAGCCCGTTTGCGCTTGTGGCGTCAGATTAGTCAATAAACCAACACCTTTGTCCTCAACCGAGCGCGCCAGCGATCCAAATAATACTTTGAGATCACGTTCAATTTTATGACGATGCGAGTCAGCTTGCTCATAGCTCAGTTTCGACCACGTCGGTCGCTCGGTGAAGGTACTTGATTCCCAATCATTAAAATCCAATTGGCCCATTTGGTCGATTACAATGTTTTTCAGCTGTGCATCCCCATGATACGCACCTTCGTGGTGCAGCCGGGCAAGGAGTGGCCCAACCTTACTAATATCCTCCAGCATGGACTGATGCGCTTCTGGATCGCGCAAAGCTCTAGTCCAATCACTGTTATCGAGTGATTCTACGTCATCACGACGATACGTAAGCATATATCCGGTGTCCTCGGCCGCTATATATCCGAGGGGTTGAAAGGCGCCAAACCCGCGCTCGGCCGCCAACTTCGTATTCGCCCACTCTTGCACCGCACCGCGTGGGCCATTCTCGAATCGTTTTACTGCAACACGGACCGTGCCACCACTCCCACTCATTTTGGTAAAGAAAACGCCATGGGCAGATGTTTCCGCAATACTTGTACGTGAAATACGCATACTTTGCATGTTGCCGCTAAGCTCTTGTGCCCTCTCGTCCGAGTCCACATATAGCCGCGTTGCGGAAGATTCGCCCATTTGGAATACTGCACCATCTGTTGCTTGTTCTGTCAGTGAAGATTTGCCAGCCTCCAGGGGCGCATCAAGCAAGGTAACGACGCGCGGTTCACCTAGCCGTCGGAATGTCTCCTGAAAAGCCACTACTGATGGCATCATCGGCGCGATTTCTTCCGGACTCACGTATACGGAGCCAAAAAACTCAGATGGAAAGATGTCAGGCGTATCAGCATCGGGGAACGCCGCCAATCGCTCGCTCATACCGATCCTTCAAAGCCTTGGACGGCTGCTTTATGCAAATGACGTCCATGTTCGGACATAGGAAATGCATTTGCAATTGAATCCTTGAATAGATCATATGCTTGGTCACCCGTAACGATGGGGCTATCAACATAAGGGGGACAAAGATATAGGTACGAGAGGTGATCGCTAAACGAGGCGAGCGCCACATGGTCTAACGGGGAGTCAGGATATTCAGCACTTATCGGCATCCGACCTGTTGCACGCCATATGCGGCTATACATGCGACCGACGTTGCGCATAATCTCAATGTCGCCAATGTAGCTTGCAGAGGAGGGGCTGTCATACATGCGCTCATGGGCAAGAGGTTTCAGTCCCGGATATACGCCAAAAACCGCCGTATGTTCCGGCGTTTGTCCTTGGAGTGATTCAGCACCTAGCCGTGGCAGCTGTGGTATATGGGCTCTTTTAAGCACCTTATACATTTCGTCGTCAACCACACCCTCTTCCATGACAAGGAACCGCGAGAAGTCACCATGTGGCTCCGGGGTTATAACATCGCGTATAAACGTCTCCTCATATGGCTGTCGTGCTAAATTGAATCGCGTCGCAGTCTCGAATGCACCGGGCAATAGAGTTCCCGCTTCAATATGGCTTGGTAGTGGGGGTATTTCGCCTGAGAATGGTCGAGCCGGATCCTTATTCATCTCTATAACCATAGCATAAAATTGCAAAATAAGCAATAGCTTTTTCTTGCTCTACTGCACTACGCACATGAGAACGATTTTCGTTACAGCAACGACTCGCCAGGCTTGCGGGCTGTACTATAAAATTACTTTTTGCCGAGGCGTTTTTTGAGCGCCGCATGCGCCGTGCCGATCTCGTCCCACGGAATTTCGATCACCCGCTCTGGATCATGATCGTCCTGCTGCAAATGGCGCAGTTCGGCAGCGCGTGGTCCATTGCGCAAAATGTCTTTTTCATGGCCTTTGCCCAGCAGCAAAATCGTATCGTCCTTGCGGGCGCGGTCAACCACAAATTGGATGGCTTTATCGCGGTCGTGCACCAAAAACAGATCCTTATCGCGCTTTTTGCCGGCTGACTCAGCACCGCCAGCAATTTGTTCCATGATCTCTTGACCGTCCATATCGCGATCGTCTTCTTCAGTCACAATTACTTCATCAGCATACGAACCGGCAATACGGCCCTGCACCGCTCGTTTTTCTTCGTCTCGTCGGCCAGCCGACCCGAAGAGTACGCGCAGCTTGCCTTTGACCACCGGCTTAATGTCATGGAGCAACTTCTCGAAACTGTCTGGTGTATGGGCATAATCTACAATCACGCTAAAATCTTGCCCCTCGTCTATGCGCGTCATGCGGCCCTCAACGCCACTCAACGCAGCAATGCCCTGTTCGATCTGTTTTGGCGTTAACCCAACTGCCCTGCCCACCCCAACTGCCGCCAGCGAATTGTATACATTGAAACTCCCTGGGAGTTGGCATGCGATGTGATATACCTGATTGGCAACCGTCGCATCATAGCGAACACCGTCCGGAGAAAGAACGATATTCGTAGCCCGCAAGTCGCCATGCTCACAACCATACATCAGCGGATGCGTTGTCGCAGCCGCGAAAATATCGGCGTTCGGATCATCAGCATTAATGACACCCGTCTGAAGTCCCTTACGATTGCGACTCGTCTGAGTAAAAAGCATCTTTTTGGCGTCACGGTAGCGTTCGAACGTCCCGTGGTAATCGAGATGTTCATGCGTAAGATTAGTGAGTACCGCCACCGAGTACGGTATACCCCACACCCGATACTGTGCCAATGCGTGGCTCGTCGTCTCGAGCACTAACCATTCAATGCCTTGCGCCTTCAGCTCTTTGATTCGTGCAATGAGCTGCGGCACCGAAGCCGTTGTCATGTGTTCAATCTGTGGTTTGATATCCAGTCCAGCGCCGTACGCCACGGTCGTCATCAGGCCCACTTTGTAGCCGGCTTCGTGAAGCATACGATGAATCAAAAACGATGTTGAGGTTTTGCCATTTGTGCCCGTCACCCCAATAACCTTCAAATCGTGCGCCGGAAAGCCAGCCAATGTGTTTCGCACCACTGCTTCAAGCAAGTGGCCGGTTGGCTCAATTTTACGAAACAGATCTCGTGGTATGAGTTTTTTGATAAGCGTACGCATTACTAAAAGTATACGACCCCTCAGCAAAATCGCCTAGGGGTCGTATGTGGATGTTTAGCCTTTAACTATTGCGGCTTCGACGAAGCACATTCCGGGCGGTACTGAGACCATTCGCGATGCCTCGGCCTGCGCGACGAGCGTATATACCTGTGCGCGCACTCGCGGTTGGGTCTTGTTGTACGAGATCCCAGTAGCGTTGTTCTTTCGCATCTTCAATGTCTTGACGAATGCTGTCCTCTTGCGCTTGTAGTTCCTCAGGGGTAGCTACTTTTTCACCAGCACGAGCCGTCATAGCACGAACACGGGCATCATTCAGAAAGGCTTTGTCGTTTTCGACGCTCGCCCAGATTTCGTCGCGGCGTGCTTCGCGCGCATCCTGGCGACGTTCACGGCGTGTTCTTTCGTCCACATCATCTTCGGTAAGATGCTGTTTCTCTTCTCCGGGTTCTTTTTCCTTCTTCTTGGGCTCAAGCTGTTTCTCAATCTGGGCAGTGAGCTTTTCGGGATCTACCCTGTCGTCGTCGCCATAGATATCGACGTTAGAACCTTCTGCTTCAGCGTCGGCAAATACTTGGTCACGGGCCTCATTCACTTTGGCCTGCATTTTCTCTTCCCGACTACGGAATAATGCATTGCGGATACGGCCACCGTAATCACGTACATTGCCGTCGTAACCTGGAATCGCATCCTTATCTACATACGAACCGCCCCACGGACCGCCGACAAAAAGTTTGTTGGGATCTTCACTGTAGTTAGGTGCATCATTGCGGTACACACTTTGTGGCAATGGGTGCTTGTAGCCGCCGCTACGTACGAGGTTAGCGAGCCCGCGGGTATAACGCAATGGATTCAGAATACCGCGGTCATTTGCCTTGATACGGCTGACGTCTTTGACGTATGCGGCCCGGCTTGGGTCGTTGAGATCAACGTAATCTGGGTAGTTGAAGTTAATTTCGCCGTTGTCTTTATCAACTTTCTCTGTAACTTTTGGAATTGGCTCCGTAGGATCTTCTGAGCCTTCGAACATTTCAGATTGTGTCGGTTTTTTGCCTTCTGCAGTAGGAGGTGTGGGAGTGGTAGGCTTGGGAGTTATTTCATCGCTTCGGCGAGTTTCCCATGGCAACAGATCTGGCCCTCCTTGTGATGTCGGTGAGCCAGCTGGCGCAACGTTAGGACGTGCCGTCGTATTATTACCAAAGATGCTGCCAGCAACTTTATTGAATGCATCTGCACTCATCGTGCCACGATTTGGGCCAATGTTACCCGGATTTGTGGGCTCTGTAGGTTTTGGTGAGCCAGGTTGCGGCTTAGGAGTAGGGTTAGCATTTGGGTCATTCACCCCTGGAGTTGTAGCAGCGAGTTCGGCACGCTTGCTGGGTGAAGCATTATACCAATCTTTCCAGCTCACATTGTCTGGGCGAGCAATATCGCCGTTCGTCCGCTTATCAGTAATCTTCACCTGCTCTGCACGAGCAGCTTTGGCACGGTCGCTACCGCCGCCAAAACGCTCTTTGATGTCAGCCATCTTGATGGCATCCAGGTTGCGAACACCACCGTTTTTGCCGATATGTGCATCGTGTTCAGCCGCGACTTGCTCGCCCTTCTTGGTGGCAGCTTGGGAAGCTTCTGATTCATATTGTTTGCGTAAACCTTCGCGCACCATAGCTTGTGAGTTCGCACTCAATCCAGTGTGCTTCTGCATTTCGGCTTCAACGCGCTTGTCGATCTTCGCTCGCTGCAAAAAGAGTTCGCGGATTTCGGCACGAGCTTGTAACGCTTCGCGTTCAGCGCCAAGGCTCTCGTGATGCAATTCATCGCTCAGTGCCAGGCGATCGGTAGCCTCCTGGCGGGCTCGCTTCAACTTAAGTGCGTTTGTCTCCATCGCGTCGCCTGTTTGCTTGAGCTGCTCACGAACGCGTTCTGGGATTTCGCTAAAATGTTCAGCGTTCGCTGTTTGCTCAAGTTCGACGGCACCGGCATCATTCAGTTTCCAATTGCTGCGTTCGCCTGTGTCAAGCTTTTGCAGTTCTTCACGGCTAGGCAATTGACCTGAGCCAAATTGGTCCGGTGTAGCCATTGGTGCTTCTTGTTGAATTGGGGCTGATTCACTCATGATAGAGTTCCTTGTTTATAGAAAGTTTTGTGTTTTTGTCTTATACTTACATTCAAGCATAAACGTGCCTTTTTGTCAACTATAAGCACACCATTTTGCAATTTACGCTAATTGCTCATGGTTTGATGTATTGTTGTACGTCGCTGTGCTAATTAACACGCACGTGGAGGCCGGCTGGCAATTGTTCGGCAGCCTGCTCGTTGCGGATATTATTGAGCGCTTCAAGACGTTGGACTTCTTGGCTTACTTGCTCAGATCCGGCATGCGGACCGAGTACGTCATGTGCTACACCGTACAGAGTGCCCCGGTCGGTGCCAGGCACATACTCAGGCAACACAATATTACGAGGCTGAGTTGGTGTATGCGGAAGGGTCTCCACGGGCTGATGTACGGCAGTGAATGATTCGTGTGCACCTGCCCCCTTTGGCAGTACATCCGTAAGTGACGCCGCATGATGGATGTGACTCGCTACAAGGTCAGCCGCTTCGTAACTGACAAGCGCGGTCGCGGCAACACCGGCAAATATGGTAAATGCCCGTCGCAGCGTATGCCGGCGTACTTGCTCACTTGGCTGTAAGTGTTCGCTTATTTTTGTCATGCCATTTGTTACGGCTACGCCAGCACGAGCCCAGGCATTTTGAAGGCGCACCCGTGCCTGCGCGAGTCGACCAGGCGCTTTCTCGATCAGGAGTGGTTCGGTGGTAACAGCAGCTGTTTCTGCTGGATGATTGCCGGCGTACGTGTCTAGGTAGTCCTCGAGGCGTGTTTTTCGCTCGTTGTCTTCGAAAAAATCACCACTCGCCTTCTGATACTCATCATGTACGAGTTCAAGCGGCTTCGGGTGTGGTTCTGCTGGCGCATATTGCGGTGACCGACGAGCAAGACGTGGTGAGCGTTGTGCACTGGCGACCGCCTTTTGGCCAATAGTTATTACAGCTGGGCGTTGAG
The DNA here is from genome assembly GCA_036263915.1 of Saccharimonadales bacterium (SeqCode). Lineage (GTDB taxonomy): Bacteria > Patescibacteriota > Saccharimonadia > Saccharimonadales > UBA4665 > DATASD01. Next base: position 39,151 of record DATASD010000010.1, on the reverse strand, counting down.
CGGCGGGTAGCGGCTCAACATGCTCAACTCGCGGTTGGCGGTTAATACGGGTGGTTTTGTGTCGTGCAATATATGCCATAGCGTTGCTCCTATAAGAAGTATCGTTATAAATACTAGTAAAGCATGATCAGTATTACCTGTCAATTATTAGGACATCTTTGTTGAATTTATGCTACGCCTGCAGCCCCTCCTTGTGCTATGCTAAAAGGAATGACGATTTTGGGCATTGAGTCGAGTTGTGATGAGACTGCGGCATCGGTAGTGACCGATGGCCGTGTGCTTCGTAGTATGGTTGTTGCCACGAGCATGGATCTGCACGCCCGATATGGCGGCGTTGTGCCCGAAATTGCGGCACGCAGTCATATTGAGTCTATTATCCCGGTTATTACACAGGCACTACACGATGCTCGGGTAACCTGGGACGATATTGACGGAATTGCTGTAACCTATGGCGCTGGTCTCGGTGGCAGCTTGCTCGTCGGCGTACTGACGGCTCGCACTTTGGCAATTATCAAAAAGAAGCCGCTGTACGCTATCAACCATGTCGAAGGTCATGTGTATGCGAATTTTCTGACTAAGACTTCCCTGCCCGGCTACGTTCTTCCATCGGCGCAGCCAGCCTTTCCCATGCTTGCGCTTATTGTCTCGGGTGGCCATAGTCAGCTGGCCCTTTTTCGAAATCATTTTGAATACACGCTGCTCGGGCAAACGCATGATGACGCCATAGGCGAAGCGTTCGATAAGGTGGCAAAAATTATTGGCCTACCCTACCCCGGCGGTCCGGCGGTGGGTAAAAAAGCGCTTGAAGGTAATCCGCAGGCGTTTTCTTTGCCGAAAGCCCGCCTCGGGGGTAAATATGATTTCAGCTTCTCTGGCTTAAAGACAGCTGTGTTGCGTCTTGCACAGGAACAAGTAGGCAAAGATCATACCCTACCCTCCTACGAGCTGCCAGGCATGCTGAATGAGTCTCAGAAGGCTGATATCGCGGCAAGCTTTCAACGCATAGCGGTCGAGACGGTGGTAGACAAAACGATCCTGGCCTACGAAGAATTTCAGCCAAAGAGCGTGGTTATTGCCGGAGGCGTTGCCGCCAGCCCGGAGCTGCGCCGGCAGCTTGCTGAGCGACTGCCTATCCCTATCGAGTACACGGATCCGAAGCTTTGCACCGACAATGGTGCCATGATAGCCACGTTGGGTTGTTACTCTGCGATGTTGGGACAGCCACCAGCAGATCCTTATACACTGGATATCGCGCCAAACCTTTCTATGTGACATCCTGGCATATATTTTTCACGATGTTTTTTATAAAAATCAATCTTGCAATCGGTGGCCAGTCAGCTTTACTTTAAAAACGCAAAAACAAAAACGCAAAACAATGCCACAAGGCTGTACCTTCCATATTTTGAACCAGAAAAACGAACCACAATTTGGGGCTTTTTTGGAGGACTTTTTCACGCGAAAAGGTCTGTTTGCATTGGGCTGGCTTCACGTGAAGTACCCATTCGCGTGAACTGGCTGAGAACAGGGGTAGAAAAGCTACCGCGAAGGTGGTATGCTGAGAACTGTTAATTAATATTAAGGGACCGACATGAAGTTACCGAAAGTGTATGAGCCTTCGCAATACGAAGGTGACATCTATGCGCTCTGGGAGAAATCTCAGGCCTTCCAGCCACGTAAAGCAGGGAAGAGCTTCAGCGTCGTCGTCCCACCTCCAAATGCAAATGGAAATCTTCATATCGGGCACGCGTTAACGCTAGCTATTGAAGATATTGCAGTTCGCTACCACCGATTGCGCGGCGAGGCGGCGCTCCTGTTGCCAGGTGCTGATCATGCCGGTTTTGAGACGCAAGTAGTATACGAGCGCGAGCTTGCCAAGCAAGGAAAGAGCCGTTTTGATTTCTCTCGCGAAGAATTGTACCGCCAGGTTTGGGACTTTGTAGCGTCCAATCGGGCAAATTACGAATCACAGTTCCGTCAGCTAGGCGCTGGCGTTGACTGGTCGCGCTTTACGTTCACTTTGGACGAAAAGATCGTAAAGCGAGCATACGCAACGTTTAAAAAGATGTGGGACGAGGGTCTGATTTACCGGGGTGAACGGCTCGTGAATTTCTGCACATTTCATGGCACTGCCTTTGCCGACATCGAAGTAGAATACAAAGAAGTTACGGGCAAATTGTGGTATATTCGCTATCCATTAACGGATGGTAGTGGCGAGATTGTGGTGGCCACGACACGTCCCGAAACAATGCTTGGCGACACCGCTGTGGCAGTTCACAAGGACGACGCACGCTACACTGCTTTTCACGGCAAGACTGTCACACTTCCGCTAACTGAAAGGGAAGTGCCAATTATTGCTGATGACAGCTTCGTTGATCCAGGATTTGGTACGGGAGCAGTCAAGATTACGCCAGCTCACGATCCAAATGACTACGCCTTTGGACAGGCGCACTCATTGCCAATGATCTCGGTGATTGATCATGAAGGCAAGATTACCGAAGAAGGCGGCCCGGCATACCGTGGCCTGACGACGACAGAGGCGCGCAAGCAAGTTGTTGCTGATCTGGAAAAGCAAGGATATCTCGTGAAAACCGAAGAGCTTACACACAACGTTGGCCATTGCTACAAATGCGGCAACGTTATCGAGCCGCTGCTTCGCGATCAGTGGTTTGTCGACATGCAACCGCTTGCTAAGTCCGCAATTACGGCTTTACAAGAGAATCGCATTGTTTTCTACCCGGCGAGTAAGAAAGAACAGCTCATCGCCTATCTGCAAAATTTGCGCGACTGGAACATTTCGCGTCAGATCGCCTGGGGTATTCCGATTCCGGCCTTCCAAAACGTTGACGACCCCGACGACTGGATATATGACGAGCGTGTGGACCAAGAACTGATTGAAATAGCTGGCAAAACATACCACCGCGACCCGGACGTGTTCGATACTTGGTTCAGTAGCAGCTCATGGCCGTACGCGACGCTCAACTACGGCGACAAAGACACCGACGATTTTAATCAGTTCTATCCGTTGAGCATGATGGAGACTGGCTTTGATATTTTGTATCCATGGGTATCGCGCATGCTCATGCTTGGCCTGTATATCACCGGCGACGTCCCGTTTAAGACAGTGTACTTGCATGGACTCGTGCTGGATGAACGCGGCCAAAAAATGAGCAAGAGTAAAGGTAATGTCGTGAATCCGATGGATATCGTGACGAAATATGGCTCGGATGCCCTGCGCATGGGCATTATCAGTGGTCAGTCTGCTGGCAACAACCAGCCGTTTGGGCTGCCAAAAGTTGTGGGCGCACGCAATTTCTGTAACAAATTATGGAACATTGCCCGTTACATCGAAGACAAGCTGGGCGACCAGACGGATAGAACCTCGGTAGAACTCAAAACAAATGCCGATCATTGGGTGTTGCATAATTTACAACAAACTGTTGATGGTATTGCTCGTGACCTTGAAAGCTATCGATTTGCCGAAGCCTACGATCGTTTGTATCACTTCGTCTGGGATGACTTTGCCGACTGGTACATCGAAGCCTCAAAGGCTCAATCGAATGAGGGATTATTGGCGCTGGCACTTGAGTCCATTCTGAAGGTTGCACATCCATTTGCGCCATTTGTAACAGAGACGATTTGGCAAACGCTGGCATGGGAAGAGGATTCAACCTTGGCTACGAGCAACTGGCCAACCCTGCCAAAGGCTGACAAAAAGCAAGCGGCCGAATTCGAAGCCATTAAACAGATTGTAGCTGAATCACGTACCATCTTGAAAACACTCGGTTTGCGTACCGCAAGCATGTACTACACCAATGTGCCATTTTTGGCAGCCAATGCGCCGCTCGTGCAGCGCCTCGCTCGACTCGGGGATATACGTGAAGTTCGCGATGGGGAAGGGTTGCGCCTCACAAGCACCCCGTATCGCTGTTGGCTCGACATCGATCAGGCGACTGCGCGTAATTATCTCAAGCAGCTTGAGGCCAAACACACCGAAGTCGAGGCGGACATCAAGCAACTTGAAGGGCGACTGGAGAACAAGGGGTATGTCGATCATGCACCGGCACGGATTGTGGAGCAGACGCGCGCACAACTCACCGAGGCACAACAACGTCTCAAGAGTATCCATGAAGAGCAAGCAAAGTTTAGTTCCCTATAATATGGCCGCGACCGAAACCCCTCCCGACACAACCATATATGAACGCATCTATCGAGGTGAGCTACCCGCGTACCGCCTTTTTATGGGCCATGGCATCGCGGCGTTTCTAGACATACATCCGGCCACGCCTGGCCATACCTTGGTTGTTCCTCAAGAGCCAGTGGAGAACTATTTCGATTTGCCCGAACATCGTGCTGATCAGCTCAATCGCGTGGCACGATACATGGGCAAGCGTATCGAACATGAGTTGACCGCGCCTGATAACCGTCGTCCGCTGCGGGCCGTTCAGCATATCATAGGAAATGGCGTTCCCCACGCCCACATTCATGTGCTCGGCTCATACGACCGCGAAGACACGAAAAACCTTTGGGATCCAGCGCGACTTATCCGTGATCCAGATTACGATCTAACAGGGATACAGCGGCAATTAATGGTTCCGGCACGAGATGCAGTCGAGCTTACCAGAGCGCTTGAGGCAATTGGTCCGGCAGAGTAGCACTATGCGACGGGCTCCAACATAGTACGCAGCCGTTCAGCTGCATCTTTTGCGTGATAGTCATCAAACCACGAGGTATGCCAGCCGTGTTTTTCGGCAGCCATCAAATTGGCACGCGAGTCATCGATGAGCAAGATATCTCCGGGAGGGCAGGCGGCTTTTTGCGCGGCGACCTCATACATCTTGGCTTCGGGTTTGATCGCGCCTGCCTCCGACGAATCAACCAGCGCGTCATAGGCGACATCTGGGATAAGGCCTTTTTCACGCATGACGGCAACAAAGCCCGGCATGATGTTTGTGAGGAGGCCGATGCGATAATGCTGCGCTGCCCAACGTACAAGCTCGTGCATCTCGAAGATGGGCTCGATGGCCTCGAGGTAGTAGCTCAGCCAATCAATATGGTCAACATGCATGTCTTTGGCAAGAGCTTTGTTGAACGCATCGACGGTCATTTCACCCCGACAGACACGGTCATTGTAGTGCCAGAAAATGGTTTCTACAACGTCGGCTGGTTCGCCGACCTCGGCAGCCAATTTCACAAATGCCCCCTGGAAAAATCGCACTAGACAGCCATTGATGTCGAAGTAGATGAACCGCACGCCACTTTTTGAATGCGCTGTAGTTCGCTTGATAGGTCGCTGTTCGATAAGCTCGTCGAGGGTCACATGCAGCGCCTCAGCAATACTTTGAATCGTAAAGATCGAGGGTGACTTGATAGCACCACGCTCGATTTTGGTTAGGGTAGAGTAGCTCAGCCCTGCCTGCTGGCAAAGCACCTGCTGTGTCAATCCGGCCGCCTGACGCATCCGTTGGACGCGGCGTCCTAACCCCTTCTCATCCATAATAGCCTTATGATACCAATAAGTGGTCAAAAAACCAAGCGAGCTAGCCAGAAACGGTTAGATGTATAATAGGGCTATGGTTAGAAAATTCGGTTTAAGCCTCGCATATTCGTTCCTAACAACAGCATTATTTTTGTTTGCCTTGATGCTTAGTGTGCACCTCACACTTGATAACCCAGCCACTGTTGAGCAAGCACTCAGCAAAAGCGGCATCTACAATATTGCAGCGACAAGTACGTTTGAACAGCAGACCGGAGGGAGTGAAGGGGGTATTCCGACGAGTCAGCCAGCAATTCAAGCGGCAATTACCCAGGCGTTTCCGCCGAGCATGGTCGAACAAAATACCAACCGATTTATCACGAGTATGTTCGCCTGGATACATGGCAGTACTGCCACGCCACGATTTTCGATCGACCTGACACAGGCAAAAACGAACCTGGCTGACAACATCGGCACATATGTGCAGCAGCATTTGAGTGGGCTGCCGGTTTGCACGCTCGATCAGATGCCGACTACGGTTGATATCTACACAGCCACGTGTGTGCCGCCGAACTTCGACGTAGCAGCGGCAGTAGCACAGGCGAAGCAGCAGACAAATTCGAGTGGCTTCTTGTCGAATCCGGTACTAACATCAACGACACTTCCTACCAATAATGGTCAGAGCTTTACACAGAACTTTGAGATGATTCCGAAGCTGTATCATTGGGCGCTGATCTTGCTGTACGTACTGCCGATTATCATTATCGGCCTTGCCGCGGCAGTTATTTTTCTGAGTGCTACGCGGCGCATGGGCATTCGTCGAGTCTCTGTCACTTTCGTCACGACCGGCATCACAAGCGTTGTTCTGGCCTGTGTGGGTGTCTTTGTGTTGCAACGAGCTATAGACGCCCTCACGAAGCAGGGAAGCGCCACGCAGCCCATTCAGGTAAAGATACTGCGCATAGTTGAGTTGCTTGGTCAGGACTTGCGCACATGGTGGGTTGCAATCGGAGCTATATTCATTGTTGCGGGCATTATGAGCTTGATTGTACTTCGAATAACACGGCCCAAGGCAGAGCCGGGTAAATTATTAAGCCCCTATGAATCACTCGCTCATCCGAATACTATGCCGACGACGCCAGTCCAACCCGAGAATCAAGACCAAACAAAAACGACCGACAACGTTGGCCGATCGCTCTAGTCTGGCGGAGAGGGAGGGATTCGAACCCTCGGTACCCTTGCGGGCACAACGGTTTTCGAGACCGTCCAATTCAACCACTCTTGCACCTCTCCAGATGCACATATTGTATCAGATTGCGCATGATTTACTAGCGGCACAAAGCTTCCACCTAGTGTTGTAAAAGGTGCTTCATTCTACATACTATGCTACGATTATCATAATGGTTATATGAGGGGTTTCGATGAGTCGGTTACCAACTCCAGGCAGTGACAATAATCAATGGGGCACTATCCTCAATGATTTTTTGCAGGTCGAGCACAATGCCGACGGGAGTCTCAAGATCCGATCTGACGGCACGCTAAACGCATACTACGTCAAGCCTGGCACAGGCATTCCCAAGGCCGATCTGGCAGCCGCCGTACAGGCATCACTCGCAAAGGCCGACGCTGCACCTACGGCACTATCGCAACTAAGTGACGTGCAGCTTGGCGCGCTGACGGATAAGCAGATACTCTCCTACGATCAGGGAACGGGCAAATGGGTCGCTTCCGCGAACGGCGGTGTCAGTCTGCAGAGCACCTCACCAGGAATCGCCGACAACGGCAACCTGCATATTTCAGGTATTGCTAAGGCCGACGCGGTAGCTACGAACCGCTTATACCAACGATCTCCGAAACTTCTGTTCTATTATGGTACGCCGCAAGGCGTCAACAACCTGTGGGATGACAATAAAGCGGCACAGGTTTTTGCCCAGTACAACTACGTTGTTTTCGGGAACGGCCTTGAGAACCCTGGCAATACGTACAATTCGTCTACCACATCCATCATTGCAAAGATGCGGGCGCTTAATTCGCAAGTGGTAGTGTTTGGGTATATCGATCTTGGCGTCACGTCGAGCAATCTGTCGATTGCAACGATGCAAACGATGACCGATCAATGGCAAACGACCGGCGCTGACGGCATTATGCTGGACGAGGCAGGCTATGACTTTCATGTCCCGCGTTCACGACTGAATACTATGGTTTCGTACATCCACGGCAAGGGCATGAGTGCCTTCGTAAATGCGTTCACTCCCGATGACGTTATGGGCTCAGCGGTCGATGCAACGTACAACCCAAGCGGGACACCCACAGCCATGGACAATCGTGACTCCTACTTGCTTGAAAGCTGGCTTATCAATACCAGTGCTTACAGTAGTGCCGCGGGTTATACATCGTTCTTTAACACACGCCCACGAGCCGATAGCGCCCTCAGTTATCGTAGTTCGCTTGGGGTCAAAGTGATGGCGGTCGGCCTTGTAGACTATTCAGCCTACAGCGACGAAGACAACACTAAATTTTTTAAGATGAATGAGGCCACAGCCCTCGCGTTCTCACTGGATGGGTATGGTCTTGGCGCCTCACCGGACTACAGCGCAAGCGGCAGTAATGCCAACGTCGTGAAGTTTTTCTCATATGATCCAGCCTACCCCGACACATATGCGCCCACACCGTACTACAACATCACCAACGATTGGATTGAAATCTCGCGACCAGATATCGGCCTGACGGTTCATGTTGACACGGGTACAACTACCTATGCTTACACTACACCCGAGACCAATCTCTTTGATGTTATAACCGTCAACAGTACACAAGATAACGTTGGTGTAGGTACGAACTCACCGCAGGGGCGCTTCCATGTTCATGGCCATTTTACCGGTACAGTCACCGAGATAGTGCAGGGTGCATTTGCGCAGACAGCCGATCTTTTACAGTTACAAACGAACGACACTACCCCAGTGGCTAAGGTCGATGTTGCGGGAAGTCCGACTTTTACAGGACCAACAGTAAGTCTCAGTAACAATGTCCGAGGTATAGCAACGGCAATCACGAATGGTGCAAGCTCGGTGGCGATAACTTTTGCCACGGCCCAATCAGATACAAATTACGCAGTTATCTGTACGCCGAACTACAATACCACGTGCTATGTAACGAATCAGACATCTGCCGGTTTTACAATTAACTTCGGTACTGCGGCGGGCAGCGGCGCAACCGTCCATTGGCTCGTTGTGCGTTAACCTTACGCTTCAGTGGTGAAATAGGACTAGCCATAATGGCATAGTCGTGGTATTATTACCTCTGTTACTCATTATGCACCCGTAGCTCAGCTGGATAGAGCGTTGGCTTGCGGAGCCAAAGGTCGTAGGTTCGAATCCTGTCGGGTGTACCACATCGACACAATAAGAAGAGACGTCAAAATTGACGTCTCTTTTGTTATAGTTAAGCCATGTTTTATAGCAATGCGCCAGCCGGTTATATATGTTTCACATGCTTGAGGCTTTTTATTTACCAGCATTCAATACCACGACTGCTGGTATGATTAGTCCATGGATACATTCACTCTTTGGAAAAATGACGAGTTTTCTATTATTACTCCTGATAATCCCCACGTACCCTACACAGAAGGTTTGCATGTACTTGTAATCTCGAAGCAAGACGTAGCAGCAGCGTGGGATAACCCGGAACTGGCCGGTAAGACATTCGAACTCGCTGCAACGGCCTGCAAAATTATGGTTGAGCTTGGATTAGCGCCTTGGTTTAACCTACAGGCGAACGGCAATTGGGGTCTGCTGCCTGGTGGAAAGCCTCATTTTCATATCCATATATATGGCAGGAATAAAACAGCCGCGTGGGGTAAACCTATTTCATTGCCTGAAGCACCTGGTACATATCACAATAGTCCAATGCCCGACGAAGATAGAACCAAGCTTGCAGCTGCTTTGCGGGCGCGCCTGTAGGCTCTAGCAAATCAGTGGAGACTTCCGTATAGTATCTACCCCTTGGGCGACGCAAGTGTCTTTGCCTTTGAAATAGCACCAAGCACACAAAGTGGTGCGACAAAACTCCAAAGAATCGCCAAAAACGATACCGGCGAATAGATGATGCCGGCGAGCAACACAAAACTAAGAATACTGTACAGAACAAAACGCCGTACAAACGGTCGGACGCCTGCATGGTAGTACTTATCGACAATACGCCATCCCACAAATCCCGCACCAAAGAAACTGCCAAGGATGCTCAGCGACAAGAGAAGATCCAGAAAAATGGTGCCGCCATATGAGCCATGAAAAATATTAGTAATGCTCGACAAGAAATAAAATAGTGCGGCCACCACGATACCCGCAATAATTGACCACAGCCAGCATTTCCAGAAGATTGCTTTGTGCGTGAGGTACATGCCCGGATTGTATCACGTTTGGCTGTAGAGATCATGAAGGTATGTAGGCTATACTACATACAGGCAAGGGAGGGAAACATGAAACGGACACTATTCGCACTGTATCGGCTGGTGATGGCAGCTCTGGCAATCGTGGCAGTTATCGTGCAACTTCATGCGGTCTTGGCGCGCCAGGGCAGCTTCGCGAATTTTATGAGCTTTTTCACTATTCAAAGTAACGTGTTTGGTGCGGCTATTTTTATATTGAGTGCCGCTATCGCGCTACGACACCGCACCTGGGCGCCGCTCGGCATGCTGCGCGGTGCAGCTACCATGTATCTGGTCATTACTGGCTTAGTGACAGCATTGTTGCTCTCGGGCTTGCAAGAAACAGTACAAACAACCATACCATGGGTCAATACCGTCGTTCACCAAATCTTTCCGATTGTCATCGCGCTTGATTGGCTCATTGATCCCCCACAGCACCGAATCACTTTCAGGCGTGCATTATGGTGGCTTGTCTATCCAGCAGCGTACTTAGTATATAGCTTGATCCGCGGACCGATTGCGCACTGGTACCCTTATCCGTTTTTGAATCCGGCGAACGGCGGCTATGGCAAGGTTGCCCTAACGAGTGGCGGCATACTAGCGGGCTCGCTCATCTTGATCGTGATTTTGACCGCCCGGACGGCCATTGGCAAACCGCGCGTGAGATGAGATTTATTTCATACCGACATAACGTAGCGCGGGTCAATTTCACCTATGATGCGTGAATACGTCGGCGGACTACGAAACGATGTGCGAAGGCGCCAAGGAGACTCGTACCCATGAACACCACTATGACGTTACCGGGGCCAGTGTTTGCCAGCTGAGATGATGAGCCGCTGCTCGATGAAGTATGCTGGTCGTTTGATGCGCTCGCGTCGCTGGTGGATGAGCTGCTGCCACCAGACGGTGCATCTGACTTCGACGAAGTATCGCTGCTCGCTGACGACTTTGTGGACGACGACTGCGACGTTGTAGTACTCGACGGCTTACTTTGATGAAAGAAAACCAGCCAAATTAAAAATAGTAAAAGTATACTAAGCACCACTGCGCTCGCAATATAAATGATCGGTCGACGGCGCGAGGCAACCTGATAGTCTTCCATAGTAAACCCTCCTAAGCTTTCTCTTGTTATAGCATGCTTGTGCGTAGAGCGCTACTGTGTGGTAGCAATATAGTTAGGCGAGCGGTCGCGAGGTGAGCGTGTGTCGCTTCACCATATTTTCATTTTCCTCGAAATAAAAGGTCGCTTCCACGTAATTGCCGGCGAGCACTTCAGGGAGCCACATTTCATCGTCAGCCCACATTTCATCGTATGGGAGATGTGATTTCTCGTACCACTCTGGCGCCATTTCTTCGGATTCGGTTGGCTCGCCTTCCCATTTGCTGCACATAAATACGCGCACGAGCTGGTTCCAGTCCTTCTTTTCCTCAGGGAAGTAAAAATGTAGCTCACCGACCTCAGTAAAATCGATAGGCGTCACCCCAATTTCTTCTTGTGTTTCGCGGACAGCAGTCGTCCGGATATCTTCGCCGGGTTCCGGCTTGCCGCCAACACCATTCCAGCGTCCAGCACCGAAACCCCGTTTTTTCATCGCAAGTAAAATTTGATCGTCTCGCTCCAAGAAGAGCAGGCTAACTGCACGTAGTGATTCACTCATACTACTAGTATATCAAAAACGAGAGCCCCGGGGATGAAGGGGCCCTCGTTTCCGTGCTGTTGTAGCACATATTGGTAAGGAAATGCTACTTCTGCGTAGCTTTTGCGGCACGGGCTTGGCCACCCAGCCGACCGGCTGCGACCGCTCGTTCGCGGTTCCGCTTGAAATTGCCAGGGCTTTTGCGGCCGCCTTCCTGGCCCGCTTTCGCGTGCCCTGCAGGATCGCCGTGCCATCCTTTTCCGGTCGTTGCGCTACTTGCCATAGGCAGCTCCTTTCGTTAAGCGGTATAGATTATAGTAATAAAGCTCGCGCCTGTTTACTATGAGGTATTTCACACCGGATCGTTTTGTGGATTTTCTCACAGCCTCTACGTGCATATGCCCATATAGTAAAAGGATAAAGAGGAGGGAGTATGAGCGTTATTGCGTGGATTATCATGGGTGGTGTTATTGGTTGGGTTGCCTCTCTTATCATGCATACGAATAAGCAGCAGGGACTTATTGCAAACATTATTATTGGCATTATTGGATCGCTGCTTGGCGGATTTATTGCTCGCTTGTTCGGCGGTGCAGGTATCACTGGCATTAATGTGTACAGCTTTGTAATCGGCGTTGTGGGCGCCATCATTTTGATTGCCTTTGTACGTCTTATTTTTCGCGGCGGACATGCGCACGCACACTAAGGAGGGACATATGGATCTTGTAGGTAAACGTATTGCGCTCCTTGTCGACAACTATTTTGAACAGGCTGAATTTACCGGACCAAAGCAGTCGTTCTTGGATGCCGGAGCTTCGGTAACGGTCGTGTCGCCCCAGTCAGGGACCGTACAAGGCCTTAAACACGTCGACAAAGGCGACACATTTGCTGTTGATCAGTCACTTGATGACGCTGACGCTGATTCGTTTGATGCACTTGTGTTACCGGGTGGTGCAATCAATGCGGACCACTTGCGCATGAACAAGAAGGCCCAGGAGTGGATTCGTAGGTATATAGAGCGCGGAAAGATAGTAGCGGCCATTTGTCATGCACCATGGCTGCTCGTATCGGCGGACTGTGTAAGAGGTCGTCACCTCACGAGCTTCTTTACCATTCAAGATGATATTCGGAATGCTGGCGGGAAATGGTCCGATGAACAAGTAGTGATCGACGGAAGCCTGATTACAAGCCGGAAGCCTGACGACGTGCCGGCTTTTGCTGACGCGATCAAACAAGCACTTGCTGCTAAATAAGTTCTTCGAGACGCTCGCGGTAAACCAAAAATCGCCAGCGATTGTAGTAGATATAGCGTTCGTCTTTGAGGCGCTTGAGCTCTTTGGCTACTGTTTCGCGTGTAAGTCCTACCAGACTTGCCAGGTCTTGCTGCGTGAAGGGTAGGGCGATCTTACGCATTTTCCCTTTGTGCCGCTCTGCAAAGCGATCTGCCAAAAAGAGAAGTGTGTGCACAATTTTCTCGTCGGCGCGCGGCTTCTCCACCGCATTGAGGCGCGTTACTAAATCCTTCATACTGCTGGCCATCTTGTGCGTAATTGCCATCAGTGCTTCTTGATCTTCGCCGAGAAGCACTGCAAGCGCTTGCCGCTCGACACAGTAGGCTTCGAGCTTACTAAAAGAACTATAGAAGAGTTGCGAGGTTGGCGCTTCGGTGAAAAGCGCGCTGCTCGGAAACAGATCGCCGGACGAACCAAACCAAACGAGCTGTTCGCTCCCTTGATTGTTGATATCGTACCCTTTCACATATCCTTTCTTAATGACGTATACCGTTTCCGGCTGATCGTCTTGACAAAGGATAACTTGATCACGTTCAAACTTCTTGGTGGGGTACTTACTAATAAATCTCTGTAATGCGTTCATGCCTTATAAGGATATGTTGTTTTGCCTTAATCGCCTAATTTTATAGAGTTAGTTAATCTTTCATGAAAAGTAAAGGGCGACGTATGCGGTCGCCCTTTTGGCACCTTTATGGAATAATGTTTATTCTTCGCCGAGCTGTCGCTTCAGCTTTCTCCAGCGCCTTGCCTGGAGCCGTTGAGCCTTCATCATTAAAAGCTCCTCGCTTGCAATATTGGACAGGTCCCAATCTTTCACGTCATCCACTGGTGCCGGCTGCGTGAGTATATGATATTTCTTCATATTCCTATCCCCCCTTGTTAATATTGCACTTTCATCATACAGCGAAGCTATTAGGCTGCGCTGTTAAAATTTACACAAAAAATGTGCAAGATAGCTCACATAGTTGCAATTTATATCTGTTATTTTGCGTGATGCTAAAAATGGATGCGGTGCATAAATCGTTCGACGAGATCGTATTTGCCGCGTTCGACAGGTAAACGATCAGCGAGCGCTTCGACGATCCGCTGTTCATCGTCGGGTGCATAGTAAATACTCAACGATGGCATAAAGCGGCGCAACGGCACGAGCATAATACTCGAAAAAGCGCCTTCCGTAACAATCGAAAATGATCGAAAATTCGAATACGGGTAAAACCTATTACCAATGGTTATACCCTGAAAATTCAGCCCGTACGTTAGGGTGCGCGGCCTGCGGCCTGCGGCAGCGCCAAATATAATCGCAACGAGTACGACAACGCCCGTAGAAATTTTATCGCGCGTAACGAGATACACAAGCGCTGCGATAACTACGGTGGCTAAAAAGAGTAACAGGTACCATATGGCTGTTTTCTGGTGAGCAATATATTCCGAAGCTGTCCACTGAATATCTACAGCAGCGGGCGGCTGTTGCTCGGGCATCGCATCGTCAGCATCGTTCTGTTTATAGTCCCATTGACCCTCAGGCGTTGTAGCCGGTTTTTTGTCCCCATTCATAAGCGATATTGTACACGGCCGAGACTTATAGGGCAAAGGGTATTGCCTAACCAATCAGGATATCCTACCGATAGCGGCCATAGTACCTCCTGATCGCAAACTAAAAAGCCCACAAAACGTGGGCGCTCTAGTCTGGCGGAGAGAGAGGGATTCGAACCCTCGCAGGGACTCGCGCCCCTCTAACGATTTAGCAAACCGTCCCCTTCAGCCACTTGGGTACCTCTCCATATTCATGATACAGCCTGTGGCTTTCTCATGTTCTTTCCCTTGGCTCGGGATATTGTACCGCGAATTGTGTCGTGGCGGAAGGGGTGGGATTCGAACCCACGGTACCGTTGCCGGCACGACGGTTTTCAAGACCGTTTCCTTAAACCGCTCGGACACCCTTCCGTAACAGAGGTGATTATAGCAGAACACTCTTCGGATTCCAAGTCATTTTACGCGGCAGCAAAAGTGATTGCATCCACGCGAGCTGCGCCTGCGGCGCGTAGTACAGATGCCGCTGCTTCAAGGCTCGCGCCCGTAGTTATTACGTCATCAACCACGAGCACATGCGCTCGCCGCACCAGTGGCATCGTTTTTGCACGGAAGAGATTCCGGGCAGCAGCCTGGCGGGCAGCGCGAGATTCTCCGACTTGACGGTGCTGACTCATACGAATAAGGAGGGGAATATAGGGAATTCGTAACTGCTGAGCAAGTGAACGAGCAATAAGCGCTGACTGGTCGTAGCCACGGAGTCGAATTCTCCTTGAGGCCGTAGGCAAATGGGTAATTACTGTCGGCGCCATATCGGCGTGCAAGTGCGCCATCTGCATCGCTATGTCGGCAGCCGCTGCCTGAGCTCGCGCAAACTTGAGCCCTGCGATCACTTGCTTCGCTACCCCGTCATAGTTCGTGCATACCCGCACACTGTCGAGTGCCGTGCTACACGCACGACAGGGCTGCCAATCCGCTTGCGGTTTATGGCAAGCATAACAACGTTTTGGTATGACAGGTAGGTTTCGTGCGCATGTCGGGCAGAGAAGATGCCCCTCTTGACCGCAACCGGCGCACGTATGCGGCGCGATACTACGTATAAGGTATTCGGTGATATTCATTGTTGTGTTTATTGTGTTGTAAATAAAGTTATTCGGGTTGCAAGGTGTTGTTTACCTAAGCTATACTGCTAATAACACAAAAACGCAAGCTTTTTGAATATATAACGGAGGGTAACAACTATGGCGCGACGCAATCGCGACGACGACCTGCTAATGGAAGAGGATGAACTAGCCGCCGCCTTCTTGGGCGACGACGATGTCGCGGCTCCAGCTGCCGATCCCGGCGCTACCGCTCAACCAACAGCAGCACAAGATGAGTGGGATGAACAGGAAGATGTAACAGGCCAACTCGCCGTTGACGTATACGAGACGAAGGAGAAACTAGTCGTCAAAGCGCGCACGGCAGGCGTTAACAAGAATGATCTTGATGTTAGTATTTCTGACAACATTCTGAGCATTCGTGGTACCCTTTCTGCGGGCAACGAAGACAATGTCGAGAACTACTTCGTCCAAGAATGTTATTGGGGAGAGTTCTCACGTAGCATCGCGCTACCTGTACCTGTGAAGGAAGATGAGATTGAAGCAGTTCTAAAGGACGGCGTACTGACCATCAGCTTTGCAAAGGTAAAGCAAGAGACGGTAAAGAAAATTCAAGTCCTCTAGACCAAAGCTTGCGAGCAGAGAAAAACCACCGCTTCGGCGGTGGTTTTTAGTATAGACGATCGATAAGGGATGGGTCGCGGTCGATCTCACGAGGCGTCCTGCCATGCCCGTCTCCCCTTCGGTGCTCACTGCGTTGCGCGCCGTGGGGATGCCCCAGGGCATGTCACCCGTTAGGCTCTTGGACGGACCAAATAAAACCACCGCCGAAGCGGTGGTCAAAAGTTTATGCTAGGAAGTATCTAGCTCGCGTTCGTAACCTTATTGAGGACGAACTGCACAATGAATTGCGCCAACGCGACCACTACAAGGCCGATAAGGGCGTACACGATGGTGTTCTTGGCAGCACTAATGTTGCCCGAGTCACCACCAGAGGTGATGTATTTGAAACCACCCCAGATGATCATGATCACCGATACGATACCTACGATGACCGAGAAAATGTTCACGACATCAGTGACGATACTTTGAATACGGTTGGTACCACTCGTGGTCGTACAACTCGTTTGGTCGGTGCTCAGGTTTGCACCACAACCGAGGTTCTTAGCAATATCTACTGTAGCCGCAGAAGCACTTATTGGTACGGCAACAGGCACCGCGACAAGGATTAACCCTGCAGCGATGGTGGCGAGTGACTTACGCAATTTACTAAACATTTATGTATTTCCTTTCTTAACCGTTTTGTTTACTTTATATCACAACAGGGGAGTGCATTTCAATATTATTGACTGCTCAAGCCTACTTTGCCACCTTATTCAGCACAAAGAGAACGATTGCCTGCGCCAGAGCAACTACCACCAAGCCAATAATAGCGTATACGAGTGTGTTCTTAGCACTCGAGACCTTGCTTGAGTCGCCGGCCGATGTGATGTACCTGAAACCCCCAACGATAAACATAATCACGGCGACAACGCCCACCAGCATACTCAACAAATTAATAACATTCTTGATGATATTAAAGGTGGAGGTGGTGCTTGCGTTACCACAGCTGTCCGCGCTGCTAATAGAGCTCAACCCGTTACAGGCATCTTGCTTGAATGACGAGTCGGCCACTACGGTTGTGTTTGGCATAGCGGCAACATATGCCGGCGCGCCTAACCCAATAATTGAAAGTGCCAAGGCGAGGCACGTTCCCATTATTGCTATTCTTTTGCGTATCATCATAGACCTCTTCTTATAATTTATTTAAGACAAACGCGACAATAAGTTGCGCCATAGCTGTCACCGCCAAACCGATACAGGCATACACGACGCCATCGCGACCACGTTGAAAGCCACTTGGATCACCGAGCGACACCACCATACGGAATCCGCTGATAACGAGCACAATGACAGCCGTCACACCAATAACGATCGAAAAAATATTGATCGCGATCTTGAGGGTATCAATGAGCGGATTCGTATTGCTTGAAGCTTGCGACTTCACGTCTTTGCATACATCGGTACTGCCGGCGTTGCCATCACAAGCGCCGAATGCGGTAGCAGCAAGCGCCGAACCGCTCGTTACCGCGACCGGCATAAGGAGGCCAAGGGCTATCAGGAATGCACATAGTTTCTTTTTCATAGCTTAAAACCTGTTTAATACGAATGATACGATTAATTCTGCGCTCAGCGCAATCATCAGGCCAACGACCGCATAAATAATCGTTTGGCGCGCCTTGGCAACAGCCTGCGAGTCACCCTGGGTAATGACAAGGCGGAAACCTGCAAGGACAATAACCACAACTGCAACGACCGCCAACACGCCGAATGTAATCTGCAAAGCCGTGTGTATACTACCCGATCCGGCAGTCGACAGCGGTAAGCCGGTGTCACAAGAGGTATCACCCTCGGGGCAATTCGCAACCGCCGATCCGGCAGCAAAGAGGTGCGCATTGATGAGGAGTGTCTGGATCATGCAAAGCTCCCTGCAAGGAATGAGACAACGGCAGCCGCAACGACCGCAATGACGAGGCCAACAATGGCATTTATAATCGTAGTACGCGCTTGGGCTGTCTTGGCTGGATCACCTTGACTAATTAAATATTGCACGCCGCCATAGATGACAAATGCAACCGCTGCAAGTGCGCCAATGCGCAGAAGCAGTTCAATAATCGCAGCAACGATAAGCCATACGTCACTCAAAGAAGTAACCTGAGGCACACATACTGTGCCATTGTTTGCAGCCCCGGTACTTAGTGGAACGTTCGCACCTTGCAGGTATTTGTACCACTTAGGGAAACCCAAGAAATCACCGCCAGGACACACTGCTCCAAAATGTGAAAGCATCATACTGATCATTGTACGAAGAATCCTTTCGGTATCAAATAGTTAAGGATTGCGTACGAGAATACATATATAAGAAGGGCGATGAGTGTATTGCGAATGCGCTCTATGGCTTGCGCCGTAGCACCTGGATCGCCACGCGACGTCGTGTACTGAATGCCAGCCCACACGATGGACGCTACCACAACGAGGCCAACACCAGCCGACAGGAATCGAATAATCGCAAAGGCTGCATCGATAATCGCACTACAACCATCGGTGTTGCGACTCTGGCAGCTCTGCCCCTTACAGCCAATATTGATACTTATATTTACGGCATTTTTACCGCTGCCACACCAGTATTGCCCCTTGCCACTACTAAATTTAACGGTGTCGGCAGCCGAAACGGAGCTCGGAGCTATGGTCGACACCAGCGCCATACCGGTTAGCGCCAAGAACACTCCGATAACTACCGCGTTTAGGCTTGTACGTATTCTTTTTGCGAGTATTGTATATTTTTGCATAATTACAGCGTCTTTATTTGTAATATACGCATCTCGGGACATTTTCGCAACAGGTAGCACAGTGATGCATTTTTTTGTATGTTGTACTATTCACGCAGGGGATACATTTGCTATTATAGAGCACATAGGAACAATGCATGGAAAAACGGATGTTTTTGGCTGAGGGTGGTAGGATACGCACGCGCGCACTTCTAATGATTGCAGGTATTCTTGCTGTTGTTTTTGTGGGCGGCATGATTTTTGTAAGCATTTACAATAAATCACACACACCAGAACGGCTAGCTGCGAACACATTCGTAAAATATATAACTTCCGACGACGCTGCTAGCAGCTACAATATGTTTTCGAACCGCATGAAGAAAAGCTTCGACAAAACTTCATGGCAGACGTTCGTAACACTTTCCTACAAGAACTACAAAGGTAAAGCGACGTTTGTAAGTAAAACACCGGTGAGCAATCCTGTGCCGACATATGGCAAGACGGCAGATCCACAGAGAATCGTTTACGCGTTTAATGCCAGTAACGGCGGTAGATCGTATAAACAGTATGTCATAATGGTATATGAAAATAACAAATGGGAAGTCGACGAGATCGGCAACGCATGAAGCACATGAAAATCACCAATCTCTTTTCGCAAAAAGTTCGATGGATAGCATCGCTGGCCATTTTTTTAGTTAGCGTGTTCTCGGCAACATTTATTAGTGCCGTGCCGCATGCATTCGCCGCAGGCGAAACGTATACATGGAGCAACAATAGTACCATTCATGTAACAGGCGGCGGCTTAGCGCTAAGTGCCGATCTTAAATCAGGAACTGACAACTATGGTTTTCATGGTAGTTTTCGAATTAAGCAATATAACTGTGATGCTCTTGTTACGTTAGAGGTAAACTCTGACGGAACAAAAGGACAATTAAGTGTTGCTCCGTCGACGTCTGTAGGTGGGTCTGTACGAAACTGTACAACAAGCGAGTCATCCTCGTATAACAATCAACAGGTAACTATACAGGGCGGCCGCCCGGGTAGTGGCACCACAGAAACAGCCGCGCAACGCCTGGTAACGATTACAGTGAACGCGGCGCAAAAGGCGAGCGACGTGACCGCGCAAACAGTTACTATTGCCATAACCCAGAATGGCAAATCAGTAGCAAATGTTACTGCAAACCGTGACACTGTAGTTACGGCTGATCCAGGCGAGACAGGGAATGCAGTCACGTTCACTGGCACCACACAACTTGACGCTGGCACCTATCATTTCTGTGCAAGTCAGTTCGGTGGCTGCATTGATCAGACCAAGATTAAGGGTATTGCACTATCGTTCCAGATGGGGACCCTATACAGCAATGAGACGATTCATGGTCAGGTAGAACTCAAGTATCTTTCGCCCGTCGATCAGGACGTCGACATTGCTCCAATTCCACTAACGCTTTATAAATCCGACGGGACATTGATTGGCACTGCGAGCACTCAAGAATTTAAGAAGTCTGCGAGCACAGCACAACAACAAGCTGGCGGCTCGGGTACGCAAAATCAAAATGATATCACCGTCGGGGGGGCCGACTTTACAGGCATTCCGGCCGGTGATTACAAAATATGTGCAAATTCGATTAATTTATGTAAGACGTTTAGCTTTGACGCATCACAACCACTTAAGGTAACGCTGGTACCGAACGACGCACAAGCGAACCAGCTCGCAAACAATGCACTTGCCAATCAGCAATCGCCAACCTGTGAAAACTCCAGCAAAGATCCGCTTACTTGGATTATTTGCCCTATTTTTAACAGCCTCGCCGGTCTGTCCGATTGGCTACTCGACAACCTGATTCAGCCGCTACTCGCGGTTAATCCAGTGAGCATCGATCCGAATACCGGTGAGTTTAAGATATGGTCGAACTTCCGTATCTACGGTGATATTTTACTCGTTATTGCACTGCTTGTGCTCGTGATTGGACAATCAGTGGGCGCTGGGTTCTTTGACGCCTACACGGTGAAAAAGATGCTACCGAGAATACTCCTATGTGCGATTCTTATTAATGTATCTATCTATATCGTTGCGTTCGCCGTTGACTTATCGAATATTGTTGGGGCCGGCATTGGTCAGTTAATTATTGCGCCCGTCAAAGATAGTGCCCAGTTTACCTTTACGCCGAATGGTATTCAGGCGGTTGGTTTGGTTGGTGGCGCAGCCGCTTTGGGTATTGGTACGTTCCTTACGGGTATTTTATTTACTGGCGTCGTTTCGCAGGCTGCGGCATATATTGGACTTTTTGTGGTGCTGCCCGCATTACTGTCGTTGATCGGTGCGTTTATTACTATCATCCTGCGGCAGGGACTTATCCTATTCCTCATTCTGGTGAGTCCTGTTGCGTTTGCGCTATACGTATTTCCGAATACCGAAAAATATTTCCGGCAATGGTGGGAATGGCTGTTCAAATCGCTGCTCGTGTATCCACTTATTATGGTCGTATTTGCAATCGCCGACGTGATGACCGTTATGATCCAGCAAGCAAACAATTTAGGCAACAAGCCACTCCTGGCGTCGGTTACGAGTACATCGGGCACAACTGCAGCAGGGGCTGCAAGTTTGGTGACTAACGTTGTGGCTGGGGTGGTTGCGTTTGTGGTGCAGTTCTTGCCACTGGCGCTGATCCCATTTGCTTTCCGTATTGCCGGAGGCCTTGTTGGGCGTGCCCATGATCTATTACAGAATCGCGGTAAGCAAATCTCTGAGGGTATTAAAGGTGATGCGCGTGATCCGCTCAGCTTGCGCAATCGTACGAAGCGTAACCTTATCGCAGCCGCGACACGCGGACAGCATAACGCCATTCAGGCTGGACGCGGCGCTACGGCGCAATACGATAAAGATGGTAACTTTATTGGCGTCACCCAGCCCGGCAGGGTAGCACGGTTCCGCAGCCGCTTCGCTGCTCGCCTAGGCGGTAATGTAGATGAACGTATGTCACGCTACAACAAGGAAGCACACGAGCGGCAGGAAATGCTTTCTGCAACTGGTGACGATTCATTGATATTTGCCGGTGGCGGATATGCGCTTACACCGGGTCAATCCGACTTCAAGGGCCGTACTAACAACTCCGGCAGCACTATGTTCTTCAACTCGAAAGGTAAATCGATTACCGCTGGCGAGTACTCTGAAGGCAAGTCGAAGTACGGTACCACGCTGCAAGAATACGGTCAGGCATTTAACCACACGATCAAAAAGATTCAATCCGACGAAGATCGCAACGCATTCCGCTACGCATTCACCAAAAATGCAGTTGACAACAACTGGAGTCAGGCTGACATAAATGCCGTATGGCCAACCTCTACATATCCGCACAAGGGACCATTCGCATCGGAATGGTACAGTAAACCATCGGTGGTTAAGGGCGCTGGCGGTAAGACATCGGATGTAAGTTTCGCAGATGTAACCAACGACCAAGGTGCATACCGTTCTATGGCAAGCGACATGCACCGCACTCGCCAGTCATACATGCTTGCCGGCGATCGCGATCGCGACTTCCGCGTTATGCAAAAATGGCAAGCGCAGCTTGAGCGAAATCTACAGGGCGGTGATTCCTTCTACCAAGATCAGGC
This sequence comes from Saccharimonadales bacterium (SeqCode), assembly GCA_036263915.1. GTDB lineage: Bacteria > Patescibacteriota > Saccharimonadia > Saccharimonadales > UBA4665 > DATASD01. Next base: position 16,716 of record DATASD010000010.1, on the reverse strand, counting down.
CAAGCATACAGGAAAGTCCGCGGATGACCTCAAGCGCCAAGATTCCGAAGATCTTATCCGTACGTACGAGATCTTCGACGCCGCTTCATCGCAGTTGGGCCAAACACGGCCAAACATGGGTGAAGAGGGCGGCATTCCACAAGGCGCAACCGTGGCTTCAGGTACGACACCGGCCGCCAAGCCGCTTATCGAGGCAGCTGTTAACACCCGCGCATTTACCATGACCGCACCTGATCTGAATAACGGCGGTACCCGTATGCTGATAAGCAACAACAAAGTCTATGGTCAAGGCATCGCAGGCGATCGTACCTTATAATAGATAGTGAGCAGGAGCGTCTATGGCAACATATAAGGTCATCCAGGACATCGAGGCAGAAGATAAGCTGATTGGGCCGTTAACCCTCCGCCAGTTTATCTATGCCGGTGTTACGGCGATCTGTGGCTACTTGACCTTTTTGGTCGTAAGCAAACACGCCTGGTTTTTGGCCATATTCTTTGTGCCGGTAGGACTCGCCTCGGCGTTCTTTGCATGGCCATGGGGACGCGATCAGCCGACGGAGATTTGGGCATTAGCGAAGATCCGCTACCTTGTTAAGCCGCGACGCCGGATCTGGGACCAAAGCGGAGCCAAGGAATTGGTTACCATTACAGTCCCCAAGAAAGTCGTCGTTAACTACAGCAATGGGCTATCACAAACAGAGGTGAACAGTCGATTGCGAGCATTGGCCGAGACCATTGACAGTCGCGGATGGGCCATTAAAAATGTAAACGTAAATATGTATGGCCAGCCGGCGCTTATTATGAGTGAACCGGACTCGGATCGCTTGATTAACGTCAGTACGCTGCCGCGCGATGTGCCGGCCATAGATATTCAAGCCTCGGACGATATTCTAGACGAGCAAAATAATCCGGTCGCCCAACAATTCGATACAATGATTGCCGCCTCGACGAAAGCACATCGTCAACAAATTCTTGATCGTCTCCACCGGAATGCTCCTGCCCCAAGTCCCGTGCAGCCCGCGCCTACTCAAGCAGCAGCCACTACCGCTCAACCGGCCAATGATTATTGGTTTATGCAGCAGCCTGCCGCAGCGAGCAACAATGCGGTGCCAACAGATACCGTAACCTTCAATGCGCAACTAGTGACGCCGGGTGGCGGTAAGCCCCAAGTACAGAGCACTACGCCGACAGCAGACGAAGAAGCGCTTGTGCACCAGCTCGACGCCCAAGATCAGGCTCAGCAAGCTTCATATGCGCATTTGCGCACTATTCAACCGCTTTCCGCGCAGCCGCAGCCACCACAACACTACGTCGTACCAGCACAGCCAGCTGTGGTGCCGCAACAAGCACCAAAAACTGATCAGCCAAAGGTGACACAGCCGGCTGACGCTGGTATACTACAACTTGCAAGGAACAACGATCTCAACGTGGCGACCCTGGCGCGTGAGGCCCATAAGCAACGCCCTGATTCGCCAGATGACGAAGTTGTTATTTCGTTGCACTAATGAGATCAATATCTATGGTGGGATAGCAAATATTTATGGACCCTTCTTCGTACGATCAACCACAACCAATTCCAAATGCCGTACCCCCATACCAAAACGCTGCTGCGCCTGCTTCAGCTCCATATGCGCAGCCAGCTCCTACGGGATACGCCGCATATACTCCTCAAGCAGGTGAGGGCACTATAAACATACCCGCAGCTGCGCCTTCGCAAGCCGCCATACAATCACAAATACAGCAGGCGTTTCAGCCCATGCCCACACCAGGTCCTGCACAGGCACCTGTGCAGCCTTCGCAACTACCGCCACAGCCGACAGTTGCGCCTTTACCAGCTCAGTCGCTCCCACAACAACCTATCCCACCAGAGGTAGCTGCGGCGCAACAAACCCGTGCTGTTGTATCGGAACAGCCTAGCCCGCACGCACAACGAACCGATGCGCCTACAACCAAACCGGCAGTGAATCCCAACAGCACGCAAAACACATTGCAAATCGCTGAGATTCGCGATGGTATTGTGATTATGAACGATGGCTCATTCCGCTCTGTAGTAATGGTAAAATCAATCAACTTCGACCTCATGAGCCAGCAAGAACAAGAGGCGGTCGAATTTAGTTACCAAGGTTTTTTGAACTCGCTTTATTTCCCGATTCAGATTTTCATCCGTTCGCAAAAGGTCGACTTGCAGCCATACATCGAAAAACTCGATAAGATTCGCTCCGAACATGACAATATGTTGTTGGCGCTTCTCATGGAGGATTATATCGACTACATGGCGCAGTTGAGTCAGCAGACGAACATCATGGACAAGAAGTTCTACATCGTCATTCCGTATTTCCCACACGAAGAAGTCCAAAAAGCCCTCACGAACAGCAAGAACTTCTTTAGCGGCTTACTTAATATGTTCAGCAGCCGCGAGAACCACGTGGTTATCAATGAGGCAGACCTCGAGAAAGCGAAATCCGAACTGCGCAACCGCGTGCAAGCAGTACTGACCGGACTTTTGCAAAGCAACATCCAGGGATTGCCGCTCGACACGCAAGAACTCATTGAGTTGTACTACGATACGTACAACCCCGACACCGCAACCCGTCAGCAACTCAAGAACTTCAACGACCTAAATGCTGATATTATTACCAAAGGCCATGGCGCTGCGCCACAGGCGCACTTACAAAGGGAGCTTCAATAATGGCTCGAAACAAAAAGGTAACCGATCCGCTTGCGATCGCACAGGCTCAACAGCAGCGCGAGCGCCAAGAAGTAGATACCGCATTTCAGCGCGGTATTACAGCGTTGCGTGACTTTATTGCACCGAGCTCCATCGAATTTCAGAGCAGTATGTTTCGGCTTGGAACCCGGCTTGCGCGCACCTACTACGTGTACGGATATCCGCGCCAATTGTATACTGGCTGGCTTAGCACCATGGTCAACCTCGACGAGGTGATCGACCTGTCGATGTTTATTTACCCGGTAGAAAGTCAATTGGTGCTCGACAACCTGCGCAAGAAGGTAACGCAGCTCGAGGCTGGTATTCAGATCGACAGCGAAAAAGGCCGCGTTCGCGACCCGCAAAAACAGGCCGCTATTCTCGACGCCGAAGAAATGCGCGACAAACTACAGGTCGGTGAAGAGCGCTTCTTCCGCTTTGGCTTGTACTTTACGATTTACGCTAACAGTCTGGAAGAACTTGAGTTCGTTTCGCACAAGGTCGAATCGATGCTCGGCCAGCAGCTCGTCTACTCAAAAGCCGCGACCTCGCAACAAGAGCAGGGGCTGAATAGCACTGTGCCGCAATTCACAGATCAATTACAGATTCGCCGCAACATGTCGACCGGCGCAATCAGCACAAGTTTCCCATTTACTTCAGCAGATCTTAGCCAAGACAACGGTATTCTATACGGTATCAACATGCACAACTCCGGCTTGGTTATTTTTGATCGGTTCAGCCTCGAGAACGGCAACTCGGTGGTATTTGCGAAATCTGGTGCTGGTAAATCGTTTACCGTAAAACTCGAAGCCCTGCGTAGCTTGATGATGGGAACCGAAATTTTTATTATCGACCCAGAAAACGAGTACGAGCGCATGAGCGATGCCGTCGGTGGCGCCTATGTTCGTTTGAGCCTCAGCTCGACAACGCGTATTAACCCCTTTGATTTGCCACAAGTTGTTGATACCGAAGAAGCCGACAACGCCCTCCGTTCCAACCTCATCACCTTGCACGGATTGCTTCGCTTGATGATGGGCGGTGCGCAAGCGCAAATGGTTGGCGGCAATCAAATGGTTGCTCCAGCCTTGACCCCTGTCGAAGAATCAGACCTCGACGCCGCATTAATCGAAACGTACGCCAAAGCGGGTATCACCAACGATCCACTCACGCATACCGGCCTGCCGCCAACTATCAGTGATCTGTATGACACGCTGTTGCACATGGGCGGCACCGGCCCACAACTCTCGCAGCGCCTGCGCAAATATACCACCGGGACGTTTGCGGGCATTTTCTCACAGCAATCAAACATCGACATCAACAACCCGCTCGTCGTCTTCAACATCCGCGACCTCGAGGACGAGCTTCGCCCGGTCGCCATGTATATTGTGTTGAACTATATATGGAACAAGACGAAATCAGATCAAAAGCGACGCATTCTAGTCGTAGACGAAGCTTGGCAGCTCATGAAATATGAAGATTCTGCCAACTTCCTATTCAGCCTCGCCAAGCGCGCCCGCAAATACAACCTCGGCATCACCACGATTACCCAGGACGTCGAAGACTTCATGGGTTCACGCATGGGACGCGCGATTGTGGCAAACGCCTCAATGCAGTTCTTGCTCAAACAGTCGCCGTCAGCCGTTGACGTGTTGGCTGATGTCTTCAAGCTGACTAGCGAGGAACGCAAACGCCTTAGCCAATTCCCGGTTGGGCAGGGACTCTTCTTTGCCGGCCAAAACCATGTTCATATTCAAGTTGTTGCCAGCCCGACTGAGACCAGCCTGATTACCACCAACCCGCAGCAGGTACAACAAGTCCAGCAGGGCAGTATGGATCAGGTGCAGGGAACAATCGACCTTTCTAATCAACTATACCCGGGGATGTAAGGAATATAACAGGCGATGCCAAGCCAATCATTTTACCGGCCGCAACGAGGCTCAAGGTCAAACGACGACGAGAGTCAATACAACGAGCCGCTCGTACCCGGCGGTTCGAGTGCGCGCAATGCTAGTCAGCGGGCTGGTGACGCGCTTAGCAATATTGATGATGTGCTCGGAGCAAATAGCGCCGTCACGCCTGGCCAACTCCACAATGCCGAGTCTAACCCAAACGGCCCATCGCTCAGCGACGCCCTCGGACGCGCTGCCGCTGGAGCTGAGTCGGGCCTTGGCGGCGGTTTGTACAATCCAGCGACGGCCGCAGCTGGGGCAGCGGGTGCTGGCGGCAATGCACTTATCAATGGATTAAAGCTGCTTATTAGCGACAAAGATGCTCGTAATAAAGGTGCTATCGGCACTATCCTTGTCGGGCTCGTCTTAACAATGGGAACTACGGCCATTCTGAGTATTCCGAATAAACTCGTTACCGAGGTAACAGCGGTAGAGAAGCGGACGGACGTCTTTGCCGAAGATGCCACCCAACGTGAAGTACAGAATATGTTCGATAACTATCTCAGTAAAAACGTTTCGAAGGCGCTTGGCAAAAGTTGCCCGACTACACGCGTCGAAAAAAGTTGCGTGGCACCCATCAGCGGTACCGACCCTATTTCCCGGGCAAAAGACAAGTGGCGCCAAGGCAATGTCGAGGGACGGCTCGCCGAAAAGTATAATATCGTATTCGGGAAAGACAGCAACGGGCGAATTTATATGGCCGCACCCGGACTGCCCTCCAATGGTATTGATATTCAAGATGTTGTAGACGGAAAAACGAGCGTGTTCGACCTACCGGCCGTAAGTCGAACCGATGCAGGACGAGCACTCAGCGACGCCCTCGAAAAAGAAACGCTCTACACCAGGGCTAAGTTTTACTTCCTCGATTCAAAACTGTTACGCGCCAAGTACGGCGTCGTGCAATGCATTACCGCGTGTAAACTCCAGCAGCTCCAGAATAAGATCCTTGATTCGATCGCCAATAAAAAGTTGGCCGCAAAGGCCTTCCTTATCCGCCGCGTTGTTCAACCGCGCAGCGACACCCTGGCAATAGCTCTGCAATGTTTAGTAGCCAGTGGTTGCGATCCAAATAAAACAGATCCAAGCGACGCAAGCAATAGCGACGACCCCACAAATGGTGAGCGCACCAGTCAGTTTGAACGTGATATGCGTTCGAACTTGGCCGACTACGCCGCCAAGTATGGAGCCGACACCCTCAGCGACCTTATAAAAGAGGTGGAGAAGTATCGCCAGCTTGGTAGTATTTCGAAGTACATTGGACAAAAAATCCTTGAGAAATTAGCAGCTACTGCCGGTATTGAGGTTTCGGAAAACGCCATTACTAAAATATCAAACCCTGTCGGGTGGACTATTGCGGCCGCTAAGGTGGTCAACTTCGTCCATAAGGGCGATATGACTCTGCGCCGCATCGTATATCTCGCCAATTCGACCGCCGCCGTTGCACTCTACGAAATGTATCGCACTATGGCCGACGAACAGAAGAGCAGCGGGCCAGACACACACAACGTGGATGCGACCGTGCTCGGGTCGTTTGTGTCGTCGCTTGGGCCAAATGCGAAAGATGACGGCTCCGGCGCTACCGCCGAAGCGACGCCATTGTATAACTACATGTTCGATAACGGCGTTAATTCACCAACGACTACCGGATTCGTCAATGGCGATGCCAGCAAAGCTTACGCATTAGACAACAGCAACAATACCGCGTACAGGTGCCAAAGTGGTCAGCCTGTACACACCGGTACATTAGTGTGCCCCGAAAACGATGTGAACTGGGACGGCGACACGCTTACCTCGCTTTCCAACACATGGAATAATGAGCCTCTTGCGCCGGTCGTTAACGCCCTAGCAGGCTTCATCAGCCGCATCGACAACGACGTTATGGGACCAGTCAATGACCTGCTCGGTAAAATTGTGGGGATTATACCAGGCGTAAATGATCTGAATGGCCTCGTAGCCAAAGCCAGCCAGGGTGTTTTCCAGAGTCTTATTAGCCTCCTGCCATCCCCCGTATCTCCGGATATGAGTGGAGGAGCAACTTCAGATACATTGATCGAGGGCAGTTATATTGAATCCAATGACTTTACCCATCACAGCCTCGGTGGTGAAGTCTTAAGTGACAAACAAGCCGCTGCAATCGTTACTGATCAACAAGAACAAGACCAGCAAAATTTTGACGCCAAGCCGCTGTATGCGCGTATCTTTGACAAAAATGATGAGCACTCGCTTGTTTCGCAACTTGCACTGGCTATGCCAACGAGTGTAGGCGGTGCCGCGCGAAGTGTGGTCGCAAGTATCGTCAGCGATCCGTTCGGCAAGCTCACCCACAGTTTCGCTACCATTGTCGCACCGCACAAAGCAGGGGCGGCAACGGTACCGGTCATGCTGCCTGGCAAGCCGTTTGGCCCTACCTACGGATTTCCAGCTACCGACCCTGTCTTCACCGAAGACCCCACCACCTATTGGCAAGAACACAATTGTGATCAACAAGTAAAAGATAACTTTAAAGATTGGAACGCCCAGACCACTACCGACCCAAGCACCGGTGAAGGGATGAATACTGCGAGTGGCTCCGGCACGAATGGCTGTATGTTGCTGCAGGCGTCAGCCGTAAGTGGTGCAGCCTGGTTCGGCTACGGATCCGGGGGTGGAAGTTAATGAAAAAGGGTAGTCGACTTATATGGCAAAGTGCGCGCATCGCGGGATCAGGGCTACTCGCGCTATTGCTCATATGGACCAGTACTCCAGCGCTTGCCGCGACTAATCCGCTCGATCAGCCGCCGAACACATTGCCGGATCAGACACGGGCTGCATTACTTGGACCGTGGGAACACTGGCAGCCAGACACATGCTCTGATGCGACGTCGGTTGGGAACGTTACCGTTACGCTCCCAGATAACGTGCCGGCACAATACCGCGATGTACTTGAACATGCTGCCTCCGCCAAGAACACGAGCGTCGCACTGCTTGCCGCACTATTCCTTACCGAAAATGGCAACGTGTGGAAGCCATTCCCCTACGACACCAGCAAACCCGGTGCAAACACGGTTGCCGAAAAAAGCCAAGACACAAGTTGGTCGGGTTCACCAGCGGGCGCGCAGGGTCCGTTCCAATTCCTCATCGGCACCTGGAACGGTCACCGTACTGATGGCAGCGGCGATGGTAAAACCGATGTGAACAACATGTGGGATGCCGCCTACTCGGCAGCTGACATGATCGCTAGCATGGGTGCAAAAGCCAGCACGCCACTAGGCGATCGCAATCAACCCATGAAACGCAACACACTCTTGTATTTCGCCGCCGCTTACAATGGTGGCCCTGGTTGGGCAGATAGCATGCCGGAATCGAGCACGCTTGCTGATTTAGGCGTAGGGCAGGAAACATATAACTACGTAACGAACGTATATGCGAACGTGTCCTCTAACTTCACCAAAGGTGATCACCCGAACTATCCCAGCACCATATCACCAACCATCAGTGGCAGCGATTCGGGCAGCACATCGTCGACAGGCTCAACCACCCCGGCAATATCCATCAACAGCGACTGTGCCGGCGCGAGCGGAGGTATCGTAAGTGGTAATATTGCTAAGACCGCACTAGGCCTGGCCTGGCCCAACCAAGGCCATGGCAAAAACCAGGCAGACGCCACCAAGGCCTACCAAACCACCATGCCACAGTATGAAGGTCTAAAAGAGAGTGATGATGACGCCTTTAGCGACTGTGGGGTATTCGTCGCCACCGTCATGCGCTCGAGTGGGGCTGACCCTAAATATTGGACGCGCACCACCACCGAGCAGCTAAGCTACGTACGGAGTCAACCGAGCAAATACAAAATTCTCGGCACCATAACAAGCACCGCACAATTGCAGGCTGGCGATATCCTTATTAGCGACACCCACACTTACATTTACACCGGCAAATACACGGGAAGCGACAGCAAAACATATACCGCCGCCGCGGCCTCATGGCACGACCACGTTCCCGAAGCCGACAACTTCTATGCCGACGGGTTCACTGGCGTACGACTGGTTAACGGCGGCACCTCCAACGTCAGCTCGAACAGCACCGAAAATTCAATTAATTCATCGGGAGCACAATAGGAGGTCCTATGCAATCACGGCGCACCACGTTTATTGCCATCATTCTCGCAATCCTAATCATTGCTGGATTTATCGCCCTGGTGGCATACAGCAGTACTCGCAACAAAAACACAGGGACCGTTACTTTGTACTCAGCCCCGGACGCCATGACCATGCTCATGGACGGCAAAAAAGTAAATCCTAATGGCACTTACCATGTGAAGGCAGGCAACCACACACTCAAGGCATCGTTTGCGCATTTCGTTTCAAAAACTAGCACATTTAGCATCAAAGTTAACGAGAAAAAGACCGTCCAGTTGTACCTCTCGCCGGCTGACGATGAAGGCCGCAGTTACCTGAGCCTCCACCCCAATCAAGACCACAAGATTAGCGGCATTTCCGGCGCGCAGACGCAGCAAATGTACAACCAAGCGCAGCAAAAAATCACCTTCCTCAATGATTTGCCCTGGATCGACCAATACTATCGCATCGACTACGGTGCTTCGCAAAAAAGTCCTAACGATACGAACGCGGTCGCGATTTACATCACGTATTACTCAGACGCTGGCAAGCAGCAGGCACTGGACTGGATTCAGCGCCATGGCTATGACCCCTCGAAGCTAGAAATTATTTATCAGCAGGGTGATCAAACATTCGAACAATAGTTAGCGCGATATAGGAATAACTGTGTTCTTTTCCGAAAAGTGGTGTAGAACTAAATCTGCGTCGGTTGTTGTGATAAAGGTTTGATAGGTGTTCACATATTGCGTGAGTGCCTGACGACGTTTGCCATCGAGTTCACTAAATACATCGTCCAGAAGAAGCAGAGGCTTTTCGCCGCGTGCCTGTTCAAGTAGTTGCAGCTCCAGGATTTTGAGCGCAAGCACCAATGTTCGCGTTTCGCCGCGTGATGCGGCTTCTTGCACCGGATGTCCGTCGATTGCGACTTCTAGATCATCGCGGTGCGGGCCATAGGCAGTGAAACCACGCAATATATCAAGTTCAGTACTCGCTTCGAGCTTGTGAAGCAGCTGTGTTTCGTAATGTTCGGGTGCAAAACGCGAAACATAGGTGAGCGAAACACTGTGCGCTTGACCCGCAAGACTACTGTAGAGCGCTGGCAATCGTTCGGCAAATCGTTCAATAAGCGCCTGCCGCTCGCGCGCAATTTGACCACCCAGCTCGCTCAGCCGCACGTTCCACACAAAGAGTTGTTCACTAAGATCATGCGGATGTTTCTTGAGGAGTGCGTTACGCTGAGCCAGCACGCGCTTGTAATGACGCCTCGTTGCACCAAATCGTGCGTTCGTCTGTTCGATTAAATCATCAAGGAACGATCGGCGCAGTTCTGGTGAACCACTCAAGAGTAAGAGGTGATTCGGCTCAAATAATACGACCGGAAGCGTCTTTGATGGGTGCAAGCGAGAAAGCTGCTGTTCGTCGATCTCGAACGTGCGCGTGGTGATGTCGTTAGTTTTCATCTTTATGGTTCGATGGTGGGTGGGCGTATCAGCGTCCAACCGTGCCCATGAATTGCCAAATTGAATAAGCTCGGCGGTGTCTGCACGATATGAACTTCCACGAGCAATGAGCAGCACTGCCTCGAGCAAATTCGTTTTGCCGCTCGCGTTCGCTCCAACAATAATATTGACGCCCTCGTTCAATTCGAACGACGCATCGTCATACGAGCGGAACTGCTGCAAGCGAATCGTCGTGAGCATATACTCTATTCTAACTCTTGAGCGGCATAACGATATGCACGTAGTCGTCTGCGGCAGGGTCGGCAAGCACTGATGGCTCAAGTTTGCCGTTAAACGAGAAGACAACATCCTCGCCGTTTAACACATGCAATGCATCAAGCAGATACCGCGAGTTAAGCGTAATCGAACCGCTGCCCGTTACTTTTCCGGTCGCCGTAGCTGTGTTTTCACCAAGTTGCGAGGCGATCGAGCGAATGCTCACTTCCTGCTTCTCTTCGTCAATATTAATCGTGATACTGCCAGCACTTTCGCGGGCAAACAAGCTCGACACCTTTGTAATGTTCACGAGATCAGCGCGCTTGAGAGTAACTGACGTTGCAAATGTAGTAGGGATAAGTTTGCGGTAGTCCGGGTACTTGCCCTCAATAAGGCGCGCTACGAGCTCGATATCCCCAACTTGGAACAGCACCTGCTGTTCGTCGCTCGTCACGACAACGTCACCCTCAAAATCGCCCAGAATGCGTAATAAATCCTGCATCGCCGACACGGGCACTAGCAAGTGCACATCTTCGTTACTTGGCATAAGTCGTTCTTCAGCCAAGCGATAGCTGTCGGTCGCGGCCATGTATAAATTACCCTCGAAGGTATGCAGCAAAATACCCGTAAGGATTGGTCGTGCTTCGTCATTCGACGCTGCAATCACGACACGCTGCAATCCCTTTTTGAGCACCGGACCAGCAACTTTCAATGTCTTACCATTACTAATCGCCGGCATTACCGGGAATTCTTCAGCCGACACACCGTTAATCGTGGATTGATACTGATCAGTGGCAATATGTAAGCGATATTCATCAAGTTTGAGGTCGATGACGCCGCCCGGCAGGCTGCTTACAAAATCCTGCATGAGCCGGGCGGGGACGGTAATTGCACCTTCGTCGCTGACCTTTGCCCCAATGTAGTGGGTAATGGCAATGTCGAGATTGGTCGCTGCAATACTCAATCGATTATTGACCGTCTTAATAAGTACGTTAGCGAGCACGGGCAGAGTGCCGCGAGCATTAGCAACTCGTGCGACGGTACCGAGTGCTTTGTTCAGATTTTCCTGGGTGACTTGGAGCTGCATAATAAATCCTTTATTACTTAATTTATATAGTTATAGTAGTTATAGGTACTGTGGATGACGTGGAAAAGTAGCAACTTAACAGATATAAAAAGACTATTTTGATGAGTGGAAAGGTGCGGGTTTGCATGTGTGTAATGTGGGGGAAATGAACACATTTTTGCACGTATACTACGTGGCCATGTCGCTGGCCTATGGAAAAGTGCACAAAATGTACCCACACCTTCCGCGCTGAACCCACAACGTTTCCACATGTTTTACGCATACAACCGCTCCTTGATTTGCATAATTGCTGCACGGATGTCGGCATCAAATTGCGACTCTTTCTCGATTTTTTCAATGGAGTGGATAGCGGTTGTATGGTCTTTGCGCCCGAGTTCATGAGCGATTTTAGGGAAGCTCAAATGCAGTTCGCTGCGCAGCATGTACATGGCGATTTGGCGCGGTACCACGATGTCTTTGTCGCGCTTCGGCCCGAGAATGTCTTCGAGCGGCAATTGGAAGTGGCGGGCAGTACGCTCTACGATTTGCCGGGCGCTGACGTGTTTGGGGCGGGTTTGTGACACACCCAGCAGACTACTCGCAATAGCAAGCGTGGGCTCAAGACTACGCATTTCACAAAATGCCAGCAATTGATTCAGTGCGCCCTCGAGCTCGCGGATGTTTGTCTGTACGTTCGTAGCAAGATATTCAGTCACATCGCGTGCGAGGTCAACGCCGTGGTTGTCGGCCTTGGTCTGTACGATTGCACAACGTGTTTCGAGATCAGGATTTTGCATGTCGATGCTCATACCCCATACAAAGCGCGAGCGCAGCCGTTCTTCGAGTGTCGGAATATCGCGCGGCGGCTTGTCGCTACTGATAATAATTTGTTTGTTCGCTTGGTGCAACGCGTTAAAGGTGTGAAAAAATTCCTCTTGGATCTTTTCCTTACCGGCAAGGAATTGCACATCATCGACAATTAATACATCCGCGCCACGATAAAAGTCAGCAAAGTCGGTGTTCTTCTTAAAGCGCAACGCATCGACGAATTCCTGCACGAATTGTTCACTCGATACGTATACAACCCGTGCCTTCGGATTGTTAGCTAGCACTTGATTACCAACAGCTTGAATAAGGTGTGTTTTGCCGATGCCGACACCACCATACAAAAAGAGCGGATTGTACTTGGTGCCCGGGTTTTGGGCGACGGCTTGGCAGGCGGCGTGTGCAAGTTCGTTGCCTGAGCCAACGATAAAGTTATCAAATGTGTAGCGTTCGTTGATACCTAAGCGATACGTATGTGCCAATGTATTCGAGCGCTTCGCAGCGTGTGTTGCTTGTGTAGCTGGCGTTGCTTCGGCAGCACGCAACACCACCGGCTCATCGATGGCTTGCTTGTTGGCGTTCGATTGAATCTTGTACGAGATAGTCAGGGGTGATATGCCATTTTTGCGCAATGTTTCTATAATCAGGTCGCCGTACTTGCGCTCAAGCTGCTGTTTAATAAAGACGTTGGGCACACCAATTACTACCGTATCGCCATCTTGGCTGACGAGTGTCGTGTTCTTGAACCACGTCACAAAGTTACCACGCGAAACCGATACCTCAATTTCGCCGAGTACGGCTTGCCAAAGACTCCCTTGTTGCATTTACCCTCGCTCCCAAACGCCGTCAATCAACTTATATGTTTCAATATACCCTACGTTTCACGACTTTTCCACAATTTTTCAGATGGCACACAAAACTACTACAAAAATGAAGCCTGAAGGGAAAAGTTATACACAGCATGTACCGTCATCTGTGGAATCTGTGGAAAATACTTGGCGATCCGTGGAAAACTTGCTAGAATTAGTGGGTTAAGTATTGTTATTTTCACTAAAATAGCAATCAAAATGAGAGAACGCTCGGTGCACTATCCGCGGGTAAAACTTGCGGTGTGCTACCAGATGCAGTAAAGTGAGAGCATTATGCCAAAACGAACGTATCAACCAAAAAAGCGTCACCGCGCTCATGTGCACGGTTTTATGAAACGCATGGCGAGCCGCGCTGGCCGTGCCGTATTACGTGCTCGTCGCATCAAAGGGCGCGCTCGTTTGACGCACTAAACAGGTATTCATAAAAACCACCGTCACCCTGCGTGGCAGTAAGCGAAGGCTGAAACAGCAATGATTCATCGAACACATCGATTTCATGGTCGGAACAGCCTTCGTTTTGTGTATCAACACGGACAGACAATTCGCAGCCAGTACATGGCAATTAAGTACGTAGTAAATGGCCGCCGTAAGACGTATCGTATTGCCGTGGTGGTCAGTCGCAAGGTTAGTAAATCGGCAGTCGTTCGCAACCGCATACGACGTCGTATCTATGAAATTATGCGCCCGGAAGATGGCCGTATAGCGCAGCCATACGATATCGTATTTACAGCATTTAGCGAACAGCTTGCGATGCTTGATGCCGAAGAGCTTCGCCAGCTTGTCCTTATGCCTCTCGAGAAGGCCGGTGTGCTGACTTCTGTGCGGTAAAATGCTACGACTTATCTGATGGCGTGCTATAGTAGTATGCAAGGAGTCTTATGTTTACAACCATTATTGTTCAACCGATTTTTAACCTATTGGTGCTTATTTACACATTGCTGCCGGGTCACAATTTTGGCTTGGCGCTTATCATTTTCACGATTGTCATCCGCTTACTTTTGTGGCCTTTGGTGCGCAAACAACTGCACCAGGCTAAGAAGATGCGTCAGATTCAGCCCGAGCTGAAGCGCATCAAAAAGGCGGCCGCTGGCAACAAGCAAAAAGAATCGCAAATGATGATGGAGCTCTATAAAGAGCGTGGCATCAATCCGTTCGGATCAATTGGTGTGATGATCATTCAGTTGCCAATCCTCATTGGTCTGTATAGCGGTCTGCGCCGTGTTGTAGATAATCCGCACCAGCTCGTGAGCTTCTCGTATTCGGGATTGCAGCACACGAGCTGGATGCAGCACCTGGCACACAACATCCACGCGTTCGATAGCAGTTTGTTTGGCATCGTCGATCTTACTAAGCCGGCACTAGGTAATAGTGGCGTCTACTGGCCGGCGATGATTATCGTGGCTGGTAGTGCGGTGATTCAGTATTACCAAAGCAAGCAGCTCATGCCAACGGATAAAAATGCACGCGGACTGCGGGCTATTTTGAAGGATGCAGGCAAGGGCAAACAGGCCGATCAATCAGAGGTGAGCGCCGCCATGGGTCGCGTGACACGCATCTTTTTGCCAGCCATGGTCTTTTTGTTCACGGTACATCTGCCATCTGCTTTGAGCCTGTACTGGCTGGTGGGGGGGCTCGTGGCCTTTATTCAGCAGACCATTATTTTGCGTGAAGACACGACCGAAATGGAAGCTGAAGTTGACGAAAAAACCAGCAAAAACACGAAAGATGTTGCTACAATTCCAGAGGCCGAAGTGGTTGCGACCACGGCTGACAAACCAGTAAAAAAACCCGCTAAAAAGAAGGCAAGCAGCACAGGATCACGTAAAAAACGGAGGAAGTAGCCATGGAAGCCGCCATTCAATTCGCCAAGAAGTACCTGGAGGATATGCTGTCATTTTTTGGACTTAACACTGACGTATATGCAACGAGCGAAGATGATGTGATTGAACTCGAAGTGCCTTCGACAAATCTTAACGGCTTTTTGATTGGCCAACACGGTGATACAATGCGCGCAATGCAATTTCTTATAAGTAGCGCACTCAAGAATAATGGGTACGAATATACGCGCGTAAATGTCGACGTTGCTGATTACAAAAAGCAGCGTGCCTCGCGCCTTGGCAAAGAGGCTGAGGCCTGGATTGCCGAAGTAAAGGCAACGGGCAAGCCCAAAGAACTTGCGCCCATGAATGCCGCCGACCGGCGCACGATTCACAAATTAGCGCAAGAATCAGGACTCGTCAGCGAATCGACCGGCGAAGGCCGTGACCGCCGCATCATTCTCAAACCCGCCGAGTGAGCACAGTCACAGTACCCATTTTTCATACGAGAGGGTCCAGCGTAATGCAACCGGGTTAGCCCGAGCACCGTAGTGCCCGGAGCTACCCGCGTGTAATGCACTCGAGTAGAGAAAATGGGTACAACGACTACTACTCGGTTGTTTCGTCTAGGGCGGATTTGTAGATGGTGAGGGTTTCTTCGGCCATGGTCCGCCAGGAGTATTTCTTGAGTCGTTCATGGCCATTTTTTACGAGCTTTTCACGCAGTTTCTTATCTGTTAGAACGTCGGTGACCTTGGCGGCGATGTCTTTTGGTTGATGCGGATTAAAATAATATGCAGCATCGCCGTAGACTTCGGGCATACAGCTGGCATTGCTGGATATGACCGGCAAATCGTGCGCCATCGCCTCGAGTGGCGGCAAGCCAAATCCTTCGCTCAAACTCGCAAACACATACGCTTTGCAATGTTCGTACAGCCATTTAAGCTCCTCATCGGGAAGGTATCCGGTAAAAATGATGTTCTCGTACGACGAGTGCGTGCTCGCGACCTGCTCGAGTTCTTCGTAGTAATATTCTTTTTTGCCAACGAGCACTAGTTTGAGTGTGGGATGGTTGTGGTGTAAAATGTCGAACGCGTCCAGAAGTGTTTCGAGGTTCTTATGCGGAAAGGCACTGCCAACGTACATAATAAAATCACTGCCAACGTTTACGCCTCTGGGCTTCACGCTTTTTTGTTTAAGCGGGGGTTCGCTCGATTCGTACGTGACGACAATTTTATCTTTAACCGCCGGCTGAAATTGTGCGAGGTCATTCGCTACGAACTGCGTCGGCACAATAATATAATCGGATTTTTTGTGGCTCCACCAAAACAAAAAGCGGTAACCGAGTTTTTTGAGCTGAAATACGGCGTTAGTGGTTTGGCCAGCACGCACGAAGTTGAACATAGTTAGATCGTGCGTGGTTGTAACAATCTTACCGAAGTAAAGAACTGGCTGCTGGGTCATCGTAAAGTGCACCAAATCCGGCTTGAGCCGCTTGAGCAGCTGCGTAAATCTGATTTGGTCCAGCAGGTTGAATGAAAACTGTGCAAACGGACAAGGGGCAACCGAAAAGTTTTTGGCAGTGGGCTGCCAGGTATCGTCCGGCATAAGTAAAACAGTGTAAGTGTGATAGTGGTCGATCGCCTGCAAGTGCTGAAGTAAACGGTCGGT
>DATASD010000014.1:0-72832 GCA_036263915.1 Saccharimonadales bacterium (SeqCode) | reverse complement strand
TCGCCTATCTCATCCAGTGTATGCTGCTGGCCATCCGTTAACCCATACCTCAAACGGAGCACACCAGCCTCTCGTTCCGATAGCGTTTTTAATGCGTCATGCACTGACCTCGAAAGGAGGCTTTCGGTGATATGCTGAGTCGGGTCGCTCCCGTAGATAGGCAGTACTTCGTTTGCTGAAAGTAAGGGCGGCTCCTGTATTTCATCCTCTACTTCTTCATTGGCAGCGTTTGCGAAGTACAGCTCATCTAGCGGAACAAGGTCTTGCATACGTTCAAATCCCAACAGCTCCTCGCGCTTCTCTGGCGTCATAGCCTCTCGCCAATCGTCCCTATGAGCCTGAGCAATGGCCTCACCTATGTGACTAGGAATATATAACGGCGTCTCGAGGCTACCCGGTAGCTCTCTCGGCGTATATTTTATGCCGCGTCTTACGTATGTCGTTAGATCGTGTTTAATAATCTGAGCGGCGAAAGCCATAAAAGGTACCGGCTTGCCATCTTTCATCACTCCGGGCGTAAATATACGTGCAGCTCGCAAAAGCCCCATATTTGCAATCTGAATCCGATCATCCAACACCGCATGCGGCGATTTCAAGCTCGTAAAGTCTGCCGGGAGCCACGGCAAACGGTCGTTGAGCAAAGCTCTGCGCCGGTTACCTGCCTTACTATCTTCTGCAATAGCCGCTTGGTCGCCTTTGGGCAAGATATTCATAGAAGCACGCGCTAAGTAACTGCTGAGCCTTAAATAGGGTTCTACCAGCCCTTGCTCAGCCTTTCGGCCTTCGCGCACTCTGCCCAAAACGTCAAAATACGACCGTTCTAAATCGGGCGTTAATTCCGGTGAGGCGGCTATCTGCTCCTCGATAGCCTCGCGCTCGGCTTGCGCTGCCAGGCCATCTTGGACGTGAGTAGCCAGAGCCTGCTCTTCTTCAATGGTCAAATATCTGTCTGGCGACCCGGTGTGATACGCTTGCGCTTCCCGCACCCTCCGCTCGTAGCTCGCCGGCACATACGCGGCAGACTTCCCGGGCGTGCCATCAACAGTACCCTCGTCTAGCGACGGCCATACATACTCCGAATAAGGCACAGATTCTCGCATACAAATTTAACACTACATTATTTAGTATAAAAATCAAATGTATCGTGTCGATGATAAGGCGCCTCGTTTCCCCTTAGCTCATCGATTCTCTGCTATTATTGACACGATCAGCATTGATATCGAAGCATCATCCATAATCACGCAGGACCATGTAAATGAAAGAGAGATAGCATGAAAAAGGTCTACAATAAACTCGTACGCGACAAAATTCCAGATATCGCTCGCAAGAACAATCAGACACCCAAGACGCGCATTCTCTCGGACGAAGAATATCACGAAAGTCTCGTTGCCAAATTAAAAGAAGAGGTGGCGGAGTTCATAGCCGATAACAACGGCGAAGAACTAGCCGATATCCTCGAGATCCTACATGCATTGGCACGCGCTATTGGCACGACGCCGGAAGATGTTGAAGCAATTCGGAAGCACAAGGCCGAAGAACGAGGCGGCTTCCTTAAGAAAATATACCTCGAGAGCGTTGAGGAGTAGGAGAAATACTATGTGCCGTAACATCAAACCACTATTTAACTTTGATCCGCCAGCGACTGATCAAGAAATTCATGAGGCATCGCTTCAATTCGTGCGAAAGCTATCCGGCTTTCATCATCCTTCGCATGCCAACGAAGCCGCTTTTAATAGAGGGGTCGACGAAGTTGCCATAGCGGCTCGCCGCCTCCTCGATACCCTTGTTACTGACGCGAAAACCAAAGACCGCGAAGTCGAAGCCGCTAAAGCCCGAGCCAGGAACGCTCAGCGCTTTGGATAGGCGGCCCAACAGAAAATGACACATCGTACTGTTAGTTATGCGTCATAGTACCGAGCAGAGCTTGCCCAAGCACCCCATTGAGCAAAGCGATTTAGCAGCCCGGAATGTATACAAGCATCCTAAACAGGCAGCTTGGCATTGTTATGGGGTATACAAAGGTTCTATCGAGTACTATCAACGTATTGGCTCCTATGCGCATAACGAGGATCTAGCAACATTTACTGCCTTGCGCGCTGTCTGGCGGGCGTTACTTGCTCCCTTAATCCACAATGCAGAGCTTACGCATTACCAAGCCATAACCACGGCGCGACAAGAAGGCCGATCGATATTACCGCCCGCCGACGCGAACCTCGATGAAATACGGAGCGAAATTGAGGGATTTGATGGCTACACTCCTGCTCAGCAAGCCTTTTTAGAGGCGAGCGGCTACCACGCACGCCGCAATGCGTTGCAATTTGAAGCAGCAATTAAACAACCCGGTCACAAGTACCATCCTATCTGGAAGACATACCGCACGCTCTACCCAATGTATGAGGATGCCGCCAGCCGCCAGCCGCAGATCGGTACCTTTCGCGATTTTGGGGGTGACGCCGAGCGACATTTCCGGGCCATAGCTATCACTTCCAATGCAACCGCTTTGCGATCCATTGCTCCCGCCATCGTCCACATGCGCCATTGGCCCGGCGACTCGGCCACAAGCGAGGAAGCGCTCCTAAGCCGTGCCGATCAAATAGGATGGCCGCAAAGTGTCAGCGCGCGTTTCCTAGAGCGCCACTTTTCTTATACAGACGAGCCCCAGCACACCAGCCGCTGCCCGTATGCCACCGATGAAAACCAGCTGGCAACGGGTAGCATTTACCGCATTGCCAGCCTACGGAATGGACCTTTGGATTTGCATCTATGGTGCCCTGCGAATGTCGAGCTCGCAAATCCAGCTCAGCCAGATAAGGTTGAATCAGCCGCCACAATGCGCATAAAAACAGATATCATGATTGCCAGTGAGACACTCCTGGCGGCATAACCTCCCTACTCTTCACGATGTTTACGGTCGTCCCTCGAGCCTATGAGAGTGACCATCAAAAAGAGTCAGTCTACATATCTTGTCGACGCTCTCCCTCCATCTCACGTAAAAGTAGCTCGCGAACTATTTCGGCTTTTGTTTTGCCAGACCCAGATGATGTCCTTTGCAGGTAGCCATTTATTTTAGAATCTATGAACAAATTAAAGCGAATGTCTTTCGTCTGGTCATCATATCTGGCCAAGAAATCTCCCACTATACGGTCGACTGTTTCCGCCGTATACTCCTGTTTCTGTACGTAGGGATGGTCAAGGCCCCCTAAAAAGGCTTCTTTTGTAATCCCTTCGCGTCTAAGCAGCAAGGTTGGTTTTTTCTGCGATACTGCTAAGCCGACGTCATATCCGACTCCAAAACTTTTGGTGCTTATTTCTGCTACTACTAGATCACATTGAGGTATCGCTTCGATATTTGCACGGCAGACATCGCTCCAATCAATTGCCTGGCCTGGCTGGGTGTGGGTCTCAAGCAGATACGAAGGTTCCAGCCAGTCTCTGGCTAGGACATATCCTCGTCGATGGATGGCCATGACTATATTACGAAAATCCTCAATTTCTTCTTTGAGCCTTGACTTTGGTGCTATGAAGTGGACGACTTTTATATCACTCATGCTGGTGTCCTTTTATTTAAAACGTTACTCTCTATGGTAAGCAATTTGCGTGAAAAAATCTCTTGTTTTTACATTATAAGTATAATATACCTATACGTATATTACTCATATAAGGGGGTGTATGGATAGAATTCTTATAGATGTAGGCTCATCGACGGTGAAGGTCTATCGTCTAGGTCAAAATGTAGTGGAGCTTCTAGAGACGAAAAGTATTCATCTCAAAGAAGATTTTGATCCTGCCTTCGGGCTTACTAAGACAAATAAAGATACTTTGATTGGGTATGTATGCGACATCAAAGAAAAATACCCAGGCACTCATAAGGTGTATGCGACTGCCATATTTAGAAAAATGGAAAAGCTTGCCCAGCAAAGTTTAGTGGATGAATTTTTTCAAGCTACCGGATTATATTTCAACATCATCCCCCATGATCTAGAAGGGCATTACCTAGAGATGGCTTTAGCGGGTAAGTACCACCTCGCGGACCCTCTGCTGCTCATTAACATTGGTGGAGGCTCCACAGAACTGCTGGTTACGCAGAGTGGGAAGACGATTGAGCGCTACAATCTCGAACTAGGCGTAATGAGCGTCTTAGCGGAATTTCCTCATCTGAATGATTCGACATCCGCACATTCGCTTAAAGAAGTGGTGGATGCAATTAAGTGCAAACTACCATCCGGACCGACTCGCACACCTATAGCTATCTACAACGGCGGTGAACTAACATATATGAAGCGTGCGAATTACAACTTGCAGACAAATGTACACCTTTCAGACAACGACCACCCATGGATGATTACTTTGTCAAACTTTGCAAAACGCAACGAACAAATATTTACCGAGGTGAGTTTGAAGCAGCTTGAGTCTCTAATGCCAGATGATCCGCTGTGGATGCATGGGGCACGTCCCTGCTCGGCAATTGCGCAGGCTGTCTGTGAACAATTTGGCGTAAAGACCATTGTGCCCTCTGACTCTAATATGGCACACGGCATCTATCGGCAAGAGCTTCGTCAGGTCGTGCTAAGCGGCAGCTTCCGCAAACATCTAGACTACATATTGGATGTGAAAGAAAAGCTGGCGGAAACCGGCGCCACCGTGTTGAGTCCACGTTTTGAAAAGCCGAAGAACCCAGGTGAAGAATTTGTTACATTTGATGGAGAAGAGGGTAAATCACCACTTGAGCTGGAGAGGTACCATCTCGAAATGATATCAGGGGCAGATGCCTTGGTAGTCTGCTCGCCAAATGGTTATGTCGGCGCATCTGCCTTGATTGAAATAGGGTATGCTCAGGCATTAGGAAAACGAGTCATCTTCACAGAAAAGCCGGAAGAATTTATGCTGGCTACCTTGCCCGCAGAGGTTGGGCTGTAAATTAAACCAGGCTTTCGAACAATGCTTTAAAAGCGCGTTCGCGGTGATTCAGGAATCCCTTACGATCTTGCACCGACATAGTGTCAAAATCGGATAACGAACAATCGAGCCCATCAACCCAGAAAAGGGGACGGTAGGGAAAGCCGGGTGCAGTGATCGGGCCGGCAGGCTTCTCAAGTATGTGTCCCCACATTTCGCCACGATAGATACGGGGCTCTGCAGTGCCAGACAATGCCACCAGAGTAGTTTCAAATACTGCCTTACGGTCATCACCTGTAAGCCCCGTCATCTTCTGCAAACAATAGTCTACTATTTCTTGGTCCGTCATCTCGTGACCAGCCCAACGACGAGAAAATATGCCAGGTTCATTGTTAAGAGCTGGGATTTTAAGGCCACTGTCATCGCCGACCACGATAGCATCGGGCGCTGCAATCTTCTGATATGCACGAGCCTTGAGCAAAGCATTTTCCTCAAATGTCTGCCCCGTTTCCTCAACTACCACGCTGTTGCTCTGGTCAGGGAAAGACAAATGGAATTTCTCACTATACTGCTCAGCAAACCTTTTGACCTCTTGCTGCTTGCCCGGATTACTCGTAGCGAAAAACACTGTGAACATACTGTACCTTCCATTGAGAATTAATGATCAACGTTTGGAGATCAGATATTTGTAAAATTTCTATACGCAGCACCGCGTATATCCAAAAACTGATATTTTGTCGCTTAGTTGCTAAACTAGGGTGCTACTAATGAGTCTACACTGAGTTGTTCATCATTATCAAATAGCGAACTATAATTTAAAAGAAGGTGTTACATTATGATTAGTCAAAAACGAGGAAACTTCATTTCTTTCGAGGGAATTGATTCGGTAGGCAAGACGGGACACGTCGCACGACTTGCAGATGAGCTAACAGGTCATGGAAATGGCATAGTAGTCACAAAAGACCCGCCGGAATCCGAACCTTGGGATGCGCTTAGAGAACAATTCCAGCGTGGCGAAAAAATAGCACGAATAGCAGACTCCCACCTATTTCTTGCTGGTACTTTAGATAATTACCATCGAGTGATAGTTCCAGCTCTTGAAGGCGGCCAGGACGTATTGGCTGATAGGTCTTTGGACAGTTGGCTTGTATATCAGAGCGTGCGGCTTTCGGAGCACTTTGGATCTACGCAAGGAGCATTAGATTATCTTCTAGACTTTCAGGGGCAGCTCGTAAACAATGGCTTATTTACACCGCCAGACAAGACGATTTGGATAGCCGACGATCCATCAGTCGCCATGAGGCGCTCCGAGGCGGTAGGCAAGAGCTCTAAATTTGAAAATCTAGCCATGCAAGAGCGCGTAGCTACGCAATATGAGGCGCTTGCTAATGTCTTCCCTGATCGAATCGTTCGTGTGGATATCAATGGAAGAGATGAGCAACAAGTGTATCAGGACATACATGCACATGTCCTGGGAGCACTAGCGCTCGATCATGTGGAACCTCAGTAGCTTGTACTTAGACTTTATAAAAAATAATCCAAGGAAATTATATGACACACAACCCAAATGAGCAGTATATGCGAATTGCCATAGAGCAAGCGACTAATTCCGTAAAGGGCGGCGACTACCCGGTTGGCGCGGTTATTGTTAAGGATGACAAAATAATCTGTAAATCCGAGACAAAAACTGGACGCAATTGCGACCCGACCGCTCATGCTGAGGTGCTAGCAATACGCGAGGCAGCTTCGTTACTGAAAACAAAAGAGTTGGCCGGCTGCGTTCTATACACTACACATGAGCCATGTCCGATGTGTGCAGGGGCTGCGCTTTTTGCTCGTGTCGATGGCATCGTGTTCGGCACGAGCGTAAAGGATTCTATGGTGTATGCTCAAGAGAACCCTGGATGGCGCTGGAAATGGGTAGACATAAGTCTGGCGTATATAGTAGAGAAATCGAATCGAAAGTCTTTGATTTACCCGGGTTTCCTCAAGGAGAAATGTAAGGCATTATTCCCTTTGGTTGATAAGCTCCAGATTCCTACTAAGTAGATCGTTAAACAACCAAATAGCTCAGAGACTAGCCGCCTGCCTCAATGATGTGCCGAATCAATCTTCGCCAAGGCTAGATGCCTGACACGCCGAACAGCCTGCCAATAAGATACGTTATGCTCATGGCCAGCGCGCCACCTATCACCACCCGCAGGATAGCCCGGCGCTTCCGAGCCTCGCCCACATGCGCACTCATGGCACCCGTGAGAGCAAGCGCCGCAATGACTCCCACAAATGTTACCGGAAGGCGCAAATGAGCTGGCGGCAACAAAATGATGATCATCGGAATCGCCGCACCGGTCACAAATGCCATGGCAGAAGCAACCGCAGCATGCCACGGATTTGTAAGGTCGTCAGGATTCAGACCGTGCTTGGCTTCGGCGTGCGCCCGAAATGCATCATGCTCAGTTAACTCCTGGGCAACGCGCAACGCTGTCGGGCGAGTAAGGCCTTTGGCTTCGTACACCAGCACCAGCTCTTTAAGCTGTGCCGCTGGGTCGGTTGCGAGATTATTCGACTCCCTTTCGAGCAGCGCTCTTTCCGAGTCCCGCTGACTACTAACAGATACGTATTCGCCAGCAGCCATGGACAGCGCGCCCGCAACCACACCAGCCACACCAGCAGTTACGATGATCGTTTTCGACTCAGTCGCTCCGGCCACGCCCACCACCAAACCGGCGATCGACACGATACCGTCATTAGCGCCAAGCACGGCAGCACGTAGCCAATTCAGCTTCTGGCCAGACTTTCGCACGGGGCGATCAGCATCAACTGGCGCCTTGTGGCTTGCAAAAGAGAATACACTCATAGCAATAGTATATCAATAATGTTAGAGGTTGCGTGTGACTGACATCACTTCCCCAATGCTGTGGCGATTAGACATTGTGGGGCGTGACATGTATGTTATTTAGAGCCGATTAACACACAAATGGCGTGCCTAGCGAGCAATAGCCCGTCTACTCCTCGTAGCAGGTGCGGACCTGCACCGTGAACGCTGCTGTTGGCAACACGACAAACTAAAAAGAACACGAATTCGTGTTCTTTTTGTATATTCGCTACTGGTGATCTCGCGGGACCAAAACTGGAACACCCTGCAAGCTAGTTTGGAGCGGATCGCCAGACAGCTTGAGTAGTTACTCTAATGTGAAGATACGGTCACATCCTTCAGATAGTATGTTCTCTCGGTCTCCGCCTGCTCATGCACGAAAGCCGCTAAATCTTCAGCAGTCATCGCGTTGTCGCTCGGGCCTTCTGTAGAGATATTGTCAGGATAGAGGTTTGTAATCTGGTACTGTTCGGGCTTGAACTCTTCCTGTAAGGACTGGAAGAAGTGCATCTGGGCGGTCTTGGCAGCGCCATATGCTGAGTTGTTTTTGTGTGCTCTGAGCGCGCTTGACGAAACGATATTGGTGATCCTCGCCTTCGGAAATACTAAGGCAAGCCCACGCGTCATATATACTGATGAAAAGTAAGAACTTCGCATTTGCAGCTCGTAATCTTCCGCCGTGGTTTCGGTCAGACCGCCGCTGACGTACCCACCGGCATTGTTGACCAGACAGATTTGAGCATCAGGATTTTCGCTCTGTAATTGCTGCCAAAACGCTTCGCAATTGGCGGCGTTGCTGGCGTCGAACTGTTTGTAGGTTGCTCCTTCGGGCAGATCGGTAGGCTGTTCTGAGCGGCCAGTGCCGATGACATGCCAGCCTTTACTTGCAAACTCCTTGGTTAAGGCCTTGCCAAGACCGCCACTGGCACCGGTTATAATTGCAATTTTCATATCCGTCCATTCCTTTTTATTCTGGTCTTCTGTTAGCGGGGTGATACACAAACTCGTAAATATTTCCGTCGGGGCCACGGAAGTGTGCCCAGCGCGTGCCACTTTCGCCTTCGCCAATGCCGCCAAGTATCTCTAAATTGTTAGCATGAAGCCACGTCACGGCGACATCAAAGTCAGGTACCTCAAAACCCGGGACCGGCACACCAAGCGGAAAATGTTGTTTGTCGGCTTCGTCTTCCCTGAAAAGCTCGAAACGCTGGCCTTGCGGAGTCGTGAAGGCCACGAATGTGTCGGTTTCATGCGTCTTTTTATATCCGAGGACTTGTTCGGCAAATTGTGACATCTCTGCTATGTGCTTCGTGCGAGTGCCGACGAAGGTAATGCCGGTGGATTTGAGACTCTGTGAATCCATGATGATCTCCCAGTTATTGTTTGTGCGCCATTGCTGCAGTGTGCTGGAAGCTCCTGGTCGTCTGGTCTACTGTTGATTATAGCGCATCATTCTACCACCTGTACCTTGGAAACTGAGTCCGCAACACCTCTACACCCTTCTGCCAGGTCATCGAGCAACTTACGGGGAATCGAACACTGATACAACAGAGGTACATCGTTATATAACAAAAGAAAGCGCCTGCAAACGCAAACGCTTTCTAAGGTGTTATTTCAGCTTGGTGATCCCAAGGAGAATCGAACTCCTGTTGCCGGGATGAAAACCCGGTGTCCTAACCGCTAGACGATGGGACCAGAGCGCAGGAAAACGATTTTGTGCTTGCATAAAATCAGTTTCCGAGCATCTGGGCCGCATATGCGCAGCATATGGGACCAATGCTTTTTGCGTCCTGATTATTCTACCATAACAGATACAAAAAGAAAACCCCTCGGTATAATCGAGGGGTTTTCGAGATTTGTTCTAGAGCGGTCAGTCAATGCTCGTTATTGGTACTGTAGCACACTTGTGCGACATTGGCTACCGGTTATCCACAGCTTTAGAGCTAAGCGGTTTCGCGAGCGAGACGACGGCTACGGAACAAGCGGTGAGCAACTGCTGCGACGATTGTCGTACCGGCGAAGAGGCCGATTACGTTACCTGCACCAGTGTTTGGCAAAGGTGTCGAAGGAGTCGAGCACTCAGGGCTGCCAGGTGCTGGCGTACCGCCAGGTTGGCAAGGTTGTGGTGAACACTCAGGGCTCCCTGGAGCCGGAGTACCACCAGGCTGACATGGCTGCGGAGGCATTGTTGGGCTTACCGTAGCCACACATTTGTTACTTTGTACCGTCTGGGTCTTACCGTTGACATTGAAATGTACTGCGGTAGTTATCTGGTAAGTACCGGCTTTCGCGTAGGTGTGATCAACCGTGATGACACCCTGTGCGTTTGGCGTGACGCCGTTAGCAACTTGGGTCTTGTCGTTCTGGTCGAACACGAAGTCTGCGCTTTGCAGAGTTGCACCGTATTGGGCAGTCGTGTTGAGCGTAAAGCGGTATTGGAATTTGTCTTTGTCGACAACCGCAACGCTTAAGTAGTTACAAAGATATACAGGAAGGTGAATAGTAACCGATTTAGCACAGCTACCGTTGGTAACAGGGGCACTCAATTGCGCACCAGGCAGGTTAAAGTAAGCAGTTACTTTAGCAGTGAATGTACCTTCCGTAGTGTAGGTGTGTGAAATCACCTGGCTTGGGTTCGTAACGGTCTGGCTTGTGCCATCACCGAAGTCGTATGTAACGTGGTTAAGGGTAGCACCGTTACCGTATGAAACCTTGGAGCTGAAGTTGTAGGTGTTCAGCTTACCCGATACTGGGGTCATCTGAAGCTCGCTACAGTTGTAGTTAGGAACAACTTTGTAACCAGTTGCAGGGTTACCACATTCGGTCATGACGGCGAATTGCATCACGCCTTTAGCGTCGAACAATACATACACTGGAATGTCGCTAAGTAGCACGCGAGTATCAGCTGAACTGTAGTACGTGTGGCCACCAATGTTCAGTGGGCTCGCGTAACTAAAGTGGTCACGGCCAAGGCTCGTAACGTTGGTAGCTACCACATGGCCATCTACAACAATGGTACCATCTTGCTTCGCTACACCTAGTTCGGCGTATTTAACGAATTTGGTCATATCAGATGGAGCCAAACCGTAGTACTGGTAAATAGTTTTGAGGTCACCAGTAACGTTTGCATTGTACTTCGCTTGGAAGTCCGCAGGGTTACTGTATCCACACTTTACGATTGAGTTTGGACTACAATCCTGTGCAGATGAATGTTGTTTGGTTGCCAAGCCCAAGCCCACTGTGGCGGCCAAAGCGAGGGTGAATACGCCGGCGACGATAAGTTTTTTACTACTCATGCGACGCACACGCGCAATTGCGTTAGTAAATACGTTCATGTAAACACCTCCCTGTGTTTGCATTAATACTACAACATCATGCCGCTTTTGTCAATAGTATTTCCACCTACCCTTTGACTGGTATGAGCTTATACCAAAGTGTAACAGAGGCGCTTATAGTTATGCAACGTTTTTGACAGCAGAGGTGCTGGTAGGTGGTAGCTTAGCTTTTGCAAAGCTAAAACCGAAGGTACTTCCCTTGCTCTCCTGGCTTTTAAAGATTATCGCCCCACCTTGGGCAATGATCACCTTCTTCGCCATAAAGAGGCCCAGCCCCGTGCCATCGGGGCGTGCCCGCTTAGCGTTTGCCGCGCGATAAAACTTCGAGAACAGATGTGGCTGCTCGTGTTTGGGTACGCCAATGCCATCGTCTACCACTGTAAATTCGATAGATTTCGGCGTTTCTGTCAGATTAACCGTGATATGGCCGCCACTCTGCGTGTAATAGATGGCGTTATCTATAAAATTCATGATTACCTGACGAATCTTGGTCTCATCCAGCATAAGCGTCGGAAAATGCTCAGGTTTATGGTATATAAGCTGCACATTGCGCCCAGCCGCCGTTTCGACCAGCTGCTCGATCTCATCTTTGATAACGGTTGCTAGATTCGTCGGAATTGCTTCGATCACGAACTTGCCCGTACGCAGGCGCGACACATTTAACAGATCAGAAATAAGATATACCATACGCTGAGCACTCACGAACGACTGATTGAGCAGTTTACGCTGCAAAGGGGTAATTTTGCCCGCATCGCCGTCGAGCACCATGCTTACGTAGCCCTTAACAGAGGTAAGCGGCGTACGAAGTTGGTGGCTGGCCATACTGATAAAGTCATCTTTGGTCTGATCAAGCGTTTTCAACTTTTCATTCGTGCGGCGTAGTTTTCGGGTTGCTTCCTCGATACGCTCTTGCAGTGTCACGTTAAATCGCTCAATTTCTTGGAACCTGAGCGCATTCTGCAAACCAATTGCTACCTCATCAGCAACGACGCTTACAAATCGTCGGTCCACCCCTGTATAGGGCGCACCGGAACGCCGATACCCAAAAATCAGAAAGCCAAGATCCTCGTGGCTTGTGCGCAACCGTACCGCCAATGCAACATCTTTTTTACGCAGGGTGTCGTGCAAAAGACGAAACCGTTCGTTGTCGATTTCATCTGTCAAAATGATATCTGATCCGCTTTGTATAAGATGATGGAGTAAGCTAGCTTCATCAGTATGCCGGGCAAGCAGCAGATAACGCATAAAAGTCGGCCGAAGGGTCGCCTCGATAAGTGCCTGGCTCTTGTCTTCGATCTCCTGGGTATCTACGGTGCGTACCAGCATATCGCCAAGGCGGTCCAGTGTCTCTTGCGGATCATAGTAATCTCGCAAGAATATTCGGCTCGTCAGCCGGTTGAAGTAGGTGCGCAACGGATGAAAGAAGAATGCCACCACGAGGGTCAGCACCGAAAGATACACAATCGTACCTTGGTGCAGCGGCGCATGCAAGAAATGAATTGCCGGCAGCACAGCCGCACCGACATACAAACCGCCAACCAGCACAATCGTCAACGCATACGTCACCGCGCGAACCGCATACCCACGGATGTCAAACAATTTGCGGTATACCATCGCATAGGCAATAACCGATAGCATTAAGAAGATGGATATCGGGCGGGCAATCTGCCAGTAACGGTTTGTAGCAAAGATAAAGCCAGCAAACACATTCCCTACTAAACCGCCGGTAAATGCAAGCAGTAATAGATACACTTGGCTGCGGCGTAAGGCACTGGCGTGCCGTAACTGAAGCAGTAAGTTGGCAAGACCGGCGACCATAATTCCTACTACGACCAATGTTTGCATCGTAAAGAATGGCCCAGCTTGGAAGATGACGCCATTTGGACTCTTCGCCGCGTGGTCAACTACGAGCCTAGTAAACGAAAGTGGCGCCAGGCCTACCGTCAAAATCGCTAGACCAACAATCCACTTCCTGGAGAACACTCTCTGTCGAAAGTAGGCATATACGAACAAAAGGAACAAGTCAGCGAATATGAATGCAATCGCTGATGCGCATTCGAGCCAAAGCTGCGCATTACCTATCTGAGCATCGGCTAGGTACTCCATTATAAGCCAACCACCGAGGCTTATTGAAAAGAGCGTGTAGAGGCGAAACGATAACTGACGGCTGCGTGCTGCCACAAATGAAGCAATAGCAAACGTACCAATGATACCTGGAAGATAAATAAGCGATTCACGCAGCATCTTATAGATACTATAATACTATTGCTTAATAATGTCGCTATTTATCGGTGGGGCTCTATAGTGTACTTTCTAAAAAAGTCGATTGGTCCAAGGTTTTGCTTATGTTCGCGTAAGCCCAACAACCCAAGATCCATCTCGAAATTTAAGTAAGGGATATCGTGCTCGGCAGCCCACTTGGCACAAATGTATGTGACGTAATCAAAAATACGTGGCAGTTGGTAGTCTACGCAAATATGGTTGGCAATGAGGTATTTACCATCTCGCGTCACCTGGAAGAGTACGAAACCACAGAGTACGTTATCAATATAAATACTTAGATTGCGCATACCAAGTAATGCACCTTTGGTAATGGTCGTTTGCATAGCGGGACCTTCCATGTCAAAGCCTCGGCGGCCGCTTTTGTCGCCCCACTGCTCCATCGCAGTAATAAGCTCCTGTCGTTCTTTTCGATCCGCGAGGTCTACAGATCGTATGTCAATCTTTTTGCCCGCAACGCTCTGTAAAAATTTGTTTACCTTCCAACGACGTGAACTTTTGATTCCTTCCAACGGGAAAAAATTAGCTACTGGGATAATATATTCGTGGTAATCTGGTTCTTCAGCAATCGAAAAGTGCTGCGGATGTTCGATGCAGCCAACTACGAACTCGGGCACATGCACGAGTCGTGCCGGCTCTTGGCGATGCTGCAGTTCCTTAAAAATCGTTTTTATTGATGTATCAATCTCATGCGTACCAATTAAAGATAACCCGCTATTACGTTTATCGCCTGGCAGATGATATGACATCACAAGGTTATGGTTGAGGGTAGATACTTTTATGTCGTTAGCTAAATTCCACCAGATCATGAGTGTCGCGAACGACAGGTCCGACAGAGGCGGGTGATGAATCATATATGATTCGTAGGCTTCGCGGTCATTGAGCGTGAGGGGTGAAAATTCCGGGAATGTCTTAAACATATGCCGGTGCCTCCGCATTCAAATCGGCTAGTTTCAAACCAAAGTAATTGTAGCGTCCCATGCCTTCGATAGCTTGCATATCCACCTCGCCAGTAGCAGCAATTCCGCGTTGCACAATGATAGGAATGTATTTTTCAGAGATATTCGTGCAGTTAAAGACAACTTCGACATCATCTACCGAGCGTGCCACGAGGTCAGTCAACAGGTTGATGAGGTGCATCGAGTAGCGGCCGCCTTTTTTCTGCTCATCGGTGGCGATGCCGGGGAAGTACAGCATGTTCTCACCTGCGAACTTCTTCTTGTAAAAGTCAGTATTGAGCCAGTCACAAGCTTCAGGATTGGTCACAAACATCGTAAATGAGATAATATCGCCGTCTACCATATGGGCAGCCGTGAACGTGCCCGGGTCTTTACACATTTTTTCGAGCTCGGCGGCAGTTTGCGCACCGCGCAGCGGGTAGTTTTCAATCAGGCGGCTGAACTGACCTTCGTAGATCTCGCACAAGCGGCTCATCACCGTATGCTGTTCGTTCAAGGGTTGGTCCATCTTTTCTGGGTCAAGCAGCACAGTTTTGTTTGGGCTATTCACGTCAATCTCACCAGACGCTACTAGTTGCTCATAGATGGGGCGGACCGCCATAAGGTCGTGCGGCTTTTCAGCACGTGGATAGGCATCGGGTTTTATATGCCCCAAGCCGTGGTAGTGCGCAACAGTGGCCGGCGTGTTGTTTTTGGGATCAATGAAATCGTCAACGCTGAACGTTGTCGTTGGGTCATACTCATGCACTAAGCCCTGAATGTAATCGAGGGTTTCGGCGCCATCTAGTTCGTCGAACACGATGGTTTTGCCTTCGCGAGTGGCAGCTATAACCTGCTCTGCAATCTGTTGTTGGATCTTTCGCTTCTCGGTGAGTTCGCGTGGCGGCAACGACAGGTAGTATATCTGCTCGTCAGGGCCATAATGTTTGTCGAAATACTCTTTGACGTATTCGGTGTTGTGCTCAATCGGCGCAAGCAATGGCCACGCGATGCGCTTGCCATCTGTGCGCACTTTAAGTATCGACGTTCGAGTATCTTCGATGGCATTCATAAAGTCGTCGTGTTGATATCCGTCGAGTTCCGGGCCCACGTTATATTTGGCCAGGGTGTTGTGGTAGGCGTCGTAATCAACACGGGGAATGAACCGTTCTTTAGCCCATTTATACCCCGCAGCCAATACGCCCGCACCGAGCAATGCACCGCCAATCGTAGTGGTGCTTGGGTGTGATATGCCTTCGGCTGCAGCAAAGCTTTCGGCGCCCGTAACAGCGGCGATACCAAGCGACAATGCCAGTCCGCGGCGTATGTTCTGGTGCCGTGTTCGTTCAGGATTCTGTTGATGCTTGAGGGCGATTGCCAATGGCACACCAGCCGTCATAGCGACTGCCGCTTCGGTGGCAGGACTGCTACCTATAACACGATTCAAGCCGGTCTTTTCAAGGACAGTGTGCATTTTGTCGGTCACTTTTTGACCTGCTTGCGTGTCGAGCAATTTAGCTGTCGCGATAGAACCTGCGGCTTCAATCGCAAACGTTGCAGCAGCAAACGCGCTGGCACTTGCAATAGGGCTATCAAGCAATGCCTCAGTCGCAGCAAACGCAGCGACCCGGGCACCTTCGTTCGTGATCGGATTCAGTTCGGCGGCCACGAATGCGCCGCTCATCACATTGCCGACTACATGTGCGGCACGATGCATGTGCTCCGAAAAAGGTGCGTGAGCCACCTCCTGGTCCTGCGGAAGCGGACCAAGTTGTGTGATTGAATGTTCCATTGCTTATTCTCCTGAGAAGAAGTGTGGTTCGTTATGCCAGTCGCTGGCTTGATATACGGCGACTACCATGGCACAAACTGGCTCATGCGTACAAGTACGACCTTCTACCACCATATGAATGGGGCCGTAATCGATGTTCCGAGTTGCCATAAGGGCTTCGAGGCTTTGCGCAATGTCGCGGCGCACTGCTTGTTCGTTCTTACCTTCGTGCTCAACGAACAAACCCTGGCCAGTTTTTTCATCTTGTACCCAGCCGATGCCTGCCCAAGCTTCCTGGTTCGGCGTGCTTACGCGCATTTCGGCCATGACGACATAGAGGCGATCGCCCCACTGCCCTGGTAATTTCTGCTTAAGCCCATCCTTGTGGATAACAATGTCGCTCTTTGGTGGAATAACCGAGCTTAACCGCAATAAATTGTAGTTGGCGATTCCGGCATCATTAAGTGCCGAGTCAAAGGCTGAAAGCTTGGTTGGACCGGTGCCAACCCCTGTTGCAATGTGGATCTGCATTTCTGTCACTTTCTTAAAATAAAAACGCCGCCGCAAGACACCTATACAGGATCTTGAGACGTCGTTCTATCTACTAAACTTGCTATCCTTGAAGGATAATGTTCATATAATACTACTAAATACTTTAAATGTCAACCATAATCGTTTTCCTACTCCTCTGATATGTACGTGATGTTGTTTTGTCTACCATCGGGGGTAATTACTTGCTGCTACAAGGCAGCCTATGGTACTACTAGTAGAAGGTTAAGCGTTTGCGTTTTATTCATGGTATCTGGAATCTATAAAGCCGCCGTCATCGAAGACGATCAAGACTTGCAGCTCATGTACAAGCTTAAATTAGAGCGCGAGGGCTTTATAGTCGGCACCGCCCCTGACGGCCGTGCAGGGTTAACGCTTATTGAGCATTTACAGCCGGATATTATTCTGCTTGATTTGATGATGCCAGTGATGAGCGGTGCTGAGATGCTTACGAATCTCCGTGCAACTCACTGGGGGAGCGAAGCGCGTGTCGTCATCTTAACGAATTTGAGTCGAGACGAAGCGCCGCCCGCGCTTCGTTTTTTACACGTCGACCGCTATATCGTGAAAGCCCACCATACGCCCGCGCAAGTAATAGAAATAGTAAATGAGATACTTGGCATTCGGACAAAATAATGAAAGAATTATTAAATATAATTACAATGCTACAATAGATGGAGAAAGAGGTCACATGGCAACCAAAATTGCAATTGTAGAAGACGATCAAGCAATATCTCAGATGTATCGCATCAAGTTCGAGGCTGAGGATTACGAAGTTGAAACGGCTGAGAATGGTGCGCTGGGGCTCGGGCTCATTCAACAAATGAAGCCAGATATTGTGTTGCTCGACCTCATGATGCCCGTAATGAGCGGCGAAGAAATGCTAGCCAAACTCCGCAAGACGCCATTTGGCAAAGACTTGAAAGTTATTATTTTGACCAACCGAGGTGAGCAAGAAATTCCGCCAGAGGTAAAAGAACTTGGTATTACTGCCCTTATCCTGAAGGCAGACATGACACCGCGCCAGGTCGCTGAGCTGGTCAAAACCAAGCTCGCCGAAAAATAACGGCGGACGATTTAAGCGCCGCGGCGCATCACCCGGCCAAGCCGCCTTACGATTGGCCATCGTTGGGTGTATTGCTCAATCGTGTCTTGCAGGATAGCGCTCTCAAGGGCGATGCGCGGCTCGGTCAGTTCGGCTACAGTGGCCATGAGCGCGGGCTTTATCCAGGACGCCTGCGACCCTTTTTGATGCCGCGCCAGTGTTTGCTCGATGTCCTCCAATGAACATAGATCGCCTTGAACGTATGTGACATCATTCTCTTCACTGCGCTTCACCTTGCAATGTGCCTGTTTTGCACTGAGCGCCATGGGACCGCCACGTCGGACTGGCGAAAAGCGTTTCATCGGCGCATCTGTGGCATCGGCATACATATTGTCCATAATCTGCCAACGCCGAACAGTCTCGTCGCCGAGTACGCCCTGGAGTACTGCTGCCGCCCGCGCAGTGCTTCCCTTCGGTGCATCCCCTGCACCTGATTGGCTCTCGAAGCCACGCAATAATCCTACACCGCGTACAGCCGTCGCGGCTAGCGCTGCATAGTATGGCGCTGCTGCCGCTTGAAGTTCCGTATCTTCGGCATCTTCGTAATGAGCAAGCACACGTTCAGCATGGAGGCCGAGTTCGTTGTCATGCCGATGAAGGGCTTCATCGACGGCGGCATCGACTGGGTCAAATGGTTCAGGTTCGTAGTACCCACCTTCCCCGTGTAAGAAAGGTACAACAATAAGTGGTGATGACATAGTACATATATTATACAATATTGTGTCAATAAAGCCATCACGTTGTCAGCAACCGTTGATACCAGTACAATAAAAAGTAATGAAAATCGCGATTCTTGGATTTGGGATTGAAGGTCAATCGGCCTATCGCTATTATCGCGATCAGGGCACAGATATCACCATTTGCGATATGAATGAAGCGCTTGAGCTCCCCGAAGGCGTCCATGGGAAATTGGGCGAGGGTTACTTGCAGGATTTGAGCGAGTTTGATGTCATCCTGCGCACCGCTAGTATCAATCCAACCACTATTTTGGCTGCTAATGCCGGGATTGAAAGTAAAATAACCACTGTGGTCAATGAATTTTTACGGGTATGCCCTACCAAAAACATTATTGGCGTTACAGGCACGAAGGGCAAAGGCACTACCAGCACGCTCATCACAAAGATACTTGAAGCCAGCGGGCACCAGGTGTTGCTTGCCGGCAATATTGGCATATCACCGCTAGACAGTCTGCATTTAGTCACACCGGAATCATGGGTCGTGCTCGAACTCTCTAGTTTTCAGCTAGCCGATTTGCAGCACAGTCCACATATTAGTGTCTGTTTGATGATTGCGCCCGAACATCTCAACTGGCACATAGACATGGAAGACTATATCCGTGCCAAGGCACAACTCTTTGCTCATCAAAACGCACATGACATTGCTATTTATTTTGCAGATAATGAGTACTCGCATGATATTGCAAGTGCGAGCCCTGGAGCAAAAATTACCTATTACGCACCGCCTGGAGCTTTCGTACGCGGCCGCGAAGAGATTATTATCGACGAAAAGGTAGTGTGCCGTGTCGATGAGCTCAAAATGCTTGGTGAACACAATTGGCAAAACGCCTGCGCGGCGATTACGGCTGCGTGGCAAGTAACCAAAGATGTTGCTGCGATGCACCAGGTGCTCACCACGTTCACCGGACTCGAGCATCGCCTGGAATTTGTACGGACTGTCGATGATGTCGCATATTATGATGATTCTTTTGGCACCATGCCCGAAGCAGCCGAAGTGGCCATACAGGCATTTACGCAGCCAAAGGTTGTTATTCTAGGCGGCTCAGATAAAGGCGCATCATTTGATGGGCTCGCCGCTCAGATCAAACAAGCGCAGGTGCGTCATGTCGTGCTCATTGGTGTCACTGCTGCCATTATTCAGGCTGCTCTGGAAAAAGTCGGTTTTACAGATTTCAGCGAAGGTGGCACCACCATGCGTTCCATCGTGGCCGAGGCTCGCAAGTATGCTCAGCCCGGTGATGTTGTTTTGTTAGCACCAGCCTGCGCCAGTTTCGGTCTCTTCCGTGATTACAAAGATCGCGGCGAGCAGTTCAAGGCTGCGGTTCAAGCATTGCCTGCAGACGATTGATAATTGCTTGCTCGGGCTGGAGTATGGCTGCGCGGCGAGCAGCGAAACGTTTAACAACGTCTTCAATCCAGTGATAATGCGTGCAGCCAAGCACGATTTGATCTGCTCCTTGTGCGCAGAGGGAATCTATCTGTTGCCCGATGCGTCGTTCGTTGAGCTGGTTGTGCTCAATCATATACGCCCAGGTAGCGCAATCCGGCTCGAGCACGGTGACCTCGTGGGCGTAGGTTTGTTTAAGCCACGCGTAGCGTTTACTTTTGAGCGTTGCGAGTGTCGCACACACCGCAATAACCCCTGTTCGTGTCGCTGCGGCCGCAGGTTTGACCATGGGCTCGATGCCAATGAGCGGCACCGATATCCGCTGTCGCAGCTCTGCGATAAGGGTAGTCGTCACCGTATTGCAGGCAATCACGATTACCTCGCATCCCTGATCGTTAAGACCCTGTAGAATGGGCACCACAAAACCAAGCAATTGTTCGGGTGATTTGTCCCCATAGGGCACATGGGCTTTGTCGTTCACATAGATAACGCGATCACCTGGTCGGGCTTTTTCGATAGCGCGAGCTACCGAAAGGCCACCTATACCAGAATCAAACACGCCAATTGTGTGCATATTAGGCCTGGGTTTTAGCCTCGGCAACACGCCGGGCGGCGCGAATCACATTATCGAACAGCGCGCATACGGTGAGTGGGCCGACGCCACCCTTTGGTGGTGTTATCTGTAAATCGTCACGCTCGTATACTTCGGGCGCTACGTCGCCTACCGTCTTGCCCTCTTCGCCGGCGACACCAGCATCAACCACAACTGCGCCTTCTTTGATCATATCCGGATACAAGATCGCCGGGCTGCCGGTAGCTGTGATGATCACATCAGCTTGCAATGTCTCCGCCTTGAGGTCTTTGGTTGAGCGATCGGCTACTGACACATCGATGTCCGACGCTTGCAGCATACGCTCCAGCGGCTGCCCCACGAGCTTACCGCGGCCGACAAGTAGCACGTGTTTGCCGCGCAAATCCACGTTGTAGCCGGCGAGTAGCCACAGAATCGCCATCGGCGTAGCTGGGTCGAACTCAGGATGTTCGCCGAGGCCATCGACATCTTTTTCGGACGCCACCAGATTTACAATCCCTTCTGTTTCTGCAGGATTTTCAAGGGGCAGCTGCACGATAATGCCATGCACACTCGGATCAGCGTTCAGCTGTTTGATAGTTTCGGCCGCCTCGGATTGCTTAATACGATGGATTTCGGTTTCGATTAACAGATCGGCACCGTACTTTTGCTTCATACGCATGTACACGTTGATCACCGGATGCTCGATAGTAACCACAATCGCCAGCTTGGGCACGACATGTCCAGCCTGACGCAACGCCCGCACCTGTTGCGCTTGGCGTTCTTTGATAAATTCGGCAAGTTCTCGGCCATTGAGTGATTTCATATGCGCCTAGTATAACAGATAGAGCAACATGACGGCAGCTTCGTGCGTTCTTTACAATCGCAGCTCCATCTGTTATCATACCCATGTTTTCGGGCCATTAGCTCAGCTGGTTAGAGCACCTGCCTCTTAAGCAGGGTGTCCTGGGTTCGAGTCCCAGATGGCCCTCCAATGAATTGTAAATAATACCATTATGGTATTATTTTTTTATGTCCACTCCTATCCTTGAAGTTCCGACCGTTCTTGTTGACATGGATGGTGTACTGGCAGACTTTGACCAAAGGATTTTGGACCAACTTGCAGATCGACACCCTCACATACCCATAACTGCTACTCGATCAAACTTCTACGTATCTGATGACTACCCTGAACACGCCGAACTAATACGCGCAATGTCTGACGAAGAAGGCTTCTTCCGATCACTGCCTATAGTTGATGGTGCGTTGGATGGATGGCAGCGCATTCTAGAAGGCGATTATCGTCCACGGATTTGCAGCTCTCCGATTAGCACGAATCCGTACAGCAAGGCCGAGAAACTCGGGTGGTTGGAAGAGCATCTAGCGCCAGTTTTTGGTAATTGGGTGGTAGAACAGGCAATCATAACAAAGAACAAAGAAGAGTACGATGGCATTGCCCTGCTCGATGACAGGCCAGAATTAAGAAATGCCGACAAAGCACCTTGGCAGCACATCATTTTCGATAGACCTTATAATCAAGCAAGTCGCCAGCCACGCCTCTATGGCTGGAAGGATAAAAACTTACTGCATCTGCTGAAGGCCGCAGAGATACGGTCTAGCCAGTCGTAATTCAATCGCGATAGCGTGCACGGCGGCCCTCCAATACCGCTTACGATTAAAACAGAGTGAGTTGTCTCTGTTTTTGCTATAGTTAGATTATGTCAACTCTTAATATGACTAGATTGAAATTTGAGAGAAAGTTACAAGAGAAAGGGCTTACCTCGCCTTTAATGGACCGTGCAATTGTGCAAGTAGAGTTATCGCACAGGAATCAATTACGTGATAACGGCAATCCCTACCTTACAGAACATATTTATCCAGTAGCTTATGAGGTCATAAAATCGTATGGCGATTTATCTGCGCCGAAGATAGTTGTGATTTCCGCCTTACTACACGATTGTATTGAGGATGATCCAGGCTTTACCTATGAAACTTGCAGGGCTAAATTCGGTAAGAGAATAGCGGATATAGTTCAGGCCTTAACAAAAAATGAGAAGGAGAATGCAGTATCGAATAACCAAGAAGAGAAGACTCAATTAAATCGCATTTACATGCGTAGGTTATTAAGTGGCCCGAGTGAGGCCTTGATTGTAAAGTTAGCTGATCGTTTCTGTAATCTTGCCACTGTTCAAACAATAAAAAGTACGAATCCTGGTAAGTATAATCGCTACATACAAGAAACAAGAGTTTTATTCTTGCCACTTGCAGAACAGTATTCAACTTATTTTTACGACCAACTCAGAGTGTTACTACAAAACCTTGAGAGTTCAAAGTAGTAGCGATAGCGACCACGCTGGCCTACTTTGAGGAGTTTTTTTGTTTGCTATAGTGAGTGCGTATGGCAAATATCACATTCGTAGACGAGAACGATACGGTCATTGGCTATGGGCCGCGTAGCGAGGCAATCGAAAAGGGTCTGGCCCACCGTATAGCACGGGTCTTTGTCTTCAACTCCAATGGCGAGCTGCTCATCCAAAAACGCTCGGCAAAAGTCAAATTGGCGGGAAAATGGGACCAATCGGCTGCTGGGCACGTCGATGAAGGCGAAGATTACATAACCGCCGCAGCCAGAGAAGCAAACGAGGAAATCGGCTTGAAGGACGTCCCGCTGACGGAAATCGGGAAATTCTATACCGAAGAAGTCGACGAAAATAAGGTGAAAAAACGTTTCAATATGCTTTACGTCGCCACGTATGAAGGTGATTTAGCCAAGGATAATGATGAGGTCTCAGAAATTAAATGGATTAAGCCGAGTGAGCTTACTGCATGGATGGACGAAAGGCCTGATGACTTTACAGAAGGCTTCATCAAAACGTACAGATATTACGTACACCGCTAGTGTATCTTTAATGCGTTAGGTTTTGTTATCATTTTTATATGCAAATTGCTTCTGAATACGCCGAAGCCTGCTACTACGCATTGTCTGGTATAGTACCTCCATGAAGAAGGTCCTCGTGATTGGCAGCCCGGGAGCAGGCAAAACGACATTTAGCAAAAAACTTGCCGCAAAGGTGGATCTGCCCCTTCACCACCTCGATTACTACTATCATGACAATCATTTTAATTATAAAAATGATACCGTAGCCTGGAGAAAAAAGGTCACCGATTTAGTCAATCAACCCGAATGGATACTAGACGGCAATTATAAATCCACCTTTGACATCCGGTTTCCTATGGCAGACACCATCATTTTTCTTGATTATCCTCGCCGTGTGGCCCTGGGAAGGGCGTTACTACGTCGCATCAAGTTGCAGGGCAAGGTTCGAGGCGATATGCCTGCTAATTGGAACGAAAAATTTGAGCTGAGCTTGTTACGGTTTATCTGGTCCTATAATGGAGTGGAACGACCAAAATTGTATCAGCTGCTGCAAAAAGGACAGCCAGGCCAACAAATTATCATAGTAAAAAGTTCGGCTCAGGCAGATAGCTATCTGGATTGACCTTTTGGTATTATTGAATGGCTATGAAGCACCTAAGCCGAGAACAATTTCTTCACCTGACCACCACCGCTCGACAGCCAGCAATCGTAGTTGTCCGTCTGCTATGATAGGCTCATGGAAAGCACTCAAACCGAACAGTATAATGGTCACCAAATTGCGACAGCACTGCATGATGCGGGCGGTAAAAAGATAGTCATATTTTGCCACGGCTTCCGAAGCAGCACAATTGGGCCAAACCGATTCTTTGTACGCGCGGCGCGCAAGCTGGCAGCGCATGGCATTTCCAGCCTGCGGTTTGACCAGTATGGCAGCGGCAATTCCGAAGGAGAATTTTTCGACTCTAGCTTTAACGACTGGGCTGCAACTGCCCAAACGATTGCAGAGAGCTACCAGGGTCGCGGCTATGAGGTCGCGCTGTTTGGCCAAAGCATGGGTGGTTCGACGGTTATTGTCG
The DNA here is from genome assembly GCA_036263915.1 of Saccharimonadales bacterium (SeqCode). GTDB lineage: Bacteria > Patescibacteriota > Saccharimonadia > Saccharimonadales > UBA4665 > DATASD01. The sequence continues at coordinate 48,434 of DATASD010000014.1, read as the reverse complement.
CCGGCGCGGCGCTCGATAATCTAGCAGCTGTCGTAGCCTGGGTGCCGGATGCAAGCGTTGACGCATTCCAGGCTCCCGAAAGTGGCGTGATCGAAGAAGGCGGGCAAATCGTTCAAGCTGCGTTTTGGCAAGAGGCGCACGACGCGCACATCGGCGACCAATTGTCCCGCGTAAAGGCTCCAGCCTACATTGTTCAATGCACGGCCGACGAATATGTCGATCAAGCGAACCGAGAAAAAATCCTGGAGAATGCAGCCCCCAATCATAAAATTGAAACATTTGAAGGGTATACGCACAGCTCGTGGACGTATAAACAGGCGGAAGATATCATCGACAAAAGCGTTGCATACATAGTCAAATCGTTCCAGTAGAAAGGTGCTTTATGCTAAATGGTAAAAAATATCCGCCGGTTGTGGTGGTTGATGAAAACGACAACGAAATTGGCTCGGCTATGTTGGCTGAGGTATGGCAAAAGGGGTTGTATCACCGCATTGTGTCGGTTTTTGTTGTGGATGATACGGGGCGAATGCTATTGCAGCTCCGGAGTCCTCAGGTAAAAATCTATCCGAATTGCTGGGATCAAGCGGCGGGCGGTCACGTCGATGAGGGTTTCAGCTACGAACAGACCGCAGCCGCCGAAATGGCCGAAGAACTTGGTTTGCAAAATGTGCCACTGACCGTGCTGGGCACGCTTCGCTTCAACAAAAAGTTCGACGACGGCCGCATCGTCAACGAGTTTGAACGCATATACGTTGCGCACGTAGCACACGATATCACCCTACGGCCTGAGCCCGAAGAAGTAAGCGAACTGCGCTGGTTCACGCCGGATGAGCTCAAGGCAAAAATTGCCGAAGGCCCCAAGGCATTTACCCCAGGCACCCTGCACTGTTTGCGAAAATATTTCCCTGCTTTTGCGGCCGAATAACGGTGCTATACTGTGCTTATGATCATACATCACCACTCTTTAGGCGCGGCGCTACCAATCGTGGTCATCGTTGCACTGCTCTTTTTTGCGTTCGAAATATGGATGATCGTCGATACGGCGACCAATAAAAAGCTGAGCGACAAAGCCAAAGCCTGGTGGATCGTCGGCATGCTGCTCGTTCATCCTTTTGTGGCAATCATATACTTCTTTACCGATCACCGTAAGCGTTAGTTATCCGCCTCCACTCAGGCGTTCTTTCGAGCGGACCAAATTCCCCGAATTGCTTGCCTACATCAAGCAAACCTATGCATAATTTGCTATAGTACCCGTACACATACCTAACTGGGGGACCTTCATGGATACTGTCAACGTACATTTTTATGACTTGCTAGAGTGCTTGCAAGGCCTGCAAATAGTACTGATTTTGCTTGGCGTGCTGATTGTGGGATATGTACTTATGTGTCGACGTACTTTTACCCGCGAGCTAAAACTGTTGCTGTGGGCGCTAGCCGTTGCATGGCTAGTCGCAAGCGCCGTCCTGTATGTGCATGGGCTACACAATTACCTTACCGCCGAACGGCCCTTGTATCAGCAACAAAATTTCTCTAAAACGGGGCTGAAATGAAAAAACACTTTACAGAGCTTGCTGCCATTCGCCTGATGATTGCCGGCGGTATCATCTATGCCCTCGCTTTTGTGCTCGGGTGTGCCAATGTGATGTACGTGTACAGCAAAGCTGGCGATTCATTTAATCCTTCGGGTGCGACCATTTCGGTCACTACAGTGCACATGCTCAATGCTGTATTGTTAGGGTTGGGTTTTGTGGCCACCATCCTCGAAGCGCTCGGCGTTATACTTCTTATCTTACGATCGAATAAAAAGGTATGATAGGGCAATGATACAGCTTGTTGGTATTTTGAATGTAACGCCTGATAGCTTTAGCGATGGCGGGCAGTTTTTGGATCCGGAGCGTGCAGTCGATCGTGCCCGGCACATGTTTGCTGAAGGTGCCGCGCTGGTAGACGTTGGCGCGGAATCAACCCGGCCGCATGCTACGCCGCTCACGCCCACCGAAGAATGGGCACGGCTTGAGCCAGTACTTAAGCCCCTGCTCGACGAGTTTCCAGGCAAAATTTCGCTTGATAGTTACCATGCCGAGACCGTACGGCGGGCACTTGAGGTTGGATCGATTATCGTGAATGACGTGACTGGCTTTCACAATCCGGCCATGGTCGATGTCGTTGCCGAATTCAAGCCAACCGTGATCGTGAGCCACTTACCTGGCCGCGACATTCAGGCAGCACACGCAGAGCAACCCGTTGCTCGCATCGAGCAGGTGCGTGATGATTTGCTGGCCACGGCACATGTGCTCGAAGACAAAGGTCTGCGGCGCGATCAGATTATTCTCGACCCTGGCATCGGCTTTGGCAAAACCATGGAGCTAAACCAACAGCTGCTAATGTTTGCCGAGCATGTGCCAGACTACGCGGTTATGATCGGTTACTCGCGTAAACGCTTCCTTGGCGAACACCGTATGGAGCTCGAACCCAATCTGGCAGCCGGCCGCATCGCCATCGCACATGGCGCTGCCTACTTGCGCGTACATGACGTTGCGGGGCATATTAAACTACAGGAGGAAGTATGAATCTAACGCTTGCCAGCAAAGAACATCTCGTCGATAACGTATGGGCGTTTCGATTTACATCGAGTGAGCCACTTACGTGGACTCCCGGCCAATTTATATATGTCGAGTTGCCGCACGATCACCCCGACGAACAGGGTACCAAGCGTTGGTTCACCGTATCTTCTGCACCCTATGAAGGCTTTTTGCAGATCACCACACGCGTTACCGATAGTACGTTTAAGCAAGATTTAGCAGCGCTACCTATTGGTGGCGAGTTGCCGCTCATTGATAAACCAGATGGCGATTTTATCTGGGAAAATGTCGACAAACCATTGGTTTTTGTAGCCGGTGGTATCGGCATCACCCCGTTTTATAGCATCCTCAAACAGCGCGTGCATGATGGTCAACCTATCCCCGTGACGCTGTTATACGGTGGCCGCACACCCGATGTGCCATTTAAAAATGAAATTGAAGCATGGACGAAGGATCACTCGGAATTCACGGTGCAATATATTATTGGCGAGCCGCTGACCGCGCAAAAAATCGGCGAACTCGTGCCAGATTTGCACGACTCGTTACTGTATGTGTCCGGCCCAGAGCCGATGGTCGAAAAACTTGGCGACGGCTTACGCGCTAGCGACATGCCCGACGCGCAGCTCAAGCAAGACTTCTTCCCGAACTACACTGTTGCCAATTACTAGTGCGTAGCGCGGCATTCATCCGCATGCACACCATGATTTGAAGTGGCATGCAAACATGCATCTGGAGTAGGTGTTTCTTTGGTCTGTGTACGGTCGCGGATGAGGACGAACGAGATCACGCCAGAAGCGGCGGCGAGCGCCGCACAAAGCACCATCGCGAAGGCATACACGCTACTGGTGCCAAGCAGCCCGAGCACCGCGATCACAATCAAACCAGCCGCACGCGAGACGGCATTATTAATGCCCGAGGCAATGCCGGATCGCTGCTCATCTACCGAGCTCATGACTGTCGTGGTAAGGGGTGCAACCGTCAGCGCCAGACCAATACCAAACACAATAACGCCCGGCAAAACATGCCAAAGATAGCTCGTGCCCGGTTTCAAAAAATACAGCAGTGCGATACCGACAGCCGCCACGGTAGGTCCCGCGGTCATAAATGGTCGGGCACCGAACTTCGGCACCAATGCGCCCACGCGACCCGCGGCAAAAAACATAATGATACTCACCGGCAATGTGCTAAATCCAGCCTTAAGACTTGAGTATCCAAGCCTGGACTGCATGTAAATCACCAACGCAAACATAAAGCCGCTCAGTGCGCCGTACATTGCGAAGGTCATCAAGTTCGAACCCGTAAAATTGCGTGATTTAAAGAGCGATAACGGTACCATGGGATCCTTGGTGCGGGCTTCGAACGCTATAAAAAGTATGGTCAGCACAACTCCAGCAGCGAGTGCGATGAGCGGCGCCGCGCGCCAATGCTCGGCTGGGCCCTCGATCAACCCAAAAGTGATACCTGCCAGCGCCAATGCAGCCAACGTGGCACCCATCACATCGATGCGCCGCACCGCAGTATCGCGACTTTCGGTCACCGATGACCACGCCAGCCAGGCACACAGCGCAATCAGCGGAAGATTTATCAGAAAGATCCAGCGCCAACTCGAAATATCCAAGATCAGACCACCAAGCAACGGACCGATAATCACCGCAATGCTACTCCAGGCAGTCCACTGCCCGATTGCTTTGCCTCGCGCCTTGCGCGGAAAGTTCGTATTAATAAGCGAGAGAGCGCCTGGCACCAATAGCGCGCCAGTTGTTCCCTGTAGAATGCGTGCAATAATGAGCATCGTGGCGTTCGGCGCAATCGCGCAGAGCAACGAACAGACGCCAAAACCGAGCAAGCCCAACAGATATACTTTTTTCCGTCCCAAAATATCACCCAACGACCCGCCCAGCAAAATAAGCGCTGAAAGCGACAACGCATAGCCATCCGTTATCCACTGGAGCGCCGAAAAGCCGACATGCAAATTACCACCAATTTTCGGCAATGCCAGGTTGATAATGCTTCCGTCAAGAATAACTACGGAACTTCCTAAGATCGTCGCAATCAGTACGAGCAGGCGACGACGCCGAGCGGTGGGTGATTCCATGCCCTTATTGTATCAGTTGCTACGCTTCGGGAGTGTTATTTCTCGAGAAATATAAGTGCCAACGCCGCGGCCGCCAGGCCCACATCGCGGAACATAATGAGCAGGCTATTGCCGTTGAACACTACGATACCAATGAGCATCAGGGCAGCCAAGCCTGCCGCAACTTTCAAGAATTTTCCAGCGAGCAACCACACCGCGAGCACCAATTGACCGACCGATATAACGTCAAGTGACGTTTTGGCAGCCACGAATTTGGTCGTAAAGCCGGGCACGTAGCCAATCCATGCTTGCGGTTCCCGGAATGAGTCGATTGCCGCATACGCAAACACAGCAGCCAGACCGATCCTAATAATGAGAGAGGCGACTGCGGGATTGTAGCTATGGCGTTGTATTTCTTGCTTCATACAGGTAGTATACCGCTTCTGGTTAGCGAAGCAAACTACAGCAAAAATTGTTATGGGCGGTTCGTGGAAGCGTGCGATCCTTGCGTCATCGACAGAGGGTCAGCGCCCGTTTCGTAGGTGATAAGATCATCGCTGCTCATATCCCACGCCGCTTGGACCGGTGCTAAAATTCGCCACGAAGCGAGCACTTCGTCGCTTGACGTGAATAAGCTGTGATCTGAACGCATGGCATCAACGAGCACGCGTTCGTAGGCCTCGGGCAAGGTCGTGTAGTGCTCACCGTAGGAAAAATGCAGCGAGTGGCGTTTGCGCTTGTGTTCGTAGCCTGGTTCCTTTGTCCAGAGGTCGATTTCTGCGCCTTCGTCGGGTTGAATATGCAATACGAGCCGGTTTGCTTCGTTCGTGTCGCTATCGCGATATTGCAGCCGAACCTCGGTCGTTTTGCGATGGAGCGCCTTGCCTGTCACGAGCGTAATAGGCACCCCGCGCCACGCCGGATCAGTTGACTCTAAGGTGAGTGACACAAAAGTCTCGACCGCGCTGTGCGGATTTGCGACCTCTGTCTTGTACGAATGGTATTGTCCTCTGATGACCGCGTCTGTCACCGCTCCAGGGGCTAGCCGCAATTGCTGAAGCGCCCGCAGCCGTTCCTGCGGGATTGCCGGCCAATTTTCGGCGGCAGGTGCATCCATGAGCGTTACTGCGGCGAGCTGCAACAGATGGCTTTGCACTACATCACGAAGTGCGCCGGTTTGCTCATAAAAGGTCGCCCGCCCTTCTATGCCAATTGCTTCGCTTGCAATAATTTCGATCCGTTCGATAAAATCCTTATTCCACGTACGGCGAAAAAGTGCGTTGCTCTGACGGAACACGATCATATTCTGGACCATTTCTTTGGCTAAATAGTGGTCTATTCTATACACTTGGTCCTCTGCAAAATGTGCACGAATGCCCCGTACAAGCGTCTCGGCCGACGTCATGTCTACGCCAAATGGTTTTTCGAGCAAGAGCTTTGTGCGTGGGTGCGCCGCTAGTCCAGACGTTCCCAAGTGCGTTACGATGGGCTGCGACACCTGCGGTGGAACTGATACATAAAACAACCGCTGGACCGGTTCGCCAAATGCTTGCTCTATGTGGTTCAAATACTCGCTGAGCCTTTGATATTCCCCGGCATCAGCAACATCCATCTGGAACATGTCGAGCATATCCTCGAGTAATGCGTCATTCGGTGCAATACCTTTAGCTGTTCGTGCCTGGCGAGAAATGCCAACGATACGAAACTTGTGAGGCAATGCACCTGCCAACGCAATTTGCCGAATGGCAGGCAACAGTTTACGCTGCGCTAAATCGCCAGAAATACCGACAATAATCAAGATGGCGGGCGGTACTTCATGCATACTGTGAGCTTACCACACCTCGCCGCAATTTAGCTGCGTTGTGTTGTGTCTTGTAGATGACTCCAGAGGCCATCGTGTGCCTCGCGGCCATCCGTGAGCGCCAATGGCTCATCGCTCGGGATGAACTCTGTAGATTCCTGCACGTCACCGCCTGGAGGTGTTTCAGGTGTAAGTGGAGTTGCTTCAACGAAACGCGGTGCCATTGTTGGAGCAGCGGGTGTTTCCTGAGGACGCAAGCGTTCCTGCATGGTTGGGCCGACTCCAACCCAAGTTGGCGAACCTGCGACCTGCCCAACACTATCGTCGCTGCCGCCTATCTTATCCCATAAGGAGCCCAGTGCCCCTGCAAAGATATCGCCAATTCCAACGTTCTCTTCTTCCGCTGCGTCCGGGGGGATAATTTGAATGCAGGGGCCGTATCCCAATCCTAGATCTTCGTCCTCAGGAGTTTTCTCAGGAGGCGCCCACCCAAATTGCCGTAGGTCGTCTGCGGCCGCCACTTGTGTCTGCGGCTCAGTAATAAAATCGACTGGCGCACCATCGGTCCACTCGCCATCAATAACCTTTGGGTCGCCCATAGCTAGCTGTTCACGGATTTCAGTGTCAGAATCGCCGCGTAGTGCAAGCTCACTCTGTCCAACGGAGCTTCCTTCCCAATCCATACGTGGATCATGTTCACGGATCCCCTCAAAAGGATCATCAAGGTTGGGTAAGTCCCTAATGCCTTCGCCCGGAAGACTAAAGGTTGGTAAGTCGCGTACTTGGGTGGATTCCATACTCATAATATCTAAGAGTATAGCACTATGTTGCTGAGAGCAATGGGCGAATAAAATTGAGGAGGTAAAATGAGCCAGTTACCAACACAATTGGCTCTGGTCGATCGAGAAGTGCTTGAAACGCACGCACCGGATCAGTGATCATTTTAGCCGGCATACCCGCTCGCGCACAGGCCGCAGTGATCGTGGCCGGATCAGTAGAATCATGCCGTGCATCTTGCGCGGTATGAAAACTCGTCCCAATGATGACCGAAGAGATGTGCGCGAGCTCCTGCACGTTTTCGTCCAAACTATACCCGCGGCCTTGCACAAAGCTCGCCAAGGTAGCAATTGGCTGCTGGGGATACCGTTCGGCAATGCTCGTTACCAATGTATGTAGCTTTTGCGGATTATGAGCGCCGTCAAGGATGACCGTCTTATTACCGACCGTCCGCACTTCCATGCGAGCAGGAATCGCCACCTGCGCAGCCTGCTGCAAAGCCGCATCGTCGAGCGGCTGTGCACCGTCGCGCGTCCGAATAAATGCGACAACGGCCTGCGCCAATCCAAAATTACGCTGTTGAAAAAGTGGCAAGAACGAAAATGTGCTCGCCATGTCCGTGGGCGCCAGCTCATGCAGCTGCGCCTGTTTTTCGGTGCAACGCGCATGGATCGGCGTCATTACTTCGTCGCTCTGCCGGTACATCCATATATGATTCTCTTTTTGGATAATGCCCGCTTTTTGCGCCGCAATCTCGCCAAGTGTCGAGCCGAGGATTTGCACATGATCAAGCCCAATGTCGGTGATGACGCACACTTTATCGGCGCGATTAATCACGTTCGTGCCATCCAGCAAGCCACCTACGCCGACCTCTACGACCGCATAACTTACCCCTTGGCGTACAAATTCCCAATACGCAAACGCCACCAGAAGTTCAAAGTAGCTCGGATGCACTGGCACCGTAGCAATCAACCGTAGGAACTCGCTCAGTTCGCTGCAAAAAACAGCCTCGGGCAAGGGAACGAGATCAATCTGCACCCGCTCGTTTACCTCATCTACATGCGGCGAAACCGTCAATCCTACCTTTTCGCCAGCAGCCCGGAGCAGTGCAGCTATATAATATGCTGTTGACGTCTTCCCAGAAGTGCCAGCCACATGCACAACTCGCACTTTGTTCTGCGGATCACCCAAAGCGTGCATCAGTGTGCGCATCGTGTCCAGCGTATACACTCGGGTATGGTGTGGCGGCGAGATAAACCCTTCGAGCACCTTGTGCACATCAGCAAATGTTTTGAGCTCTGTCTTCATAGCCACCCATAGTACGCTTTTAGCATGCGCTTGACTAGCGCTGGTCGCGTGGATTCTCGGAAACTTCGAAAGTAGGTGGCTCATGGTGGCCAAATGCGTTGCCGACACCTTGATAGGAAAATCCAGCAGCGCGTGCCTTAGACGCTGCAATCACCTGCATGCCATCGTAGATCGCTTTCGTGCGTACGACGCTCGCTAACTTTGGCAAATCTATGGCCTCGTACTGCTCCCAAGGAGTCAAAAACACCTGTACGTCGCTATCCCTAGCGGCCTCGAATGGATCATCAAAGAACTGAACCGCAGTGTCGCCAAGCATCAACTTGGCGGCCGGAACAGCTTGCGGATCGGTTGCCCGTATTGCCAGGCCGTGTTCAAGCAGCGCCTGGGCAATACGCAACGAGAAGGCGTTTCGCACATCGTCGGTATTTGGCTTGAACGAGAGGCCGAATACCGCCACTGTTCTGCCCTCGCCCGCCGCTTTGATAATCGAGTCAACAATATGCCGCACATGGCTGACGTTATGCTCGCTCGCCCCACGCAAAAGAAGCGTTGGCGCGCCAACGCGCTCACTCGTTTCGATCAATGCCGCGATGTCTTTTGGCAAGCAGGGGCCGCCAAAGCCAATGCTCGGCCAAAGATAGGTACCGCCCACGCGCGGGTCCATCACCAACGCCTGTGCCACATCGTTCACGTTCACCCCAACCTTTTCACACACTTCGGCCATATCATTAATAAATGCGACGCGTGTTGCCAGGAACGAATTGGCGCCATATTTGATCATCTGTGCTGTTTTGGCATCGGTAATAATAAACGAGCCGCCAAGCCCGTAAAATAGTCCAGCAACTTCTTCGGCAAGCGCCTTGTCGTCTGCGCCAACGATCGTGCGCATAGGATGAAAGAAATCTCGCACGGCTGTGCCTTCGGCCAAGAATTCCGGGCACGACACAAAGGTGAGCGCACCGTTTTGCTGTACAGCTGGCAATGCGGCGAGTTCATCAAACACGCCGACCGGCACTGTCGACTTCACTATAATCAGCGTTTGCTTATCTGCCGACACCGTTTCTGCCACGCTCGTGACTGCAGCGCGCAACGCCGTCAGATCGCTTTTACCTTCGGCATCCTGAGGGGTCTGCACTGCAACAAATATATAGCGCTGACCCGTATAAGCCTCACTCAAGGAATCCGAAATGATAACTCGCCTACTTTCTAACCCGGCCGCCAGGAGTTCAGACACATCCGGCTCGTAAAAAGGAGATTTCCCCTGCTTGAGCTGGGATACTCGCTCGGGATTGATATCATAACAGGTTGCGGTATGCCCCATCTTGGCCATACAAATTGCCGTCACGAGCCCGACATAGCCTGTACCTACAATGAGCATATCTCTGTTTGTGTTTTGCGCGATCATCGCACCTCCATATTTCCCTCATTCTTGCTCTCATGGCAAGCGCTCGTTTTATAGTACCGAAAGGAATCTCAATTCCAAACCAAAATATTCACACTCTTCGGGCTCTTACGCAGTCGTTCTACGGAGTCGGCGCCGCCGTCGCCCAGAAATGTTCAAACACATGGCGCATCGTTTCGGCATAGGATTGGCTGATAATTTCTACGCCGAATCGTTCTTGGCCGCTACATTGATATGTCGCAACCGTATTGTTGTAGATCATCATCGGGGTGTTGATTGGCAGTTCTGTTTTGGGTGTCGTTCGCGCAACATAATGACGCAAAAATGCTTCGTTGTTGGTGAATTTTGCGGTTTCGTACGGCACGTTAATGAGTTCGCGCACGGTGTAGCCCGCTGTTGCCGCTCGAGCACGGAACCGTTCTGCCCACGCCCGGTTGCCAACGAGTTGCTCCACGGTCACATTTCCCAGCATCAGCAGCTCGCCGCGCGCCTTAAGCTCATGCCATTGCATCTGCTTCATACCTTCATGACCTTCGTAGGTATACACCGCAAACGCACTTGCATCTGGTGCCGACATCATATCAAACATCGGTTTTACCTGGCTTAGCGCCTGCCGTTGGCCAGCGATACGCTTTTCTTCATTCGCAATTGCAATTTCGAGCATCGCTGGATCGCCCGCAACCAACACCGTACCGCTATCATCGGCTTTGCGATTAACGAGCCCGCGCTTTTCGAGTTCGCCCACGAGGCGATACACTTTAGTGCGGTTGATACCTGTGCGGCGGCTCAGTTGTAAGTGAGTTGTCGGTTCCTTGATGAGTTCGGCATATACGTGCGCCTCTTCACGAGCCATACCGGCAGCTTGCAGCTTATCTGTCAAGGCGATTTTGATGTCCATCATGGTGAACAGTTTAGCGCATTTTACAAGAAAGTGTAGCATTATGCAGTGATCATCAGCGGAGATCGACCGTTTTTCCTCCCTCCATTACTGACACTTCCTGCACGATGAGCTGGACAAGCTGGTGACATACGGGATGGGCAGCGGAACGTGCCACGGCAAGGACATTTGCTGCGGTAGGGCCGCTGCCTATTACCTTTTATAGATATAGAATCATGCGGTCGCCTCTGGCGACTCCGGAAGATCGGCATGCACGCATGTTGTGTCGCCCACCAGCAAATCAACAATTTCGATGGCTTCGGTCAGTGAGACACGAGTTAGCCCGGTAGCGCGAGCCATTTCGAGCGCATCACGCTGCGCTTCTTGTTCAGCCAAGATACGCGCACGTATCACATCAATGGATTCAGCTTCGCTGATATCTTCTTGTCCGGGCGGCAGCGTACCAGGAAATGGTGTGCGATTTTCGATGTACCACTGCCGCTCCGCATCGCGGCTAAACGTATAATCTGCGTAGCTGGTTGGCGCATCCTCTTGTATTGGTTCATAGTTCGTACGAATATGGCCCAGCGGCGCGCGATCCTGCCTCGTTTGTCCTTGCGGCCAATATTTTACGCTAATCTCGACCTTGGACCCGCCAGGGCGTGTACGGGTTGCATGATATTCATGCCCAATGGTAACGCCATAGCGCCCCATTGTCTGTGCAGGTGCCACGGCGTCAAGCATGGCACGTTCGCTCGCAAGCCGTGCGATATATTGCTCACTTGCGCGATCAACATATGGTTCGGGCTGATCTGGCGGTGTTTCTCGTGGTTTAAAACTCATAAAGATTCCTTTGCACTATTGTTTCGGCTCTTCTGGCGCTATTTCTTCGCCTAATCTCGCCAAAAGCGTTAACACTTGCCGCTCGGTTTGGAGTCCAAATCGCTGCCTAAGAGCATGGATGTCAGACAACAATTTTAGCTCGTCGTCCGTCTCGCCTTGTGCGGTAAGTTTTTCGGTAGGCGCCAATGTGACTGGCGGACGACGGCTGTCGCCGTTATAGACTTTTTCACCCTCAGCGATATAATCCTCGGCGACGAGAAATTTGATGGTTTTTGAAGTCGTGATTGGGGATGTTTCAAGTATTTGAGCAATGTCGTTGCGCGTAAGGGCACTGCCTTCTTGCGCAAGGAGCGTCGCAGCGATTCGCTGACGCACATATGCCTCAAGCTCAGGAGCATGCGATACCGGCCCCTGTTCACGAATCTCTCCTATCGTTTCTTCATCAACCGCCCCAACGATCATACGCATATAACCCGTTGCGTCACCAACCTGGTCTTTGAGCTCACCAAGCCACCGATACGCTTCGTCGGCCGCAACTTCGTCGGCTTTATTCCAAAAACGCCGCGCCCGACGATCATCTCCGCGTATTTCGGCGTCGTGCGCCCTATCAGCATAACCTTGCATGGCATAGCCAAGGACATTAGCAAGGTTAACATCTTGAACTGCCGGATTGAAATCCTGTGGTGTATCTGCAAATTCGTTACTCATAGCACCTATCCTACGGCACTTTGGCCGTTTAGCAATACTGTTTTGGGAGATATTTACTCAAAATTACGCGAGAGCGCAACAAGTTTTTGCTGGAGGAAACGATAGAGACGAGCAGGGCGGTGCGCGCCCTCTTTGAGCATCTCGGTGGTTGGTTCGACCAGATCAAGCTGGAGGAATTTTTTACGGAAGTTACGCTTATCGAGCGACTTGCCCAACACCGCTTCGTAGGCGGCTTGTAGTTCCGTCAGCGTAAAACGATCCGCGAGCAACCCAAAAATAGCATTAGTATACATAATTTTGCTCCGCAACCTCTTGATGGCATAGGTAACGCTATCAGCATGCTGGTAGGCCATGGCCGGTAAGGCATCCACAGCAAAAAACGTCGGATGTTCGCCGGTGGCTTTGGGCATGGGTGCTCTCGGAGAACTCAACGCATAGTAAACCACTGAGATAGCATGCCCGTTTGGATGCCGCACTGCGGGCGTATCGAATGTATAGAGCTGCTCCACAAGCGACATATCCTTGAGACGCACGCCAGCTTTGGCCTTGAGCGTACGCGTCAACGCAGCAGTCATGGTTTCCTCCCGCGATATATAGGTTCCCGGCAATGCCCACTCGCCCTTGAATGGTTCATGAGATCGCCGCACAAGCAATATATGCAATCGATTATCAATCAGCCTACATACAATGCCGTCAATGGTGATAGGAGGGGATACGTACTCGCTCATGCTGCCATTGTAGCATCTTGCCACTGCCGGGTAGCATTCAGCCACAATGTGCCTACCATATCCGACGGAGCCTTCAACATCCAGCGCGACCCAAGTGCGACACTGCCAACTTTAACTGCATCTGTCGATACCGATCGCTTCCATTGGCTTCCAAAGAATCGTTCGTAGAATTTTCGCTGCCACATACGGATTTCATCCGGCGTGTATATGCCCGCAAATGCTTGATCGGCCATATACGCGATTTTCTGCGGATCGTCACCCCAACGCATCATGTGATACAGCGTAAAGTCGTGCAGCTCGTACGGGCCAATAAGGTCTTCGGTTTTTTGGCTGATATCGCCCGTGCCGCTGGTCGTGAGTTCCGGTGAGATTGGTGTATCCAAAATAGACTGCAAAATATTGTACACAGCTGGCACGCATTGCCTCGAAGCATGATCCACCAGATAGCGCACGAGTGTTTTGGGCACGCCGGCGTTCACATTGTAATGCGACATATGATCGCCGTTAAAGGTGCACCACCCGAGCGCGATTTCGCTCATATCGCCCGTGCCGAGCACAATCATCTTTTCTTCCGGCTTTAGGTTCGCCCGATTAAATAACAACTCCGTGCGTGCTCTCGCTTGCACATTTTCGTAGGCCACGTCCTGTGTTTCGCCATCATGCCCTATAAGTTTTAGTTCGAGTTGCGCAATTTCGCCGATGGGAACTACCTCGTTCGGCAGATCGAGCGCGTGGGCTAATCGCACTGCATTACTTTGCGTATGCTCCGAGCTGGCTTCGCCTGGCATCGTAACGGTGTGGATCATATCTTGCGGAGCCATGCCCAGACGCTGAGCAGCATTCATTGCCACCAGCAAGGCGAGGGTAGAGTCTAATCCGCCCGACAACCCGAGCGCTACTGTACGTCGGCCTGTTTTTTCCATGCGTGTTGCTAGCGCCTGGCCCTGCATATCTAAAATATATTGCAGACGAGCCGAGGCCTCTGGCCCTTTGGGAATAAATGGCGTCCGATCGATATCGCGCCGCAGATCTTCTTGCGTAGGTGTGATGTCGCACTCGATTACCGGCAGCTCGCGGGTTCGGAAATTAGGATTCAGCCGGCGTTCATGCATCATGTGTTGGACATCAACGTCCGTAAAGGTAAGTTCTTGCCCCATGCTCAGTGGTTTTCGCTCGGCAAGCATGGTGCCATTTTCGGCAATCATCTGATGACCACCGAATACGAGGTCGGTTGTCGATTCGCTGGAGCCGGCACCGGCATAAACGTACGCACACGCCAAGCGCCCCGCTTGCTGTGCGACCAAATTCCTGCGATAGCCATCTTTTCCTACCTGCTCTGGCGACGCCGAGGGGTTCGCGATAATGGTCGCGCCTGCTTCTGCCAGCTTAATGCTCGGCTGCTCGGGTACCCACAAATCCTCACAAATCTCTACCCCCAGCTGGGCATTGCCAATTTGAAAGGTCATATCAGTGCCGAACGGCACCTTTTTATCACCAATCTTTACTTCGGTATTTTCGCCTTGCCACGGTCGAAACCAACGCTCTTCGTAAAATTCATGCTGGCCAGGCAAAAACGATTTTGGCACAATGCCGCGAACCTCGCCCTTCGCCAGCACAGCCGCACAGTTATACGTCGTATTACCAACCGCCATTGGCAAGCCGACAATCATAGCCGTCTCTGTTTCTTTGGTCTCCTCGGCAAGGTCAAGCAACCCTTGTTTGGAGCGCTCAAGCACTATGTTATGCTGCAAGTAATCGCCTAATGTGTAGCCTGTGAGTGATAGTTCCGGGAAGACGACAACGCCGGCACCTTGGCGCGTAGCTTCCTCATATAATCCTTGCATATGTGCGATATTTGCCTCGATGTCGCCAACCTCTACCTCGGGGCAGGCTGTTGCAACTCGTACAAACGAATCATGCGGTTGATATCTTGTTTCGGCTCCCATAGCGGTATTTCCTACTTAGTGTTATATATACACAAACAACATAGTACATGTCTTTGTAAGTGTCAATAGAACACTAACTAAATGGTGGTCTGTTCTTGCGTTTCGGTACCGTTGTTGTATACTCTACACATTATGAGCAACCACGAAATTACATCCCAGGCAGCTAGCACCTTAAACGGTGAGCTAAAACAGAGATACGCAGATAACGCACCGATTAGCTTACCGGTTATAAATGCCCGCCCTGCCTACCAGATCCATAGCTTTGAGCCAGAATACATCACTGAGTGCCCACCCGGCACTCCGCCGCTGAACGGCAAATTCGCTGTTCGCGCCATCATGACCGCACCAACCGAGAATGGTAACAGCACCATATACGGCGGCCTCGAAGAACACGTTGGCGATAATCATGGGTATGCTCTTAGGCTCGATCAAGACCCAGAAAGGCTCAATCAGATTGCTGCCCTGCTTGACCACCCCGAGATCCGCTTCACCAACCCCTCAGAAGCACCATATCTATAGTCGCTTATCGTTTGAGCATCACATCGTCGACACGTACGAACACTGTGTGATGATTAAACGCAATCTGGTAGTATTTTTGGTTGCCGTGCACGATGATGTGATCGTCCGGCTTGCTGTAGTTGGCGGTCGCGTCGTAGAAGTAATCGGTTGGCAGATTTTGGGCGGTCGTGGTGTAAATTTGCCCCGCGGCAATCGAATATGATGGCGTGAGCGACTCGGGTGGTACGTCCGATGGGTACGCCGACAACTCTGGAAATGCCGCGGCGTATACCGGAATGGTGCTGAGGCCACTACGCGGTGTGATGGTCGGGCTGGAACTGCGATGCGCCGTTTGGCCACTGCTGTGCGGGTTGTAGAACCACCCAATCTGACCAGCAAACCATATGCCCGTCCAATCATCCTGTACCCCAGCAACGACGTACTGGAAACCGGTCGAGGCCTTGGCCGACCAGTCGCTGATTACCGTTGTGCCGGGCGAACCGTCGGTGTGCATGTACGGATCGCTAAGCAGCGGTGCGGAATCGCCAGGTTGCGTGTGTAAGTACACAAAGTTGCTGCCTTGTGGTGGTTCGGGCGTGCATGGCCCAGCGCCGGTGTTGCCGCAGTCTTGAATTGGCGGCTGATTGGTTGCAAAGTTCGGCGAAATAGCTACCACTTGGCCAACGTGTAGTCCCTGCGTCAATGCACTCGCGGTGCTGGTACCGGCCTCTGCTTGGTCACTCTGGCCGTGAATCAGCGCCATGTAATGATTCCAATCCCAGTATGGACCCGGGTCCCAGTGCTGCTTCGCCTGATTGGCGGCTGGGAATCGCGACAGATCTTCGTGGCCTAAAATATGCTGGCGGTCGAGCGGGATGTGGTATTTGTCGGCGAGCCAGCGCACCAGGGTTGCCGATGACTGGTACATCGCTTCGGTGTACCAGGTCGCGCCCTGCGCCGCAAAGCCCTCGTGCTCGATGTTGATGCCATGCATGTTCTGGTACCAGTTGCCAACACCCCACGAAATATCAGCGTTCGGCACCATCTGGGTAATCGCGCCGTCGCTGGAACGAATTACGTAGTTGGCGCTGTCAAACGCGGTTGGATCTTGAAAATGCGAGATGGCGCTGTCGTACGAACCCTCGGTGTCATGAATATAAATGTATTTGATCTGCATATCGCTGGGGCGATGCGCGTAGTCGAAGTTGCCATAATTAGTCGGATCGTTCGGATCGTTTTGTGCATAGGCCGCCGGAATAAAGCGGCAATTGAGCGTGCTCGGGCATTCTGCCTGTTGGCCCGGCAGGTTAGTGTGCTGCGGCTGTAACAGGCTCATTGGCAACGAAGTGCGCGTTGGTGCAACGTTGGCCGTAGCCGCCAGGCTTAGTTGCTGGCCGGCACTGGTCGTGAGCGTCGCTCCGCTTTTGATTGTCGCGTACACGTCGTCGGCAAATGATGTGTTGGCTTGTGAATCGACTGAGCCACTGAACTGAGCCGTGGCTGCGTACCAATCATTGATGCCGCTTGGCAGCTGACCGTTATTGAGTTGTTTGGCCTCGGCCGCCAGCACTGCTGCGCCGCCGCGGATGTTCTGATTCATGTCAGTTTTAAGCGTATCAGTCGATTGGTGCAGCAGGCCTGCCGCTTGGTCGAGCGTGTAGTAGTTCGCGGGCTGCTTGGGCGGCGTCATGGTCGATCCGTCGCGGCCGCTGGTGGTGGCACCCGCGTAGGTGCGCAAGTCCATCACGCCGTACCCGCCATCGATGCTGGCCCCGGCGTTCATTTCCCAGCGCGATTCGTTGTAGGATACCGCCAAAAGCACATTTTCGGGCACGCCGAATTCTTGGGCAGCAGCCGCAAATGCCTGTTGTTCAGTCTGCGTTTGTGTGGCCGCAGCGGCGACCGCGACGCTTGGCATGGCGCACATCACGAGTGCTGCGATAGCAAATAAGGCAGTGCGCCATCTTTTAATAGCTTTCGTCATGTACAACTCCGTATTAACGCTTAATAATGTATACTGTTCCGTCGGAATGATTGAGCCAGTCGCGTTCAAACTGGGCGCGTTCGTAAATGCGCTGGACAGCCGGGTCGCTCTGACCGGACGGGTCGTTAGCGATCACTAAGCCGTCATTAGTAAAGCCGCGCACCACCATTAAGTGGCCCGCCGTGTTTGGAATTGGCGCGCTGTTCAGGTCGTTGTTAGGATTGGTATCGGTATTATCCCAGCTGATTGAGACCACGACCGGCACGCCCTTTTTAATCCATTGCTCAATGCCTTGCAGTGAGTTATATTGGCGAACCGATGTTTTGAGACCGAAGCCAGCGGCATATGCCGTATTGAAGGGCCAGTCGCCCGTGTTAAGTTGGTCGGCGTTGTAGTCAAAAGTATGATACGCTGCATAATCGACGTCGCCATCCACGCGGTGGTTCGCGTCAAATACGGGGTCAGCTGGCAGGCTGGCAATCTGAGCAGCTGTCGGACCGGCGTTATAGTAGCGCAGCACCATCGCAACAGATGTCGGGCTGCACCACGCCTCGCCACCGCCATCAAACTGTGGGTATTCGCCGTCGTGCGCATATTGCGACAATCCGGGCACCGGCAAGTTAATCGTCTGCGTCATAGTCGTGGCACTAGCAGTGTTGTTGACGGTGGTTGGGTTCGAGGCTGTGGCGGCAACTTGCCTTACCGTAGGCTTGGCCGTAGCAGTGCCGTGCAGCACCTCACGTAATTTGTATTGAGTAGCCGGCGTTGTGTTGTCGTAATAGGTATCTTGCGAAATTGAGCCGTTACTATCAACCTGATGTGACACCGACGTCCGATTAATCGCGGCGTTGTCGAACGCCCATTGCCCCATGTCGTACCAATTACTCCAGGCACTATTTACTTGCACGCTTAGATCAGTTTCGATCCAGGCGCCGTTACTGGCATCCGCTTGCCACGAGGAAACCAGCTTGGCAATCGGCACGTGGGGATTATATGCGCGGCTCGTCCAGCTGCCTTCTGTGGCATTACGTTTGAGTGTCAGTGCCGGGCGACCGTCGTGCCAGCCTAGGCTGGCACCGCCGTCAAAATCACCGGATCGCCACTGGCTATACGTATTCCAGGCATGAAAATTAGTTGGCATCGCCGAATCTGCAGAACTTATTTCGGGTATGGCAGCAGCCAGCAAGATTGCAATAGCTGCGACACCTCCAGTTTTACGCAGTATTGTTTTGGCCTTGGTGGCAAGCAAATCACTCGTCATAAACACCCCCTTATTGCTAAATTGCTGCGAATCGCCCTTAGCATACGGCATAAAAGTAGTGTGGACAGTGAATTATTTCATAGCAACGGTGGCAGTCAAAAGGCTTATGCTACAATCAGAAAAGAGATTAAAAAAATAAAAAGGATCATGTATGAACAGAGCTACATTAGATAGATTGATCTCATCAACCGGCTTACTTATAGGGCTTGTGCTGCTAGCTGCATCTGGCGGTTTGGCATATGCGCACTCCTTTGTGCATTCTCAGGTGCACAATCAACTCGTCGCCCAAAAAATCACCTTCCCAGCCACAGGTAGCAAGAGCCTTACAAGCCTGCCGGCCGACGACCAAAAGCAGGTGAGCAAGTATGCAGGCCAGCAACTAGTGAATGGTGCACAGGCCGAAACCTTTGCCGACCATTACATTGCAGTTCACCTCAAAGAAGTTGGCGGCGGCAAGACCTACGCCGAGCTAAGTTCGGCGTCGCTTGCCAACCCCACCAATACGCAGCTTGCCGCACAAGTGCAAACCGTATTTCGTGGCGAGACGCTTCGCGGCCTTCTGCTAAACGCCTACGCGTTCGACACGATGGCAACAGTCGCTAGCGTCGCAGCGCTTGGCGCCCTCGCCGCCGGTATTATACTGGTAATCCTTGCGCTCCTGGGCTTCTACCACGCTAGCCTCGTCAAAACTACCAAGCGCAAGTAAGCCTACCCCTACAAAAGTCCGCCATAATTTGCTGGCGGACTTTTTAGTATGGGCTGACAGGATTTGCACCTGGGGTCTCTATGTTGCGCTACGAATAAATCGCCACACTTCTTTTTGGAAGGTGCCGCGATCATGGAATGGTTGGTTGAGATTCGTATCGGTGGAGCGGCCTGGAGTCGGCGCGAATCCACACAGGGTTGCAGCGGTTGTTTCACACATCTCTTCCTCGAGCGCTTTCACATAGCCAATAGGCCCTTCGGTCACCGACGGCATAGAGCCGTCTGGCAAGCGATAAGATCCAGAATATTCCGTAAGCGGTTGCTGAGGGAAGTTCTGTTGCAGCCACGTTGTCTGCCCCATATATCCTTGAGGATTGGTGGCAATGTCTTGTGCGGGAGCCTCAGGTGGCGCTAATACACCCTGAAATACGCGCTGGCCAATAATACCGTGGGTAAGTTCGTGACCTGCGGTCCAAAGGGTAGCGATGCGGCGCTGCTCGGGATCGGGGTATCGTTCCTCAAGAGTCGGCGCCATGAGCCACAAGCCGCCGGTACTTTTGCTAAAGTTACCACGAGGCAACACTGGCGCATCAGGATCAAGGCTTCTCGAAAGATCAAAATCACCAAGGTCGGTATGTACACGATCGCCTTCCACGCTCACTTCGCTCGGCACGGCGATATGAGTAATGCGGGCTCGCTCCTGGCCTGCTCCGAAGGTTTGTGCAATTGCCTTGAGGTCGCCCTTAGTAACGTTCAAACGTGCAAGCACGCTGTCGTCAATGTCGTCAATAATTTCAGCGATACGCGGATCAACGTCTGGCGTTCCCTCGCGCTGGGCACGGCCGAAAAAGCCTTCCTCGCCATCCATATTTGAGAGGATCTCGGTTGTATGTCCAGCCGTAAACTCATCAAACGACCTCGTTGGCTCATCGGATGCTGCTTCCAGCTCGGACGCAGCTCCGCGTATTTCACGATCTGGTTCCGAAATCTCAATCGCCCCGGAGGTCCATGACGTAGGTTCTGTTATATACGCCGTGTCCCCTGTTTCGACAGGAAAAACTGGGGTGGTTGTTTCGGAAATGAAGCTATCATCGCCAATCTGCTGGCCGCCATCAATAGAGGGGAGGCCGTTTGGCATGCCTTCGCCAAAAGGTTGCGGGATAGCAGAAAACTCATGCATATACAGATTATACCATATTTTGAGCTTTATCTCTACCAACTACGAATACTGACTTCGGTGGAGCCTATCGAGTTGCGTAGGCTAAATGAAAAGCTAACGCATTTGTCATTCCGCAAGACGGGGTATCTGTTCGTTGGCACCTTCTATGCGTCTTTGTTTTTCGTCTTCGGGTACTTTTTGAAGGCGCGCAGCCATTCTTGCAGGATAACTCATATATTTTGAATACTCGGCCGGAAAGGCCTTGCCTTCTTCTGACACAGGCAATGGGGATCCGGCGACCATATCGAAACCTGCAAAATAGGTCATATCGAGCAGCAACGTATAGGGATCGCGACTAAACCATGGCGCTGTACCTCCCCAAGGAGTTGGTAATTCTAACCACTGGTCGACGTTTTCTGGTCGACGAGTTTCTTCACTGTAGTCGGGGTCTGCATCTACGAAGAAAAGGGTACCGCCTGGTTCCAGTGCATCATAAATGAGCGAAAATGCTTTTTGAAGCTGCTCATTATCAAGATAGTGGAACACCATGTTTGAAGTTGCAAGGCCGATGCTTTCAGCGGCTACGTTGAAATTATCTGCTGATGCTCGAAAGAAGTGCGCTCCCTGAATCCTTCTCGTGGCCTCCTCAATGAGTTGACTACTCAGATCAATACCAACGATATTATCTGCGTGTATACCATGTGAGATTAAATGCTCGACCACAAGCCCCGATCCACAACCAACATCTAAAACTTGCGTATCAGGCTCATACAAATTTGGTAAATCCACATCCGCTCCTGTGAGATAGCGATCAAAAGCTGGCCTCTCAATATACCGCCATGCAAAGGATGCTTCCTTAAAGGCGGCGTATGTAGTCGCCTGGCTATCGTACATTCCTTCTATATATTCAGATCGCTCGCCAGCTCCCATACTCGTATTATCCAATAAAATGAGTATATGTAAAAGAGACTCCTTTTGCGGAGTCCCTTACTCATGAGTTCAATGGTACGCCCAGTTGATAAAAAGGGCGGAACACCTCTTTATGCCGACATCCTGAATTTAGTGCATAGCTTGGAGCGACTAGGGTCATTTTAGGTACAAATTGTGCATGGTACGCCCGGCAGGATTCGAACCTGCGACCCCTTGGTTCGAAGCCAAGTACTCTAATCCGCTGAGCTACGGGCGCATAGTACACTCATGCTACCATATCAGGGCGCGAAAATACAGAGGTAGCAGAATGGAAGCTTGACGTAAGCGTAAGCATTTTTCATAATGATACTTGTTTAAAAATGACAACAAATAGGGAGTAGCCATGGCGAACGCTCAGAAAAAGTCAAAGAATAGCAAGCCGCGGAGAAAACCGCTGCTCGGAAGTATCTTAGTTGTCGCCGTGGTACTGCTTGTGGCGACAATACTTTGCTTTGGATATCGCCAGGCGAGCGCCCTCCATTGTGAAACTTCTAATCTACCCGTTAAGACATCAGCTGATGGCCAAGCAATTTACAGCGTTACGGGCTGGCTGTGTGCTCGTGGCAGCTTTACGGGTAAAACGGTCCAACTACTGGTTTCGGGGGTAAGCTATGACCATAATTATTGGGATTTCCCCTACCAACCAAACAACTATTCGTATGTCCGAGCGGCTACCAAGGCTGGCTATGCAACGTTTAATTTCGATCGCATTGGCGTCGGTCTGAGTGACAAACCACCTGCCAATGATGTCACTATTCCGGCCGAAGCGTATGTTGCACACGAGTTAATTCAAGATCTACGCCAAGGCAAGGTCAGTGGCACCAAATTTGCTAACATAATCGCTGTCGGTCACTCTATGGGCGCATCGATTCTCTCTGTCGAGGGAGGCACTTACAACGATGCAAACGGCCTCATCCTCGCCGACTCACTCCACCAGGCCAACACCGCCAAGCAAGCGCAACTTACCACCACACGATACCCTGCCGTGCAAGATCCAAAATTCAAAGACGCCGGCCTGCCGGACGGCTACTTGACCACCAAGCCGGGGACGCGCGGCGACGGTTATTACGACACTAAATATGCTGATCCGAATGTTGTAGCCAAAGACGAAGCGCTCAAGCAAACAGCCACGACTGGTGAATTTGCCACGCTGGCGCAAGGTCGCGACCCGCAGTTCTCTAAGGCGATTAAAACGCCCGTGCTCCTAGTGGTGGGGCAAAACGATTCGATCAACTGCAACGGGGCAGCTGGCTTGTCATGCAAAGACAGCGCTGCGATTATGGCCCGCGAAAAAGACAACTTTAGCCCCGCGGCCTGCCTCGAGGCATTTGTACTGCCAAATTCCGGCCACGACACCAACCTGCACTATAACGCAAAAGACTGGTTCAAAGCAGCAAACGACTGGGCAGATAAGCGTATTGGCAAGAACAGCACCACGCAGCCGACTGACGCTTGCCGCGTCTAAGGCTTACATCAGGCAGCGGGCATCGAGCGGACTTCCACCGAGCCGCTGCCGTATTCCGGGAATGTCTGAGGACAGTCCCTAGCAAAAGCTATGGCCGCATCAATGTCGGCGGCTTCTACCACGCAAAAACCGCTCACCTTCGAGCCCTTAGCCCAATCATATGCTTTGACGCCGTCGGTTTGGTTTACGACCCTGCTCTCTCCAAATGCTGCGCCACTGACCAAGGCCTTGGCTCCGGCAAGTTTGGCCATCCACACCATCCAGTCTTCTTGGTTTTGCGGCCGCTTATCGTCTGGTACCGTTCCACCGACGAATAAAAGTGCAAATCGTGCCATGTTTGTTCTCCGCTTATGGTTGTAGCATAGCAGATGCAACGGCCTTTAGGCGAATCGCGTCACGATGAACATGAACAGCGCACCGAGCACTGTGAGCGCCATGGTGCCATATGACGAATGCTTGCTGTGTGCCTCTGGCAAAATATCGCTCGCGCCGATGTAGAGCAAAAAACCGGCAAAAAATCCCAAATACACAATGAGTCCAATTGGCGGCAAATGAAAGAGCAGCGTCGAGGCCGCACCGAGCACTGGTGCGATTGCATCAACCAGCAGAAACGTAAAACTTCGCCGACGCGAATTATGACTATTGAGCATAAGGCTCACCGTGTTCAGCCCGTCGGCAAAATCATGGGCAATAACCGCAATTGCCACTGCGATGCCTACACCACTCCCCACTTGAAACCCTAAACCAATACCGACGCCATCCAAAAAACTGTGCCCAGCGAGCGCGGTTGCCGACAAGATGCCGATCTGCGGGTGCTTGTGATCTTCGTATTCGGTATCGTGGGCGTGGTGGATGAGGATCGTTTTTTCTAAAATGTGGAATATCAAAAAAGCCGTTACGAGCGCAACCATCGGGACAACTGCACTTACGTTGTGCGAACGCAGCTCTTCGAAAATCTCGGGCAAAATATCGAACGCCACGACGCCGAGCAACACCCCGGCGGTGTAGCCAAGAATACGGTGCAGACGATCGCGATTTTTAAGCGCGGTAATGCCGCCGCCGAGCGTTGAAAAGAACGTTGTAATACTCAAAATAATTGCTAGCATGTTTGTACCAATTCTGTATGTACCTTACTTGTTTCCAGATGTTTTTGCAAAAGCGCTGCGCATACAACCAGTTTGTTACACTAAGGATATGTTATTTTACCTTGCCTGTGCTGCCGCTGCCGGCTGCGCTATAAGTAATGGGATTGCGGGCGTGCTCGAAAAGGTCGGCGCCGACCGCGAAGTCCCAGCTACGTCGCTGCGGTTTGTACTGCTCTGGAAGGTAGCGCACCAGCTGCCGTATCTGGCCGGCATAGGGCTTGACCTCATCGGGTGGCTGCTCACGTTGTTTGCTGTACGCCACCTGCCACTTTTTTTGGTGCAATCCATTGTTGCCATGGGGGTAATTGTGACTGCCCTGACCGAACGAGTAGTGCTTGGCGGAACCCTCGGACGACGACGCATAACCGGCATTGGTATCGCACTCGGTGGCCTCCTGCTGCTTGGGTTGGTTGCACAGCCCGAAACAGTCGCTCATGTGCGCGGCCTTACGTATTGGACAATTGTTGCCGGGCCAGCGCTGTTGGCGTTGTGTAGCGTAATCGCGCTCAAGCTGCGCGGCTCTATGGCGACCATCGCACTGGCGGTCTTGAGTGGCATTGGCTTTGGCGGAACGTCTATTGTAGGACGTATTATTACTTTGCCGCACCATTGGTGGCTCATTGTTTTTGAGCCCCTGAGCTGGGCCTTAGTTGCATATGGGCTGCTTGCCATTTTAGTCTTTACGATCGCTGTTCAACGCGGCTCAGCAACAGCGGCTGCCGCAGGGCTCATTTGTGGCGAGACTATTGCACCCACCATTGTTGGACTCCTGCTGCTCGGCGATTCAATATCGGCAATTGGCGTGCCCGCCGTAGCATTCGGCTCTCTGCTAACTATCGTGGGCGCTTGTGCTGTAGCTCTCGGCGATAGGCCAAAGCCGATGAAGTCTACGGACCCTATCATTTGAGCTGATCGGCGAGCCACTGCGCACTTGGCCGGATAGTGCGCTGCATTGTTTTCCGATCGACATGCACGAGGCCAAATTCCGGCCACCAGCCATGTGACCATTCAAAATTATCGAGCAAGCTCCAGTGCAAATAGCCGCGCAGGTCAACACCCGCATCGATCGCCCCCTGCATCGCTGCAACTGTTTCCTGAAGCCACCAGGTGCGATCTTGATCCTTGCGATCAGCGGCACCGTTTTCGGTGATAAACAGCGGCTTGCCGTATCGCCGGTGCACTCGCCCGAGCAGTTCTTCGAGGCCGCGCGGCTCCATGTACCACCCCAGATCGTTAACCGGCGTTTTGGGATTGGCCTGCGGACCGTACCATTTGTAATACGACGTGCTATAAAAGTTGATACCGACAAAATCGAGGTGGTGCTTGATGCGATCAACAAACCAAAAATTCCAGAGGTATCGCACCGCGGCCGGCACTATTTTGTTTAGAGGATTATGTGGTGACAGCGGCCGGCTCGTTTCCATGGCCATGGCGATCCCCACGCGCACATCGGGGCATTGCTTTTTGATGGCACGCGCCGCGAGCGTATGTGCTCGCACCAAATGACGATATACGCGCAGCACGAGCAATGGATTTTTGCGCTGCGGTGGCCATTCGGCTATACCGTAGCTGATGAGCGTGTATATATTCGGCTCATTCAGAATAATCATGTGGCGCACGTTTGATCCAAATTCTTCGGCGATTTTTGCTGCGTAGCGCTCAAAATAGCGAACATTTTCGCGGCGCTCAAACCCACCTTTATCAGTAAACCACCGCGGCATAGTCCAGTGCCAGAGCGTCAGGAACGGCTCGATGCCCAAACGACGCAGTTCGGCAATGTAGTCATGGTAGTGCTGAATGGCCGCGGCATCCCACTCGCCTTCGCGCGGCTCGATACGCGCCCATTCGATGCTGAACCGAAAGGCATTCATATTGAGTTGCTTGAGTATCTGGAAATCCTCGCGATAACGCTGGTAGTGTTCGACCCCGTTGCCACAGATATAATTTGCCGGATCCGTGGCTTGCGCTTTGATGCCTTGCCAGTCGGGCAGCCAGCTAAGTCGTTTTTCGGCAGTAGTGACCAGCCGCTCGGCATTGGCGCGCTCCCAGGCATCCCATTGCGTGTCTGTACCACCTTCTACCTGATGGGACGCCGTGCTGGCACCCCAGAAAAAATCTTTTGGAAATGATTGCATGCATCCATTGTACCCTATTGCATGCCTGCCAGCCGGTGCTATAGTAAAGCTTATGCTTAGATATCAAACATTACCCAAGAAAACACCTCGGTGGCTCACGGTGAGTATCTTCTTAACCGGTGGGTGCTTAGGCTATAGTATCGGCGCAAACGCGTTGGTAGGATTGTACGGATTATGCGGCTTTCTCTCGAACTTTTTCTTTCCCGGCAGCTTAAATATTCATCCAAGCGAAGCAATGTCGTTTGGCGTGATTGGATTTGTGGCGAGCATCACTGCCGTCATGTTGAGCTTTCTCGCCTACGATATGAACATTCTGTCGCGAAAAGCAGTCACGTTGAGCCGGGTTATGTGGGTGCCGACACTCATCACCGCAGTATTGCTCTGGTGGCAGCACGTGCATACCTCATTTCAGTATCATCTGAGCATTTGGTGGCCCATTGCCGTAAGTGTCAGCGTCGTGCTTGGCGGATTTTTGCCCGCGCTGTTGCTCACTACCAAAGCCGCTCAAAAAGTCCACAATCGTTAGTTTGTTACCTAGCCCGTGCCACCAGAAACGATAAGCGACACAATGCCCGCAATGTATAAGACCGCCACCATGAGTGAATCAATACCCATACCCAAGACCATGCGGCGCGAACGAACGATGAGCCCAATAAGATAAATCGTTGTCAGCAAAAGGCCGAGCGAAGCGAACCAAATGTCGCTCGATGAAGCATTGCGCAGCACGGCGTTGCCAGTAATAAGGTCACACACCATAAACAGTGCTGGCATAAAGGCATTACCGCCAAAAATATCGCTCATAGCGAGCTGGTAATCGCCGAGGCGAATCGAGGCGATACCCGTGCTAATGTTTGGCAAGGCGCCCGCGAACGCAATCACCGTTGCCGCAAACAACCCGCTGCTAATATGAAAATGACTAGCCAGTGTGCTACCTGTGGCCTGGACCCCAATGCCAGCGATCAGCGTTACAGCCACCGAAGCAGCAAAGATGACCCAGGTCGTGGTCATCGATACCTTTTTGAGCAGCTTGTGGTTCGGCTCTTTGCGTCGTTCTTGATGCGTGCGACCCGGCAAGGCGGCCATTGCTTCGGCTTTCCATGGCAAACCCTTGCCATTGCGTGCCCGGTGAACCATCCACAGTCCACCAATCCACAACCCAACAATAAAGATCGAGACCAAACTCACACGAGTATGCGGCATAACCAGCGGCGTGTGTATTGCCAAAATAGCAGCCGTTACCACGAGAATAACAAAAGCCGCCTCAAGCACTAAGGTGAGCGAGGCGGCAGAAAACGTCAGCGATCGTTTGCGGGCGCGCATGGCGACATCGAAGATAGCAATTACGGCGGTTTGAATCGCCACACCACCGATCAGAGTCCCGATGATCATGCCATAGTGTTTCTGGATGGCGGCCGAAACCACGACGGCAATTTCAGGCAAGCTCGTAGTGATGCCCAAAATAAGCAAACCACCAAACGCGCTTCCCAACTTGTACCGGGCATCAATAGCATCAGTCGTGCGCGTGAGCCAAATGCCAGCGACCCATGTCACAACGCAGAACGCTACAAAAGCTACCAACAGTCCAGTTGTACCCATGCCTTAACTATGCCACAAGCTGGCCCGAACTGCTACGGCATTACGTAGAAGAAACGCCGCTGTCGTCGGTGTTTGTGCTATCACCGGTGCCGGTACCATCGGTTTGGGGCGCATTGACGCTTGGACGTACGATGATGCGGGTGGCATCCGAAGAGCCGGAGCTCGCCGAAATGATCACGGTATCGCCAACTTTGATGTCAGTTGTATCAACGGTTTGCTGATTGTCAGTGATAGTGGTTGTACTCGTGATGGCATACGTTTTGCTCGAGTCGCTTCGTTGGTCGTTGACGGTGATGCTCGATGAACTAATTGCGGTTACACTGCCGATTACGCCATTGCCGAAGCCACCGCGAAATCGACCAAATCCGGAACCGCCGTTTTGGCTAAGATTGCTGGTGTTCGCGGCTGTAGGCGACGTTTTTGGTTGGTGATTTTTCTGATACTGCATGCCGCCATAAAAGCCGCTGCCAGCGATAATGAGCACTGCCAGCGCACCAGCACCGATTTTTGGAAATGTAAGTCCGCGCTGGCCAGTCTTGGCTTTTGGTCGCCGGATAGGCTTGCCGTTCATGTCGTATTGTTCAAGTTGATCCATATTACTTCTCCACGAGCTCGCCATCTTGCAAGTTGAAGGTTTTATCGGTCTTGCCAGCAATCGAAAGATCGTGCGTAACCACCACGATGGTAGTGTTTTCACTGCGCGCCAGTCCATGCAACAGATCAAAAATCATTTTGCCGGTCTGACTGTCGAGATTCCCAGTCGGCTCGTCGGCCAAGATCAGCTTCGGCTTATTAGCCAGTGCGCGGGCAATTGCCACGCGCTGTTGCTGTCCGCCGCTGAGACGCCCTGGTTTCCGAAGTTGCTGATCGGCGGTGAGGCCGACTTGTTCGAGCAGCTCCTGCGCCCGCGCCTTGCGTTGTCCTTTTGGTACACCGGCATATTCCAGAGGCAGCATGACATTTTCAATCGCCGTCAGGTTCGGCACAAGATTATAGTTCTGAAAAATGAAGCCAATCTTTTGCCCGCGGTAGCGAATAAGTGCGTGGTCGCCTAGCTTGGTAATATCCTGGCCATCTACCGAGATGCTGCCGCTCGTGGGTTTATCGAGCGCGCCGAGCAGGCTGAGCATCGTGCTCTTCCCGCTCCCGCTGCGCCCAACAATCGACACAAATTGCCCATCTGGCACCGAAAGGCTCACATTATTGACGGCCATCACCGTCGTGTCACCTGATTGAAACGTTCGTTTGAGTTCTTTTACTTCCAACATATATTTCTCCTATTCCACGCGCATCACTTCTGCCGGACGCACTTTGGCAATAAAGAACGAGGCGAGTCCGCTGCCGATGAGCGCAATCACGATTGCTGCGCCCAGGCCATAGAGCATCAGATCCCAGCCGACCGCAGCGTGAATGTTTGCCGCAGCGTTATGCAAGCCGCCAAAGCCGCCACGCACTGCGCGGAACGTCGCTTGACCGCCAGCACGCATGACTTGCGGACCGGCATCGTTACTCGTGCTGTTATTGACGAGCATGTTAGTGATTGGACTTCCCGCCAACACACCAAACACCGTACCAATAACCGCTCCGAGCACCGTAAGCGTCACTGCTTCGACGGCAAACTGCGCCATAACATTGATATTTGATGCGCCGATGGCTTTGATAACGCCGATTTCGCGGCGGCGCTCGCGCACAATCATGATCATGGTGAGCAAAATGATTACCGCACCTGCAACCACGGCGCCCGCTAAACTGTACAGCGAGATCGTTTGAATGTTTTGCAGCGGCGCAATAGCTTGCTTCGCTTCTTCGGCAGCGTTTGTAACGTCAGCCTTGCTGCCAAGCGCGTTCTTGACCGCGGTAGTAACGCTATCGATGTTCGTAATAGAATCAACGGCCACTGTCGCACTGGTTACTGCATCGGTCTGACTAGACAATTTTTGTACCGTTGCGAGCGGCATAATCACCTGGCTGTCGCTAAACGTGTTGCCCGCATCGTAAATGCCCGTGACGGTAATCGTTGTGCCATACGCGGTAAAGGTCGACCCAACTTTGAGGTTATTTTTGGTAGCCAAGCTCGATCCTATGAGCGCTACGTTGTCAGCGCTTGTACCATCGAATACCTTGCCGCTTTTGAGCGTGAAAGTGCCACCGCCCTGCGTTTGGTCAAGTGCGGTTGGATCGGTCGTTCCAATGACCGTTACTGGCGGCGTAAAGCTCGCGCCATCGGCACCGCCGCCCATAAACATTACCTGGCCGCCGGCACTTCCATCGTTTTGCGCAAAGCGCTTGCCCAAGCTGCCGGCATCAATTGCTGATTGCAGGTTTGTGTTGCTCGACGTTAAGCGGTCATTCAAGCTCTCGGTAACCGACGAAACGTGCGCCAGTTTTTTTACTGCCGCTAATTCGGTGCCGGTGAGCGCATTGCCACCGCCTTCAAAGCCGCGAACGCCAGCCGGTGAAATGCTCACCGTGTTGCCGACCGAACTTTGTACTGATTTGATTTTTTCGCCCACTGCTTGGTGCGCGACCAACATCGACAACGCCAGTCCAATGCTCAATCCCAAGATAATAATGATCGAGATCGTGCGAGTGAGATTGCGAAACGCGTTCCGGATACCTCTGCTCATTACATTCATATATGTTCCTTTATTACCTACCCGCTCAGTGTAGCGCCGGGTGTATTAAAGCAAGCTTAAAGCGCCTGCGGTATGGTTACCGTAAAGGTCGTACCCTTGCCGGGCTGGCTTGCAACCGTGATGTAGCCATGATGCTGCTCGATGATTGCCTTTGCAATCGCAAGGCCGAGGCCGTAGCCATCAACCGCTTGCTTGCTGCGTGCTTGGTCGGCACGGTAAAAACGATCAAAAATGTGCGGAAGATGGTCGGCATCAATACCCATGCCCTCATCGGCCACAGAAAGCATGACATTTTTATCGCTCGCCGCGCCCGCTATGCACACCGTCGTATGCGGTTCGCTATATTTGATCGCGTTATCAAGCAGCACCGCCATCACTTGCACGAGCCCGTCCGTATCGCCAAGCACCTGGGCATGCGGCGCGCTTTCGTCTATACTAATGTGCTTCGCTTGCGCCGCTTTGAGCACGCGATTCACGGCCTCGCTCGCAATGTCATCAATCCACAACGGCTGGTGCGGCGCACCGCTATGATTGCGCGCCAATCTCAGCAGCCCTTCGGAAAGTGCCTTCAGTCGCGTTACCTCTTCGAGATTGCTCGCCAGTAGCTCTTTCGCCCGTATGAGCGTAAGGTCCGGCTTGCGCAAAGCTACCTCATTTTCGGTTTGGATAACAGCAAGCGGCGTGCGCAGTTCATGGCTCGCATCCGAGGCGAACCGGCTTTGTGCGTCCATAGCCTGCTCAATCGGTTCGAGCGTGCGGCGCGCCAAATAGTAACTCAAAAACGTTCCCAGTACGAGCGCACACAGATTGATGAGTACCAGATTGGTCAGCAGTTCACCGCGCCCTTTATCGATCCGATCTTGAAAGAATTGATGAAAATCACCATTGTCACCATTCACCGTGCTGATGCCAAATTTATTGGCAATAATTCCAGCTGGCGGAATTTGCTTGCCCAACTCGCGCGCCGACGTATTGTAGAACACTACGCTGAACCCAATGCTCAGGATCATGATAATCACCAAATACGACCCGGCCAGCCGCGCCGTGGTCGATTTCAAAAATGCCAGTACATTGGCTTTGCTCATGCGGATGCCTCGATTTTGTAGCCAAAGCCGCGTACGGTCTTGATGAGCACTGGTGCTTTGAACGGCTTATCGATCTTGGCTCGCAAGTAGGTTATGAATACCTCCACCGTGTTCGGCAGAATGTCCGCATCAAAATCCCACACGTGCGTCATAATATTGTTCTTGCTAAGCACCTTGCCCTGGTTGCGCATGAGATATTCAAGCAGCGCGTACTCTTTAGTCGACAAGGTTACCGGCTTGCCAGCACGTGTCACTGCCTTACTCACGGTGTCAAGCATAAGGTCGCCCACGGTCAGGGCTTCACCCAACGCATCGTGCGGCCGGCGTAACAATGCCTTCACCCGTGCCAGCAGTTCCTCGAACGAAAATGGCTTCACAAGGTAATCATCGGCGCCCGCGTTCAGCCCTTCGACACGGTCGCGCACCTGATCTTTCGCCGTCAGCATCAGCACTGGCGTGTGCTTGCCGGCATTGCGCAAGCGACGGCAGATTTCAACGCCGTCCATGCCGCCTGGCAGCATGCGATCGAGAATCACCAAATCATAATCCTCATACTCTGCCGCGTTTAATCCTTCTTGGCCGTCGTACGAAATGTCCACAGCAAACGATTCTTCACTCAAGCCTTCTTTGACGGCGTTGGCGATTTTGTGTTCATCCTCAACGAGTAATATCCTCATACTGTCTATGCTACGCCATATTCTTTAAAGTAAGCTTAAAATTACGCGACGAGCGTATGGACGACCGCTGTGGTCAAATCATGAATAAGGGTTGTGCGGGCATCATAATCGTCAAGAGTGGCTTCTGGGTTATTGGTGTAAATGACGAGCACGAAATGATGCCCTTTGTAGGTAATGATGGCTGCATCGTGCAGATCGCCATCCAGCTCCCCATATTTGTGATACACCGTGGCCGAGCTTGGCAATGCGGCCGGAATGAGGTCATCGTCGCTGGTGTTTTGCATGTACGAATATAGTAATGTGCGATGCTCGTCGGAAACCAGCGTTCCTTTTGCCAGTTGCGTGAGCAAGCTTGCTTCGTCCTTAGCGGTGAACGCATTCGTCTGCCAATCGTACGAATCGAGCCCCAATGAGTGGGCATAATCGCTCATTTGCGTATACGTAAGATAGTCGTTGAGCGCCACCCAGGCATCGTTGTCACTTTGCTGAATCATGCGCTGCAACAAATCTTGTGCCGTATCGCCATCAATGGTTTGATCCAGTGTGGCGCTGCCCAGCTCCACCTGGTGTAAATAATCTGTCGCTGTTAATACTTTGGTAGTGCTCGCCGCCGTAAAAGCAGCCGATGAGCCAACGTCGTAGGCTTTATCCGTATCGAGATCAGTGATGGCAACCGACGTGGTAGTATCCGGATGTGCGGCGATAATCGCAGTAAGCGCGCTGGTGAGTTTACCGGCCATGTGCTGCTCGGCTGCCCGTTGGGCGTCTGCCGCCTCA
The DNA here is from genome assembly GCA_036263915.1 of Saccharimonadales bacterium (SeqCode). Taxonomy (GTDB): domain Bacteria; phylum Patescibacteriota; class Saccharimonadia; order Saccharimonadales; family UBA4665; genus DATASD01. The sequence continues at coordinate 15,296 of DATASD010000014.1, read as the reverse complement.
CGCGCCTCGACGTACCGTGTCGCATATACAATACTCGCGCCAAGTGCCAAAAGAATGCCGAAGGTAATCATGATCGAGCGGAGTATTTTCATGCCCCGTAGCATACAAAGCAAATCATTAAAATTCGCTTAATGACAACATACATGCTATAAAAAGAGGCCCTGCGAGTGGGCCTCTTTTTATGTGTTTATGATCGGCTAAGCGCTGGCAGGCAAGCCGGATTCCGGCCATAGATATGCCGTGAGCTGCCGCCCCTTGGCGCTCAGTCGGATCCATGCATCCTGATACGCCGTGCGGTTCAAATAAATAAGTCCTTTGTGATGCAAGGCCTGAACAATATGCGCGAGCCGTTTTCGATCGAATCGCAGCGATTCTGCCAGCGTTTCGAAATCCTCTTCGCCGCTTTCTTCGACCTGCTGGAGCACCAGCGCGTATTCTTCGGGTAATTCTACTTTGTGCATGTTTCCCTCCTGTTTAGTAGGTACTTCCAGCATGCGCGCTCATGCTTAAAAAAACATGAGGAAATGCGCACATCGCATACATGTTCAGCACGTTCGCAGCTTAGGCGTCGCGGTGCAAGGCGTAGCCGATCATCCAGCGCAATTCGTCTTTGCATGCAGCCTGCATCGATAGCCGTTCCAGCAGCGACAATGCTTGCTGCTCGTACGATGCGATACGTTGCTCAAGTTGCTCGATCGCACCCGTTCGCATGATGATGTCGCGTAAGGTATCCGCATCTTCTTGGGTAATATGATCCGACGTCAAGACGCGGGTGATGCTTGCCTTATCATCGGGCGCCGCGCGAGTATACGCAATTTTGAGCAATTCCGTACGCTTGCCTTCTCGCACATCATGCCCCACGCCTTTGCCGGTCGTAGCTTCATCGCCAATGACGTCAAGTAAGTCATCAGCATATTGATAGGCGATACCAAGCAGCCGCCCAAGTTCTCGTAGGTTGTGCCGTGTCGCTTGGTCGGCATCAGCCAATACAGCGCCGGTGAGCATCGGTCCGATCAGTGAGTATTCCGCTGTTTTGAGCACGGCAATCAGCTCGGCGTCCACATTCATAAGTGATTGCATCGCTGCCTCGGTATCAAGAAGTTCGCCGCCGGCGACCGCAAATACCGCGTCCCCAAGAAGTTCGGTTGCGAGCGCCTTTTGTGCCGCAGACACGTCACTCGTCATAATAAGATGATGACCGGCCGCCAGCAGCGCATCCCCGGCCATAATCGCACCACCATCGGCAAAATGCGTGTGCGATGGCTCGGCATACGTATATGTTTTATATGCCTCGCGCAAATACCCTGCAACATTCGGCCGTCCGTGGCGCATGTAATCACGATCAATCACGTCATCATGCATCAGCATGCTCACATGCAGTAATTCCCACGCGCAAGCAATGCGTAAAAACGCCGCGGTATCAGTACCCCCATATCCTTCATATAAAAGGACGGCAAGGTAAGGCCGCAACCGCTTACCACCGGCCGTCACGACATCAGTGATCGCTTGCCACAACCGCCCAAAATCAGGATGTATCTTTATCGCCTGTGCCGTCTGAGTCTTGCAGTACACCTGAAGCGCTTCGTTGACTGCATGCCTCACCCATATCAGTCGCTCCGGGATCACTTGGTCATTCATCTAGATAGTACTGTACGTGCTCCTGGAGTTTGCCGCAAGTATTCACCACCGGCAACATAGTCTGATGGACATATGGGTGTTATATAGACATAAGCATCTCTACCATAAAGTTGTAATTATAAGAATAACAGTATATAATCTATAGTCTAAAGTTTGAGAGATGTGAGGCAACCCATGAAAGCAATCACAAAACCTTTAATGTTGGCTGGTGCACTCTGCACGATCGTAGGCGCAGTCGCCTTCGGTACAAGTGCTGCCGCTAGTGCCACTGCTGCACCGACCTGCGTCGACGGCAGCCAAGCACACAACCTGTCCGTTACCTGGAACAGCCTGGGCAACGTTACCGTACATACCGTAAACAATGCACCTCTTTGCGCTGATACGACATTGTACTTCTCGTCGTACACCATGCCCGATAACTACGACGGCGGGCCATTCGATAACAATGCCACCGCTACGCCGCAAACCGTCTTCGACAGCACTTCTGCTGTACTCAAAAAAGACACCGATGGCACGACAACTATGACTATCAAGTTGCCAGAAGCCTGCAAAAACATGCAGATCGATCTGTACTACCCGCCAGAAATCACTACGGTTACTCCCGCTGGTCACGGCGCCCAGTACATCACCGGTAAAATGGTCAAGAGCGACACAATGTGCACACCCGACACCCCACCCGAGCAACCACCAGTGGTACCACCAACCGAGGCCCAAACTCCTCCGGAGCAACCTGCCCAAGTAACGGTTGCCCCGCAAGCACCTGCGGAACTGCCATCAACGGGTACAAATATTGTTACCCCATTGGTTGTAAGCGGAGTTATCGCAGCCGGTGCGTACGGTGTAAGCTTGTTCGTACAAAAACGTCGCGGTTAGACCGATCGATAGTCTTATATAAAAGGAGAGATGGTTACCTGTCTCTCTTTTTTGTAAGTTATTTTATTCACACGGATCCCGCTTATGTTTGGTATACTTGTGACGCAAAGTCATGCCATATCGCAGGCAGGTGTGATAGGCGAGGCCTTGCGTACATCAACGTTCATATAAAAGGGTATTTAGGGGGTACGTATGAATAGATTTCGTATGTTACGTAAGCGGAGACCGTGGACACGTGCCGGCATAGCAGTTGTGGCGGCGTTATTTGCAGCATTACCAACCGGCTTTGCCGCCTTGCAAACAGGCATCGCACGGGCAGATACCGCGACACCATGTAACGATTTACTTGTTCAGCAACACATGGTGCAAGGACACTTGGTAGGTGAGACCGACTGCCAAATTACCAGCCAATCAACCGTACAAGATAATAAAGGACGCGCGTTCAACCGCGTAGACATCGCACTGAGCGGCACAGCATTCGGCTATGCCGATCCGAACACGCAGGGCAACACCCGCAAAGACCTCACCGATGTGCCGAACATTTTGTTCCCACAATTCGGGATCACATCGTGGGAGCCAGGGGTTGGTCAATACAGTGGTAACGGCGGTGCGGGTGCCGGCTTGACGGTGCTCTACCCAGCTTCGGGCACACCATGGAACGGCAAAGTATTTGTCGTCGCACATGGCCAATCGAACAACACACCGCTCGGTGATTTAGCACCACAGCAAGCCACCGGCCTAAGCGCCAATACGTTCGACAATCTGTACGCCGATGAGATGATCGACCAAGGCTACGCCGTAATTTACACGCGCCGGCCGGCTTCGAGCGGTGTTCCAACTACGCTCGATAACGGCGCCAAGCTCGATGAATCACTCAACGACAACGTTGATACGATCTTGAGCTTTGCACAGACTGGGCAAAAACTGCTCCAGCAAAAACTTGGCAAAGCGCCCACCGCAACATACTGGTATGGTCACTCTGCCGGTGTGATACTGGGCCGCATGATCAACTACTCAGGCAAAAACTATGACTCACAGGGCCACAAATACTTCGATGGTTTCTTGGATGACGACGCAGGTGGCGGTTTGCCGCTGCCGGTCAGCATGCAAGAAGGCAATGTGCTTGGTGAAAATGGCAACGTTGCCACATTCAACCCGGCCGATGAAATCTACAAAACTAACGCCGACCGTGCCAAGTTCACCAAAGAGCTCAACCTGGCACACGACCTGTATCAGGATGCGCACTCGTGGTTGCCGCACGTCAGCTACATCGATCTTAAGCGCCAGAACACATTGCTGATGCAGCAAGAAGGCCTCGGCGACAAAACGCGCATGTATGAAGTCGCTGGCGTGAGCCATATTGCAGCAACGAGCACATCGCCCGCCAAGACACTCGACATAGGTGGCCTGGCGGATGCTTCGATTACGCTGCTTGACCAATGGGTGCAAAAGAACATCGCACCGCCAGCTACCATGGCCGACCTGGCTTCTGTAGGCGGTCATAACGACAAGCACCAGCCAACGTCCGTGCAATTGCCACCGATCGCTTGTCCCACGGGCGTTCGCTTTGCGGGCCCACCACCAGCCGGTGGCACAAGCACAACCGGATATGTTCCGTATGACGGAACAACCTTAGAGCCCGTAAACTCCAACGGTGTACTCACCGATGTTAACGGCGATGGCTATCGCGATGCGATGCCAACCATGGACCAAGCATGGCGCAGCCTCGGGATGATCGGTAAACACGATACTGTCACCAAAAACGTCTACGTATCATGTGTTCGCCAAGACGTTCAAAGTCTTGTGCAAAACCGACTCCTCACCCAAGATGTAGCCAATTGGTACATCCAACAAGCACAGAACTACCCCAACCTGCCTTGGTAGTTTGAATGCCTATACTACGTGCGTTTCAGTTTGCGAGGCGCACGTAGTTTTTGTGTCATGCATTGATATAAAAAACACCTCTTAGCTAAGAGGTGTTTTTGCTTTTAGAATTGCTACAAGGGGTAGCGCCAGCATATGAGCACCAAGAAGAGGAGACATAGTGCAACGAAAAGATATGTAAGATACCTTGCCCGTTTGCTGTAATGCCGCCCTACTCCTTGTGATCCATTTTTTGCTGGTGTTGTAGCAATCGCACGAGCAGCCTGCTTCGCAGCTGGCTTGCGTGCGGGTGTCTTCTTCTTTTTTGGCGTTGCCATAGTCTACCCTTAGCGCGTTACGCTGATTGTCTTACCGTTTTCGGCAGCCAGTGCAGTAACGACAATGCGATTGTTGGCGTCCTTGTTGATCTTGTAACCAGTACCATTCGTGGCGCACGTGGCGCTACATTGTGGATCTTTGGGAATCGATACCAGGTATTTCTCGCTACTTGTTAACGCACTAAGGTCAACCAAACCAGTACAGCTCGCTGAGCCGGTAGCACAGATCTCTGTCGCCGTGGTAGTAATAGTGCCTGGGATAGCATTAGTATCTACCGAATATTGATATGCGGCGTTCAAAATTGTCGTCACGTCCGCAGAACGCTGCGCGTTGCGTGAGTCGCCGAGTTGCTTGCTTGGGTTGATCGCGAGGATTACAATGCCAGCCAAAATAGCAATAATTGCCACGACTAGCAGGACCTCGATCAACGTGAAGCCTTTTTGATTGGTACGGATATTTACTTTGGTGAACTTTGTAAGCATAAAAGTGCCCGTCCTTTGTTAACGTTTATATCTACTTACTTCATTTCAGCGTCAGCTCACTTCTTGCCAAGAGGTAATGCTTATGCTTGATGAACCTATTGTAACATAGACCTGCACCTTTCTTACAACGTTCTGGACAGTGCCGGTCGTGGTGATAGTGCGTGTTGAGGTGCCCGTATTGGTAACCGTATACGTGCATGTACCCGTACCCAGGTTGAGTGTGCTGGTGCCAGCATAGCTCGTTGTATCATGCATGAGTTGCAAAGCATCTTCGACACAGGCGCTGGCGAGTCCACGAGCCTGGATGGATTGCTGTTCCACCTGCCCGCCTCGTTGAATGTCATTGCCATTTGTCAGCAAGAGTAGTGCGATCGACGTCGCGATGGCACCAGTAATCAGCACCGCAATCAACGCTACATATCCGCTTTGATTGAGCCGCTGGATCACCATCTGACCTCCGCAGAACTTGTAAATGTCTTTTGGTAATCATAGGTTGTGCGGCCAGTGTTATTTGCATATGATACTACGAAGCTTATCTGTATGATACCGTTGGTACCACTGCGCGTAAGGTTAGTAAATGCCACCGAGCCGACCTTCACCCGTGTCCCAGTGAGCGCAATTGCGGAACCCGTTCCCTCGGTAATTTGTAGTGCGGTTCCATTCAGTGCAAAGGTGGTAGGGCTAGAGGCAGCGGTTGGTACTACGAGAATTAGTGTAGAACCACTCGCAGCTGTCGTTGGCGTAGTGATGGAGGTTGCGTTGCGAATAGTCTGCGTCATTTGATCCATCACCTGTGTGCCCTGCTGATTTACCTCGGCAATAGCTTGATTTTTTATCCGCTGGTCAAGTGTCATACCATAAAACGTCACCACAGCTAATAGTAGGCTACCGACAATCGCTACATACAACAGTAATTCTATGAGCGTAAAACCAGCTTGTTTAAGTTGCCGCATACTAGTTTGGTCCTATATCAGCCACGCCTTGCGTCGTGGAATTACCTACGGCAGTCACGAGATTCTGCGTACTGTTATAGGACACGCCAGTTATCGAAGAACTGCCAGCAATATCTACTGACCCAGCAATACTCGGCGCCGTCAAACTTGCGACATTTACAACCTGGAATTCACCACTGGCGTAGCTCGTTCCAGCATATACATACGTGCCATTCGCGTTGTAGCTGATATCGTTAATGGTGCCTGGCAGAGTCACACTGCCATAAATGCTCATGAGTAATCCGACCAGACTACCATTTATGGTATAAAACGTGTTGCCCTGCCCTACAAAAATAACGCTACCAGTGCCATCAATTGTGGTCGTAGTTCCTGCAGTGGGCAAGTTAAGATCCACCTCGGTGTAAAGTACCCCAAACAACACCGGCGTCAGAGCAATGACCTCCTTAGTGCTACTATTAGTGGCTAGGAAGATTGTTGTCGCATTGACGTATACCTCATTCATCGAGACATTAAGGCTGAAGCCGTAGACGCGTGTCGGTGATGCGGGGTTACTCACATTAATGATCACCAGTTCGTCATTGCCACCGTTTGCCGCACGCGACAAATAGACATAGTTGCCCACGACATATACGCCCAAGCCCGCCGCACTGCCAGCAGCGTTATATGTCCCGACAACCGTCGGGACAGCCGGATTGGAGATGTTAACAATCACCAGCTCACCGGAGGCATTGTTAGTTGAAACGTAGGCATAGTTGCCACTTATCGCAATATTTGTTGGCGTACCAGTAATCGAGATGGTTGATACTACAGTCGGTGCACTCGGTGTGGCAGTGCTTATTACGCTGAAGTTGCTACTCGTTGTACCACGTACCGCGTATGCATAGGTACCCTGTGTAGCCACCTTGAGCGCCGTTGCGTTGACACTGCCACTTAAGCCAGGCGTATTCCATGACGGGGTTCTGAGGGCTGCCGCCCAGTTAGTAAGTTCAGTGGTATCACTGACTTGCGAGGTGCTGCCGCTTGCCTGAGTCCAACTTACCGTACTCGTAACGTTCATACGATTCGTGCCAGCCGCAGCAATCGTCACTTGCCGTGTGTAGATGCCACTCGTGTCGGAGCCACCAGAGAGCGTCCAAGCACCACCACTCTGCGCCAATCCAAAGGTACCCGTCGTAACATTGCTGTAACTTGCATCGCGAATATTCCGCACTGCCTGCAGACCCTCATCAGCAAGTTGTATCGCCCGTGTCCGATCGCCGGTATTGACAGTTGACTGCCGACCATACACAAATGCACCAACCAGTCCGGTAACAAGTAATGCAAATACGGTAGCAGCAAGCAAAACTTCGATGACCGAAAAACCTGCCTCATACGTACAAAGTCGAGTGAGGCGCATCAGTAGTCGACCATTCCTTTCGTATTTATAGTAATCGTTGCCGTCTCGTTATTCTTCGATGTGATAGTAATGGACGGTGTCGTTGTTGGCAGCCCAGTCAACTTTGCGAACACAATGTCACCGCTATAGCCAATGGTAATATCCGAAGGTATAGTCAGCGGTTCATCGTACATGGTTGCGCGTGTTGCATACGATGTTCCTTGGAACAGCGTGGCGCTTGTAGATTGAAAATTTACTCCCCACTGCACATCGCCATGCACAGCACGTGCGTCAATTTCAGCGCGGCGCAAGCCATCGGCGATTGTTTCGGTAGTACTGGCTGTATCATTTCGGGTCTGCGAGGAAAAATAAATAGGCAACGACAGCCCAGCTAATAGCGCAATAATGCCAACCGATAGCAGCATTTCGATAAGGGTAAATCCGTCTTCATTCGCACGCATACATGTGCTATGAGCTCAACCCGCTCGTTAGTTTATAGATGGGCAAAATGACGGCAATCGCCACGCCCAACACGCCCAGCCAGACAATCACTAGTAAAATCGGCTCCAAAATAACCTCAAGGTTTTGCGTCGAAATGTCCGCTTTTTCTTCATACGAATTACCTACGGTACGCAACGTTTCAGCTAACGCACCGGACCGCTCACCTGCTATCAGGAGCTGTTGAACTGCCGGTGGAAGTAGTCGCGCGGCAGCCTTGTATTTTGGCAGAGCAGCCCGAAAACCGTAGCCTTCATCAAAGGCATTCCGTAAATAATGATAAAACCGCTGATAGTGACGTGCTGTCGTGCTCTGTTCCAATAACTCAAGTGACTCAGTAACGCTCAAGCCAGCATTCAATAATGTGCCGAGCAAGTAACCGAACCGCGAGACCTCAACTTCGTACATGAGTCGCGATATGCCCGGCAGGTGAAAAAGTAGCCAGTTACCGATAGCTTTCGTTTTCGGCGCAGCAAACAAGATGTACAACAAAAAAATAAGCGCAATAAGGCCAAGTGGCACGGCATACAATCCTCGTTCTTTCAGGAAGGTACCGATATCCAAAAATACGCGCGATATCAGCGGTAATTTGACGTTTAATTGCGAAAACGTTTGACTTAACCGCGGCAATAAAAACCAAGCAACCCCCAGCCCAATCGTCCCGGTTAGGCCCAGCACAAAAATTGGATAAATGAGCGCTGAACGCACTTTGCTTTTGAGCGTGCGCTGCTTTGCTTCTTGACGTGCTGCCACGTCGAGATTAGTGGTAAGGTTCCCTGATTCTTCGCCGAGCCGGATGAGTACCAACGTCTGTGCGGGCATCACACCGCTCCGCTCAAGCGCTCTCCAGAGTGGCATACCATCATCGATGTCTTGTTTCATGTGCGCCATGGCCGCTCGAAATACGCGCGATTTACTTGTGCTGCTCAGTGAGTCAAAGGCTTCACCAATAGGCACTGCGGCTTTTAGAAGCAAGGCGAGATTGGTCGTTAAATACTCACGCTCCCGAGCCGGCAGATGATATTTTTTAACCAGTTGGCGGTCGCTATGCGCCATGATCTTTCTCCGGTGGTTCAACCACACGTACCATTTCGGTAATTGTCGTCACACCTTGCTTGACCTTATCGACACCATCGTCAAACATGCTTGTATCGCCTTCCTTACGCGCAAGCGTGGCGATTTGGCGCGCGGTCGGATTTTTGGTGATCAGTTCCTGCATAGCAGGTGTCACATTCATAAGTTCGTACAAGGCAGTACGTCCCTGGTACCCAGTGCCGCTACAAGTCGCGCAGCCTTTACCGGTATAGACAGTATCTGCTTTAGAGAAATATTGGCGCGCGGCAGCTGCACCGATGGGCACTGCTGACAGAGCCTCATCTAGCGAAACCACCGTGCGGCAGTGAGTACATATCTTGCGCACCAAGCGTTGAGCAATGATCAGCTCAAGGGTTGAGGCAAGCAGAAAGGGCTCAATGCCCATATCGATCAGACGCGGAATAGCCGTTGCGGCGTCGTTGGCATGAAACGTGGAGAGTAAAAGATGGCCGGTCAGCGCAGCATTCACGCTAATCTCGGCAGTTTCTTGATCGCGAATTTCACCGACTAAAATGATATCCGGATCCTGGCGCACGATGGCCCGCAGACCGTTCGCAAACGTCATATCTGCATGAGCACGCACCTGTATTTGGTTGATGCCCGGCATTTTATATTCGACAGGATCTTCGATAGTGGTGATGTTGATATCTGGCCGACTTAGAAGCTTGAGCAGCGCATACAAGCTCGTCGTTTTTCCGGAACCAGTCGGGCCGGTGGTCAGGATCATACCGAACGGTTTATGAGCTGCGGTTTCGAATTGCATGCGGTGCACTTCGCTTAAGCCCAGATCTGCAAGTGTATAACTTTGCACATATGAACCAAGTACGCGCATCACGACTTTTTCGCCCTCCACGGTTGGTACAAGCGAAATACGCAAATCGGCGCGCGCGGCGCCACTCATAAAATGGAGAGCGCCATCCTGCGCCAGCAGATGCTCATCAATACGCATGCCGCTGGCTACTTTGATACGATTCAAAATATTCTCGTAGTATTCGCGCGGCGCGCGGCCGGCTTCGCGCAGTACACCATCCACGCGAAAACGTACGATCACGCCTTCTTCCTGCGGCTCTAGGTGGATGTCCGATGCGTGATATACAAGCGCGTCCTTGACAATCTCGTCGACAATTTCTGGCGCTACTCGGTGGCCGGCTTCGACAATCTGTGAGAAGCGCGTCGCCAACGGTTTTTCGTATAAGCTAAAACTCGCTTCGATATATTCTGGAAGGGTGTAGGCCAAACGAATCTTTTTGCCTTTAAATAATGGCGCCAGTACTTGCAGGTCGACCTTCTCCGGCGCGTCAGACGCGATCGCTACTACCGTGTCGTTGGCCCGCGCAAACGCCACGCGGTTTTTGCGAGCCGTTTCCTCAGAAATTTTTTCGGCGCTTTCTTTGCTTGGTGGGATTTGCCCCAGATCTGCGAACGGCAATTGGTATGCTTCAGCTAGCGCCTGTCCGAGCAATGATTTGGTGAGTAGCTCCTCACGAATCAAGTAATCAATATAGCCAGCGCTATCGCGGGCAACCGCCTCGGCCGCGCGACTATCTGCATCTGAGATATAATTCTCTTTAAGCAGGATCGCTTTGATGTGTTTAATATCAGGATACATTGCCCACCCGTACTTGTTATGCTGCCTTTACTTCTTCGACGATAATGCTCAATGGCGTGTCAGATTTGATAAAGTACTTCTTAGCGCCAGCTGCTAGCACACGGCTTTGATCATCGTGCACACTTAAATTCGACAATGCGAATACCGTCGGATGCGGCTCTGGCATAGTACGAATTTGTTCGAGCACCTGAAAGCCGTCCATCACCGGCATCATCATGTCAAGCAGCACGACATCGAACTGTTGCTCGCCAAGCAGCTTGATGCATTCTGCGCCATTATTCGCAATAACTGCCGTCATCCCTTCATGACTCAGCTTGAGTTCAAGCGCATGCGATAACGGTTTCTCGTCTTCAACAATCAATACTCGCTTTGCTTTTGCATTTGCCATGGATTTCTCCTCTTCCACTTATTCTACCATGCTCATGATTTCTGCCCGCCTGCGGGCTTTGGCCGACTGGCTTTGAACGGCACTACAACATAAAAAGTTGTGCCGACACTTTCTACCGATGTAAACCATACGTGACCACCTATGCCTTCAACAACCTGTTTGACAATATACAAGCCGAGTCCAGTCCCCTCGACATCCATCTTGCGGACGTTATCCGCACGGAATAGCTTTTCAAAAATGTGTGGCTGTTGGTTCTTAGGGATGCCGAAGCCGGTGTCTTGCACACGGAAGTAGACATAATTATGGCCATGTAGTCCTGCGGCAAGAATGTCCTTGTCGGTTGCGCGCCGTAATATGACATGTACAGATCCTCTGTCCGGCGTATATTTTACGGCGTTGCTGAGTAAGTTTTGCACTACCATACGCAGCTGCTTCGGATCGGCAACGACGGGCTGCAAGTGTGCTTGTAATTCTTTTTCGAAATTGAGCTTCTTGGAAAGAATACTCGTCATGAGTTCCTTTTCAATGTCACTTACAAGGTCGATCATCGAGGTCGGTGCTGGCTCGTTTGTCATACGCCCCAATTCAAGGCGCGACACATCAAGCAACGAATTGACGAGTTCGATCATGCGCTGATTGCCTTCGTATATTTCGCGCACGTAGTCTTTTTGGTCTTTGGTAAGCGTGCCGGCATCGCCATGTAAGAGCATTTCGGCATACCAATTTATGGCGCTAAGTGGCGTCCGCAGCTGGTGGCTAGCTAGCGACACAAATTCACTTTTTGCCTTGTCGAGCTCAAATTCGTGTGTAATATCGCGGAAGACTTCGATGGCGCCAACAAGCTTTCCACCAACAATGATAGGTGCAATGTTCATATCGACTGGAAAACGTTCGCCATTCTTGCGCGTGTAGTACAAACGTGCATTTACAACTTTGTTCTTGGTCATCGCTTGCGTAATAGGGCGCTTTGAGGCAGGAATTTCTTTAAAATTCATATCCGCTACTTGCCATGCGGTCGCAAATTGCTTGCCTACGATTTCTAGTTCGGTCCGCCCTAAAATTTGCTCACCGGCCGTATTTATGCGTTCAACTCGTCCTTTTCTGTCTAGTGCAATTAATCCCTCGCCCAGACCACCTAAGATCGCTTCGTCTTTTTCGTTCAATTCTTTGATAGTCGTACGCTCTCGCTGCAAGTCACTTGTTGCTTCATCTACAAGTAGCATGGCCTGTCGGCGAGCACGTGTTTGTGACACAAAAATCCAGATCAAGATGACTGCAAAGAGTTGCCCTACGCTCAAAATCGCCATCGGAAGCCGCGCCTGTCCTGAACTAATTCCAAAATTATGTGGCGCCTCGATAAGCATCTGCCAACCACCATTAGCAATAGGAATCGTGAATGTTCTTTTTGTCGTAATCGCTCCTTGAGCCTGATTTGCTCGGTAAATCACCGCGCCGGCGTTGTCTCGCACCATGACATTGAGATCAGTCTGTAGGCTCGTATCGCTAAACACTTTAGGGAAAAATGTGTTATATGCAAAAATCGCATTCACAACCCCAACATATGTGTCTGTCCCCTCAAAACGCACAGGGATAGTAATGAAAAAACCTTGTTGCGCAGCTTGCGTTGCACTTGGTAAGAACTGTACCGTTCCAGAGGTATAATCCGCCCCCGAAGCAATTGTCGCACTATAAATGTCAGTACGCCCCGGAATAGAGGTAAGATCGAGTCCGAGACCCGAGGTATTCGTAGAGTCACTCGTATATGTTGCAATATAATGCATCGGCTGTGATGTTTGCGATTGAATCTTGAACGAAGGATTACCGTTCTGGAATAGGCTGGTATCCTGCTGATGTTGCTTTACAAATGCTGGCAAATCGATAGTTCTGACCGCTGCGATAAACGCCATCGAACGCAAACCCGGATAATCATGAGTAAGGTTCAGCGAGTTATAGTAATTCAAGAAATCACCCTGTGACACATAGGTACTTGCGGTATACAATCCCCGAAACCCACGAAGCGCGTTTTCATATGCCTGAATGCGGTCACGTACCGAAGCGTTCAATGCTGCCGACTGTGTCAGAAATGTCTGCCGAGATTCTGCCATGTTGCGGTTGACCGTCTGTACCCACGCGCCATAGGTCGCAACCTGTACAAAAATGAGCACAAACACGACGAGCCAGCCAATGCGTGTTACATTCAGGAGTACATCCCCTTTCTGGCGGTTGACTATTAACAAGATTAGTCCAGTCGTAGCTATTGCAAATGCAATTGCTAGGTTCAGCGACATAACAAAATTACCTTGTGCGTAGATCCAGTGATATGCGTAGAGCTGACCGAAAATATTTATCAAAGAGAGTGCTGCCATCACGCCACCGGCGATATATTCAGCTATACGCACCCAGAGCCCATTGCGACGTGCCACCAATGCGACAAGTCCCATGCCGATAAAGCAAATCGCAGCCGAGATGCCAATGTGTGTATGCTCGCCTGCCGCCGTGACTCGGTCGCCATACAACACATAATTTACGTGAAGTGGCAACAAAGCAGCCACACCCAAAGCAAGGGTGATTGCGCCAGCCAACCGAAGGTATCGCGTCCTGCCATTCCAGTAACTAATAAACGCCCAGCCGCCTACAATGACGCCGACTGCCGCCATAGGATTCATCGGTCTTAGACTTGGTATAAAGCTCATCAAATAATGATTTGAAAACTGCCAGCCAATGAGCGCTAACAGTCCGATCGCGATACAGGCAACTCCCGTCACAAGTCCAATAATTGGTCGTACGGTTCGCGGCCGTGTCGCCCCCGTAAGCCAGGCACGTGCTGGAACCATGCCTCGGAAAAAGTGTATCTTGAGACCCGGTTTTGCGGCCCGTACTAAATACATAGCGACTGCAATAAGTTGTCCTTTGCCCACGATGGCGATTGCATCTGCACGCCTTACAGTAGTCAGCATCTTTTTACCTTCTGTCCGGCCGCTGGTCGTGCTGTCACGCAAGGTAAGTGCACGCATATCTACTGTAATGAGCGCTTTTTCGCCACGAGCATGACGCGCTTCGCATGCGGCGTCCATTGCTCCACTTATTGCACGTACTCTTTCGGCAGTTTGCACGCCGTGAAGTACGACACTAATAATGCCATCCGACCGGATCGTTAAACTATTGCCCGCTTTGTCATGTGACGATACAACCATTAGTACTATAGTACTGGAGCCATAAATCGACGGTCAAACCCCGTGTTGTAAGTTAATCGTTTGTTCATAAAATATACTGGAGATAGCCTGCGTAGCGGAGCGCAAAAAACTAGGGTGACGATTGTGTCACCCTAGCCTTGCGTTCTAGCGCCTCTTAGATGACATTTACATCGCCATCTGGCACGAGCGGACAGGTGCCGCCCTCGAACGTGATACTCAATTGGTTCGTGAGTATCATACCGGCAATAATTTGCGCGGCTTGCTCGGGATCCAGATTTGGATCGGCTCGATTTACATCTTGAGCCAAGACAAAGAACTTCCATAGTCCAATGTCCTCGGTTGTAAACCGCCACATTCCTGTATAGGTCCCATCGTTGGGTTTCGCATCAGGCGATACCCCGTTATCTTGCAACGGGAACGTATGGAATTGCCCGCTTGGCCCTATGAGGTAGCACTGCACAAAGAGCTGGTCGCCTTTGTACAACTTTTTGTCGTCCTCATAAAACTGCGCCTTCACAATGAATGGTTCGCGCTTATATGCCCGAACCACATTCGGTGCATCGATGACGTAGTGGTCAAGCAGATGCACATTCTCGTTCGTTTCCGTCGCCGAGTAGGTGTAGTTCTTGGCGGTCGTATGCCGCACATATTTGTACTCAATACCTACCTTGAATGGCTTGCCCGGAATGATCGGATCGGAGTACTTGAGACTCATCTTGAGTGCTTCAGCTTTGGTGAGCTCAGTGGTTGTGTCCGGAGCAGTGTGATCCTGGCCTTTGCGATACGGATCACGGACATCGCTGGCGGCCGCAATCGTAGCAACCGTTGCTGCAGCTGCCGTGAGGCCGGCTGCCACCGTACTGGTGCCGCCGCCACTTGCCGAAGGCGTGCAGCAACTGCCTCCGGTGCCTGAAGGCAAATCATGGGTACCGCTGGCACCAACGGTAATAGTGCCCGTACCGTCGACCGCTTCAGCAATTGCAGCTGCC
>DATASD010000005.1:0-162715 GCA_036263915.1 Saccharimonadales bacterium (SeqCode) | reverse complement strand
TCATACATTGTGGATGAGCTTTGCGAAATATTTAGTGTCTCTGATGTACAACAGATCGTTCACAAGCACTTGCGTATTCAAGATAGTACAGACGCAGCAAAAGACCCTATCATTCACTTCTACGAGGATTTCTTACAGGAGTATGACCCAAGCGAACGTAAAAAGATGGGTGCCTACTACACTCCTATTCCTGTAGTCAAATACATCATCCGCCACGTAGACAAAATACTTAAGGAAGATTTTGGCATAGCGCAGGGTTTAGCGAGTAGTGAGGCCGTAGATTATTATGTAGAGACTGGTCAGGATTTACGTTTTGACAGGCGTTCAAAGACAAAGACGGGATACACTACAAAGCTACCTCGCGTACAAGTGCTTGATCCGGCAGTAGGTACTGCCACTTTCTTGAACGAGGCGATCAAGTTCATACATGAACAATTTAGCGGCCAAGAAGGACGCTGGCCTGCTTATGTCAAAGATAATCTTATAAAACGCCTTTATGGTTTTGAACTGATGATGGCGCCCTATACAATCGCTCATTTGAAATTAGGTATGACGCTAAAAGAAACTGGCGTTAATGACATTTCTAATCGACTGGGCGTCTACCTAACAAATACCCTTGAAGAAGGCGTGCCAATTCAGCAAGATATTTTTAGTTTTGGCCTTGCTGAAGCGGTGAGCGAAGAAAGTCGCTACGCTGCCGATATTAAAAGCAACCATCCGATTATGGTGGTAATGGGTAACCCACCTTATTCTGTGAGTAGTAGTAATAAAAGCTTGTGGATCCAGAATTTAATTAAAGCTTATAAAAAAGATCTCAACGAACGCAAGATCAACCTAGATGACGATTATATTAAGTTCATTCGTTTTGCAGAAGAAATGATATCGAAGAACGGTAGCGGCGTGGTTGCGATGATTACGAACAACAGCTATCTTGATGGCATTACGCACAGACAAATGCGTAAACACCTTATGCAGACTTTCGATAAAGTCTATGTTCTTGATCTCCACGGAAGCACAATGAAGAAAGAGGCCGCATCTGACGGCAGTAAAGATGAAAATGTGTTTGACATTATGCAAGGAGTTTCGATCGTCCTCATGGTCAAGACGGGTGCTGAGCAGGGCCTAACCTTTGGTGACGTGTATCATGCTGAGCTGCTAGGAACACGCAAAAGTAAGTTTGCGTCGTTAAATCAGGGTGATTTTGAATTTAGCAGATTGGCTCCACTTAAGCCCAGTTACTTTTTTGTTCCTAAAGATCTATCACAGAGTAATGAGTACGAAAAACATATAGGCATTGACGACCTGTTTATTAAGAGTAATTCGGGTATTAAGACAGACCGCGATAAATTATTCATTGATTTCAATAAAGATGCTCTTCGGGTGCGCATGGAGAAGCTTCTCACCGAAAACTTTGACGACAGTTTTAAAGCGGAGTACAGAGTTGAAAACTCCAGTAGCTATAAACTGACTGAGATCATACATCATGTCCAGTTCTCGGATAAATATATCAAGCTTGAGGAGTATAGGCCGTTCGATTACCGGTATATCTATTACGATCCCTCCGTTATAAGTCGTCCAGGTCGAGTAGTTATGGCACACCAGCGAGACAACAATCCTATGCTGTTATGTACTAGACAGTTGAGTACATTTGATTATCAGCATGCATTGATTAGCACTGACCTCACTGACATCTGTACGCTATCATCGCAAACGAAGGAGACGGGGTATGCGTTCCCGCTATACCTTTACCACGAAGATGGCGAGAGATCACAGAACTTTAGGCAAGAAAAAATAGTCGAATTGTTTGATCTGTGCCGAGAAAGGCTGGCTGACCAAGGAATGGTTTCTGATCGAGTATTACCTAAGCCAGAGGAAATATTTGACTACATCTATGCGACGCTATATTCGCCTAGCTATCGGAACAAGTACAAGGAACTCTTAAAAACCGCTTTCCCTCGTATTCCTAAGCCAGAATCATTCGAAGCGTTCCATAGGCTTGCAGGTCTTGGTAGAGAGCTTCGAGAGTTGCATCTTATGAAATCGGCATCTATAGGTGTATACGACACAACCTTCCCTGTCTCGGGCGATGGCACAGTCGAAAAAGTAGCCTATGATGACAAGAGAGTGTGGATTAACAATACGCAATATTTTGGCAATGTGCCAGAATCAGCATGGAACTTCTATATCGGTGGCTACCAGCCAGCTCAAAAATGGCTGAAAGATCGTAAAGGTCGCACGCTTACTAATGCCGAACTAGACCACTATCAACGAATAATCAAGGTCCTCCTTGAAACAGACAGACTCATGAGGGCTATTGGGTAGTGTCAGCAAGTAGTCAGCGTGATACTATAAAGACAAGATGAAGTATGCGCGAACAAAGAAACTAGTCTTTTTCAATAACAAAGGTGGAGTCGGTAAAACGACACTCGCCTTTAACTGCGCTGTTGAATTTGCCCAGCGCGGCTACAAGACCGTTCTCGTTGACCTTGACCCGCAGTGTAACTTGTCGCGTCTTGCGCTCGGTGATGAGTATTATGAGAATACTATATTTTCGGCTACTTCCAAGACTATTTACGATGTCTTAAGCGGTGTTATTCGTGGTGGTGGCGATGTTGATGACAAGACATCTTTTGAACAAGCCAAGGATGGATCTGGCAATTTATTCTTGCTTCGTGGTGATCTAAGGCTATCAGAGTACGAAAATCTGCTATCTACGGCTTACAACCAAGCGGCAGCTGGTCAGCAGATTGGCTACTTCCAGACTAGCGCCATCGATCGCTTTTTGCGAGAGAAAGGCCTCTCTGACCAAGTAGATATATTTATTATTGATACGTCGCCAAACTTAAACCTTCTAAACAGAGTCATTTTCCTAGGTGCTGATTATTTTGCAGTGCCAGTCATGCCGGATGCATTTAGCCTTCAGGGGATAGAGAACCTTGGTACCATCTTCGAACAATGGAAGACTAACTGGAAAAATACTGGTAAAGCATTGTCTGGTGATATCGAGAATAAATATGTCCTCGGTAGCGAAGGCTTATTTATCGGTTATATTCTTAATTCATACAATGTATATGGGAAACAGCCCATTAAAGATCACCGTAAGTGGATTGAGCAAATACCGTCCAAGGTAAAAACATACCTATCTGAAAAGCACTGTAAGAACGGCCTTGTAGCTGCAAGTGCCGAAAAGTCACTCCATGATATCCAGGACTATGGACGAATCCCGGCGCTGTGCCAGGAATACGGCAAAGCGATCTTTGATATTGACCCGGCTAAAGTAGAAGCAAACCAAATAGGCACGCGAGAGAACATCGAGAAAGCCAAAGAAGAGTTTGGCGAACTAGCCGATAATATTTTAGCTATTTTAGCTAAATACTAATCACGCCAAGTCAGCGGCATGATCACCCACCTCAAAGACCGCAAGCACTACGAAGACCTATATGACAAGATAACTGTTGATATTGGTCGTCGCGAAGCGGGTAGCCTCCTGCGCGCTCGTGAGGAGTTTCTTAAGAAAGCAAAAATTACTGACAAAGAAGAACTTAATAAGATGGATTTCTGGTGGGAACGGCTCTATTGGTGGCTCGTTGGGCTGCCGTACTTATTGCCACGCTGGGAAGAAAAAGATGCCACTATTAGCTCTTGGATGTCACGCGATAGGGCCATAGATGAGCGTTTAGCATCTGCGCGTCCCCGAACTGAGCCGACTTGTTCTAGTTGTGGCAAACAGGGTTTGCGGCTCGTAACCAGAGAATTACTACATAGAGAAGGTGCAACTGAACAGTCGGTATTATTCATGTTTGATTGCGCTGCCTGTAAAAAGCGTACCGCCTGTTGGGAAGATGGCTCTGAATGGATATCGCCAACCATGCCATGCCCGAAGTGTACCGGGCCTCTCGACATGGACGTCAAAATGCGAGGTCGTATTATGACAACAACCTTTACGTGTGACCAATGCGGCCACAAGGAAGTCGAAAAGACGGAACTTGGCAAGAAAGACCTACCTGATCCGGAGTTCGAGCGACACAAAGAAGTTTTCTGCCTTAGCGAAGAGCGTGCCAGGACAATGCAAGCATATCGCCCGAAGTGGGAAGAAGCTATGCGCATGATGGACGATGACATGAAGCGTATGGCCAACAAGGAGCTTTACGATGCCGCCGCCAAAATTGAGCGACTAAAGATTCCTCAGTTAATCGAATTACTGCGGCCAGCGATTGAAGCTTCTGGATATATTGAAGTGGCCTTTGACAAGCCTGAACTTGGCGGCTACGTAACTATCAGCTTTAGCTGCATGGATAGCCATTCCGACCGTGAGGATACTAAAAGCCGCAAAGAACTCAAAAAGGTGGTCACTGACACGTTGATTGACAGTAATTGGAGACTAACATCACATGGCATATCGTATCGACTGGGTTATCTGACCGGAAGTCTACGTGCTTATGAGAACGAAGACGAGCTTATTCAATTATTGCGATGATATTTTGAAAACCATAGTCACGTATATGGGTGTAGTAGCGTAGGTTATATAGAAAATGTACGAAACAGAATGTATCTACGTTATGAATCTTGAACTACACAATGATTAGTAGTAAAATGATTGTATGACATCATTTAATTTTGTAGAAACACCAAATACTAGCAGCAAGGTAATAGACACCATTACGCTTACAGCTAATGAATATCTTTCATTCCCTACGTTTTTTGTTGAAAAGCATAAACTCAAAAGTCTTGGTCAGGATTTGTTTGCTCATCTCTATTTCGACAAGCAACAGAATGCGATCGCTATACAATTTGTCACCGAGAAATCAGCGGGACTCTATAAAGTGAATGTGTCACCGCAATACGGCGCAACCTGCAAGATAAAATCGTTCCTATCCAATAACGAGATTGACGTCGTCAAGTACACCGACAAGTATGAGTACAGTAAGCATTCCGCAAACGAAGTTGGCCTTGAGGGTGGTGATGTTTTCATCATTGAACTTAAGAGTCGTATAGAAGGTACTGCTTCAGGAGGTGAAATGTAGTACCAAAATAAAAGAGGCCCGACAGTTGTGCTACCGGGACTCTTTAAACCGATAAATCAGGCCTGAGAACCTATATCTTCGGATCACTGTATATTGTAGCAGATCCGAAGAGCCAAATCAATATAAGATAATGTTTTAAGGAGAACTGCAATGGCAGAGATCAAGATCACTGGAATTAGAAAAGACAATGGGAACCATGATGACCCTTACGAAGCGGTTGAAGCATACCGCTGGTTAGAACCGGGCACAAATAACGGAGACATTACGGCACGCGCTGTCGTTGTGGGGTGGTTAGACCACGGCATTAATGGTGTAAAGGTTAAAGCGTACGTACATAACGTAGACCCAAAGGTATACTGCTTTGTAAATGAGAGCAAGCGCGGTACTAGATTTCTCCAAACACACTCGGATGCTACTGAGCGAAATAATTTGCTTAGACTTCCTGAGTGCTAGTTCAAGCCTCTAAATTCAAAAATAGGGCAGTTTATAAACTGCCCTATTTTACTAATCCGACAGCAAAAACCACGGGCGGCAGCCCGTGGATGGAAGCTCCCACTATCTCTTAAGCGTGGAAACGCTTAAGATGAAGCTATGCCTGCACAATATCGCCGACAGACTCACGCTGTCTACCACACCCGGTACCATCTGGTCTTTGCCACTAAGTATCGACGTAAAGTATTTGCCAAGCCCGGTATGGCCAGCTATATGAAGGTCATTATGTCCACTATACCTCGGCGCCACCCGGAGATTGAAGTACTCGAGGTTAACACTGACAAGGACCACATCCATCTGCTCGCCAGTATTGCGCCGAAGATGGCCATTGCAGACGCCGTCCGTATCCTCAAATCGAATACCGGGCGAATGATGACTAAAAAGTTTCCATTCATCCGCCAGGTCTACAACGGTGAAATGAGCCTATGGTCGATTGGATACTTTGTCTCAACCGTCGGCGTCAACGAACGTACCATCCAGGCCTACATTGAGAACCAGGGTCGAGAAGATAGTGGGCAAGCAACGCTTGAACTCTAGGAAGCTACGGGCGGGAGCCCATAGAGGCTCACTGAGTTGGTTGGATCAGATGTATATATCCAGCTTTATAAAACGTATCATTTGCCATGCGAGTTGAGTTGATTCAATCCGACGCATAATTTCACAGCTGTTATTTTGCGATAGTACATTCAGTGACCCTTCGTATAATATTCTGCGATCAATCACGACAAGTTTACGATGGTGGCCTCCGGTATAGAGTACATGTACTCCCATACGCTGCATGTTTGCAATCGCTCGATGAGCATCATCCCTCTGGTGACCATCGTCATGCTCATGAGGGTCACGAGTATTGATGACAATTCTAACCTTCCGCTCCTTCAGCTTTTGAAAAGTCGGTAATAATTGATTAAGTCGTCTACTCGTAAGAAAGGGGCACTCGATAAGTAGCTCCCCTTGGCAGTTCTTCAAGTCTTTCGTAAACGCCGGATAAAATGTATCCTCATTAAAGAGCTTTGAGTCTATAAGATCAGGAGCTTCGGAGTGATGCGAGCGAAGAAAGCGACCTAGCATATTATCTCCTCGTCACCCGACTCTTCAATAGTATCTAAGAGCTCCCGAACTCGCTTGATCTCACACTCAATTCCCACCGCAAAAGTTCGGTAGTTGTCCACGAACTCCTGCCAAGCCTAATAACAGATATGAAAATGCCTCAATTTTTGAGGCATTTTTCTTGTTCTCGAACCCCACGCCTTTTAGTTCGCGGTTTAGTCTCTCCTTGAGCTCAAGTTCCCATTTACATCCCTTGCTAATGATGATACGGTAGATGTTAATGAGCAAGAATTTTACTTCTTTGCAACTCCTCCTCGCCCTGTAGGGCGTATTCTTCTTACATCTCAAGTATAATTGTAATAAACCATAATCTGGAGCAACATTACTATGGCAACTCAGCTGATCTACCTGGAAGATTTTGATGTAACAACTTGCAAAGCAACTATTACATCCATAGAGCAAACGGAGGATGATCGTACAGACATCCAGCTCGACAAAACATGCTTCTACCCACGCGGTGGTGGCCAAGATTGGGACGAGGGAATAATTGCAAGTAACGATGGCTCGGCAAAATTCGCAGTACAAGAAGTGCGGCTTGATGAGAACAGCATCGTGCATCATATCGGCACATACCAATCCGGCAATATGAAAGTAGGAGACGCCGTTGACTGTGCTGTTGACATAAGTCGTCGTGAGATCAATACCCGCCTGCACTCTGCCGGGCACTTGGTAGACATGGCCGTGGATCGGCTTGGGCTTTCGTGGGTCGCTGGCAAGGGTGCCCATTACCCGCACATGAGCTTCGTAGAGTACGACGCTGAGATTACTCCCGAAGAGGCGGAAAGAATTCAAAAAGACATTGAAAAGGTTGCCAACGAGATAATCGCCAAAGGCAGTCACAATGAGATTCGCTTTATGCCTGTATCCGAAATGGACACTGTCTGCAAGCATGTTCCGGACAATATCCCCACCAACAAGCCTGCCCGCGTTGTACTTTATGATGAAACCTTCGGTATTCCCTGTGGCGGCACGCACGTTAAGAATGTGTATGACATTGGGCGCATAACAATCTCTAAAGTCAAAAGTAAAAAAGGCATTACCAAAGTCTCGTATGCCGTGGAAGGAATTAACTAGATGACCTACGTCCCTACAACCCACAAATTTGTTGCAGTATTGAACAAGAAGGTTCCGGTTGGCAATTTGATGAACGCGCTGGGCCACATCACGGCCGGATTTGCCGCCTCGTACCCAGAACCCAAGGAAATGCGTTTCGATAACTACGAAGACGCGGACGGTAATGTCCACCCTAACATTTCCGACAATCCTTTCATTGTTTTGCAGGCCGACAATTCCAATAAAATCCGTACATTGCGTCAGGCTTTGGCTGAGGCCGGTATTCCCTTTGTTGATTTCACAAGTACCATGACGGTCGGTACGTATGCCGAGCAACAAGAACGAACCAAGGCAACTCCTGAAGCTGAACTTGAGTATTGGGGTATCGTTACTTTTGGCGAAATAGAAAAGATCAATGCCCTGACGAAAAAGTTTTCGCTCTGGCGAAGTTAGTATTGATTCAGGCACGGGCGTCATCCTTCAAAGGTTCAACGATCGTGACCTTGCCTTTGTAGTATGTGAATCCAAGCTTCTCTAGCTTTCGAGCAACTAGAATGAAATCTGCCACCAAGGGGTTTCCGGCGCTACCCGTACTCCCTGCCACGAAAAGTCGAAGTTAAAATACCTCTGTAAAATGGGGTATTTTTAGTTTGGTTTTAGCGTAGGGTAATAGGTCAACCGAACTTTTGTGCAGCTCCTGGGCCTTGCCCGCTAATTTCCCTTGAATCTCCCATCTTTTGATATGCTAATCGTATGGCATTATTCAAACAAGTTGATGCAGCAGTACTGCATGTAGACAATCTAGAGGCAGGGTTAGATTTTTATTGTTCCAAACTTGGCCAAAAACTTAAATGGCGAAATGATATAAGTGCTGGACTCGAGCTGGGAGAATCGGAATTAGTGCTGAGTACTGCTCTAGATGCAGAGACCGATATCTTAGTTGAGTCGGTAGATGAGGCCGTGAAGCAAATAGCAGAGTATGGCGGTATAGTAGTTGTTGCGCCAGAAGATATTCCCGTGGGAAGAGTGGCTGTCGTCAAAGATCCCTTTGGCAATGTGATTACGCTCGTCGACCTTTCCAAGGGCACTTACAAAACAGATGACTCTCACAATGTCACGGGCGTAGCATAAATTATAATAAGTCCATATTTCATATGATTCAGCCTAACTGTCTTGCCTTATGTCCGCATATAACAGAGTGTCGTGAGCGGCTGCTTGTTGACACGCAGACGCCATCGGCTATAGATCAAAATGAAGCTGAAGCGAAGCTAGACCAGCTAATCGATGCCACGGCTCAGGTGGCAGTTGCCGCCTGTACGGGTCCGCAAGTGGATCAGCGAACCGTTGAAAAAGGTGGGTATTTCCAAAGCAAGAAGCCGGTAGTAAAAGAAGTATACGTATGCGGCCAAGACGCCTATGTCCAACAAACGGCATTCTACTATCAAAAAGACAAAATGCCTCAATAGCCAAATCCGCCTGTCTCCCTGCCAAGCAGGACAAATGGTGCTACATAAAAACAGCCGGCGGCAAACCGGCTGTTTTTATGTAAAGTGGGACTACCTGTTATAGGTCAACTGTCGTCCATCTCTGAAGGGTATTCGTGGTCGAACACATGTTTAATTTTAGCTGTGCGCCAGAGGTCCCCGTAGCTTCGATACACAAACCGGAGCTGATGTTCCTGACCGTGCCGTCACTTTGCCACTGAAACTTCTGTGCGACGCCGCGGGTGCAGGAGTTCATTTCGAGCAACGTGCCAAGACTATTACCACTGTTGACCGGGTTGAGGCACTGGCCAAGAGCCTGGATGGCGCCAACACTGCTGCCGGTTACGTAAGGAACAAAACTCCACTGCTGAGAAGGAGTGCCGTCATTGCAGCTGTATAGGTCTGCTTTGGTGCCGCGCGCGGTGCCTGCGCCATATACATCTGCACAGCCGCTGCCGTAAAAGCTGCGCATCTCGTTCAATGGGTGGACGTTCCATGTCTGATTGGTTGCACCAGTACAAGTGCTAATTTCCAGCAAGGTGCCGCTGGCGCTGCCATTGGCGACGCTTTGCAGGCACTTGCCAGAGTTCGGGCTTTTAAGCGAGCCGTTAGCGGTAATGATCCATTTCTGGGCTGCAGTGCCATTACACTGATAGCTATCTACCGCTGTACCGTTAGCCGTGCCACCGTGCCATACGTCCATACATTTGCCAGCGATCTCAATAAAACCCTGGTTGCTGGTAGCGTTATCCGGAACAAACGAGCCGGTTTGTGACTGAGTGTTGTTGCAGCTGTAAATCTGGTAGCGTCGGCCGTCGGTGAGATCGCCGCCCGGCAAGTCCACGCACATGTTGCTTGTGCCGTTCTTGAATGGTTCGACCGTGCCGACACGGCGGCCAGTGAATTGCTGCCAGAGTTCGCCAAGGCTGCGATTGGTCTGATCCTTAAAGAAGTTAATTGGTACAACGTCGCCTGAGGTTGCGGCTTGCAGATCGCTTACGAAGTTAGGTTTATTGTATGTCACGGTGATCCAGTTCATAAACTGCGATGTATTTCCGTACCCATCCAAATAGTGGGCCGTGGCCTTGTTGATCGCTGGGCTCCCGTTACTGTAAATAAAGTCACTGGTGTACGACGCCAGGCCTTCCTGAATCCAACCGACGTAGTTGCCGTGCTGCATGATGTGGGTCACTTCGTGCACCCACATAGCATTGATATCTGCCGAGCTTGAGTTATCCAAGTAGCTTTCCGGCACAGTAATCGTGTTGCTGTAGAAATCCGTATTCGGGCTCGAATCAGTGGTAGAGGTAGTTAGTGTCATTGAGGTAGGCGCATAGGAGGGGTTACCGTACTTGGTGACGATCTTTGGATACCATGTCTCCAGTAAAGTCTTACCGGCGTTTAGAGCATCCTGATATGCGGCTGGGACATCGGAGCTAACGGTGATGGTTGGTACTGTCACTGGTAGTAACGGCTGCGTAACGACCAGTGCGGAAGATTGAGCTGACTCTTCGCCGGCAGCGTTAACGCCGCTTACTTGGTAGCTATATGACACTCCGTTCACTACCGCGGTATCGTACCAGCGCTGTGTCGTGACGCCGGTGTGGTTGTCGGTCACGGGCGAAACGGTAGTATCGAGCACGCCGTCACGATAAATGTTATACGAAGTGGGGCTGTCCCCCGCTGCCGGGTTCCATAACAGCGCAATGCTGTCACCGCCCGTAAAAGCGCGGACGTTGACAGGCGCCGGGCCAGCGAGCGCAGAGGCTTTTGCTCCGAGCGCTATATATGGAGCTGCCCCCAGTACTAACGCCGCAAACACCAGTAGCAAGGACCTTGCCCTCACCATAGGTTTTATTTTTTTAAATTTCAGCATATGCTGCGCCCCCTGAATTACTTGTAAGTACTTTCAGCATGTATTTTTATTACGCGCAAGTCAATCGTAAAAAGGGTTGTAATATTTATTCGGTCTAGGTGAGTTCTAGTTAAACTTGTGGCATGATACGTCGCCTCATGAACAGCCCAGCGTAACAAGGCTAGATCCCCACACTAAATATACTCTCTAAAATATCTTCGTGTTCGATAGCTCTAGTTGTGTCAGGTAATCGTCGAGCCGAAAGACGCTTGTGCTTGAACCGCCGATTATTTGACCCTGGAGTTTAATGGTATATTTTAGTCCCTCGCCGCCACCAGAAAGCTCGGCGATACGGCTGAAGCTGCGAGCTCCTCGAGTTCCACCGGAATCGAAGGTAAAATTGCTGCCTGATGCCGGCTCCATTTCGAAGGCACCTTCGCTACCAGCCATGATAACGACGGCGCGCATCGAACAGCGGGTGGCGTTTTCGCAACGCGACTCACCGCTAAAGGTGATATGAGCCAGGCGGTGGCTGGTGTTACTGTCTGGAACGGTGATATTAAAAGTGGTGTTTGGGATATCGTGCCAGCCAGAAGTGGTGGGCACTAGCGTGGCGTTGGTTTGCGTGATGAAATGCTGCTCAACGTCGCCACCGCTGCTTTTGCTGATCGAGAGTGCAAGTACCGTTGCGCCCGCAGCAAACACCAAGACGGCTCCAATAAAAACTACCAACGTGACGGGATGAACAAATCTTCGGTACATCAGCTTCACTCCTTAACGATTAGATTTCGCGTCGGCAGGTGCCCGTATTTTGCCCCTTTAAATGTAGTGTACGCCCGCCATGCTGACTGACACAAGGCGAAGATTTTATAAGCATGGTTTATCTGCAGATTTCCTCCAGATTTAACGATAATCGGGTATAATCGGAATATTAAATCTGAGGGGATGCATATATGACAAAATCGAAAAACTTCGTGTTCGATGGTGGAGCAGCTACGTATTGGGGTACGGCCCTCTTGGCTTTCGTTATCACACTTTTTACGCTAGGTATCTGTTACCCTTATGCGTTGGTGTTGATGCAGCGATGGAAGGCAAAGCACACCTATGTTAAGGGCTATCGGCTCAAATTTACCGGCACCGGAATCGGCTTGTTCGGCCAGTGGGTAAAATGGCTTTTGCTCTGCATTATTACATGCGGTATTTACGGCTTTTGGGTAGCACCGCGCCTCCAACGATGGATCGTTGAGCACACGGACTTTTCGAGCCAAAAGACACCTTCGCCAGAGATAGAATAGGTACCCGTCGAGTAAAAACAGTTCGAGACGTTTTGCGTTAGTTCGAAAATTGCTTGCGTTTTATTTTCATCCAGTAGGTGGATTGACGTACGAGCTTGGCCGCGTCTTTGGGGTCTTTGAGTAATGCCTTCAGAGATTCCTCAGCGAATATGCGATCCTGTGAACCTTTGGCTAGTATGATGCTTCCTTTTTTGAGTCGACGTTTAACAAATTCGCTGGCCTGGTACGGACTGGAAAAACTTTGTACCTCGCAGCCGGCCTTTCGGGCGTATGGGGCCAGGTATTTTTCGGCATCCGATCCGACGGTAACCACCAAATCCAGCTTTTCAGCATTGCAGTAAGTGCCGACTTCGCGGTGGGCTTCAAAACTGTAGTCACCCATCTGGTTCATGCTGCCTAATACAGCGATGCGCTGCGGTGCTTTGACGCCGTACAGGACGTCGAGCGCCGCCTCCACGGCAGGCGGGCTGGCGTTGTAGGTATCGTCAATGATGGTGCTGCCGCGGATGCCGTCTAGGATTTGCATGCGACCGGCGAACGGTTGCAAGTGCGTCAAACCTTTCGCGATGTCGCGCTGTGCCAGGCCTGCCATGTGTGCGACGGCCGCTGCGGCCAATGCAATTTTGGCTGCCGGCTTGCCAACCATCGCAAGCTTGGTTTCGAGCGTGGCACCGCCAGGCAATGCTATTGCAAGTTCACCGGTTTCGAGTTCACGTTGCTGCCATTTGAGTATGCGGTAATCAGCCTTTTTGTCTGAGCCGTAGCTGATAAACCGTTTGTCTGCTAGGAACGTTGCGGGCGAATCATCGGTATTAATAAGAACTCGTTTGGAACTGTTCGTAATGCTCAGCTCTTCGACCGCAACCGCATCCATAGTGCCAAAAAATTCCATATGCTCTGGAACGAGCGCCGTTATGACCGTTATGTCGGGATGGAGGTAGCCGAAGGCCGCCATTTGCCCTGGGCCATCGGTGCCCAACTCAACGACTACATATTCATATGGATATGGTTGACGGATAGCTTTGCGGTTGGCCAGAATAATTTTCAACCATGCAAGTATATTAAAGAGCCCGGGTTGACGTTGCCCAAACAAGACGAGCGGCACAGTCAGGCGGTCGTTATAGTTCCCTTTTTGGTAGCGCACCGAATGGCTGTCAGCCAGAGTTTCGGCAATCGCCAGCTTGGTGGAAGTTTTGCCGACGCCGCCGGCAACGGCGATGAGCTTGAATTGCTGCCGTTTGCGCAAGCGCTTAACTTGCGCTTCCAGAATGGTGCACAGGAGTGATTTTCCTATACGTTTAAGCAGTGCCGATTTCATTGCCTTTTCCTTTCAAGGCGAGCATCACAACTCGGTCGAGTACTTCAGTCATCGGTAATCCGGCGGCTGCCATCATGCGTGGATAGCGACTGTACGAGGTCATGCCGGGGAACGTATTAACTTCGTTGAGCATGATCGTTCCATCTTCCTTCAGGAACATATCCACTCGTGCGAGCCCCCTGCAGCCCAAGGCGCTATAGATGGCTTTTGCTGTCTGCTGCGCGAGCAAGCGCGACGCCGCCGGAATGTCGGCAGGAACGGTAATGCTTGAATTTTCGGAACCGCTTTCCGGCTTCTTTTCCTGATGGATTCTGAAAAAACCATGCGACATATGAATGCGGTCCGGCTCACCCACGGTCAAGTCTGCACCGCTTCCCAACACCGCACAGCCGACCTCGCTTGCGATGATAGCTTCTTCGACGACCACTTTCGGATCATACTGGCGAGCGGTTTCTATTGCACGTTGCAGTTCTTCTTTGCGTGATACTTTGGTAACGCCAAAAGACGAACCCGAACGCGCCGGTTTTACAAAAACAGGATATGCAAACTGGTCGGCATCGACGGAATCATCCGTGATAACCCAGAAATTCGGCGTGGCGATCCCTGCACTTCTAACGATGGTATATGCAAGCGACTTGTCCATGCATAGCGCCGAGCTTTGAACATCACAGCCTACGTAAGGAATGCCGGAAAGCTCCAGCAAACCTTGTATTGCACCATCTTCGCCAAGCTTGCCGTGCAGCACGGGAAGCACTACATCCAAGCGGATCGCTGTATAGTGCCCATGCTCCTGAACGAGTAATCCATGCACGCTTCTGTCCGGCGACAGCATAGCCGGTTTGCCCTTTTCCCAGTTTGTGTCAGGACCGTCGCATAGCTTCCATTCACCACGCTTTGTAATGCCGATCCAGAGCGGCTCATACTTGCTAAGGTCGAGGTTCTTGGCGACTTCTCTAGCAGATTTAACAGAGATAGGATGCTCTTCGGAACAGCCCCCGAATAAGATAGCAATTTTCAGTTTACGCATACTGCTTTCTCCTTTCAAAGTTCAAGCAATTTTGAATAGAATGTTCAACAATGTCGCGCAGCGCGTGCTCGGTGTAATACGCGGCATGCGGTGTAATAATGACGTTCGGTAGTTTTTCTAGCCGTAACAGCAAGTCGTTTGCGATCGGCTTTTTTTGGTAATTGGCATAGAATATTCCCTCCTCGCCTTCGAGAACGTCAAGCGCTGCGCCGCCAAGTTTGCCATTTTCGAGCATTGCAATAAGCGCCTCGGTATCAAGCAATGAACCACGCCCGGTATTGATAATGAAGGCGCCGCGCTTCAGCTGCTCTAAGCGGCGGCGATTCAAAAGGTGATACGTGTCCGCATTAAGCGGCGTATGGAGCGTGACAATGTCGCTTTGCAGCAGTAATTTGTCCAGAGAAACGTATTCGGCAGACGTTTTAGGATGATGGTCATACGCCAAAACGCGGCAGCCGAAACCATGCAGGCGGTCCATAACGGCCACGCCAATGCGTCCTGTTCCGATCACGCCAACGGTCATGTCGCGTAATTCTTTGCCGCATGCATCCGGCAATCTAAAATCATGAACATAGGCCGGCTCATAATGGATGCTGCATGTCGCACGGCCATCAGCATGAGCATGAGTGTGTAATCAGCTACGCTATCAGGCGAATATGCGACGCTTCCAACGGCAATGCCCAACTGTTGCGCAAAATCGACGTCAATATGATTTTGTCCGGCACTTCTGGTGGAGATATACGTCACGCCGAGTTGGCTGAGTGCCCGCAGCACAGAATGAGAAATCGGCATTTTATGATTGATACTCACGCATCGATTCCCAGATGCCAGATCCACCGTAGCTTCAGATAGCGGGGCGTCGGTAATCGTTGGCACAACGCCACAGCGGGGCGCTATTTCGCGGAACAAAACAGCCTCGTCTTGCTCGCAGCCATACACGGTAATTCCTATGTTTGTCATGGCCATAGGATGCTGTCGAGATGTGAAATGGATGTGAAAAATTCACACTATCTTCACAATCTAAGGCTACGATTGTCACGTAAAGGTTACGTAAGTTGATACACTAAAGCTATGACTATTTTAGTTATTGAAGATGAGGCATCGATCCGCGAGTTCGAGGTGACGTATTTGCGCGACGCAGGATACAAGACAATCGAGGCAGCAGATGGCCAGATGGCGATCGAATTGTTCGGAGAGCATACGCCCGACCTTGCGATCATCGATATTAACCTGCCGAAAATAAGCGGGCTCGATGTGTGCAAAGCCATCCGGACGGCCTCGGCCATCCCAATTCTTATCGTTACCGCTCGTGATAGCGATGACAACGAGATCGTTGGGCTCACGATGGGCGCCGACGACTACATCAAAAAGCCCTTTAATCCGAATGTGCTGGTTGCCCGAGTACAAGCGTTGCTCCGCCGCAATGAAGCGACAAAACAGCTGCATTTCAAAGGGCTGGTTATCGATCCTGAAACTATGTCGGTTACACGAGATGGCGAGTCTATCACACTCACTACCACGCGTTTCAATCTGTTGCTGGCGCTTGCCTCTCACCCGCGCGCTGTGCTTTCAAGAACGCAGCTGGTCGACCAGATTTATAGCGATCCCTCAAGCCATTTTGTCTACGACCGCACTATTGATGCGCATATCAAATCTCTCCGCCAGTCAATTGAGCCAGATCCGAAACACCCGCAGTTTATAGAAACCGTGTTCGGCAGCGGTTATCGCTTTATTGGAGAACCAGAGAAATGATAGGTTCGCCAGGACTATTGAGCTTGCATATGTACCTATACATTTTTGCGGTCGCTGTGGTCATAATGGCGGTCCTCGGAATCTTTATACGCAACCTGTATAAAAGGTTAAGCGTCCGCATCATTGCACTTATATTTGTGTCGGGCCCAGCAACTGTCATTATTACCCGTGTTTTAAATGATCTTTTCCTTGGGGTGCAGCTGCCCTTTCATTTCCACTTGCTGGAGACTGCGTTGATTGTGCTCGGCGGCCCTGTAGTGCTTGGCCTGCTGGCAGCGGGATTCATGCGGCGGCCGTTGCGTCAATTCAATGAGGCAATGGCTTCTTTGGAACAAAGCAATTATAAAGTCCAGCTGCGATCAACGGGCATCCATGAATTCGACGAGGTTTTTACAAAATTTAACGATCTTATCAAACGCCTGCAGCACGAGGAAAAACTTCGCAAAGACTTGGTATCGGATACCTCTCACGAGCTGAATACGCCGCTGACGACGATGATCGGACAACTCACTGCCATGCAAGAAGGCAAATACTCTATGACGAAAGAGCGAGTCGCTACATTAAAGGAACAGGCTGAACGACTCGCGGAATTAGTGCACCAGCTGGATGCCTATACGAAAGCTCGCATACCCAGCGCCGGCGAGCCGGAGGATATACATTTAAGACAGTTCTGCCAGCGATGTATTGATCCGTTTAGCGTCGAGCTGAAGCAAAAAGGCATAGATGCAACAGTGCATATTGCTGACGATCTTACGCTTCGTGCTAATCGTGATGTGCTGCAAAGGATTCTCACAAATTTTATACAAAATACGTTGCGCTATTCCGGAGCAACGGAACTTACCATTGCAGCTACGGCACGGCAACTCACATTTTCTGACAATGGCAAGGGCGTACCCGCCGAAAGTCTACCCTATCTGTTCGAGCGCTTTTATAGAGTCGATAAATCCCGAAATAGAGCAACGGGCGGGCTCGGGCTCGGACTTGCCATCGTGCAGGAACTTGCCGAACAACAGGGTTGGCATATCCATGCCGAACCGGCTCACCCTGGCATTGCGTTCGTGCTAACTTTGAGGTAATCGTTGTGGCCCAATGATTTCCGCTGGCCACTGCGTAGCTATTTTTGGATCTGCGGGGATGCTTTGCCGTAGGCTTTCGTGGGCCGCGTTCTTAGCATCAAAAATAGCGGCACCATACGTGGCTTTGGGCAAACCTGCTGCTGCAGCACCCATTTGAGACTCTGGCGCATTATAATGCCACCACTCAGCTTCGTATGCCTGCATCCCTGCTCTTGTCATTACCGTATAAAGCAGCCGCCGATTATTACAGGCTTCTACTTCCTGTGAGGATAAGGTGGCACCGCTTGCAAGCTGCTTTTCAAAATAGGCGATTGCCGCCCGTTCTCCCCCATGATCAAATGGCGTTCCAAAATCAAGCATCGTCGCATGCTGGCGCACGATTGCTGATTTTTGCGCTTCTAAAGCAGTGTGGGCTGCAAAATCCAAATGCTCGTCTGCCAGCTGGTCATTTATACGATTAAGTATCGCTGATTGTGCACGCGGTAGTTTTACTATAGCAAGGTCCACTGCCCCACCCGTGTTATGCGGCGAGGGCCGCGTTGGAACCGAGGACGGAATCGAAACATATTTTTGCGTCTCTGTATCGAGCTCGCTCTCGCTCATGTCTGGATGCTGGGCCCGCAGTTGGTCGCGGTAAAAATGAAATAGCGAATCCTGCACTTGCAACGGTCGATACCCATCAAACACGAGTAAATGATAGCCTTCGGGCAAGCGCTGTTGTGCTTTCAGCAATCGCGTGGCGACTCGTTCGCGTACGAACACTGACAGCAGCGACCCTCCTAGCCGGTGCTTGCCAATGTAAGGAGAATTGTCGTGCTCACCATAATACACCGACGATGTGAGCACTGTCGGGACCTCCTTTGCATAGGCACCGAGCGGTACCAACGGTTCCCGATTTTCTGCTATTTCAATAGATTTCCAACCCATCACATTGCCCGTATTAAGCGGAATTGGTGTGCAGTCGTATGCTTCCATGCCTACTAAGATGCCGGGCGGATGTGAAAGAAGTGTGAATTTCCACTACTGCCTACTAGTCTTAGTCTTGCAGCGCTTCTTTGACAATCGGGCGCCAATCCACGGTGCTACCTACTCGTAAAGTATCCAAATGAGCAATGGACACCCACTCTGGCATAAGTCCATACTCTTTTTCGTCGTCCATCTGGTCGTCGAGCGACACTTCGCCGTCGGCGACATCGCACAGGTAGTATAGTAATAAGGATTGATAGTGTTCTGACTTTTTCTGGTGAGAAGGCGTAAAAAAGGTCGAAAGCAAGCCGACTAACCGGAGGTTGGAAATTTCGAGGCCAGTTTCTTCTTTGACCTCGCGGATTACACCATCTTCTGGCATTTCGCCTAAATCGACACCGCCGCCCGGTAGATGATACCCATTATCTTCACTGACAAGCAGAATAGTGTCGCCGCGAATAGCAATGGCATATGCGGCCGGCCGCCAACGGAGGTCGCTTATGGGAACTTCGCACTCGACACCATAAATATCTCGGCTTTTGACTATCTTGGGGTTCATGAACATTAGCATAGCAGAAATAACTGCATCTGTTGAGTTGTATGTGATCTATATCATATTATTCATATCTTGCATTCGTCTAATCTTAAGACAACTATGATGTTGCCTATCAAGAGGAGGAGTGTAATGAAAAAACGAATAATGTGGCATATATTGCCTATTTTGGCGGTTGTAGCAGGCTTAATCGGCATTCTAGTGACATTCCGGAGCACGGCAACGCAGGCTGCATCTTCGAGTACAACCACTGCGAACACAATGGCGTCCGTTTCGCCGCAACTTACTATACCTGGCGGCACCGAGATACAGGGGCTCGACTTGCACGACGGAACGGTTGTTGAAGACAACGGCACGTATTATTTATATGGCACGGAGTATGCCTGTGGGTATAAATGGGGCGATGCCACCACGCACTGGTGCGGCTTTGGTGTTGCTTCTGCTTCAAGCTTAACTGGCCCGTGGTCGGGCATTACCACACTCCTTCATCCGAGCGATATTGACCCATGGTCCGGACGTACCTGGGACGCTCAGTGCATTCGCGGTAACGGCGGTGGCTGTTTCAACCCCCGCGTTGTGCATAATCCGACTACCGGTAAGTGGCTGCTCTGGTTTAACGCCGTCGGCGACAACTCATACGATCATGCCAATGCCTATAACGTGTATGAAATGGCCTCGCCTGTCGGACCGTTGGGCGCATACAACAAGCCGCGGTCGTACACGTGCGCTGGCTGCAATGGTGACTTCTCGATTTTTGCAGATGGCGCTAATGCGTATTTAGTTGGCACTGGATCAAATCGTATGGAGTATGTCGAGCAGCTAGATAGTGACTGGAAGAACGGCACGGGCAACGTTTCGGGTCATGGGTCGGCTGCGCTCTTCAGCGACGCCGAAGGGCCTGGCATCTACAGAGATCCCAACACTGGTCTCTATATTATGACTGTTTCCCACCCAGAATGCGGTTATTGTACAGGTGTTCGGACTATGTATGCTACCTCATCGAGCCCGATTGGACCCTGGTCGGCACCGCAAGGAGCTGAAGCGAGTCCGCATGGCGGTAGTATTAACGGACCAGATGGAGCCCGCAGCGAGGTATCTGGCAATACCTGTGGTGGTCAGCCGCGTACTGTGACCGTGCTCGATGGTCAAGCGTATCAATTTATTGACTTGTGGCTTGGGCAACAAAACGAAACGCATGCTAATGTGCTCCTCGAACCGCTGAATTTCCGGAATAGACCGGATACATACGGCCAGCCCTGGTCAGCATTCGATCCCTGGGATTGCTGACAACGGGGCCGACCCTCCATCTGGAACCTAATAGATATATGCCGAAAATTTACTCAGTGGGCTGTACGAGTAACGAAAATGGCCTTGCCAATCATAGTTCATTTCACTCACGAGGACATCGCCGCTTGGAACGGTCTCACCCTCGTAGGTCTGGCCAGGTAGCCCTTGCACGATCGCGACATGACCATACACCCCGGTGGTTTCTACGGCGATGGCGCCAACGACGGGCATCGCGTGCGTTGGATAATTTGATGTACTTGCCCAGCGGTTAGCATTGCCGGTTGCGTAAAAATTGGCATGGCCTTCAATAGTCGTAAAATACCAAAAAGCATACGAAGTGCATTCGCGGTTAATGGGGCCGCTACGAGCAGACGTTTGAGTGGTATCCATACGAGCGTTGCACCAGTCCATAGGATAGCCACCATTACCGGCGCCACTATCGCACGCGCCACCAGAGCCAGCCGGTTTGGTCGGCGTAACGGCGACGGTGTCTTTTTGGATCGAGAGTGCTTGCGCTGCTTGTTCGGGAGTAATGATGGGTACCTTTGCATCTTGCTGCGGTTGTATAACAGATGCAAAACTGCTGTGGGCCTTCCCAGAAACAGCCCCGAATATATACCCTACTCCGTGGCCAGTGGCTACGTACGGAAAAATATTCATACGAACAGCAAAAGCAATGGTTTGGCTAATCATCCGTCCGGCAGTGATGGCTACCGTGCCCATTGCTCGTACAGCGGCAATGGCTGATATGCTTGCGTCATGCCCCGTTGTCTCAGCGGCTGATTGTGCGCCGCGTTCGGCGTTGGTGAAACCATCGGTTACTACTACAGTTGTGCGTAACGTACCGACTTCTATAATACCGACGATGTGCGTTATGCTATCCGATATACTGTCGCCGGCAAATATATCACCCTGGTACTGCGCCTGCGCCGAAGAAGTTGCAGAGTTGATGCGAGCTGTAATGTCTGAGCGGTGCGCACGTAATGCTTGACTGCAGAATGTCAGCAGCCAAAAGTCGAGTGCGATAAACAAAACGACACATACGAGTCGCCGTTTCTTTTGTAGGATGTCCACTAATTCAAACAGCATAAACCATCAATGGCCTCACGAAGACTATATTATACCCTTATCTTGCAAGAAAAGCATTTTCGAGAGATAAGTATGTATATTCGGAGTACATCCTATGATTTACGGATCGAGCGGATACAAACCAGATAAGGCAAAATGTGTGGCGCAGCATTTTGTGCTTGCGTGGTCTGGGCAGCTTGTATATTGTGAGTAAATACGCGCAGTTGTTCCGTTATTCCTAACATGGTGGAGGTGTCCTATGAAGTTTGTCAGAAAGCGCTGGTGGATAATCGTTGTTCCTGCGGTCATTATTGCTCTTGGAATTGGTGGGTTATGGCTGCACTTTCGCACCTGGCATACAACAGTTGCGGTGAGTGGTAGTGGCGGCAGCGCCTGGAGTAATCATGGTGTGGGCATACGAGTTACGAACGCTACCGGCAAAGCGACCCGCATCGCTCTCAGCAAAGGTACCGCGCAGCCAAAAACACCGCTCGATACCGCTACCGACCAGCTTGGTGATGCGGTCGAGATAACGCCGAATCAAAACATAGCCGGCCAATCACAGGTACTATTCAAAGTGCCGGCCAATGTGCCTACAAATGTGGATTGTAGTAAAACTGGCGATGCTGCCAAAAATCGGCCGCGTTCGATTTGTAACGCTGGTATCGAGGTCTATAACACCGACATGCAAGGCTGGGTGCCGCTTCCGACAACCATCGAGCACGGCAATGTGTTGATGGCCGATGCACCGCACTACAGTGAATACCGCGAGGTGTGGGCAAAGATCGGCGATGTGACACTCAGCACTTACAATGGCGTCGTCGCACATTTCCAAAATGACACCACGCCGGATGTTATTGTCGGCAAGGCGACGGTTGCCTTCTTCCAACAAATGTTCAACAACCTTACCGGCAGATTTGACCAAGAAAAGCTCGCAGCGTGCGAAAAATCACCAAACGACGATTTTACGATAGACTTTCAGCAATCTAACGCCGACATCATGCCCTGTGTTATCAAGCAAGGCGCTGCCACGAAACTCCTCGTGGGTGATGGCATAGCTATCCCCATCGCCGTTACAGCTAATCTGCCGAACGGTATCACGCCCGACGAAGGCAACGAAACCGAAGTTACCACGGCGTTGCGCAACAAAGTCGCTCAAAAAGTGGCAGAAAAGATAGGTGGCGGCAAGACCATCATTGTCTCAGGATTAGACACAGGCACCTTTACCATTGATCCCGACCACATGGCGGATGCCGATGGCAAACCAGCCAGCGTTATCCCCATGCAAAGCAGCATCTCCTGGACGGCTACTGGCGGCGACTACATGATCGCGGTGCTCAGTATGCTTTTCAACGAAGAGCGCGTAGCCCAACAGGTCGATAAGATTGTTGATGCTGGCGATTGCATGGCGACTGGCCTACAAAAAATACCCAGCCTTTCACAGGGTGAAATTCCCGACAAACTTGCCGAAATAATCAAGGGCTGCGCCCTGCCGGCTGGCCTTGGTGCGGGCATGCTCGAGAAAATCGGTGTACCCGAGCTGGCCGGAACATTCTTAAAGTCGACCAAACTACTTGCTGAGTCCTTCCAAATTGGCGAGAACATCTCTACCTATTCCCGTACCGGCCACGGCAAAGGGGATTCGGCATTTACCGTGACGAATGCCACCAAGGCGCTTACCGGACACTGGATCAATCAATGTGCCGGACGTGATGATGCCATCGACTTTTTGGATGAAGGCGATAGCTGGGTGCAAACCGAGCTCAATGCCGATAACGGGCAGGATGCTACCTACAGCACATACTTTAAGCTGGTGCGCGAAGAAGGCAAACCATTTATGGAGATTGATGACACTGATATGCCAGGACTCCATAAAGGACAAAAACTTTCTATCCGCTATCAGCCAGCGAAAAACGGCTATTCGGCAATGCTTTTCATCGACGACCATGATTCGTGGTACTTCTGGAACGATAACAATGGCATGTCTCCCTGCTAGTGAAAAAGGCTGTAATTAAGTAATTATGACAAGTCGTGGTATCGTTTAGTGATGGCAAAAGATCACTATTTACCAGCAGCCTTTATTGGTCGATTTTCCGCAGAGACAACAGGGCGAGCACGCGAGCGTCCGGTGTGGGCCTACAATGCGCCCGCACAAAAAGTTATCGAAGTAAACCCTAACGCTATCGGTCACAAGCGCGGTCTGTACGACCTTACGGATGGCTCGGTTGATAAATGGCACTACTATGAGCAGCAACTCAATCGAGTACTTGATGCCGTAGCCGAAGAACAGCCTGTTTCACTCGACGATTGGACCCGCGTAGCAGTGCCGTTCGTTGCCGGTCTCTTTGTGCGCGGCAAAGAATTCAATACGCGGTACGAGGCCTACCCTACCATGAAGGCGCTGTACGAAACGGGCATCATTACCCCCGACAACACGAACAACAGCCGAATTCTTCGCTTGCAGCGGCTGCTTGGGCCGGTAGCGGCTGCGCGTTGGATTGTGTTGCATAACGACGGCGATGAGCAACTTATTTCGAATAACCTTGGATTGATGCCTGCGCACGATGCACAGCAGCATCGGGATGGATGGGCTATCCCGCTGGATACCAAAACTACCCTGGGTCTATTTCCAGAAAAGCTTCGCAATGTTGCCACCTACGAGGACGACACCTGGCATGCGACCATCGACCATGCGCACCCTGCATCAGTAGTTTTTAGTGAGCTTCGCAAAGAATCAGCGAGTGCGGCAACAGAATTTATTTTTGGCCCCACCGAAGATAGTGTTCGGGAGGTAACCGATCACGTTCAGCCAAATACTGATCCGCTCCAGATGGCACAGCTCATGGAAGGCCCATGGGCTGCGGCACTGAGCAATCGCGAATTAGTCGCTCACGAGGCTGACTGGCGTACCATTGCATCAATCGCCAATCTTAACCTTTCGCCCGATGATGCAGTTGCACACGAATACACAGTCAACGACCTCAATCTCGATAAATGGGTGCCGCCCATTGTGGCGTTTCCGGCGAACCTTACTCCATTTCCCAGCGGTGTTGGGTTCCAGGCAAACGAAATGTATCTCAATTTACATCTCATGGACGATTTTGACTCACATTTTATCCGTGAGCCGGGCACAGAATAACGTTGTAACGTCCAGTCTGATAGACTAAGGGGGTATGGCTATCCCGGAACACACCATCGAGATTCCGTCACACGATACGCTCATAGCAGTGCTTGATGAGCATAGTGTTCCGTATGATGTATGGGGTGAGGACGGCTCGCGCACAACGACCGATTTGTACGAAGAGATACGAGAGGGCGAATCAGCATTGTTTGTGGCTACCGATGGCTTGCAACGCTATGGTACGACCGTAAAAGTGGACGTATACCATAGTGCTGACGCGCATTTACTGCATCTGGTGGAAGAAGCGCAGCATAACCGCATTACCGATACGTGGCGCCGCCGCGGATTGCACAATTCGCTTTCCGAAAAACGGCGGGCAATGCATGGCGAAGAGCCGGAAGCTGCTGCTCTGCGCGGCCTGCGCGAGGAGTTACAAGACCGGAATGGCAAAGAGCTTATGAGAACGCCACCGCACACATTGCAACTAACAAGCCATCGGGTGTGGCCGTCTCAGCAGGAATGTAACTACGCTGGCCTGCCGGCTATAAACGAGACGCATTATTATGTAGCGCAGTTGCGGCCCGAACAATACGACCCTTCTGGCTACGTTGAGCGAAAAGTCGACCGCCGCGGCAAAATACTTCGCGAAACATTCTTTTTATGGGAAATGGTTGTCTAGCAAGGAGTATGCCGCTGGTAGTATCCACAAAAAGAGCCCGCATTGAGGCGGACCCTTGTCTAGACATATGGTCTCGCTAATTTATTTTGTAGCGCTCACGTATTTCTTCGGCATGTTGGTGGGCGAGCGCGTAGCTTTCTTGTGCTAAGATTTCGCCTGCCAATAATTTGTATCCGAGTTCGCGCAGCTTGTTAGCGTTTTCACGGCGGATTTCGGGCCGCTCGAGCGTCCAACCGATAGGTGATTTGTAGCCTATCTCTGGATCATGAAAATCAGCATTGTCAATCATGCGATAAGCGAAGGCTTGAAGCACTGTTTGGCCATCAGGCGCATCCGCTGGCCGCGCATCCGGATGAGCATCGATGAATGCCAGGCCCTGTTCGGTCGTATTGATACGCACACCGTGCTCGGCCAGAACTTTCCCAATAGTACGATTGGGCGAGAATCGTGCTGACATGTTATCCTCAAGGTCAATATCGTGAGCTGCGATCACTGCTTTTGACCCGGATAAGATTTGGAGGTCAATGCCGGCCACACTACGTACTAATCGGTCAGGGTCATTGCTTCCCTGTTGCGTGCCGCTTCCCTCGGTGAACGTCGTGCCAAGTATTGCGTTACGTAATCGTTGAATCTTGGGAGGATCAATGCCGAACGCCTCGGCGTGCGCGGCGCCGAGATTGCCTGCGCGTAATTCATCATGAGCCTTAGGGTTGTGCGCGAGCCGACCATTGCCATACGATGCATCGCTGTAGGTTTCGCCAGCCGCGCCAAGCAGGTGTTCTTCATCGGAGGCGCCGATGTTATCGAGGTGTTGTTGTAAGAGCGCTACGTCTTCGACAGTGTCAAAACCGTTGTGATAAGTAGCGGCGACATTGTAATTAGGCTTTTCGATATCACCAATGATTTGATTTACTTTACCAATGCGCCGGTCGCCGTACAGAATAGAGGTTATGGCGAGGCCGTTGGCAGCAAGCTCAATCATTTGTTGAGCATCCGGACTATCGCGCAGGTGCTCGGGTAATGCTTCGCGAATGGCTTCGCGTTCGTGCTCTGTGAGGTGTGATGGCAGTGGTCCTTGGGCGGGATCTTGCAGGCGTTCCCGAATAGCAGCAGTATCACGTTCATCTTTCTCCATACCGCGGGATTGTTTCCATGTGTAGACGTCGGCAAGGCCGGCAATGCGTACGCCCTCAGGCGTTTGCCAACTGCGCTCTTTGAGCTCCTCGGCTGTTGCATCTCCCCAACCGATGCCCACGTCGAATTGATCCTTCAAGATGCGTGGACCACTTGGCCCTTCGACCTCTTCCCATCCGGATTGCTGCCGCAAGTGACGATAGGCATCCTCTGAAATAGTAAGGTCAATGTCTTGAGGATGTCGACCAAGCTCCGGTAGCGCTGCATTCAAAGCGCTGCTACCGACAACGACGCCGTCTTTTATAATACCTTCACCAAGTGGCTGTAAATTTTGACGTAGTTGTTCTGGGTTGGGCGGTGACGAACTAAACTCACTACTCATGGCAAGTCTCCATATATGATTAGTTGGAATTGTTCGTACCGGTACGCTTAGGAGTGTACCAGGTAGCATTTGATTCATATATCTGTTGCGTAAAAAGTGCACAGGTGGTAAAACTATAAGCATCATGCTGGCAGATACAAGTGCTGTTCGATCCTATTTTTATAAGCTTGGCCTTGAATCCGAAGTTGCTGATATATATCTGGCGTTGCACGCCTACGGTCCGCAATCAATCTCGGCGCTTGCCAGAAATTCTGGCGTAGAGCGTACACGCATTTATCGGCTCTTTGATACTCTGAAAAATAGTGGTCTTGTAGAGATCGAGGTGCATAACAAATACAGCATTTTGCGCGCTGCACCAATTACGAACTTACAGATCCTTATTAGCAAAAAAGAGCAAGAGCTCCGTGACCTGCAGACCGAGCTCACCTCATTGCATAACTTTTTAAATGGTGATGTGCTGTCGTCGCCGGCGACACGTGTACAGTTTTTCCAAGGTCTTGAAGGTATAAAACAGATGGTATGGAATCAAACTAAGGCTTCAGGTGAAAACCTTTCTATTCTCTATGAGAACATGCAGAGCCGCACTAAGCAAAGTTTTTTTGAGCGGTGGGCGCGCACGTGCAACGAGGCGGGCATCACCTTCCGCGGTATTATCGGTGATCATTTTATTAAAACGCAGCAGCAATGGTATCGTGACCACTCCAACGAGCGCCTTGCGTCTTGGCGATCACGATTTGTCCCTGATGATGTATTTAAAATTACGCATTCGACCATCATCTACGGTAATGTTACGGCCTACTATAACTGGCACGACGACGAAGTGTTTGGCATCGAAATTGCGAATCAGGAAATCACCGAAACACAACGTGCATTTTTTGAGATGCTATGGGCGCAAGGCGTGGATGTTGACGACCTCAAGGGTCTTGACGGTCAGGCGGCGCTTCCAACTCAGGCCGAACGATCTCACCAAGATTAGTGCCGTGCGGGTGTATTTTTATAGCAAAGGTCTCAGGTAGATGGCTATTAATGTCTGCCACGATAGCACGAATGAACTCCGGATCACC
The DNA here is from genome assembly GCA_036263915.1 of Saccharimonadales bacterium (SeqCode). Taxonomy (GTDB): domain Bacteria; phylum Patescibacteriota; class Saccharimonadia; order Saccharimonadales; family UBA4665; genus DATASD01. Next base: position 134,978 of record DATASD010000005.1, on the reverse strand, counting down.
CATGTGGCGCGCGGTTGCGAGGACGTCGTATTCATCGCCAATGCACTGCTCGAAATATGCATCGCGCAAGGTTTCAAAATGCTCGCCGGCTTCGCGTAATGCGTTCGTATCCGCCGGGTAGGTAAACTCTGTTATGCCGTAGCGATGGGAAATAAACGAACGCAACGACACGGTGTTGCCTGCATCGTCTAGCATAGTAGCGGCTGTCTTGAAGTCGGCATTAGATGGAAATATATGACCGTAGCGATCGGCGATCTTTTCGTTATCGGTTGGGTGAATGTGAAAATCGTATGGCGTATCACTGAGTTCGCTTACGTCAAACTTTTGGGACGTATGAGACGTAGTACGCGTTACTGGGTCGCGTTTTGTTTCGCCACCAAAGGAGTACCATGTATCTGTATGTGGATCAAATATCCAGTGTCCTTCTGCAACGACGTCGCCAAAATACCGTTCGGCGCCGGTCAGCTCCTTGATGTCGGATAGGCCTTCTTCGAGCGAACGGTTTGTTTGATACGGCACGGCGGCATGCTCCAGTTGGCCGCCCTTCTGGATAAAATGATTGTCTATTCGCTCGCGAGGTGTGGAAATGCCCGGCTCGCTGCCTTCTACACGGGTTCCTTTTTGTTGCCGCTCTACGACTTTTCCGAGTGCGTGTTCGATATCGGTCTCGTCGTTCACCTCATGCAGCGCCGCCCGCAAAACGGCCTCGGGCTTCATATCGTATACTCTTGCTCCATTGGTTATGAGTGCGCGCAAATCGTCGTATACTTCGTGACGGTATTGTGGATCAATCTGGTCAAATGTCTGGAAGACGTCTTTGACGAGCTGTGGATCGACGCCGGCGACATGTAGTGTGCGCAAGGCTTCACGGAAAGAATCCATATGCTCGTATACCTGGCGGCCGTTGCTCGTCTGAAAGTAGCCGTCCACGAGCTGCATGCTATCCTCTAGGCTAAGGCCGGCTTTTTGGGCTGCCTCGAGAGTTTCAAGAGTGTGCGGAATAACATTATCTTCGCTCACGGTTGAGATGAGTGTTTTGAGTTGCGCTAGATTTTGTTCCGTCAGGGAATTTTCTCCGCTTGCTGCAAATGTTTTAGCAAGCAATGCAGTGATCCTGGCACTTCCCTGAATGTTCAGCTTTGGGTTCTGCACATTGTCGAGTGTATGTTCTAGCAGTTCCTGAGCCTGCTCTTGCGGTACAGCGGCTTGTTCGGCCGCGGCCATAAAGCCAGGGACGTGCTCGAGAAATTCCCTGTTGCGTCTATGTCGATCTTCAGAGAAATTCCCAAACTCGTCCCGAAACGACGAGGGTCGATCGAATCGAGCGTGATGGGCGAGCAGATGGTCGAGTTTTTCGGAACCAAGCAATGCAGCATTTTGCACGAGTAGCTCTGCCAACGCTGGATCTGTTATCGGGCGTTCAGGTGGTTCGTTTGCCGCTGGGACATTTTCGGGAGGTCGATCGGTGGGCGGCTTATCGCTATTGCCGCCAACACTTGCTTCTGGCGGCTGGGCAGATTCAAACTCACTACGGGTTTCATCGTATGGAACGTGGGTAAAAGGCTTATCTGAGCTGTCGCTGGCCACAACGTAAGAATCAGTGATCTCTACATTGACATCAGACAGGGGCATCGATTGGGTACTGTAAGCTGATGGCAACTGCTGTGCCTGTTCGGGGGTGCCGTACGTTTCACGCATTGTTTACAGGTTTTCTATCCCTTGAGCCCATGGCGCAAGGGCAGCTTTGTCTTCAGGAGAGAGCATATTATACAAACAGACGTTAAATTTCCCTTCGTTTAGGTGGTCTACGAACGAATCCCGTGCCATTTGCACGTAATCTTCCGCACTCTCACCACAACAAATAAACACATGTGCCGTATCAACGATATATCCATTTACAATGGGTGGAGGTGTTTCTTCGCTGTCTTCGGAGGACGACTCTTGAATAAAATTGCCTTCTGCATCTTGGGATACCAAAAAAGATGGATCGGGCGGTTCGATCAACTGGGGAAGCTCTGATGAGGTCTGTTGGAGTGGTGGTAATTCAGACATGCATGTACCCTGCTACTGATTGTTGCCGTTATGCTTCTGCTTCTGGTCCCTGCCAAGTCTTACGGGCCTTATCAACTTCCTCTTGGTAATCGAGTAGTGGTAAGCCGAGCTGCGAGCGCCAAGCATTGCGCCATCTAATTTCTCGCTCAGAGGGAATATCCGAGCCGAGGTGACACGACCAGGTAACCATCTCAGGTTTGTCGTCACCTTCCTCTCTGGCACGGTGCTCATCGTAAGCGGTTTCTGTTATCTCCCCAACACCTTCAACAAGGTCGGGAAGACTAGGTATAACATTAGCGAGATCGGCTCCGCCGAAATCTTGTTGTTGCGGTATGTCTCGATTGCCTTCCATCATGATGTGTTCTTTCTACCCTAACCCTCTTGGCCAGGGACCTCTTTCTGCGTAATAAAGCCGTGCAGTCCGCGTTCCTCTAAAAAGTCATTGAAGTCACGGGCAGTTTCGCCGGCATCCTTGTTAGTAAATATTGTGACTTCATGACCATCTTCATCTTCAACGGTACCCTCGGCAATAAACTCCCCAGGGTCGCCTTGCGCAGTCACGTCGTACGCATCGCTGGCGCCTTCCGGCACTACAGGCAATTGTGGTTTTTCTTGAAATTCTTGGCCAAATGATTTACCTTCCATAGCGTTTTCTCCTTAACCTTTAAATAGTACGAATATTCTTATTCTTCGGTCAAACCGTTTTGATCCCAGTCGCGACCCTCGGCGTGATGTAATAGCCGCAGAGTGTAGGCGAGTGATGATTCATTATCACCTTGCGGTGCGGGTTCGGGATACAATGCTTTGATAAGTTCTCTGGTGGGTCCCCAATCGTAGTTACAGGTAACCTCGGGCTCAGGTTGGATATCAGTTATGATCTCTCTGGAAAGCAACGAGGTTGATGCATCGGGGGTTTCGTCGCCTGTAGGAATGTCCTCTATAGATATTATAGGTATAGGCCTGATTGCAGAATTTTCCTCGGGGTCAGTAGTGATCTCTCCAGGGTCTTTTCGTATTATAAAGTCGCGCAGGTTTAAACTCACTGCTGGCAGATTTGGTATTTCGCCACTGCTGGTAGGATCAGATTCTGGGGGTAGCGCTGGTCCGGTTTCTTTCATATACACTCCTACTACATACGTAATAAAACCCCAGTCTAGCACTCATTATAAAACCCCGCAACCTTGACTGCTGCGCGTATAAATTTATACTATGCCTAGGCCAAAACAGGAGCCAATATGGATATGGATGCAAGCTATCAACCACTTTATAAGCAGGTACGCAACATGGAGTTTCGCGTGCATGATGCTCTTGACCGACCGCAGGATGGCGATGCTCAATCGCTTGTTCGTGAGGTAAAGCGCTTGGAAGATGAAATGGAAATGGCGAAGAGCCCGCGAAGTCTCGAAGACCGTATAAAATCGATTCAGGAAATGCTTTGGCAAGTACGCAGTCGTGAGGGCGGCTATATGAGCGTCGATGATGCAGATGAGTTCTGGCACATATTCGAAGATATGCGGCGTATGCTCCGTTCGCTCCCAAATTACTAGGAACGGAGGCATTCCTCCCCCTACACCAAGTACAAGGAAATAACCCAACCTGTTAAACTAAAGGTATGCCGAAAAAGAAACAAACACCGAAGATTAAGCAGCTAACCGAAGAGGAATTTAAGGGATTTTTAGGAAAAGTTGTTCCGAAGAATAAAAAATAAATCAAATATATATCTTCATATTGATCTGCATAGCTATGGTAATATATTGATATGAACAAAGGTACGTCTCAAACATAATGTCACGTATATCTTTCTGGAAAATATTTCAAGTTAATCCCGATGGCACGATTCAGCCCATAGTTCGTGTAAGCCTTGGGGGATTTATTTTAGAACCCGGGCAGAAAATACAGCAAGGGGTCACTTTTAGCGGATTTGATCTTTTTCAATATACTGGTAGAGATTTGGAAGTGCAAAAGAAAGACGGCACAGAAGTAATTACGGGAGTTTATTAACAAATGCGGCGTGCCCCTACGCCAGTACCAACTCCTGCCGAAGGAGAAAGATACCTTGGGTCTGCCTTTGCGGCTAAGACTGATTCAAAATTCAAACAACATGATTTTCTCATTTATGCAGTATTAATTGTTGTAGGAGTGGCAATGGTAACTATGGTTATTGCTACTTTCAATATGTACGTAGATCAATCTCATGCAAATTATGAAATATATAAAGAGAATACAAGCATTTCGCAGAACCAATATAATAATCTTCAGACTCAGATAAAAGATATACAATCTCAAATTAAGTCTCTCCATGGTAATTAGACTAAGATATAGATATTTGGCACATCAAACTCCAAAACATACTTGGTTTCTTCCGGTTGCTGTAGCGCCAAGCGTATTCATTCGCATAGGCTTGTAGATACTTGTTATCGACGTGACGGTACACTCCCTTAATACCCCGCTTGAAGTGCGACCAGACATTCTCAATATTCTGCGTGTAGCTGTCCTCAGTATAGTATTCACCGCGACCGTGATCGGTCCAGCGATGACCAAAACCCATTTGGGGCAATCTCCGATAAGCTCTATATCCGTCCGTATGGATGAGAGTACCTTCTTTGACGTTCTTACGGATCAGCGGCTGTAGTACTCGAGCACCAGCTGACTTCACGTGCCATATCCTGACTCGGCCACCACGTTCTACGGCTCCGAAAAGAACTTGTCCGGCTCGCTGACCAGTTCGTCCGTAGCGTTTCTGGGCGGTACTTCGTTTGTAAACGTTCGCATGAACATACGTTTCATCTACCTCAACCTCACCAGAAAGCTGTCTGTCAGTATTCATAAGGGTACGTATCTGATGCATCATGCGCCAAGCACATTTATACGTCACGCCAATCTCTCGCTGAAGCTGCGCTGCGCTCGTCCCCGCCTTATTAGTGCTCATAAGGTAGAACGCGTGATACCACAGGCTTAACGGTGTCCGTGACTTATGAAAGATCGTACCGGCAGTCGGATGCACGTGGTGACCACAGCGACTACAGGCGTAGGCTTTTCGTCCGGTGACCTTGTAATGTTTGGTTATTTTCTGACAGATTTTACAGGTAATACCATCCGGAAAAAGATACTCTACGAGCCACAAAAGGCACGCATCTTCATCTGGAAAGTCCTCCCGTAGATTTCGTACGGTGTACTTCACGTTTTTGTTTCTCTAAACTAGGTACATAGTATCATACTAGGAGGATTCTGTCAAGTAGACTAAGCGATTACTCTTCTTTTTTAGGTGAAAAACGATTATATGCACTCACGATACAGCCACCAATGATAAGGTAGATCACCCATATACCTACAAGCGGTAAGGAATGAGCCCTACGCATAAGAGTTGGCAATATATCGGCTAACGCTCCTACGATTAAAAATAACGCTCCTCCTGCGAAGAACGATAAGATGACATCACGAACTATCCTCATCTTACAAACCGTTTATTTCGTTTTCGATTCTGAAATGGTGCTACGATTGCAAATCCTAATAGCATAAGAGCAAGAATTATTAGGAATGGTACAAATCTACACAACGCGAAACATATAATTGATAGTGGTAAGAGAACTTTTCCAGGTAACCGTCGTTTATACCAGGGCACTTGTACAGACATGATATCTCCAGTCTTTAAAAATAAAAAAGGACAACCCCGTCTCTGAGGTTGTCTAAGCCGATAGCAGATTTACATCCACTACTTTCGAGAGGGGTTGCCCATTCTCAAATGTAAATAAAAGGCTGCTACCTGCTTAGACAAATACTATTATACCATGCTTGTTTGCAGCGTATATTGACAGTCGCGCGTGTATCAATATATGATTGAAGTATCAATCATCACCGATTGAACCGCTAAGGAAATAAATAATCCCCGAAGCTCATTACATTCGGGGATTATTTATATAAGAACTGGAGTGGCGGAGGGTGTGGGATTCGAACCCACGTTTCCGCTAAGGAAAATCCGTTTTACAGACGGTCCAGTTAAACCGCTCCTGCAACCCTCCAAAAATTAAAAAGTACCTGTAGGCGATAGTGGCTCTGTAACGTGAGACCACTAGCGCTTATAGATACTCTTTTATGGGTAACAAGTTGTTAGTGTTCGTCGGTGTTACAGATTCCTCCTCGACTACTAGCACTCACTATATCTAAGTGCCAAAAGTTGATCAAGTCTTGTATATAAAGTGGAATTTACAACAAACTAATGATTACTCCTATACTGTACTTGGTGTAGGGGGAGGAGTGCCGGAACGGAACATTGAAATAATACATGAATTGTTATATAATATAAAATATGAAAGAGCTGATCGGTGGAAACATGTCCGAGTTGCCTAATGTATATGATGCGTTTACCACGCCCGAAACGCCGGCTGCCTACACACCACCAGCCGAACACATTGAAATCACAGAGCCGGCAACGCCTGAATCGTCGCCCAATCAATTGCCGAAAGTCTTGCGGCGCATAGACGATACCAATAAAGCGCTCGGTAGCTTCCAAGATACTCTCGATGAAGAGGCGCTCGAGATAGCCGAAGCAAGCATTGCAGACCTGCCAATTAGTACAGATGGCCTAGAAATTAGCGAAGTTTCCTTGCGAGCAATCAAAGAGGCTCGCCCGGATATTGATTCGCACGTCATTGATGCGTTGCAGCAACGGGTTGCAGAAGCAAAAGGCCTCGCTGCCGTCGCGAATAAGCTAGCGCCCGAACAGCTAGACCGTGATCTTTCCGACCTCAATGCAATAACCAATTGGCGCGGCGTCGTTGATGGATACGTTGCTGGTGACCTGCAGGCAGAAGTTGGTGGCGTTATGATCGTATGCGGCACCGATTACACAGAGCTTGATTATCGTACGACTACGGAGGCAAGCACTTCTGTACACAAAGTGAAGGATTCCTTTGCCCGTCATGGCTATGTCCTTCAGTCGCCGGATGCAACCGCTGTGGTTCCTGAAGATTGGCAGCCCACGCCAGGTGCCGACGAAGCGTTCCATGATTGGTATAGTAAGTCTGCTGACATACGAAAGTACCTGTCGCCTGATCGCGAGAGGGACACAGAAGGATTACTACCCCATGACACTGTTGCGAATGCTGAATACTTGATAAAGCATACCCAGGAAAGCCCTGTTGTTGCGACAGACCCGACGGTCCGGGCGTTGGCTCATGCTGCTGAGCAAAAGGCCGAGGAGTTGCAGCGGGAGCACGACGAACAGGTTGATGCAACACGGTGCACCGAGACTGATCGAATTAAAGTTCGTGGTTTTGACTTGTTGCAAGAGGTGGGCATTGCCGATCCAGAGACCTGGGTTGCTACCCGGTTTATCCGTCATCCTGGTGAATTTACTCAAGGGATTGCGGCTATTGAATTCGTTGACGGGATCGCCGAGCCTCAGGTCTTAGCAGATGGACGGGTAGCGGTAATGAGTGGCGATTATGCGACCGGAGAAAGAGTGATTAAGATCAATGTGCCGCTTGAGAAATTTGCCAAGATTAATGCGTCCGAAGGTCATGTAGGTGAAGCAACACTCAAAGAGCAACGTCAAGAACTGTACGATAAAATAAATAGCGCACTTGATCATGAATTGACGCATCACGTGCACAATGAGCGTATGCCGATCGCAGTGCTTCGTGAATGGGAGAGCGTTTATAGTGCGAACGATGTTGCCACGACAGCTTATGGAAGGATGAACCGCGAACAACAAGAGCACAAAGATCTTATTGCGCGCGAAGACCTGTGTGATGCCGTAGCACAGTATCTTAACAAACCGCTATCTTTTTATGATGCTTCGCCCGAGCAATTTGCATTCGTGGACAAATACTACCACGATGCCTGGAGTGACAGAGGCCACGAGATAATTCAATCTCATATAGATCGTAGAAATCAGCAGGGCGCAGAGTAGGTGCTATATACTCACTCCGTCTCTGGTGCAAGTGTTTCATTGGGGATTGGGCGGCGGACGGATAGAACTCGTGATGCGGTGCTTAACCCGCCAATCGCGCCGATCCATGCGCCAACACCTAACTCGTAGAGGCGCTGCGCTGTCCCGACTATATCGACCCCTATTGCCCGCGAGCCAAGGATGCTCAGACCAACAAGCGCTTGCAACCCAACAAACCAGACACTCATCTGTGCGAGCAGTCGTACGCCGCGCTGGCGGCAGGCCCACCACCACACAACGGGCGCAACCAGTGTTGCAAGGCCGGTCGTGGTACTCTCGACCATATGTGCCTCGGTGATAAGCGAGTGTGAATTGGTTAGACTACAATGCAGATCGATCGTTGGTGCGCAACTGATGGCAAGCGACGCATCCAAGATTGAATCGATGCCGAGCAGTGCAACCATGCCAACGAGTAGTCCGTAGAGAGGTAATTTTACCTGCCTCGCAAAGCGCAGCATATATGGCAGACATAACAACGTGAGGGCGCCAGCAGCGATATCAAGCGTCTGGAAAACCCAATGATAGGGTTGGGTTCGAGCACTGATCTCGCTAATTACCGCATGATTTAAAGACAACGCTGGATTTAGTAACGGTTGCAACAGCCAGTTGTTGAACAGGAGAGCAATGATCGCTGCGCTGCCGCACCATACGGCAACCTGCCGACGAGTTGGCGTATAAACCATTACCCTACCATACCAACTTTTTACCCAAAAAGCTATGCGCGATTGGACTTGTGCTTACCGCCGTTCCTGACTATAATCGGGCATAGCAACCATAAACGATTTATAGAGGGTGATGAGGATACTGATGCTTGGCTGGGAGCTACCTCCCAACAATAGTGGTGGGCTTGGCGTAGCATGCTATGAGCTCTGTAAGGCGCTGGCTCAAAAACAAGTCGACATCGAATTTATCCTTCCCTACAAAGCCGAGCATAACATTTCTTTTATGAAAGTCACCGCGGCACATCCGCAAGGGGTAAAAGCGGTGGTTGCATCTGGTATCGCCTACGATAGTTACAAATATGTGTACGAAGATGGGCACGAAGTGTCAGCTGACATTTATGGGCAGCAGCAATTATATGAACACGCAGTAGCCAAACTCGTCGAGAGCCGCGAGTTTGACGTTATCCATGCTCACGATTGGCTGACGTTTCGGGCTGCTCTGCGCGCCAAGCAACGCCATAACTGTCCACTGATTGTCCATGTGCACTCGATAGAGGCCGACCGTTCGGGCCAAAAGCATGGCGGCAATCCGTTGGTGCGCGAAATCGAAAGTACGGCGATGCTTGTGGCTGACCGCGTCATTGCGGTGAGTCAGCAAACCAAAGACGCCATTGTGCGTGAATATGCGATTCCTGCTAATAAAATCGAGGTCGTTCACAACAGCATTAATGCCGCCGAGGTTACGCCGCTCGATACTGGCAACGCTTACCACTATCTTGCAATGCTCAAGAAACAGGGATACAAAGTAGTGACCAACGTTGGCCGTCTTACGGTCCAAAAAGGACTTACAAACTTTTTACACGCAGCCAAAGAAGTCGTGGCTCGGGTCCCTAAAACGATGTTCTTGATCGTTGGAAGCGGCGACCAATATTTTGAGCTTATCCAACTCGCCGCCGATTTGGGCATCGCGGGAAATGTTATATTTGTGGGCTTTCAACGTGGCAAACGCTGGCGCGATTCATATGCTATCGCCGATCTGTTCGTGATGCCATCGGTATCCGAACCGTTTGGCTTGACTGCTCTCGAGGCGGTGGGCTATGGCACGCCAGCGCTCATCAGCAAGCAGTCAGGTGTCGCCGAAATTATGCGCAACGCCCTCAAGGTAGATTTTTGGGACACTGCGGAAATGGCGAATCAAATCGTAGCAGCTATGCAAAACGATGGGTTGCGACGCGAACTTCATGCCAACGCATACCAGGAGTTTCTGAAGCTTTCGTGGAATGATGCTGCCGATAAAATGGAGCGTTTGTACCATCGTGCAGTGCAAGGAGCAGCGGCATGACCAAAGCCATCGTCCTCTACTTGCACGTGCATCAACCGTACCGCGTACGTCACTACACCATCTTCGATGCCGGCGTACATCATGACTATTTTGATGCGGCATACGACGACCGCACAAGCAACGAGCGCATTATCCACAAAGTGGCCGAAAAGTCATACCTGCCGACCAACCGCCATCTGTTAGATCTGCTTAACGCGCATCCGGAATTCAAGCTCAGCTTATCAATTACTGGTACGGTAATCGAACAGTTAGAGCGCTGGGCTCCTGAGGCACTCGAATCATTCAAAGCACTCACACGTACCGGGCGCGTCGAAATAGTAGCCGAAACATATCATCATAGCCTGGCGTTCTTTTATTCTCGCGAAGAATTTGAAGCTCAAGTAGCTATGCACCGCGAAAAAGTGCAGGCTGTATTCGGACAAACGCCGAAGGTATTCCGCAATACCGAGCTGGCCTACAACAACGATGTCGCCTGGTGGGCTGACAAAGCCGGCTACAAAGGCATCTTGGCCGAAGGCTGGGACAAAGTACTGGATTGGCGCAGCCCGAACTATGTATACCAGCCAGCATATACCGACAATATTCGCTTGCTTATGAAAAATTATCGCTTGAGCGATGATATCGCCTTTCGCTTTGGCGACCGCGACTGGAGCGAATGGCCCCTCACTGCCGACAAATTTGCTCATTGGCTGAGTGAAGCCGGCGACGCTACCAACTTTAACCTGTTTATGGATTACGAAACGTTCGGCGAGCACCAGTGGAGCGATTCGGGCATCTTTGACTTTTTGCGCGAACTCCCACGTGAGTGGCTCAGAACAAACGGCCACACCTTCATGACGGTTTCTGATGCGATCGATGCGTTCGAGCCACGTGATCACATAGATGTACCGCAGACGATTACTTGGGCCGATACCGAGCGCGACCTCAGTGCGTGGCTCGGCAACAGCATGCAAACATCAGCGATTACCGGTTTGTACGCGCTGCAAGAAAAAATTCTTTCTACCAACGATGGAGCGCTCATCGAAGATTGGCGCCGCTTGCAAACCTCCGACCATTTCTACTACATGTGCACCAAATGGTTCAACGACGGCGACATCCATGCCTACTTCAGCCCTTACGAAAACCCGTACGATGCATGTATTGCGTTCATGAATGCTTATCACGATCTGCGCGCGCGTCTGATCGAGAAAGGAGTAAGGGTATAGCTATGGGGCGACCGGTGATGCTTGGCAATGGCAGCCTAACCGTTGGCTTGAACGAGCAAGGGATGGTACATGATTTTTACTATCCGTACGTGGGGCTCGACAACCTTACCAACGCGCGTAGTATGCACCACAAAGTTGGCGTTTGGGTGGATGGCCAATTTAGCTGGGTTGACGACGGCAGCTGGAATATTTCGGTAAGCTTTGAGTCTGATGCGATGGTAAGCATTATTCGCATGCAAAGTGACCGCTTTCAGGTCGAGTTGCTATTTAACGATTTTGTCGACAGTGATTTCAATGCCTTTTGCCGACGTATTACGGTGAATAATTTGTCGGACCAGTACAAAAATGTTCGTATCTTTATGCACCAAGTCTTTCAAATTTCGCGTGCCGGTCGTGCTGATACTGCACTATTCGTGCCCGAGGAGAATTACATTCTTGATTATAAAGGTCGCTGTAGCCTGCTTGTGTATGGTCAAAGTAGCGAAGGCACGGTGTATGACCAATTCGCCATTGGCATTTACGGTATTGAAGGCAAAGAAGGCACTTTTCGAGACGCTGAAGACGGCGAGCTGTCGGGCAATGCCGTAGAGCATGGTGGTGTGGATTCGGTGATTCGATTCCCTTGCAGCCTCAGCGGTGGCGCAACCATGCAGCTCGACTATTGGATTATCGCCGCTGATTCGCAATTTTCGGCTGAGAAAATTCACCATCAATTTCGATCAGAAGGCTTGGAGCACCGCCTGGAACTCACACGCGAATATTGGCACGAATGGCTCATAACTGCGGTGAATCAATTGCATACCCTTGATAAAAAATACCTCGAGCCAGTCAAAAAATCGTTGATGACCATTAAAGTGCACACTGATAAGCGCGGTGGTATTATCGCGTCATGCGATTCTTCGATCTATAACTTCGGTCGTGATTATTATAGCTATGTCTGGCCGCGCGATGGGGCGTTTGCTATGTGGCCGCTCATTCGTCTGGGCTACCAAGAAGAGCCACGGCGCTTCTTCGAATTTTGCCGCGACATCCTCACACCCGACGGTTACCTTATGCACAAATACCAGCCCGATCGGGCTATCGGCAGCACCTGGCATCCGCTACTCCACGGAAATCACAAAGAGCTGGCGATTCAGGAAGACGAAACAGCAATTGTGCTGTATATGCTCGGCGAGTACTATGATCGTTCACACGACCAAGATTTTATTTCTACGCTCTATACTACGTTCATTCAGCCGGCAGCGAATTTCATGGCCAGCTTTGTCGACGAGCAGACCAAATTGCCCCATGCCAGCTACGATCTGTGGGAGGAAAAATTCCTGACATCGACCTACACAACCGCTACGGTGTATCAGGCGCTTCTCGTTGCCGCGGATTTTGCGGATATTTTCGAATACCCCGATGATGGCGTGCATTGGCGTGATGCGGCGGCAGATATTCTTGCCAATGTCGAAGTATTCTTCGACAAGCAGCGCGGTGCGTTCCGTAAAGGATTTTTACTGCAAGAAGACGGTTCGCTGGCATTCGACAATACACTCGACGTCTCTAGCCTGTTCGGACCGATGATGTTCTCGCTCCATCACCTAAGTAGCGACCTCATAAAACAGACGTTGCATACCATTGAAAGCACACTGCTCGATAAAACGCCGGCCGGTGGCTGCCCACGCTATGAATACGATCACTACTTCGGTTCGGACCCGGCATACCTTGGCAATCCTTGGTTCGTGACAACGCTATGGCTCAGTCAGTACTACGTACGCAATAATCAGATTGATAAAGCTCACCAATACGTTGATTGGACGCTTGACCACGCCATTGCGAGCGGCATGCTTAGCGAACAAGTCGATCCCACGAGCGGCTCGCCGCTTTCGGTATTGCCACTAGTATGGAGCCACGCCGAACTTGTAAACACCGTACTCGACCTTGCCAAGGTTGACCACATATAAAAAGAGCCGCTTTATGGGCGGCTCTTTTGCGGTAAGATCCAGGACTTATTTTTTAGGCTTAACTTCGTTGCGACCCAAGTTCTTTTTGGTTTCGGTGAAAACGACGTGTTTGCGCAGTTTAGGGCTGTACTTTTTGAGCGAAAGCTTTTCCGGAGTGTTCTGCGTGTTTTTGGTGGTGTAATAAATACGCTCGCCAGACTCTTCGCTCACGAGTCCGACAATCTTGCGCTTTTCGCCTTTTTTAGCCATAAAATTAGAACCTTTTATTAGTCAATTGTACTGATTGTAACAGATACAACCAGCTTTGTAAACGGTAATGGAGCCGAAGACGAGGATTGAACTCGTGACCCCCGCCTTACCATGGCGATGCTCTACCACTGAGCTACTTCGGCATAAAACCGCTTACATCAGATGCTAGTGTACCTTTTTTTGCCGTTTTTCACAAGAGATTCGCCTTCTAGATGCGATTGTAATTCGTTATTGGTTTTAATGTGCACAAACTTTGAGCGCTCCCGTGAACTCGTACTTAGAATAGTGGGTCTGACTCGTTTTGGAAAATTCCAAATAAGCTTTAGCAGTTGCGGAATGATACGTATTTCGGGACAGTGTTTTGGTAGCTCCGGGCGCGAAGAAAACAAATATGGGATATTTCGCCTGAGTGCCCTGTACAAACATATGCCGCGTGGATAATCCAAGAAGATGACCACATCAGCGGCATGCTGCACGTCATAGTCAACGCCGTCAATTATCCAATCGTTCTGTTTTATGAGGGTTTTGATTTTTGCCTTGCGAATATCGCGTGGCGTCTTTTTCCAGCCTTCTTGCCAGACTACCCTATCGAGACTCGAGTAAGGCAGTGCGTGTTTGGCAGCAAGTGTTTTTGCGAGTGTTGATTTACCTGAACCTGCATTACCCGTGACAAGAATCTTCATATCATAATAATAACAAAAAGAACGTCAATTCTGACGTCCTTAGTGTTTTACAAATCTGGTGCAGGGAGAGGGATTCGAACCCCCGAAGGCTGAGCCAGATGATTTACAGTCACCCGTGTTTGACCGCTTCACTATCCCTGCATTGGTTGAAATTGTAGCATTTTTATCTGGAAAATAACAAATAAAATTGGAGCCGACAGAGGGATTCGAACCCACGACCCGCTGTTTACAAAACAGCCGCTCTAGCCACTGAGCTATGTCGGCATGCTGCCAATAACAGATGTAAGTGTAGCAAATTATGCGCCCTTCGGCAACCAAAGTTATACCACAACGCGACGCGGGCGCATCATGCGCTTTGGATGACCGGCTGGAACGATCATTTTTTTGAGCTTTTGATCGATCATGTCGGCTTCCTTTTCCATGCCACGTGATTCGTAGGCACGTTGCAATAGTGTGTAGGTCTCTTTGTTTGGTTCGAGATCGGCGGCCCTTTCGAGTGATTGGAACATGAGTTTTTCATTGCCAAGCTTTTCTTGCACCTTAGCATAGGCGACGTGGCGAGCAGCAAGGGTATCTTCGAGTCTAAGCGCCTGTTCAAAAGCAATGGCGGCTTTGGTATAATTTTCGGTCTCGTAATAAATAAGACCGAGATTGTGGAGGCTGGAGGGGCTGGCTTCGATGCTTGAGGCAATCTCGAAGCAGTCAATCGCGTCACGATATTCTTTTTGTTTGGCATAGAGGATACCGAGACGGTTGTAGGCGGCGGCGTTTTTTTCGTCGATTTTTAGAATGGTCAAAAGTGCTTTTTCGGCGCGCAAGAATCGGTTTTCGCGCATACCCTGATGCGCAATATCCCACAATTTGCCAAGGCGGTCGCCGATTTTGCGGGTGCTGCCAGCAAATTCATCATCATGGACCTTGATGTTGTGATACGCGAGCAATCCAAAACCTGCAACAATTACTAGCTCAAACATAGTTCTTATTATTATATCAAACCCTACATGGATAGCATCAAGTTTGTGAGCGCTAATTTTGTATTTCCGTGTACGGCAAGCGTTTCGAGCGTTGCATGTATCGCTGTTACAATCTGATACCAACGCTTAACACGCGCCTGGTCACCGCGTTTGCCAGCCTGCACCATACCAGTTTGCGCAATTCGCAGTAAAGCGTAGAGCACATGCACCACGTCGTCTTTCTTTTTGCTGAGGGCATCCACAGCGACGAGGCGATCAAAGGTCGGTTGCTGTAACAATGCTTTGGCTTGCCCGACAGCCATAAACAGCGGATGATCAGCAGTGCCTTCGAGGAGTGCCTGCATGAGGCCGGGCAATCCGCCGCTTAAAAAATACGCTTGATCAATCGCTTTACTGTCATGAGTTTTTGCAAAATAAGCGCGCAGTTCGGCTTCGAGCGGTTCGCGCACTGTAATTCGCTGCAAGCGCGACAGAATGGTAGCGAGCAATGCATGCGTGTTGTTGGCGGTGAGCACTAATACGGTGTCGGCTGGCGGCTCTTCAAGCATTTTAAGAAGGGCGTTCTGCGCTTCGGTTGTCATGCGGTCGGCATATTCGATGATCGCGACGCGCCGGATGGGCCGATCACCGATGGTTCTGAGCTGCAAAAAATGCTGCAAATCCCGGACGGTTTCGATGGATATTGAGTCACCTTTTGCTTCGAGTCGCGTGAGATATTGATACGATCCAAGGGCGTGTTCATCAAGGTCGAGCAACTGTTTCGTGAGCGCTGTGGCAAGGCTTCCCTTGCCGATGCCGGCCGGCCCAACCAGGAGTATTGCGTGCGCAGGACTGACCAGAAAATGCTGGAGTTGTTCAGCGGTCTTGGGATGCAAGGGCGTGCTCATGCGGCTTCCATTGTAGCGGAGAATGCCGGCGGGAGCGGTGCGGTAAATGTTTTGCGTTCGCCATTTGGCAAGGTTATTTCGAGTGATTCAGCATGCAAGAAAAGCCGCTCAGCCGGTTTACCGCCGTACAATACATCGCCGACGATGGGGTGGCCGAGATGGGCAAGATGCACGCGTAGCTGATGAGTGCGGCCGGTGGCGGGCTTCAACTCTATAAGGCTTACTTGTGTATGAGCCTGCACAACTTTGTACGTAGTGGTGGATGGTTTGCCGTTGGCGCCAACGCGAAATGTGGCCGGTGCCTGAGGATTGCGTTCGATAGGCATATCGATAATGGCTGCTTCAGGATTAAGATGGCCACTCACGATTGCCATATATGTCTTTTTGACATGGCGGTTCGCAAACTGTTTTTGCAAAAAACTGAGGGCTTCTTGATTTTTGGCGCAAATGAGAACACCGCTGGTAGCGCGGTCGAGCCGATGCACAATGCCACCGCGATCGCCGCCGAGCCCTTGCACACGGCTCCGCATAAACGTTGCCACGGTCGCCTCAGCGCTAAGCGGACCCTTGCTGTGCGTAAGTACGCCAACAGGCTTATTAATAACCACGCAGTCGTCATCTTCGTACAAAATAGGCAGATCTATATCAGGAACGATATCAAGTTGCGATTCTTCGTAATCAATGGTAATTGTGTCGGCTGATTTTACCTTGTACCCTGGCTTGCGCTGCGTACCATTTACCAGTACCTTCCCTTCCTCGACAAGCTTAGCAGCGAAAGCCCGACTAAGGCGCGGGATCTGGGTTATAACGTATTGGTCGAGACGCTGCGGGAACCGATCAGGATTGAGGCGAAAGCCTGTGACTTCGTTGGAATTGCCTTCGTCACCCATTGCCTGCCACAAATCTTCTTTCGAAACCACGCGGTCCGGTACCGGCGGCAAACCGGGATCGTGGATGACGTAATTGCTTCCTTCTTCGCGTAGAACGAGCACCGAATGCGCGGTATATCCTTCTTGGTGGTTCAATGCTTTGCTGTTGAGCATGACATTCACAAGGTATCCTTGCGTGAGCATATCGTCGATGTCGGCCAGGGTTGGCGAACGACGTTCATGCTTCACAGTCCGCAAGAATTCCGGGATATATTGCTGCATGCTGAGGATGTTACTGTGTTCGAGCTGCCATTTGAGTTGTTCGGGCGGCATGGCGGTTTGCAAGTATGCCTCGCCTTCTTCGGCGTAGCGGGCATAGTCGAATGGCTCGATCATGCGTACATCAAATCCCATGTGCACAAATTGTGTGAGCGGGCGGAGCGTCCATGCAGCAACGCCTGGTTCATACCCTACGAATTTGCGCATGTCGGCTGCGCTCATCTGTTTATGCAGGAAATGCTCGACGATCATGCGATATACGGCAATCATGCACTGCATGTTGTCGGCGTCGTTGGAATAGAACGGTACTTTTTTCATGCGTTTGGGCGTAGTCCCACTGCCTGCTGTACGCGCAGTAACGTTTGGCTAGCCGTCTCGCGCATTGCGGCTTCGCTGGATTCAAGTTTTGCAACAATGGCGGCTTCGTCGGCGTTCGCTAAGCGTACCTGGAAGTCGCGCAGAAAGTCGCTTACCTTAGCTGCGGCAGCTTTTTTGAGCTCGCCGTACATGGTTTGGCCTTCGTATTCGTGACGCACATTATCGAGCGGGCGGCCCTCGAACAGCGCAAGCAGCTGCAAGAGGTTGGCGATGCCTGGCCGTTCCGCCGGATCATATTTGATTTCGCCATAACTATCGGTGGCAGCGCTCATGATCTTTTTGGCAGCTGCTTCGGGCGAATCAGACAAAAAGATTACGCCGCGGCCAGTTTCGTCGCTCTTGCTCATCTTTTTCGTTGGATCGATGAGATCGCGGACGCGGAGTCCTTGATCATTACCAAAGAATTGATGCTGCTCGTCCGCCGCACGCGGCACTGTAAAGAGGTCACCGAACTGGTTGTTCATGCGTTGCGCAATGTCGCGGGTAAATTCGAGGTGCTGGGTCTGGTCATCGCCTACCGGAACATATACAGCATGGTATAGCAAGATGTCAGCGGCCATGAGCACAGGATAGTTAAAGAGTCCGACGCTGATGCGGTCTTCACTTAGGCGCGCTGATTTGTCTTTGAACTGCGTCATACGGCTCATTTCGCCCATGCCGGTAAAGCAATCAAGAATCCATGTAAGTTCGCTGTGCGCAGGTACATGACTTTGCCGGTAAATGTGCACATTGGGGTGGTCGAGTGGCAAGCCGGCGGCTACAAACATTTTGAGGTTTTGCATAATTTGTGTTTGCAACTGTGTGTGATCGATTGGCGTCGTAAAACTATGCAAATCGGGCACGAACAGATTAATCTGGTACTCGTCGGCTCGTTTTTTGGCCATATCGATCAAGGGCAGCAAGGCTCCCAAATAGTTTCCAATAGTAAGATTGTTGTTGGCTCGAAGGCCGGTTAGGACGACTGATTTGCTCATATTATCTCTAGTATCCTGTATTTATGTGATTGTCGCAAGTTGCATCAGGCCAGCGGTCGGTACAGCGTGCGTTTTTGGTCGTAAAAGAGTGCCCAATAAGCGTCGCCATAGCTGAAGTGCCACCACTCATTGGCATTGTTCGCGAAGCCGGCTGTGAGCATCGCCTGATAAAGCTGTTCGCGTCGTGCTCGCTGTTCTCTGGTGATCTGGTCGCTGTAGGCTTTTCCCCGGTCGGTTTCGTCATTGGCACGAGCGCCCATATCTACGAGCTGATTTGTGCTACGATCGTACACTTCGATGTCGATGGCGCCGCCCGTGGCGTGCGGCGGTACTTTTAGGCGCGGATCGGCAACCAAAAGTCGCGTTTCGGCGAGCGCCTGTTTGGCAGACCATTCGGGGTGTTTAGCCTGCAAAAGTGCCTGCAGATTTTGTAAGAGCTGCAGTTGCACCGCAACTGGCCGCAGCCCGGCTTTGAGCACAATGCGCCACACTTTGGGCAGTGCTGTCTGCGCCTGCACCAGTCGTTCTGCAACAGATTGCCGCACGGCGAGCGTAAAATCGGGACGTCGTTGCAGGTGAGCTTGGTAAGCTTGCCCTTCGACGCTCTCGGGATCGTCGACCCAGAATGGCCGCACCAGTAAGCCTTTACGGCGTAACGCAGCGGCACCAACCAACGGCTCCCCCGTTTCGTACTGAGTAATGGTCGCCAGCAATGAGGGTGATCCAAGGTAGTGGCGCGTGCGCTCTAATGGACTAAGCTGGGCAATATGTGCGGCGGTTGGAAGTGGGCTGATGTTGGATGGTTTCATAGGTATCCTTTGATTATGGCATATCTGTATACGCGGGGGCATCATATTTTGTTTCGTCGATATGTACATGCCTATTTGCCTGATCTGGCTGTTCGGTAATGAGGTCGTACTGTGAATTGATGTGGGCACTGGCTGGATCGACCACGTGCGCCACGCCTGTTACGTCAATAACCTGGTAGCATGCGGTGCTTTGTGGCTTGCCTAGTTCAGCAAGCGTGCCGGCGATGGTGTCGGCCACCGGCATCATGAGCTCTGGGTCGCGTGTGTACTGACGCATATCATTACCACCAAGGTGATACACGGTGTCATTTCCTTCCTTGAGGGCATGCAAAACATCGAACGCAAGCATGCCTTGGAGCGGCAGCATCACACCTTCGCTAGCTGGCGTTGTGTCGTTCTGTCCAAAAATGCCGGCTTCTTGCACGTTTGTTGGTTCGTTGAGCTGGCGGATGTGTCCATCGGCGGCAACAAGACGTCGCACAAGACCGCGCTCGGCAAGCTGCGCCATAAGTACCTGGCCAAGTTCGCCACTCTCCGTTACTGCTTCGGTGATGGTCGTAATGTGGGCATCAGTGTCGAGGGCGGCGATTGATCGTCGATGGAATGTGGCCATAGAGTCGGTTGGTGCGATTTCCTTGAGCGCTGGATGATCGTTGAGAATGTGCTGCTGTGCATCAATTGGCGCTGGTAGTGCCGTGACGACAACGTTTCGGGCTTGGCGAGCGGGTGTGACACGCAATTTATTATCGCCAATATGCACGCGCGCGGGATCACCATAGCGATCGTCGCCGTTAATAGTATCGACAAGCATGAGGTCGAGGCGTAAGTTAGTCAGCAATGTTAGTTCGCGAGCGTTGAGATTCCCCAGGTGCGCCGAACGCTCTACGTGATGGTTTTGAGCTAAATCGGCTAATTGTTGGACGGTCAGGTGGGGGTGCTCAATTCGGAAGTGCGGTGTAATTTCGAAAGACATAGGTAATCCTGTAGTTATATAAATGAAAAGAGATCGCTAGTGGCGACCTCTTCGATGTTTTCGACGTAGTGTTATGCGAACACACGGAACAAACCGCCACGAGAGGTGCCGGTGCGCCAAAATGCAAAGTGGTTCGCTACGCGTTTCATAGTGACGACATAATAGCATGCCCTTGCGTAAAACGCAAAATCCAGCTCGCGAACGAGCCGGATATCTGTGCGAGCAAGATGTGTTCTAACGCTTGGTGAACTGGCGTTGCTTGCGGGCGCCTTTGAGGCCGAATTTCTTGCGCTCTTTGGTGCGAACATCGCGGCCAAGGAGATCAGCACGCTTCAGCGTGCTCTTCAGTTCTTCGTTCACTTGTACGAGGGCCTTGGCGATGCCGAGGCGGATTGCGTCGACTTGGCCAGCATGACCGCCACCGGTGACAACAGCGGTGATGTCGTACTTGTTCTCCTGTTGGAGAGCGCTAAATGGCTTCTCGAGCTCGGTGAGGAGCACCTTGCTGTCTGCTAGGTATTCAGCAGCCGGCTTGCCATTGATGACGATTGAACCTTTACCACCTTGCAGGCGAACACGTGCGGTTGCGCTCTTGCGGCGACCGAGTGCGTAGAAGTAGTTCTGTGCAGCCATTATTTACCTTCCTTTACCGAAATGATTTCGGGCTTTTGCGCTTCGTGCTTGTGCTCAGCGTCAGCGTACACCTTTAGGCGAGCCAAACGGCCGTCGCGTAGTTTGTTTACAGGAAGCATACCGCGGATGGCGTGGATCAGGACCTCGGTTGGGTCTTTTTCCATCTTCTCTGCAAGCGTCGCCTCTTTGAGGCCGCCTGGGAAGTGACTGTGCCGGTAGTACATCTTCTTGTTGAGTTTGTCGCCAGTAACCACGAGGTTGGCGGCGTTGATGACAATCACGTAGTCACCGCAGTCGATGTGCTGGGTGAATTGTGGCTTGTCTTTGCCGGTAAGGAGCGTGGCAACTTGTGTCGCAACGCGGCCGAGCGATGCTTTGCTGGCATCAACGACGTACCACTTGCGGGTAACGTCGCTTGGTTTTGCGCTATAGGTTTTCATTATTTAGTCTCCTTGGGCTTTGCCGCGCTCTTTTTGGGAGCGGCTTTAGCAGCTGGAGTTTTAGCTTTAACCTCGGCTGCTGCTTTCGCAACGGGCGCCTCTTTGAGGTCGTCTACAAAGCTTACGCGAGCAAGCTGAGCGTTGTCGCCGCGGCGAAGGCTGGTCTTAACGATGCGGAGGTGACCGCTACTGCGCTTGCCCATTTTAGGGGCGAGTTCGTCGACGAGCTTGTGTGCGCTCTCGATAGTTTGCAGCTTGCTGATCACCTGGCGGCGGTTGTGTAAGTCGCCCTTTTTAGCTTTGGTGATTAATTTTTCTACGTAAGGCACCACTTCTTTGGCCTTAGGAAGGGTGGTCTCGATTGACTCGTACTTAACGAGTGAGTCGGCGAGGCCCTTCACGAGCGCAACACGTTGGTCACGCTTGCGGTGCAGTTTTCGGCCTTGATATCCGTGACGATGCATTTAGAGCTCCAACTCCGCTAACTTTTCTTTAACTTCGTCAAGGGCTTTGCTGCCGAAACCTTTAAGGTCGCGGAGTTCGGCATCACTCAAAGAGAACAAGTCCTTGATGGTGTGAATATCGTTGTTGATGAGTGCGTTGGTGGTGCGAGCTGACAGATTGAGATCTTCGATTGAAGTGTCAAGAGCTGTGGGTTCGTCACCGCCGTCGCTCTGATCTTGGCTGGCTGACTGTGCAGGTGCACCGAGCTGTTCGCCTGGTTCAACTTTAGTCTTACCAGCGAGCGCAGTGTATTGGTTAACCAAGATGGCTGCTGCTTCTTCGAAGGCGTCAGCAGGGGTGATGGTGCCGTCGGTGTCGACCGTGAGGTAGAGTTTGTCGAGGTCAGTCATTTGGCCGACGCGGGTATTTTCTACCTTGTAGCGTACGCGCAACACCGGTGTGAAGATAGCGTCGAGTGCTACATGATCGCTTGCCTTTTTGCTGGCGCTCTCTTCGATGGCGCGGTAGCCGCGGCCAGTCTCGACAACCAAGTCCATAACGAACTTAGATTTGTCGTCGTCGAGCGTTGCAATCACGTGCTCTGGGTTTACTACCTCGACATCAGCATTTGTCTGGATGTCTTTGGCGGTAATAGCACCCTTGCCCTGCTTAACGATGCGAAGTGTTTGTGGCTCGTCGCTAAAGACGCGGAAACGAAGACTCTTAAGATTCAGCATGATGTCGACGATGTCTTCTTTGACACCTGAAATCGTGGTAAATTCGTGAGTTGCACCTTCAATTTTAAAGCTAGTAACGGCAGCACCGGAAATGCTCGAGAGCAAAACGCGGCGCAACGAGTTACCGAGTGTCATACCGTAGCCGCTGTGCAAAGGTTCGACCAAAAAGGTGCTGCTTGTAGCACTGTGGTCATCAACTTTGACATAGCCCGGCGTGTGAATTGTCTTTGACATATGTAACTCATCCTCCCTTAGCGTGAGTAGTATTCCACAATTAATTGCTCGTTAATGTCGGGTTCGGCTTCCTCGCGGGTTGGAACACCAGTAACTTGCAGTTCGATATTTTTGCGATTCACCTTCAGCCAGCCGGGAGTTGTCGATGGTGCTGGGCTGATGTCATCCATTTTCTTGAAGTATTCGCTTGCTTTGCTGTGGTCGCGGACAACGAGAACATCACCTGCCTTGAGGCGGATTGATGGAATGTCAACACGGCGGCCGTTCAACATAAAGTGACCATGGGTCACGAGTTGGCGCGCAGCGCGGCGTGATGGTGCGAAGCCAGCGCGGTATACAGCGTTGTCGGCGCGTTGCTCAAGCAATTGCAGAAGCACTGCACCGGCCTGGCCTTGTTTGCGCGAAGCTTCTTTCATCAGGTTGCTGAATTGTTTTTCAAGCAAACCGTACAGGCGTTTTACTTTTTGCTTTTCGCGAAGTTGCAAAGAGTATTGGCTGGGCTTGCTTGGGCGACGGCCGTTTCCTTGCTGACCCGGCGTGGCGCTGCGTTTGACCAAAGCTTTGTGGGCCTTGGGGTGCAATGCGTAGCCTTCGCGGCGGGACATTTTAACGATTGATTGGGTATCTCGTGCCATAATCTATCCTTTGCCCCTAGATGCGACGTGCTTTCTTAGGACGAACGCCACCATGTGGCACGCCAGTTACGTCTACAATTTTTTCTACTTGAATGTCCATACCAGCGAGCGCGCGGACTGCAGCGTCGCGGCCAAGGCCCACACCTTTTACGAACACGTCAGCCTTGTTGAAGCCGTGCAATTGCTTTGCGGCGTTACCGGCTTTTTCGGCGGCAACTTGCGCAGCGTAAGCCGTACCTTTTTTAGAGCCGCGGAAGCCGCAGCCACCAGCACTTGCAGCGCTCAATGCGCCGCCGTTTTGGTCGGTGAAAGTTACGATGGTGTTATTGAATGTAGCCAAAATGTGCACTTGCCCGGTGGCAATAGCGCGCTTGGCTTTCTTTTTCTTAGGAGCCGTTGTGGTTGTATCTGCCATTATCCTTACCTATCCTACGTCTTTGACGGAACTTTCTTAGCGGTACCACCGACGGTCGATTTGCGGCCGCGGCGAGTCCGTGCGTTCGTTTTGGTGCGCTGACCACGAGAAGGCAGACTTGCCTTGTGGCGCATACCACGATACGCGTTGATGTCCTTTAGGCGCTTGATGTTGCCGGCGACAATGCGCTGCAACTCACCTTCAACAGTGTAGCTTTCGTTGATAATATCCTGAATGCGGCTGATCTCAGCATCAGTGAGATCTTTGGCGCGGACGGTTGGCTCAACCTTTGCACCGATCAGGATGTCGTTGCTGCTTTTTGGCCCAATGCCATAGACATAGGTCAATGCAACATGGATTTGTTTCTCTGAGGGAATCGTAACCCCGGAAATTCGTGCCATACTCTATTTATCCCTGCCGTTGCTTGTGCTTTGGCTTAAGTTTGTTAATAACATAAAGACGTCCTTTACGTCGGACGATCTTGTCATCGGGACTGATCTTCTTGACACTTGCACGCACTTTCATGCGGATCATGCTCCTATTTCCCAGTGCATGACACACTGCTTATATTTTATGATCGGCGATAGGTGATTCTGCCCTTCGTGAGATCGTAAGGGGTCAACTCAACCGTAACGCTATCGCCCGGCACGATTCGAATGTAATGTTTTCGCATCTTGCCAGCGACGTGAGCTATTATTTGATGGCCGTTCTCGAGTTCAACACGAAATTGAGTGCCCGGAAGGGTCTCAATAATTGTTCCCGTTAACTCGATTACTTCCTTGTTAGTAGCCATAAATATAACTCATTAGATTATAGCAACATGGCCTGACAATTACAACACTTATTAAGATAAGAAATTTTATTGCTCTTCTCGCGGAAGCTCTTGTTGCTCGGCAACATCGGCAGCAGGCAAAGGTAGCGTGCCGTCGGAAATAATATACATTTCATATGGAGATGTTGTTTGCTGACCTTCTTCGTCCCGAGAGAATGCTTCTACATGTTGCGGCCGGAATATTTCAGGATGTTCTCGCACATACTTCTCCAGGCCTTCTGTCACTATGCCCGTATTACCGGACGGCGGGAAGTCTGGGATATCTCTAAGACGAGGAGTCTGAGTTTCTTCGCCTTCTACAGAGCTGAGCCCCTCAACATGATCAATTTGGATAGCAGGATTATGAAGCTGTTCGGCTATACTACCGATGCGGTCTATATTATTCTTTTCGAGGTCGATAAATACCACTTTATCGGTGGTTGTAAGAGTTTCTAAAAGCTTTTCTTGGTATGATTGTTCGCTGCCTTCAAATTTCATCACTACAGGCTCCGATTAGGTAAAGTTACGTATATCCTACGTCTATCTGAGCTTTTATGCAACCGTTCTCGAAATTTCTTAAGAACGTTTGCGTCGGAACGGAAGCAAACTAAACCGGCGCTTTTTCGTACTTTTGAGGTCGTCTTCGTCCATGTCTTGGAAGAAATCGGGCTGGCTGTATTGGTCATAGGTGACCATAAGCGCGCGTGATTCAACCGCACGAAGCGTTTCGAGCGATACGGACACCAAGATCAACACGCTGGTGCCGCCGATAGCGATGTTGGTGCTCAGGAAGGCCTGGGCAATGATGGGGAATAGCGCAAGCAAACCAAGGCTTAGCGCACCAAAAAACGTTAAACGGTTCACGATTTTGCCCAAATGTTTTTCGGTTTGCACGCCAGAGCGGACACCCTCGATAAAGCCACCTTGTTTTTGGAGGTTTTCGGCAATTTCTTTGCTGTTGAAGGTTACGCTCGTGTAGAAGAACGTAAAGACAAACACGAGCAAGAAATACACGGCTGGGTAAATATATGGATGCCAACCGCCTTGTGCAAATGTGCTGGCCGATGGAGCCTGAAACCAGGTTGCGAGGTTGGTACCGATTTGTTGCAGATTGGCACTCTTAGCGCTGGTGAGCAACTGTCCGACGAAGCTCGGCACGCTCAGGAATGCAACGGCAAAGATGATTGGCACCACGCCAGCGGTAATCAGTTTGACGGGCAAAATGGTCGTGACGCCACCGTAGGCACGATTTCCCTGCACTCGCTTGGCATAGTTGATGGTAATACGTCTGGCTGCTTCATTGAGCATCACCACGAGCCACGTGACAATAATAACCGCTGCCAAAATAATAAGGCCATAGAGGAGCGACGTTTTACTAATTGGCAACTGGTGGCCCCATATTACCCACTTGTTCGATTTATTTACGATAGAATTTACAATGCTACTGATTGTTTGCGGCAGGCTGCTCACAATGCCGACAGTAATAATCAGCGAGATACCATTTCCGATGCTTTGTTCGGTGATCAGCTCACCGAGCCACATAAGAAGCATCGAACCACCAGTGAGCGCGGCCACCATCAACACCCATTGAATAAACGATGAGTGGGCGGTGATGTCGCCGATACCGCCAATGCTCTGTGCAGACTGGCGTACGAGATAAATAGCTCCAATTGACTGAATGATCGCAAGCGGGAATGTAATAATACGCGTGTACTGATTGATTTTCTTTTGCCCATATTCACCTTCTTTGTGGAGGGCCTCCAGCTTAGGAATTGCCTTGGTAAGCAGCTGCATGATAATAGATGCATTAATGTACGGCCCCATGCCGGCGATCATGATCGAGAAGTTAGCGAGCGCGCCACCCGAGAGCACGTTGATAAAGCTGAGGAGCTGCGTGCCGTTTTGCTGCGTGCTGGAGTTAAAGATGTTCTCAAGTACCTGTTTTAGGGTTTGCGGGTCGCTGAGCGGCACCGGAATGTGCGCCATAATACGAAATACCAACAAAATACCTAAGACAGCAAAAATACGCTTACGCATATCTTTAGATTTAAGCGAGCGCCAAATAACTTTCCAGTTCATGTTTATTCTGTCCTCATCTGCAATTCCTAGGTAGTATAGCGTATCAACCGCCTGCTCGTCACCTTATTTTTCCGCGACTTCTGCTTCGGGCGCTGTTTTCGTTTTGCCGGCAATGTAGCCGCCACTCTAGTAAATCCCAGTATTGCATACAAATGAAAAGAGGTCCAGCAGATGGACCTCTTTACGGCCAAAGAGTTTTTAGGCTTCTTTTTTAGGCTTTGCAGCCGGGCGACCAACGCGGCCGACTTTCTCGAATGAGCCGCCAGCCTTTTGCACAGCTTCAATCGCTTGCGCACTTGCGTTCTGCAGTTTGACGGCCACTTTTTTGGTGACGTCGCCTTTACTGAGCAGTTTAACGCGGACGTAAGGGCTCGTGATGAGACCGGCGTCGGCGAGCACAGCAGTGTCTACCGTTTTGCCAGCGAACTGGTCGAGTTGACCGGTGTAAACATTCTCTGCTTGTACGCGGTATGAGCGGAAGCCAGGCAATTTTGGCAAACGCTGCATAAGCGGGTTTTGACCACCTTCAAAACCTGGGCGGCGCTTGGCACCGGTACGAGACATCTGGCCCTTGGTACCGCGGCCAGCGGTTTTACCCTGGCCGGCAGCGATGCCACGACCAACGCGCTTCGCTGATTTGTTGGCTTGGATTTGTAATTCGTTGTACTTCATTATTTATCCTCGCTTTTGGCAGCGACAGGCTTTTTTGCGGCCTTGGCACTGCTAGCTTTGGTAACCCAGTTCATAGCTGGTTCGATTGATTGCAATGCGGCAATCGTTGCGTAAGCCGTGTTGGCTTTGTTGGTTGAGCCGAGCGATTTACTGAGTGCGTTGCGTACGCCAGCAACTTCGAGGATAGTGCGCACTACACCACCGGCGATCAAACCGGTACCAGCACTCGCTGGCTTGATGAGGATGCGCGCACCGCTCACTTTGGCTTCGGCTTCGTGTGGCAAGGTTTCTTTGTGCAAGGTTACAGTAATGAGGTGTTTCTTGGCAACCTCAGTAGCCTTGGTGACAGCTGCGGTTACGTCGGCGCCTTTGCTCAGACCGATACCGACACGGTTTTTGCGGTCACCGACCACAACAAGTGCACGGAAACGGAAGCGACGGCCGCCCTTTACGACGCGAGCCACGCGGTCGATATGCATGACGCGCTCGTCAAATTGTTTTTCTTCTGCCGGCACGTCGTTGCGTGGATTGCGGCGGTTTCGTTGTTGATCCTGCGGCATGATTAAAACTCCAATCCTGCGTTACGAGCTGCATCTGCCAACGCTTGAACGCGACCGTGATATAAACGGCCATTGCGGTCGAATACCACTTTACTTACCTTAGCGGCTTTTGCTTTCTTGGCAACTTCGGCGCCCACCCAAGCAGCGCGCTCGGTCATAGTGCCAGCGGCAGCTTTTTTACCGACAGTAGAGACGTATGCAAGTGTCTTTTGCGTAGCGTCATCAATGAGTTGTGCGGTGATATGTTGATTGCTGATGTGCACGCTCAAGCGAGGGCGTTCGGCAGTGCCTGAAACAACTGCGCGCACGCGGCCTTTGCGAAGCAAACGGTTCTGTAATTTGTGTGCAAGTTTATTCATAGCTATTCCTACTTGTCCTTACCTGACTTACCACTCTTGCGGATAATGCGCTCGTCAGCGTACTTGATACCCTTGCCTTTGTATGGCTCAGGCTTCTTAAGCGCGCGAATTTCGGCAGCTACCTGGCCGACTTGCTGTTTGTCGATGCCAGTCACCGTCACGGTGTTCTGTTCGATGACAGCGGTAATGCCGGTTGGCAGATGGTAGATCACATCGTGTGAGAAACCTAAGTTAAACTTGAGGTCGGTACCTTGCAGTGCAACGCGGAAACCAACACCGTTGATTTCAAGCTTTTTGCTAAAGCCGGCACTCACACCAGTGACCATGTTGTTAATGAGGGCGCGCATAAGACCGTGCTTGGCACGAATCATAGGCTCGTCGTTCTCGCGGGTGACGACTACTTGGCTGTCTTGTTGTTCAACCGTGACACCCGGCATCGTGAACTGCTTGAGCGTGCCCTTAGAGCCAGCGACAGTAACGAAATCGGGGTCGACAGTGATTGTCACACCGCTTGGGATGTTGATGGGCAGTTTTCCTACTCGACTCATCGGATTTCCTTCTTCTTATTAATATACCTTACAAATCAGTTCACCACCGACGCCAAGTTTGCGGGCTTGATCGCCAGTCATCATACCTTTAGAGGTTGAGACAATGACGAGACCACGGCCGCGTTTGACGACTGGAATTTCACCTGCACCCTTGTAGGCGCGGCGACCAGGTTTGCTCATGCGAACAATTTCGGTGATACGGGCGTTTTCGCTCGCGTCGTTGATAACGATTTTGAGGGTTTTGTTGATGCCGCTCTCGGCAACTGCTACGTCCTTAACGAAACCATTGGTTTTGAGAAGTTCTGCAACAGATTGTTTAACTTTTGAGTGCGGCAAGCTAATTTCGTGCTTGCGAACCGCAACAGCGTTACGGATGCGAGTCAGCATGTCAGCGATTGGATCAGTTGAAACCATATTCTCATTCTTCCTTTCTACCAACTTGCCTTTGTTACGCCAGGGATTTCACCCTTGGATGCGTGCTCGCGAAACGCGATACGGCTCAAGCCGAAGGTGCGCATGTATGCGTGGGGGCGACCCGTTTCGACGCAGCGGTTTTTCCAGCGGGTTGGTGACGAGTTGCGAGGCAACTTAGCCAAACCTTCTTGGTCGCCAAGTTCTTTGAGCTCAGCGCGTTTGGCTGCGTACTTCTGGATCATCTTCTGGCGCTTGAGGTCACGTACAATGATTGATTTCTTAGCCATTATTTGTTCTCCTTCTCGAATGGCATGCCAAACTTGGTTAACAATGCACGGGCGTGTGCTGGTTCTTCGCATTTGATTACGAATACAGCTTGCAGGCCGTGCGGAGTGGTCGTTTCATCGAAGGTTAGTTCAGGAAATACTGATTGATCGGTCAGGCCGATGCTGAAGTTACCTGATTTATCAAAAGCTTTGAGACTTACACCGTGGAAGTCGCGCAAGCGCGGCAGCACAATGCTTACCAGGCGATCAAGGAATTCATACATGCGGTCGCCGCGGAGGGTGACCTTTAGGCCGATCTTGTTACCTTCACGCAGTTTAAAACCGGCGATTGAGTTTTTGGCTACAGTTTCCATTGGTTCCTGGCCAGTGATCTTACGAAGGGTGTTTGCAGCCACTTCCATGATCTTTTTGTCGTCTTTTGCGCGGCCCAAGCCGACGTTTACCACGATTTTTTCGAGCTTAGGTACCTGGTGCGCATTCGCGAGGCCGAGCTCCTTTTGGAGTTCAGCGGCGAAAGTGGTGTGGTACATGTCGCGGAAACGAGCAGTCGATTGAACAGCAGCGGTTTTCTTTTCAGCCATTATTTGATCTCCTTGCCGCTCGTTTTGAGTACGCGGGTTTTGTTGCCATCTTTGTCGACTTTGTAGCCGATGCGCGACGGTTTCTTGGCGGTAGCGTCGAGAATACCAACTTTTGATACGGCAATTGGCTTGGTCAGTTCAATGATGCCACCTTGTGGGTTAGCTCGGTTCGGCTTGACGTGCTTCTTGACGATGTTGATGCCTTCGACGGTCACCTTGTTCTCGCGGGGGTGCGTAGCCAAAACTTTACCAGTCTGACCTTTGTACTTGCCCGTGCGAACCATAACGGTGTCGCCCTTTTTCAAACGAATTTTAAACATTTCCATTATAGTACCTCCGGCGCAAGCGACACGATCTTGGCGTAGCCGAGGTCACGCAGTTCGCGTGGCACTGGCCCGAAGATGCGGGTTGCGCGTGGTTGCTTGTTGTCATCGATAACGACAGCTGCGTTATCATCAAACTTGATGGTTGAGCCGTCTTTGCGACGGATCTTCTCGGTTGAACGAACGACAACTGCTTTGATAACTGATTTCTTTTTGACAGTACCTTGTGGGTTTGCGTCTTTGACGGTTGCCACAATGATGTCACCAACACGTGCGTAACGGCGGCGGGTGCCACCGAGGACGCGAATACACAAGATTTCCTTGGCGCCGCTGTTGTCACAGACATTGAGGCGTGATTCTTGTTGGATCATTACGCTTCTACCTCCGGAGTCGATTCCTTGTGGCGGATTGCTGCGGTTTCGATCACGCGCTCAAGACGGTGATGCTTGCTTCGGCTCAACGGACGAGTCTCGACAATTGCAACTTTGTCACCTTCTTTGGCTTCGTTGTTTTCGTCGTGTGCCATGAACTTGCGGCTAACCGTATACTGTTTGTGGTACAGCGGGTGCTTCTTGCTTGTCTGCACGGTGACTACGATGGTCTTGTCCGCTTTGTTGCTCGAAACGGTGCCAATAATCGTTTTAGCCATTATTTTGTCTCCTTCGCGAGTTGATCGCTTAGTACCGTGAGCATCCGAGCCAGATCCTTGCGCTTGTTGCGAATCGTCCGTACATTTTGGAGTTCACCCAAGTGCAGCTGGCGCTTCAGCTCGGCGATTTCCTCACGTATCTTGGTGGTCTCGGTGGTAAGCTCTTCGGTCGAGAGTTTACGGATATCAGCGATTTTCATATTACGCCTCCTCCTTCACCAAGAATTTAGTTTTAACCGGCAGCTTGTGAGCAGCGAGACGCATCGCTTCGCGGGCGGTCTCTTCGCTCACACCTTGCATTTCAAACATGATCGTGCCAGGGCGAACCTTTGCAGCGAAGTATTCAGGGTTACCTTTACCGCTACCCATCTTTACGTCAAGTGGCTTTTTGGTAACTGGGGTGTGCGGGAAAATGCGGATCCAGATTTTGCCACCACGCTTGATGTAACGGGTCATTGCCTGACGAGCAGACTCGATTTGGCGGCTGGTGATGCGCTCATGGCTTTGGCATTGCAATGCGTATTCACCGAATGCAATGTAGTTACCGCTGGTTGCAACGCCACGGATGCGGCCTTTGCGGACCTTGCGGAACTTCGTACGCTTAGGAACTAACATGTTATGCTACCTCCCCTTTGTAAATCCAAACCTTGATGCCGATGATACCGGCACCAGGCCACATAGCGCGAACCGATGCGTAATCAATATCAGCGCGCAAGGTGTGCAAAGGTACAGAACCTTGCACTTCTTTTTCGCGACGAGACATTTCAGCACCGTTCAAACGACCGGCGACCTCGATACGAATACCTCGAGCACCAGCGCGCATTGTTGCGGCAGCACCACTCTTGATGGCGCGACGGAAATTCATGCGACGCTCCAATTGGTGGGCGATGTTCTCGGCCACCAATTTTGCGTAGAGCTCAGGCTTTTTGATTTCTTCGATGTTAACACGGGTTTGTATGCCGTAGATTTTCTCGATGGTAGCCTTCAGCTCTTGTGCACCCGAACCACCGCGACCGATAACTACACCAGCTTTCGCAGTGGTGATCGTAACAGTAACGAGGTTAGGTGAACGCTCGATGTCAACTTTGTTGATTGCAGCACGCGAACCAAGTTTCTTTTGGATCATGCGGCGCACTGCAAGGTCGTCGGCCAAGTACTTTGCGTACTCTCGCTTGCCAACAAACCACTTGCTCCGCCAGTCCTTATTGACCTGGAGGCGCATGCTAATTGGATTAACTTTTTGGCCCATTATTTTGCCTCCTTCTCGGCCTTTTTGGCGGCTGGCTTCTTGGGAGCGCGAGCCTCGCCGTCGACAACAACACGAATGTGCGAAGTGCGGCGTTGAAATGGCAAGGCGCGGCCGTGTGAAGCCGGGCGGTAGCGCTTGAGCCGTGGCCCTGGCGTAACACTGATCTCGACAATCTGCAGCGTATCTGGCTTCAGACTGTGGTTGTGATCAGCGTTTGCGCGTGCACTTTCAATAACTTTCTTTACCGGAGTTGCGGTGCGGCGTTGGGTGTGCTCAAGAATAGTCAGAGCATCGGCAACGGTGCGGCCGCGAACCAGAGCTGCTACCACGCTGACTTTGCGTGGGCTCATGCGAACTCCTTTTGCGATTGCTTGTACTGCCATAGCTTTACCTACTTCTTACCTTTCGCCAGCTTACCACCGTGGCTGCGGAATTTGCGGGTTGGTGAAAATTCACCAAGTTTGTGACCGACCATGTTCTCGGTGACGAAGACTGGCACGTGGACCTTGCCGTTATGAACGGCAAAGGTACGGCCAACGAATTCAGGTGCGATAGTGCTCGAACGAGCCCACGTCTTGATAATCGTGCGGTCTTCGGCGCCCAAGTTGCTTACTTTTTTAGTAAGCTTTGGGTCGATAAATGGTCCTTTTTTCAGTGAACGACTCATATATCCTACCTACCTTACTTTCTCTTGGCCGCGTGACGGCTTCTTACAATAAACTGTTCAGTTGATTTGCGGCGGCGAGTCTTGTAACCCAAGGTCTTTTGACCCCAAGGCGTACGAGGTGCTTTAGCCATGCGGTGACGGCCACCGTCACCACCACCGTGTGGGTGGTCAACGGCGTTCATAACAACACCACGAACAGACGGACGCTTACCTAGATGGCGGTTACGACCAGCCTTACCAATCTTGATGTTTTGGTGCTGTTCGTTGCCGATAACACCAATGCTTGCCGTGCACTCGAGATTTACGAGGCGAACTTCGCCACTTGGCAGGCGAACCTGACCATAGTCACCTTCTTTTGCCATCAGCTGAGCGCTGTTTCCAGCACTACGTACCATTTGAGCACCGCGGCCGGGCTGCATTTCGATGGCGTGGATCAAACTACCTACAGGGATGCTCTTGAGCGGCAAGCGATTGCCGGTTTCGATGGCAACTTCTTCACCGCTGGTGATTGTTGCACCAACTTGCATGCCGGCAGCAGCCAGAATGTAGTGATAGGTGCCGTTGTTGTCTTTGATGCGTGCGATACGAGCTGAGCGATTCGGGTCGTACTCGATGTGCTCAATCGTTGCGGTCAAACCTGGCTCGAGCTTGAAATCTACCAAGCGGTAGAATTTGCGTGCACCACCACCGCGGTGACGAGTGGTAATGCGACCCTGGTTGTTACGGCCATTGGTGCGGCGCTTGGTAACAAGCAGTGAGCGCAATGGTTTCTTCGTAGTAATTGCAGCCGTGTCCTGGCTGGTCATTCCGCGGCGACCAGGAGTGGTCGGCTTGTATGCTTGAATTGCCATTATTTCTTCTCCTTCTTGTCAGCCTTCTTTTCAGCGTCGGCGGCTTTCTTTTCGGCTTCTTCTACTCGATCGAAGAATGGCAGGCGATCACCTTCTTTGAGAGTGACGTATGCCTTCTTAACGTCTGAGCGCCTACCAGTCATTGCGCGACCACCCTTGCGGACAGAGCGCTTTGGTTTGCCTTTGACGTTGATGATGTTAACTTCCACTGGTGTTACGTCGAACTGTGCTGCAACAGCGCGGGCGACGGTGTGCTTGGTAGCGTCACTCGGGACGTCGAACGTGTAGACGTGGCCAGTGGCGGCCAGACCATAGGTTTTCTCGCTCATGCGAGGCTTGAGGACCATAGTTTTGTCCATTATTTTGTACCTCCGAGCCATTCGTGGACCATGTCCAGCGCTTTTTGAGTCATGACGATGGTGTCGGCGTTCATAACGTCGTACACGTTCAAATACGTTGCCTGAACAGCTTTGACTTTTGGCAAGTTGCCGATAGCACGATTAGTCATGTCGTCTTTGTGCTCAAGTACAAGCAGTACTGAGCCGGTCGCCTCGATCTTCTTTAGGAATGCAGTTGTCTTTGCAACTTTGCCGTCCTTATTCTCGAAGTTTTCAATGACTTTGATGCGACCTTCATCGGCAGCCATGCTCAAGGCTTGGCGAATAGCCAGGCGCTTGGCAGTTAGATGCAGCTTGTGACTGTAGTTTTCGAGACCGGTTGGACCAAAGGCGATACCACCACCGCGCCAAATTGGGTTACGGGTTGAACCGAAGCGTGCGCGACCGGTACCCTTTTGCTTCCATGGTTTTTTACCACCACCGCGAACCAAGCCACGGGTTTTGGTAACAGCCAGGTTTTCGCGGCCGTTTGCCAGGTAGGCAACGTAAGCGTGTTTGAGCAAGTCGTGGTTCTCGGGCATCACGCCAAAGACGGACTTGTCGAGCTTTGCAGCAGCCGTAGCTTTTGTGCCGCTCTTCGTATAAGTTGCGACAGCCATTATTTGGCCTCCTTAATGATGACAATACCCTTGCGCGGGCCAGGGACCGCACCAGTTACGCCGATGACGCCGAGGTCAGTGTCGATCAAAGCAACCTTCAAGTTTTTGACGGTTACTTGCTCGTGACCCATCTGACCGGCCATCTTTTTACCTTTAAAAATGTGTTGG
The DNA here is from genome assembly GCA_036263915.1 of Saccharimonadales bacterium (SeqCode). Taxonomy (GTDB): domain Bacteria; phylum Patescibacteriota; class Saccharimonadia; order Saccharimonadales; family UBA4665; genus DATASD01. The sequence continues at coordinate 99,993 of DATASD010000005.1, read as the reverse complement.
GGATACATCGAACCGATCGAACCTGGGCGGCGGTAGCTGCGACCACCGTGCGTTTTACGACCGCGGTGGAAGTTGTGGCGTTTGATGGTACCAGCCCAACCTTTACCCTTCGAGGTGCCGGTTGCGTCGATTTCGTCGCCAATTGAAAAGACCTCTGGGTTAATCGTTTCGCCAACCTTGAGGTCTTCAGTAACTTCGTCTACGCGGAACTCACGAATAATCTTCGGGAGCTTACCGGCGTCCTTAAAGTGACCTTGTTGGGCCTTTGCAACGTTTTGTTGTTTCGCTTCCTCAAAACCCACCTGCACAGCTTTGTAGCCGTCGGTTTCGTCGGTTTTGACCTGCGTGATAACGCAGGGACTAGCGGAAAGCAAGGTAACAGCTTGCACGGTACCGTCTTCTGCGATGGTACTCGTCATGCCGACCTTTCGAGTGATTAATGCTTTCATAGTGTCTCCGTGCTGGCGCTTGGTCGCCTGCATGTACTTATCCCGCCGCCTCGAAATTTTATGCCTATGACACAAAAATGCTCGGCTCCGAGCGGTTTCCTATCTGTTACAGACAAGACCTACTCAAATCACCAAGTACAGGAATTTGTTATACCGTTACAGTGTAGCAGCTTTCGCCACCCCTTGTCAATATGTAGACAATTCTACATTACTTAAAGGTTTTCGGCGATGCGCTGTACCGTGCCTGCGAGCATGGTCAGCATGCCACTGTCGTACGCAGGAAGGCCCATCGTTTTGAGCTCGGCCGCGCCCTTCTCACTATAATTCTTGAGAAACGTATGCAGTGTTTCGGCATCTGCTTTACGTGCACTACCAGTGGTAGCTTGCATAGCAAGCGTCATGGTGCGGCGCACGGGATCGGTGGCTTCGGGCAGCTTGGCGACTCGTTCGTAAAGCGCCTGCTGGTCGGGAGCGCCAAGGGCCACACTGAGTTGTTGCTCAAAATTTACCCTTGTGGCACGTAGCTGCTCTTCTTTTGGCTTCGCCGGTTCTACGAGTGGTTGCATTTGTAATTCACCAGTTTCCTGTGGTACCTGACGTGCTAAGTGCTCTTGTACTCGTGGCGCTTGGCCCTGCTGGGGAAAAGTGCTGCCGCCAGGGGTCGCATCAAGGATGTACATGCGCCCATCATGAATAAACGAGGTCTGTTGGTGTCCTGCTTTGTCAATGACTCGTGTCGAACGGTTAATGGACAACCCATTTACTACATGTGCATTTCCTTCGCCGAACGCTCTTTCGAGCGACAACTTCAAGAAACTGGCAGCACCGCTGCATTGCGCTAGGAGCTTGCCATTCCGAACAACGCCCTTAAAACCGGAAAGCCTCGTATCGTCTACCTCGATACGATTGCCGTTCGCATCCACTCCGGTGCGGTCCGGTATGTAATAATCACTTTCTGATTCGACGTACGACCGCAGTTGTTCCACGGTGAGCGAAGAGGCCTGCGTAAGTTTCGCTGCAAGGTCACTGAGGCCGATCCGTTGGTACTCTGCGGCTAAGCTTCGTTTCGCCCAATCTTCAATTGGCACGTTCGCGGCCACGTACGGATCCTCCGAATCGCGCGTAAAAGTATAGGCATCGGTCTCGCGGCTCACAAGTGTATATCCTGGTATGTACGGATCGGCGTATGTAAACTGCTCATCTGTTAAAAGAAGGGTAAGATCACCTGGTGTATTTTCAGGAAGAGTCGGATCGACTTCTTTGGTTCGTATAATCCGCTGATCCGGCACGCTGCCGCGATGTACGGCCCCCACGTATGCTTGTCTGGATTTCTCTATTTCCGCAGAGCCATGGTATTGGGCGCATGTGCTAATATGCTCATGGCTATTTGTTGCTTCTGCGAGTGTTTCCACGGGTACATACTCTCCTTCGGGTGCAAGTAGTTGGTGGCGTGGGCGCGCGTAGCTTATAGTGTACGCATATAGTTCAGGCGTAGGCCGTGATTGATATAATAGTACACCCGTAGCGTGGTCTTCGACTGAACCCAAGAGCGCATCGTATGAATCAGGGCGGTCAGAGCTAAAAATTTTTCGTAGGCCCTCGTCGAGTGTCACAAGAGTGCTTTCGCGCTCGAGCGTCCTGTTCGGATCAGTAAGTATGTCGCATTCTGATGTCGCGACCTCCAATATAGAACCCAGAAGTTCTCGACGTAAATCCTCATCGTAACCCTTGAGCGAGGTAGCGTCATAGTTGACTAAAATGTCATATGCGCGCTTGGGGTCAAGTGGGGGTAGGTCTATGCCTTGTCGAAATTCGTTGCGTGCCATTACAAGGCGCTCGGCAAAGTAGCTCTTTGCCTTGGCAAAAGCATCCTGTTTTTGAGGTTCCGGGTGCTGGCTCGTTTCGTCATCGATACGCCAATAAGCACGCCGCAGCGCGCTATCGACTGCCCCACCGCGGGTGATTTCCCCTTCTGGCGTTGTGTCGTTCATGCCGAATCTCGTCATAATGGCACGCCGTACTTTTCCTTCTTCGATTGCACGTTCTTGCTGGCTGAGTGGCGTCTCTGCGGTGTTCGGCTGGTCGTGTGCATCAAAACTACGAAGTAAGGCATTGCCGGGATTGTCGTTGACTATGGCGTGCACTTCGGAACGCGCTTCTTCACCGCGCACCGCAACGTGCCGTGTCACTGCGCTTAGTATTGATCGCATGTCGTTGCCGAGTTGTCTGTACGCCTCCTCGGCGCACCTTTCGGTAAAAAGTTTCCGGGCATCAAAAGTTGGCTGCCGCATGTCGTCATGCTCTGTGATGACCAAGCCTTCTGGCAGTTGATCACCAGGCTTGCCAAAATAGTACCAGCGGAGAATACCGGCTACTCGTTGGATAGACTGCTTTTCGTGTGGCCCGGGAGCAGTCTGCATCGTTGTTTCGACCACCTTATCAAATTCAGGAAGATGCTTGGCAGCGAACTCTGGTGAGCAACTCATGATTTCTGTAAAACGCTGCTGCCTGGCCTCGGCAGTTGGAGGTATTTCGGGCACCTCAGTCTGCTCTGGCGTCTCTGTTGGCGGCGGGTTCTCTTGAGTACTGGGTGCTTCTGGCAGCGGGTCATCAATTTCCGCACCTACTAGCGGCCCGTAATAAGACATATTGCCCGTGTCCGTCGGGGCGGATACAGGCTCAGTGATAGCAGTAGACTCTGCATCTATATGAACATCTACCGGCAATGAGAAGATTTCCGGTGGTTGTTCTGGTGATTGGAAAAACTCGCGGCTGGGCATATAAATCCTGGTTAGGCTGAAGTTGTATGAGCAATAGCTTGCGCGCTTGCGCTCAGCAAGTCAAGAAGCTGACGTTCATATACTGGTAGGCCGGAGCTTCGAAGGTCTGCCGCACTAAACTGTTTGTATCTATCCAGAAAGTCCACGAGAGCATCCGCCTCAGCCTTTGTTACCGCCCCTCCGCTGCTGGCGCGCATGGTCACGCTCAGCGTGCGGCGCACAGGATCGGTGGTTTCGGGCAGCTTGGCGACTCGTTCGTAAAGCGTCTGGGTGTCCGGCGCTTTGAGTGCAATACGCAGATGTCTTTCAAAATTACTGCGGATAGCTCGCAGCTCTTCGGTGGTGGTTCTCGGAGGTTTATTCAGCGAGCGCATACTCGCTACTTGTGCTGGTACTTGCTGCACGAGGTTATTCGGTACATTTGGTGCCTCTCCGCTACGAGGCGTGGTCGCTACGCCTGGCGTCGCATCCAGAATATACATCTTTCCATTATGATAAAACGTTGTTTGTTGATGGCCAGCTGCACTGATGTTGGTAGTAGATGGGTCTATCGAAAGCCCGTTCGCTACACCTACATTCCGGTAGTCAAACGCTGTTTGCAGTGAGGACTTCAGAAATTGTGAGGCCCCGGTGCATTGCACATGAAGTTTGCCATTGGCTACAAAACTCTCAAAGTCCGACAGCCCTATACAATATATTTTATTGCTATACATACCGGTGCCACTTGCAAGTTCAGCTTCGGTCGGCAACGGATAGTGGCTCTGGGCTTGAATGGCACTACGCAACTGTTCCACGGTGAATGTGGGACCGTTGGTAACCTGCGCTGCGAGCTTGCGGAGGCCGATGTTCTTGTACTCTTGTGCCAACGTCTGTCGAGCGTTGTCACTGATTGGTATGTAGGCTGCCACGTACGGGTCGGTAGCATCACGGGTAAATTCATACGCATTGCCACTGCGGCCCACGAGCGTATAACCGGGTATGGCGGGATCGGCATATGTAAATTGCTTGTCGTGCAGCGTCAATTGCAGGTCACCTTGGCCGGTGGGTGCTGGCAGCCCTGTATCCTTTTCTCGGGTTTGTATAATACGCGCACTTGCAACGCCGCCTGACTGCACAGAGCCAGCAGACTGTGCCAGATCATTTTGTAATGCTTCTTGGCTGACGTACATCGGTGCTTCATTAAGGTGTTGATGATGTTTCCCTGCCTCCTCGAGCGTAGCGAGGTCGACATATTCGCCTTGTGGATCTAACATTTGATCGCGGAGTTGCACCAGCCAGTCCGCGGGGCGGTACCTTCTAAAGTCTCCCACCTCAGCCATTATGCCGGAGGCGACCCTGCTATATGCCTGGCTCTCTATCGAGGCGAGAGATTTAGTATAGGTGCTTAGGTCAAGACCGACAAACAGCTGGTCCGTTGCCGCTTTTAAGGTCTCGCGAGCACATGCGTAGCCAAAAGGATCCTTATCGGGGTCGAGCGATAGTTCTTGGAGTTCGTCATATATGACGTATGATTTGTAGTCTAATAGCCGCGTATGCAAGCGTCGTGCTTCTCTGTCCATGGACCCCAACTTTGTGTCGCACAGAAGAGTAATGACTTCTTGTCTACTTGGGACGTCCACTTGATTTTTCTGTTTTTGTACTTTGATGTAAGCATCGGCAAGTCGTTCTGCAAAATACAGGCGAGCTTTGTCGAACGCACTTTGCTCTGTTTGTGGTTCTTGCCTTTGCTGCGTTTGGTTATCAATGCGCCAATAGGCGCGACGCAGCGCATTGTCGACAGCGCTGCCGCGTGGGATATCTTCGACACGAACGTCATCGCCCATGCCGAACTGTTGTAACGTTTGACGGCGTACTTTCTCTTCTTCGATTGCCCGCTGTCTTTGGTCGAGGGGCACCTCGTTTGTTTGTGGCTGGCCTTGTGCATCAAAGCTGCGGAGTAACGCATTCGCTGGTGTAGCGCTGATAAGCGCCCGTACTTCTGTAGCGGAGTCGCTCATACGCTTATCAATGTCCCAAAGAACTGCGTTTTCGGCACTGATACCACCAGCTAACATAATCGAGTGATAGGCTTTGCCTGCACATTCGGCCGTAAATGATTTTCGGGTGTCGAGACTGAGGCTCGGATCGCCCTTTACTTCTGTAATAACCAGTCCTTCTGGCAAGGTGTCACCAACGTTACCAAACAATTTCCAGCGTAAGATATTGGCTACTCGTTGTATGGATTGCTTGTCGTGCATGCTTGGTGCGGTAGCGCAAGCGCTCGCAACAGCAGCGTCTAGTTTCGAGCGTTGTTCTGCTGCTACTTCCGGCGAACAGCTGGCAATTTCCATGAAACGGCGGGATCGGGCCTCGGGAGTCCCAGGCACGGCAGGTTGCACCTCTATCACTGCCTTTGGCGGGGTGCTTTCGCTATGATCTGGAACTGAGGTAGGAATCGTCAAGCACGGCACCGTTACCTCGTCGGTATCGGTTGCCCATTCCGGTATAGGCTCAATGATGGTCTCGGCTTCAAAGTCAAAAAGGGTGACAACTGGATTGATGAGCGACTCCAGTCCTCGTTCTTGTGGTTGGTAAAATTGACGACTTGGCATAGGACTACTCAGGTATAGTGATAGATATATTGAAAATACCGGCGATGGCTTCTGTGCTTTTACTGAGCATATCCAACATCTTCCTGTCGTAAACTGGTAAACCGAGCTGGCGGAGTTCTTGCGGGCTGCGATCCTTGTATGCGTCTAAGAAGTCCAGATGTGAGGTTGCTTCGGCAAATGACACGGTGTCTCCGCTAGTGGCACGCATCGCTAGCCCAAGCGTTCGCCGAACAGGATCGGTGGCTTCGGGCAGCTTGGCGATATGTTCATAGAGAGCTTCCGTGTGCGGTGCTTTGAGTGCAATGCCCAGCTGTTTTTCAAAGTTAGTACGAATCGCCTGCAACTGCTCATCCGCAGTTTTTGCAGGGCTATTGAGTGTCTGCATATCGGCCGGACGAATTGGCACTTGCTGCACATCTGTACGCTTTATGTCTGGCGCCTGCCCTACCAGCGGCGTGGTTGCTCCGCCCGGTGTTGCATCCAAAATATACATCTTGCCATCATGTTGAAAGGCGGTCTGCTGGTGGCCGAGATTATTTAGGGTAGTGCTCGAGGGTTCTATGGTGAGTCCGTTTACCGTACTTGCGCTAGGGTTGCCAAACGCTTTTTGTAGTGATAGCTTGAGGAAGCTTGCTGCTCCGGTGCATTGTATCTGGAGTTTACCACCAGCAACAACTCTTCCGAAGTGTTGCAGATCTGAGTAAGGCGCCCGACTGTACCTGCTGCTCCTGCCTAAAATTTCATCGTTGGTCGGCACTGGGTAATTACTTTCTGCTTGAATAAAGCCGCGTAGTTCCTCAACAGTTAACGTCGACTGACTTTTGATGCGATCGGCAAGCGTTTGCAGGCCCAGCTGTTCGTATTCGTGAGTGAGTATCTGCTGGGCGTCGGCGCTGATGGGCACATTGGCTGCCACATATGGATCGGCAGCATCGTGCATAAATTCGTACGCATCGCCGTTGTGACGTACAAGCGTATAGCCAGGTATGTCAGGATCGGCATAGGTGAATCGTTCATCATACAAAAATAGTTTTAGATCGCTCTGGCCACTGGGTCGCGGTAACGCTGGGTTCTTTTCCTGCATTTGAATGATGCGAGGACTCGGAACGCTGCCTGATTGGACCGAGCCGATTGACTCCATGCTGGCTTGCTGCATCTCCTCTTGCGTCATATAGCCACACGCTTCATTCGGATGGCCGTGGTGCGACCGTGCTTCCTTGAGCGTTTCTGCGTCCACGAATTCACCGCAGGGAGCGAGTAGCCTATCCCGAAGTTCTGTGCCGGTGCTCAGGGGAGTATAGTCACCGAATGTCCCGATCACTGAAGTGGCTGAATACTCAATGGCCTGATACAACTCATACTCTATATCATCCATGAATTCGGTATACGATGCGGGGCAGTCTGCGCTGAACAATTCGGCTATCCCCTGTTGGAGGGTAAAACGGGTACAATCATAGCCAAGCGGATCACTTGTGTCGACGGATAACGTTTGCAACTCATCCGCAACAACCTCTGTTTTGTAGGCAAGAATATATTGGCGTTGCAATCGTGTGTCAATATCGTAATCTACCTTGGTATTATTCAGAAAATCGATTATATATTGCCGGTCAGGGGTGTCTTTGCCTCCCATCTGTTTTTTGGCGGTTATGTAAGCATCTGCAATTCGGCCCGCAAAGTACTGTCGCGCTCTGTCGTGTGCACCCTGTTCGGACTGCGGCTCCCGTTTCTGTTGAGTCTGATCGTCTAGGCGCCAATAGGCACGGCGCAGCGCATTATCAACGGGGCCGCCGCGTGGGATATCTTCGACACGAACGTCATCACCCATACCGAATTGCTGCATGGTCGTCCGTCGCGCCTTTTCCTCTTCGATAGCCCGTTGCCGCTGATCAAGCGGTACTTCTTTGGTGAGCGGCTGGCCTTGTACATCAAAGCTGCGCAGCAGAGCATTAGCCGGATTATTGTTACATAGTGATCGGACTTCTGGCTCGGCGCCGTGCAGACGTTGGCGAATATCGGCAATAACCGCGTTTTCGACGCCCTGGACTCCGGTCTGGGCGAGGGCGACATAGCTTTCGACTGCACATTCAATGGTAAATGGCTTTCGAGCATCGAGACTCGGTTTTGTCTTGCCCATTACTTCGGTGATAACCAGTCCTTCTGGCAGCTGATCATCAGGCTTGCCGAACATTTGCCAGCGTAAAATATCGGCCGTTCGCTGGATAGATTGCTTGTCGTGTGTACTAGGAGCGGCGGACAGCGCACGTTCGACGGCTGCATCAAATTTGGGTCGTTGCTCTGCCTCGACCTCTGATGAGCAGCTAACAATCTCCATAAAACGGCGCGTTCGGGTCTCTAACGTTGTAGGCACTTCAGACTGTACTTCTGGTATCTCCATCAACGAGGTGCTCTCTTTATGATCTGGAAGCGAAGTGGGCGGAGTTATTAGATATGACGACTCTGTCGTACTAAAATCGATGTCGGAAGTGGGAATGTCTCCCAAAGCTTCCAAGGATGATAGCGGTATTCCTCGTGGCTCTTGTGGTTGGTGAAATTCACGACTTGGCATAGTTCTGTACATTATGCGGCAATGTTACAGGCGATGGTTCGCGCGCTTGTGACAAGCATGTCAAGCATCTGTGGGCTGTATTCCGGTAAGCCGAAACTGCGCAATTCTTCAGGTGCGCGCTTCTTGTAGACATCTAAAAATTCTACCAGAGCGATTGCTTCGGCTTTTGATATTGTGCCTCCGTTAGTAGCACGCATGGCGAGACCAAGCGTGCGGCGCACTGGGTCGGTTGCCTCCGGCAGTGCAGCAACGTGGCTATAAAGAGCTTGCGCATCAGGCGTTTGCAAGGCGTTACTCAGCTGAGATTCAAGAGAGCGTCGAGCCATCTGTAGGTTTTCCTGCTGTGAATGTGCGACGTCTTGATAAGAGACGATAGGCCCTTTCGGTGCGGCAGGCGGTGCATCCTGAGTGGTGCGAGCTTCGGGCGCCTCGCGTGTGTTTGATGGCAGCGATGCCGCGCCAGACGTCGCGTCCAAGATGTACGATAGCCCGTTGTGCACAAATGTTGTCTGTCGGTGTCGAGCAGCGGTGATATAGGTCTTGCTATCTATAGCTACGCCGCTGGTAATATTGGCGCTGCCAGGGCCAAATATATGATCAAGCGATAGCCTCAGGAAATTAGCCGCTCCCGTACATTGCACATGGAGTTCGTTGTTAATAACAACTCGCTCAAACCGTTCCAACTTGTCGTTCGCTATACTATGCGGATATTTTTTTGTCGCGCCGACATCGTCCCACTCTGGCTTCGGGTAATAACTACTTTGCTGAATATTCGCACGTAGCTCTTCAACGGTGAGCGGCTGACTTTCTACGCGAGTAGCAAGGGTCTCGAGACCAATATCGCGGAATTCTTTAGCCAAAGATAACCGTTTATCCTCAGGAAGAGGCACATTAACCGGCGCATACGGATCGGTAGCATCACGTTTGAACCCAAAATATAGATCATCGTGACTTACGAGCGTATAGCCTGGTATTACAGGATCAGCGGTATCAAACTCGCGATCATACAACTTCAGTTCAAGCTCGGTTTCGAGGCTTATCTTTGGTAATGAAGTGTCGCGTTCTTGAATCTGAATAACACGCTGATTAGGCACTTGTCCCCATTGCACTTCGCCAAGCGTTCGCGCCTCCTGGCGATCTATCATGCTCTCGTTTACGTATGCCGTTTCACCTATTGGATGCGCGTGATGATACTCCTGAAGTTCCTCATATGGCACAAATTCCCCACTTGGCGCAACGATGGCATCGCGTAGGTTCGGGCTGTGGCCTGTTGTTACATCGTATTTTATGGCGCCAATATTGTAACGTAGAGTGTTAGATATCACAGCCGTTGTCTCTCGCTCCACACTTTCTATAAAGTCAGCAAAGTTTTCTGGAGGTGTCTCGGAGTGGATAAGCGAAGTTATGGCTATACCTATTGTTTTTTGAATGAGCTCGTATTGTAATTGGTCGCGGGCTTTGTCGCCACCGAGCTCTTTGATGATTTTCCTGTCGGAACCGTGAGTCCACGATGCAATTTCTCTGTATTCATCTCTTCTAGCTAGGCTATCGTCGAAAACCGCCTTTATCGTCCCCTTGTCGTATTCTGGCATATTGTTGCTTCTAACTCGGATATACTCATCAGCTATGCAGTCGACGAAATAATCACGCAACCGCATAAGGCCGTCTTGCTTTTGTGGCTCCCGCTGTTGCTGGGTTTGGTCGTCTAGGCGCCAAAATGCCCGCCGAAGCTCCATATCGACAGGGTCGCCGCGCTGGATGTTTGCGGCTTGCGTTGCATCAAGTCCATGTCGTTGGAGTACGGCCTGGCGAAGCTTCTCTTCTTCGATTGCCCGCTGTCGTTGATCGAGGGGGACTTCTGTAGTCTTTGGCTGGGAAGGCACGTCAAAACTACGGAGAAATGCATTAGCGGGGTTATCGTTTATTATTGCATGTAGTTCGTCTGAAGTGTCATGCACCTCTCGCAGGTGCTCTCGTGTCGCACCCATAAGTTTATTCAGGCCACGTATCTCGAACTGAGCATCTGCAGTGTCTATGCAACTGGCCGTGAAAGATCGTCGCTTGTCGCAACTAATGTAGGTGTCGCCAGTGTGAGGATGTTTGGTTATTACAAAGCCATCGGGCAATGGATCGCTATGTTTACCAAATAGTTGCCATCGGTATAGATTGCCGGCCAACTCGATCGATCGCCTATCGTGCGCGCTTGGCGCATGCAGACGTGTCTCGTCGATGATTGCGTCTAGCTCAAGTTGTTTCTCGGCCTCGAATTCGGGCGTACATGCCGTAAGTTCGGCGACTCGGCGACGACGTGCCTCTGGATCTATTGGTATTTCTGGCGTTTGGGTCTGAATGGGGTTTTCGGCCAATGCTTCGTCAACTACTCGGTCAGCACTCTTAATAAGTTCGGAGTTGGTTGATGGTGGCTCAATGATCCCTGTATACGAATCCTGAAGAGTTCCTACAAAATCAGAGGCAGTAGTATACAATTCGAGCGCAGACTGAAAAAGCAATGGATTGTTCGTTTCGTTTGAGCGTGAGTATTCTGCGTGAGGCATGACAGGAGCACCTATAGACAAATGTTTACTATATCATTAAAGTATAGGTAAGTCAACTATGCATTCCTGTAGATGCGTTGTGCCGTCATGTGCAATAGGTCGAGCAGCCGAGGTTCATACACCGGATAGCCCTGTGCCCTCAGGGTCTCTCGTGGTTGTTGGCGATAATTTTGTAGATACGTTACGAGCGATTCAGCCGCTTCACGGGTTGCGGCACCTTCTGCCGCCTGTATCGCCATCTCTGTTGTGCGTCGGACGGGATCGACGTTTGGCTGTAACTTTGCCACCGCCTCGTAAAGCGCTTGCTGACCCCGGATTCCCATAGCAGCACCGAGCTGTGTTTCGAGCGAGGCCCGAGCGGCATGCAGCTGCGCGCTAGGATCGCGAGGTATTTCCGCAGAGATTTCTTGTTGACGTGGCGTACGCTGCAGTTGCTCGTGAGCGGTTGGCCTTGGTGGTCGTAGCGGTGCGTCCGACGGTGGATTGGGTAATGTTCCCATGCCGGCACGCGAAGGTGGCGTGGTGTCTATAATATATGACTCACCATTGTGGGTAAAGGTCGTCTGACCGTGTTGAAGCTCAGTAATGTCGCCAGTACCAATGGCTCGGCCGGCAATGCTGCTCGCACTTTCAACACCAAAGAGCTGCTGTAGCGATAGCTTCATGAAATTTTTTGCGCCAGTACATTGTACAGCAAGGCGGCCATCATCCACGAAATCTCGAAAGCTTTCGAGGTCTGGTGTGCTGTGGCTTCGTGGATACTGTTCGCTGTACCTGGTCTCTTGTGGCAGTGGATAAGTACTATATATTGTTATATATTCCGCCAAATCGGCAACGGTAAGTTCAGTATTTTGCGACATGCGAAAAGCGAGCTGATTGAGACCAATTGCACGGTATGTATCCGCAAGTTCCTGCGCCTGCTGCGTTGAAATAGGCACTTCCGGTGAAGCATATGGGTCGGTGTCATTGCGCGTAAATTCATACCGACCTTCGAGATCGTTGCGCGCCACGAGTGTAAAGCCAGGAATCGACGGGTCGTGATCATTAAATTCTCTGCCATGGAGTCGCAGCACTGCATCGCTCCGGTCGCTTGTGTGCGGCAAGGTTTCGTCGCGGCTGCGAATCTGCAAGACGCGCATGCCCGGAATAGTACCTGATTCTATGTGGCCAACGTATTGCTCCTGTAGCGACTCAGCCGCCTCACGGGTCATAAACTCCGTATCACCGGTACCGTGGTGGTGCAGATGCGCGTGTTCCGTCAAAGTACCTTGTGGCACTTGCTCGCCTCGAGGCGTCATAAGCGAGTTGCGAATGGCTGGGTCGTACTCGCCTATGTTATCGAGGGCGCCTGCCTTACCGATGTCGTCAAACATAAATTCCCATACTTCTTGAACGGCCTGATTGACAGTCTTTTCCACAGCCTGATCATAAGGCAGTGACGGATCATAATCTCTGAGGAGCGTATTGACATAGTTTCTCAAAATACTACCCGCCAACACCTCTTCCATGAGAGGGCTCCCCTCTGTAAGTTCTTCGGAAAGTACATAGGTAGATGAGGTTGCGTCATCAAAGAGAATAAAGCGGTCGTAGCCTTCAGCATTGTCAGCTGGAGCATCGGTGGAGAGCATTAGCTGCTTAAGCCGCTCACGGACTTCCGGTGTATCTTCAATATTGTCGCGACGTGCAATATGATAGTCGATGGCACGTTCAGCGAGATAGGCACGCGCACGCTCGGTAGGATTTTGGTCGCTGCGTGATTCTACTTGCGGCTTTGTTTCGTCATCGATGTGCCACAAACCGCGGCGCAGCTCAGTGTCTGCGCTTGAGGCCCGCTCAAAGACCCCACCCGGCTCGAGAAGATTGTGTCGCTCAATGACCTCTTGGCGAACCTGGCCAGCGCGAATAGCTTTTTCGCGTTCGTCGAGTGGTACGTCGACTATTTCGGGTTGCGCATGAACATCAAACGATTGCATGAAAAGATATGCAGGGTTTTGTCTGCTTTCGCCCTGCATCTCTTCGCGAACAGCGTCCGAACGAGATTCTATGTCGGCATCGACCGCCTCGACAACCTCTTCGAATCCAAATTGCTCGAGCCGGCTCCCTGCATCAATAATACAGTCGAGCGTAATAAGCTTTCGCGCATCGAGGCGAACCGCAGGCCTCCCTCGGTGCGATCCAATCACCAGGCCGTCGGGCAACTGCTCTTCGGACTTACCGAAAAGTGTCCACTTGAATATGCCACGTGCATACTCCAGCACCTGCCGCTCATGCTCGCCGACCGTGTGACGAAGTGCCTCGTCGACCACTTCGTCGAGTCGCGCACTCTGCGCTTCTGCAACCTCCGGTGATGTGGTCGTAAGCTCAGTGATGGCGCGCTGATATTCCTCTGGTGTTTTCATTGCACTAGTTATTTCGCCAGGCTTACCACCTTCTTGATAAGCACCACGCATCTCGCTCAGTACGATAGGCACATCTGGGGCATCAGTGGTAGGCGGCTCATGGATTTCGTAGACTGGGTCAGAGCCATGCGATGCCGTTTGCTCTATTAGGTGTGGTGGGTCGGGCATTTCATGGTTAGGTGGCACTTCGAAAGACATACAGAAACCTCACTGATCGGAATCGTTACAGGGTGATATACAAGCCGTAGGTAGGCACGAAGTAACCTACAAGCATAGCTACCAATAATACCGCATACTCTATCTTGCGATCAATCTGAAAATGCTCATGAGTCGTAAAGAGCAGTCCGATAATAAAACCGATCGGCAATGGAATATGCGTGCCAGCTGCGGTTGTGACCTTCAACCAGAGTGAACCAACAAGCAAATACAAGACGAGCTTTAAGAGATACACGCCATCAAATGATTGCTGCGCGTTCATGCTTCGAGCACGGGATTTGCTTTTTGTTTTAGATGAAGCCATGAGCACTATTAAAGCATACACGGCGAGCATGCGCGAATGTATTTACGCGTCGGGCTCTCGTATCTCGGTAGATGGAGAACCATGTAAGAAATCATAGCCCTGGAGTAGTGCATGTTGTCGTTGGCTCATTGCGTTAAATAGGCGATCGGAAGGCGTATCGTCGTATGGCACACCTTCCCTGATGTAATCATCTCGCAAACTATCGTATAAGCCAAAGGCCTCATGTATAGCACGTGCAGGTACCATAACAGTACCTTCAGTAATTTCGCCGTAGCGTGGATCAACAGAATCGTTCATTTGAACGGGATCGCCTATGCATCCTGCATCTTCCAGTACATGTACTAGTTGGGGGTCCGTTATGGGTATGTAGTCTTTAGCTGAGTATTCCATGTGTATGTCCTTACCATGTAAAAACCGCTCTTTTTTGGGAGCGGTTTTTGTTTTTTTCGTAACAAGTATTGTTACATTTTGATGGCTACATCACAGCCGGCTGGCAGTGAGAGATTCATCAATGAGTCGATTGTCTTTGGTGTTGGATCAGTAACGTCGATAAGGCGTTTGTGAACGCGCATTTCAAACTGCTCACGACCCTTTTTGTACACGTGTGGGCTTTTTACAACCGTAAATGTGCTGCGGTCAGTTGGCAGTGGGATTGGACCAGCGATGGTAGCGCCCGTGCGAAGCGCAGTGTCAACGATCTGCTTTGCAGCTTGGTCGATGACTTTGTGGTCGTATGCCTTGAGGCGAATACGGATCCGTTGTTTCTGTTCTTTCTTTGGTTCTGCTACCATTGCTGTTCTTCCTTTGAAATGTGCGAGCTATTTTCCCTAGCTTGTTATTTGATGATCTTGGTTACAACACCGGCGCCGACCGTACGGCCACCTTCGCGGATAGCGAAGCGAAGACCCTGGTCCATGGCAATTGGAGCGAGCAACTTAACCTTGAAGGTTATGGTGTCGCCTGGCATTACCATTTCTTTGTCGGCTGGGAGTTCAACTTCACCGGTGACGTCAGTCGTGCGGAAGTAGAACTGAGGCTTGTAGCCCTTGAAGAATGGCGTGTGACGGCCACCTTCGTCTTTGTTCAGAATGTAAACTTCTGATTCAAACTCGGTGTGAGGAGTGATCGAGCCTGGCTTACAAATCACCTGACCGCGCTCGATGTCGTCGCGCTCAATACCGCGAAGCAATACACCGGCGTTGTCACCTGCTTGACCTTGGTCAAGTTGCTTCTTGAAGGCTTCAATACCAGTTACGACAGATTTCTGAGTTGGGCGAACACCAACGATTTCAACTTCGTCGTTGATCTTCACAACACCCTGCTCGATACGACCGGTTGCAACCGTACCACGACCCTTGATCGAGAATACGTCTTCGATAGGCATCAAAAATGCTTTGTCGAGTTCGCGCTTTGGCTGTGGAATGTAGTCATCCATAGCCTTCACAAGTTCCATGATAGCGTCTTCGTTGGCAGCGTCGCCTTCGAGAGCCTTGGTTGCAGAACCGCGGATAATTGGGCAGTCCTTGTCGAAACCGTTCTTTTCGAGGAGTTCGCGAACCTCTTCTTCGACGAGGTCAACGAGTTCTGGGTCGGCGAGGTCCATCTTGTTGAGGAACACGAGGATCTTTGGCACACCAACCTGGTGAGCAAGCAATACGTGCTCACGAGTCTGAGGCATAGGACCATCAGCGGCAGACACCACGAGGATAGCACCGTCAACCTGGGCGGCACCGGTGATCATGTTTTTGACGTAGTCGGCGTGACCAGGCATGTCAACGTGTGCGTAGTGACGTTTTTCGCTCTCGTACTCTTGGTGCGAGGTAGCGATGGTAATACCACGAGCGCGCTCTTCAGGTGCGTTGTCGATCTGGTCGTACGCGATTGGTTTGTTAACAGCGCTCGGAAGGCGCTTAGCGAGAACAGCCGTAATAGCGGCCGTCAAAGTCGTTTTACCGTGGTCAACGTGGCCCATAGTACCAACGTTCACGTGCGGCTTGCTTCGGTCAAATGTGTCTGCCATTTGGGAAAGACTCCTTAATTAATAACTAAATGTTTTCTGCATGAGGATAAATACTCACACCAGTGACCCACGTATTGTAGCGGAAATCATCTCTAGTGTAAAGTAAAAACTTGCAAATGGCGAGCGACGAGTACATACTTGTTTCTATGTTGCGCGTGAGCAAACAAATTATTGCCATCATTATTATCCCCACTCGGGGTCGATTGATGGTACACGCATAAAATAATACGAACATAACCACCAACGCCCCGGGGATACCCTCGGGGCTTTTTATATGGAAGGAAAATCCATGGCTACTGAATTATTAGCAATACAAACAGACGCCGTACCTACACTCAGCGAGCTGTATGGCGAGGTCAAGCCGCGCTTCGATGCTTTCTATGAGTGCGGGCGAGATCTATTATTTCGGGAAGAAGATATTCAGGAAGCCCGTCTGCAACCAGCACCCGTATTGTACGGTCACACAGTGTACGATGTAAGCCAGATCGATAACCCAACAGGTACATACAAAGATCGAGGAGCGATTAATGCTGCGCTCGAAGCTAAATTACATGCTCAGCGAGCTGGCGTGCCGCTTACGGACCTAGATACGGCGACTGCCGGCAATCATGGCGCTTCGGCCGGTCTAGCGGCTCGTTTAATCGGCGTGAAGGCACAT
Source organism: Saccharimonadales bacterium (SeqCode) (assembly GCA_036263915.1). GTDB lineage: Bacteria > Patescibacteriota > Saccharimonadia > Saccharimonadales > UBA4665 > DATASD01. Next base: position 83,455 of record DATASD010000005.1, on the reverse strand, counting down.
GCACAAACAGCCGACTCGGCAAGCGGCGTTAAGATGGACAATATGACGAGCCTTGGCGTCGATGTACAGGCTGTACACACCGACATCACAGCCGCGATCAAGTGCGCTACAGAACTCGGCGAACAGGACGGTCACCATTTTCTTCCACCATACAACCATCCAGACGTTATTACCGGGCAAGGTACGCTTGGCCTAGAGGTGATTCAATCAATGCGCAACCACGGCGTGGTAGGCAAAGTTCGCTGGCTTGTGCCGGTTGGCGGCGGCGGACTTATTAGCGGGCTTGAGATGGCACGCCGATATGCCGACGAACAAGGACTCTTAAACGATATCGACCTAGAGCTTATCGGAGTCCAAATGGCGGGTGGCGACCTCTCCAACCGCGCCGCGCAGCACTATACGTCCGGAAGGCCCTGGAAGTCAATCGAAGATTTGTTTCCTAATGGTAATTATGACGCAGATAATGATGGCACCTTCGCCATACCTGGAAACTTGACTATGGCGATGCTCGTCGAAACACCAATCATGACGGTTAGCAAAGGTCAGGTCGGCGGTGCAATGGCGTATCTTAGCAAACGGTATGGCCGAAATATTGAACCAGCCGGTGCGCTTTCTCGTGCCGGACTTGAGGTATACCTGCGGGAACATGCTGGCGGGCCACGAACAACAAATATCACGTTCACCACTGGCGCTAATGTATCGCCCGAGCTTTACCGGCGCTTTATGGAAGCACACCACCAAGAGCGCGCAGAAGTGGCGGCTCAAACAGATCAAGAGTTGCAGACCTACCGCGCAGCCCTATGGTCGCTCGGTGCAATGGGGGTAAAAGGCGTCGAGGGCGTACGACAGTCACAGCGAAACGGTATTCGAGTTGGTACAACTCAATGTGTGGGCGGCAACTGGTAGTTATTTATTGCGCTGAATGGCGCGACAGATCTCTATAATTTTTTGAAAGATTTCAGTTACTGCTTCGTTAGAAAGCGGGCCATTGCTGACTGACGTTACGTGGCTCACGACTTGTTTTTCGCGCTCCGGACGATAGATATCTTTCCAGTTCTTGGCGATGCCGGCTTGGAGCGATAAGCGGGCACGTTCATTCAAGAGCTGGACAAGCTGCTCATCGACACGGTCGATCTGTCGACGCAGCTCTGCCAGGTCGTACTGTTCTTGCATCGTAGTCCTCAGTGTACAGCGCACGCATCGCCAGCGCAATATAAAAAGACGCCCTTGTTTCTGGGCGTCTTTTAGTGCTCGTGTACCTATTATTTAGCGTGCTTAGCGATGATCGCCTCGGCAACGTTGTTTGGTACGTCGGCGTAGTGATCAAGCTCCATGCTTGAGCTGGCGCGACCTTGCGTCATAGAACGCAAGTTGGTTGTGTAGCCAAACATTTCACCAAGCGGCACAAAGGCGGTGATTTCCTTGACGCCAGCAGGCAGATCTTCCATCGATTCGATGCGACCGCGCTTGCTATTGAGGTCGCCAATGACGTCACCCATAAATTCTTCTGGGGTAACGACAACAACCTTCATAACTGGTTCGAGGAGGGTCGGGGTCGCCTTGCGGACACCCTCTTGTAGTGCCATCGAGCCGGCAATTTTAAAGGCCATTTCGCTGGAGTCTACTTCGTGGTAGCTACCATCGTAGAGCTCAGCCTTGATATCAACTACCGGGTAGCCAGCGATAACACCATTGTTCATGGCCTCGACAATACCTTGCTCGACCGGCTTGATGTATTCGCCAGGGATAACACCACCCTTGATCGAGTTGATGAACTCGAAGCCCTTGCCGGCTTCGTTCTGGCTCAGGCGTAGCCATACGTCACCGTACTGACCACGACCACCAGATTGGCGGACGAATTTACCTTGGACTTCGACAGCATCTTTACGAATCGTCTCGCGGTAGGCAACCTGTGGCTGACCGATGTTAGCCTCAACGTTGAATTCGCGTTTCATACGGTCAACAATGATGTCGAGGTGCAACTCACCCATTCCCGAGATGATCGTTTGCGCGGTTTCGTCGTCGACCTTCACACGGAAGGTTGGATCTTCTTCGGCCAAGCGCTGCAAGGCAATGCTCATCTTTTCCTGGTCGGCCTTGGTCTTTGGCTCAATAGCGATTGACACTGGCGGTTCGGGGAATGTAATGCTCTCCAGAACGATCGGATTATTAACGTCGCACAAGGTGTTACCAGTGGTCGTACCCTTCAGACCTACAATGGCAGCAATATCACCAGCAGAAACTTCGGTAACATCTTCACGCTTGTCGGCTTGCATGCGAACGATGCGGCCCACGCGCTCTTTTTCTCCAGTCGACGAGTTGAGTACGTATGAACCGGCTTGCAATTTACCAGAATACACGCGGAAGTATGCAAGCTTACCTACAAATGGGTCGGTTGCGATCTTAAAGGCCAGCGCTGCAAATGGCTGTGTCTCGTCTGATTTGCGTTCAATCTCATCGCCGCTCTTAGGATGGGTGCCCCACGTAGAGCCACGGTCGATTGGGCTCGGCAACAATTCGGTGACCAAGTCGAGCAGTTTTTCGACGATCACCCCACGGCCATCGCCACCAGTTACCGCAAAGAAGTCGCCATGTAAAATAGCACTGCGAATAGCTTGCTTGATTTCAGTCTCCGTCAGACCTTCTTCACCAACCTCGAAGAATTTTTCGAGCAAGGCTTCATCTTCGGCAACTGCGTTTTCGATAAGTAAGCTGCGATATTTCTTAGCCTCATCGAGCATATCGGCAGGGATCTCACCCTCGACCAGCTCGTGGTCGGTGAATTCCTTATAGCTATAGGCCTTCATAGTTACGAGGTCAACTACACCGTTCACACTTTGCTCGAACCCGATCGGCAGGTGAATCGGGAACGCGCGTTTGCTTAGGCGGTTGTGGATGCTCTCGAGTGATTTGTAGAAGTCGCCGCCGGTTTGGTTGATCTTGTTGATGAAACAAATACGCGGCACATTGTACTTGTCGGCCTGGCGCCATACGGTTTCGGACTGTGATTCCACGCCCATCTTACCGTCGAACACAACCACGGCGCCGTCGAGTACGCGAAGCGAGCGCTCCACCTCAACGGTAAAGTCGATGTGGCCAGGGGTATCGATGATGTTAATCTGCTTGTTCTTCCAGTAGCACGTTACGGCCGCAGACACGATGGTAATACCGCGTTCGCGTTCCTGGGCCATCCAGTCGGTGGTCGTTTCACCTTCGTGAACAGCACCAATTTTGTGCTTTAGACCAGTGCGGTACAGAATACCTTCGGTCGTCGTGGTTTTACCTGCGTCAATGTGCGCAATAATACCAATGTTTCTGAGATCTTGGATCTTATATTTTCCTGCCATAGTGTTCCTTAAAATTATTTAGTCTGCTCAGAGCCGAGAACCAACTTCGCGAGGTTATGCGCCGCACCAACAACGCCTCCTGGATACTCACCTATAATAGAAGCTTCTAAATCAACCGCATACGGATGTTGACCTAAGAGTTCGTAGAGGCGATTTTTATCCTCATCAGCTATCGGGTCTGGGTGGTAGAAGATGTTGAGCCCTTCTCTATCAAACAGTCCGGCTGATGTCAGCATGGTCGTTGTGCCTTCCTCGGCAGTTCTAATAACTGCGAAGTGCGGCGGTCGCTGGCCATCAATAAAGATCAAATCAGTGTCCGGAGCCCCCGGATGAGTGACTTGTAGTGGAAGCTCAGTGCCCGCCATGTGTAACTTAGCCTCGGGCGAAGTGCGCGAATGCACGGTTGGCTTCAGCCATCTTGTGCGCATCCTCACGCTTCTTAACAGCTGAACCTTGGCTATTAAAGGCGTCAATAAGCTCAGCAGCAATGCGGTCAGCCATGCCGATACCCTTGCGGGCACGAGCAGCCTGTACGAACCACATGGTTGTCAGGTGATTTTGACGCTGGCCTTTTACTTCGAATGGAATCTGGTAGTTTGCGCCACCGACACGACGAGAGCGGGTCTCGAGATGTGGTTGAATGTTCTTCATCGCTTGCTCAAAGCACTCAAGTGGGTTTTCTACTTTGAGTTTGTCGGCAGCTTTCTGCATGCCGTTGTATACGAGGCGTTCAGCGAGTTGCTTTTTGCCGTCGCGCATCACGCGATTGATCAAGCGCTGAACCTGAACGCTGTTATACATGCGGTCTGGTTGAATGTCGCGAACTAACGCTTTGGTAACTTTCCGTGGCATTACTTGCTCTCCTTCTTCGCACCGTATTTCGAGCGGCCTTGTTTGCGGTTAGCAACACCTTGCAGGTCGAGTGCACCACGAACGATGTGGTAGCGCACACCAGGAAGGTCTTTTACGCGGCCACCGCGTACGAGCACCACTGCATGCTCCTGCAAGTTGTGGCCTTCACCACCGATGTAAGCCCACACTTCGTCGCCGTTACCAAGGCGCACACGTGCAACCTTACGCAAGGCTGAGTTTGGCTTCTTTGGGGTCTTGGTGGTGACCTTAACACAAACACCGCGCTTGAATGGCGCAGGCTTGCGGTAATTTTTATTCTTGAGGTTATTCACCACCTTCAAAAGAGCTGGCGATTTTGACTTGCCAGTCACTTTGGCACGTGGTTTACGAACCAATTGATTAATTGTTGGCATTAATTCTCCTTACAATCTACCCGCAAACAGGGTACATGGCGAGTGCCAACTCTTGTCCATGTGTGACTCCCTGGCTCGGATTGTTTATGTTGTACTTGGTATTGTACCAGAACTGGCGCGTTTTTCAAAGGCTATACGCCATGCTTTCTTTTCCAGCTTCTGAATGATTCAATATCACCATCGACTTCTCCGGCCTTAACTAGGTCATCGTATTTCTGCCTGAGAACATTGTCAAAGCCACGCATATTACCATTGTAATAGTGGTGATCTGCACGCCATTGGTTACCCAGTTGGCGCGGAGGAATATTTGGAGGTGGTAAACCCTCTGGTGCTTTGGCATCTTTCTGGCGATAGCCGCGGCTCAATGCGTCAGTTACTGAACTCCCTATTGCGGCCGGCCTTGACGAATTGTCCCTGACCCTGTTTGGTGCCTTACCCTGTTCAAGTGCCTGCGAAGCATCTTGCTGGCGAAGGCTCTGTTCTCCTAGGGCAGTTTTTATTTTGTCTAGACGTTCACCTACATCAAGCAGTTCGGGCTCGCCGGCTGGCTTCGGCGGAAATTCACTAATAAGCATGCCTGTGTCAGCATCGAACAACCAGCCTTCCTGCCCTGATACAACAGCAAATTGATCGGGCGTAATTGCATTAGTCGCCCAGCTTGGCAGCATTGACTGCGGGCCATATTCAAGGTTCTGAGTTTTGCCGTACGTCATGCCACCAGTATTACTCCACGAACCACCTGTGTTGGAACTGTTGGCAAATCCACCATTTGTAAAACCGTAGCCATAACTGTCGCCATCAGATAGCCCAACATTGCCACTTACCGAATCGTTGGCACCGCTAATGCGCTGGCCATGACGTGTTGGTGCGGCCTGTTCGAGCGGCCCTGCCTCGCCAGTATCAATAGGTGTTACTACGAGCGTACCTTTCGCCTGCTTAATGCTCTCTTCATTCACTTCGCCAATTGTATACAAGTACGGTATACCCTGTTCGTCACATACCGTGCGAAGCTGTTGATGTATGGCGGGATCAGAGATCTGATCAGCACCGATAACGATAAGGCCTTCGGGCCTACCGTGAGGGGTGCCGGCTCTGATCGTTTTACGCATCGCAGTCGTTAATAAGCGAATGGCGGCTTGACGTTCTACGCCATCACCAGAGACACCTACGTGCAGCATTTTGACCGGCTTTTCCGCACTCGGTTGGCCTGTAGTGTTTGCTTCGATAGCAGGCCGCTGCTCAGCAAAGCTCATAGGGGTGTCGCTTTCGAAGAGTTCGTCGAAATAGCGGCTTACTTCACTAATTGCAGCAGCATTTGTCTGTGCGTCCTCGGGCGTGATCGCTTCTTCGGCGCACGTGCGTTCTCCCCTCGTAAGTGTCGGGGATTCACCATAACTCTTATCGCGGCGAGCCCGCTCTGCCATAACGCGTAATGTATCGCGGACCTTTACAAGAGGGATAATGCCCGCTGGTTGATCTGGGCTCTCCATTTTTGCTGCACGGCGCATGGCCCGCTCTGCCTTTTCAATAAGGCTTGCGTGCATCACAGCTTTTGATTCGTCGCCAACGCTTGCACTTGTTGCTTCTCCAAAGGTACGTGCGCGATTCTTGACCGACATTTGGCCCAATAATCCGTTCTCATCAAGAATATTGCTCTTTACGACCGCACGACGATCCGTTTCTTGAGCTAGTTCGGTCCTGCCCGAACCTAAGTTAGCCACAAAAACAACTGACCCAGCAGGAAGTTTTTCTATATGGGCATCGACGGCCTTATTCAACTGACTTTCAGAGAGTGCCCGCGTACCCACGAAGGTAGCACGCTCTTTGCCCGTAATGAATTCTTGGAAGCTTTTCGGTTGTTGTCCTGGAGCTGTTTCTGAGGGTACCGCGCGCGTTTCGGTAAATGGGCGGGGGGGCTCAGTTATTTCTGGCGGTGTTTGCTCCACAATGGCCGGCGGCTGCGGGTAGTAGTCGGCGCGCTGAGGAAAGCCGCCGATAACTGGCCGGTCGGCTGGGGCACCAGGAAATTCAGTCGGTGCCACTGGCATGCCGCCAGTCCAGGCGTTTTGGGATAATTCAGGTTGTTTTCCGTATTCCATATCTGTGATTCTCGTTATGATTTATTTTGCTGGGCTGCCTGGGCAACATCTATAATTCTTTGATTTAATTTCATACCATTTACACGCAATGTGGTCATAGCATCATTATAGAGACCTTGGAGGTAAAGTCGAGAACCCCGTGGCATATCGATATCTGGACTATGGATAAGCTCGACGCCTATCCTTTCCGACCAATCCTTAATATCGCTACTTGCGGTACGATTAAAGAGAGCTGGCAAGTCCTCGCGTAAGGCGTAAGCGGCAAGCGGACTCGCAGCCGTAGGTGCACTCTTCTGGCGTTCAATTGCCGCCCCATGAGGATCTGAAGCTCGACCTAAACCACGAACGACGCGATCGATGGCAATGTCACCGTCGCGGTTGATCAGTTCGGGCGCTAATATCATTTCGAACGTGTTGACCTTATAGTTATGTTCTCGCATATACTCACCTTCATGTCGAACAACATCTTTGTAAAGCTCACCCATGGTCTGGCCGGTAAATATCTCGCCGTATTTTTCGTTCCAATCGCTCATATCTATGGCGGGTTTCGCCTGATGCTGCTTAATGTGCTGGTCAAGCCTGTAGCCCACATACCCGTAGGTGATCCGCATAGGTGGCGCTTTTGGCTGCCCCGTTTGATCTGCCAATTCCTGCGCTCTTTTTTCTTCGGCCTCAGCAGATTCTTTTAATTTTGTTTCCAGACCACTAAGGAACTCTTCTTCTTTTGGTCTAAGAGGTCGCGCAAGTTGCTGCTGCATGTTAGCGCGTATGACCTCCGCCGTCTTTTCCGTTGGCAAGCCAACGATTTTACCTAAGTCACTTAGCGCAGCTTGTGCAGCTTCGGGCTTGACCTCTTCGCCGGCACCTGTCAGTAAGGCAAGTTTCAACACGTTTATAAAGGCACGTGATTCCATCGCCTGAATAGAACGAAATTGCTCAAATCCATCTTGACCCTTGACGGACTCACCTAATATGTCGGCAATCGGTCCAAGTTCGAGCGCAGGTGGCACGACGTTGCGCTTTACGGCGTTGTAACGCGAATTGTTTAACGTTAATCGGAGATCTGGCTCTGCAGATGGCTCTTTGCCATCGGCACTGTCAAGTATAAAGTCGCGAAGTTTTGTGGTGAGATCTAAACGAGTCATAGCGTGCATAATATCAGGACGAGCAGTAACTTGTTCCGTGAGGGCCATGGTGACAGCACAATCGCGGACTTTTGGATCGAGTTTATTTAACTCTTCAAGAATTTTCCCGGCGGGTGCTGCCAAGCCTTCGGCATTTCCAGTTTGCAGCAAGATGTTTTCCTCGGCAAGGCCCAATATCTGCAGTCCGAGCTTATTTTTATTATTGTTACCTTGTAATAAATCCCGCGCTGCACGCCTGACGTCGCGCGTGTAGAATTCCCTATCAGCTCCCTTGTCGAGCAGGGCTTCTGGGCCTTCGACAATCGGTTCATGCAAGAGGGGTTGCTGTCTAGGGTCGAACGTGCGTATACGAACTGGTTTTTGCATACCAGGTCCGCGGAATACGCCCTCACCTGGTTCAGCACCAACAAGTTCGCGAAGTCCATCCTCGGGCAGTGCGAAGTCTTGTGAAATAGCAGCAAGGTCTTCGCCCGCACCAACGTTCATGATTAGTTTGTTGCTTGTGTTGATGCGAACATCAGGGTGTAGATCCTTGACACCTCCCTGTTTCAGAAGCACCTGAGCCATACCGCGGCTACGGCTTACTGCTAAGTATCGTGCATTGTCTTGACCATCGGGGTTGTTGTTATAGGCAGCGCCCGGCTCGTCAATAATAATCATAACATCAGGCGACGTTGCATCATCCAATGGGTGAAGCTTCTGAAGTTCTGCGTCAACACTACGTAAGATTGTGGTAAGGGCCATCTGCTTGTCACCCGTATTTTTGATCTCTCCAAGCTCAAACACGGTTGTGCCGCCACTTGTCAACTTGCTAAAATCAACCTGATATCCTTCAACAAAGAGGTCACTTCCGCTTCCTTGTGTTGGCTGGTCGGCCTCACTACTGGCAAATACTTTAATATCACCGCTCACCTGGGACACGCCAGCGCCGTATCCTTTGTCTAGCACCGCTGGAACCCGGCCGGCAACAACTCGCAGGTCAGGCGTCGGCGGTGTATCGCATTCATAATCGGATTTGCCAGTCGCAAGGTTAGCGCCAACCATCGTATATGCTTCACCTATTGCCTGGCCGCCCCACTTACCTAAAACACGTTTTGCATCTGCGTCCTCTACGCGAGATGCAAAAGCACTCGTAGCAATATCTTTTTGCTGGAGCGGAGTATTTCTGCCTACTGGTTGTAGTGGATTTATGTTTGCCTGAACCGTATCTTCGCCAGGACGTATAACACGCACGGTGCGGTTCTCCTCACTAAGGTTACTACTACGAGCGTAACCTTTTGCGACTTGTTCACCGATACCATTCTTTTCGAGGTCAATATAAATGACAGCGCAGTCTTTGGTCGGGTTTTCCGGATCAAATGTACCCTGTTGAACCGCCTCTTTGACGCCCGTAGCCAGTTGAATTATAGCCGCCGTCTTACCACTACCTGCTGCTCCCAAAACAGCCATGTGGCGTGGAATTTCGCGAATAGGAATCTCGAGCTGCCCGGAATAATTGCCTTCGTTGTCATATATGCCTGCAAGCTTGATAGTAGGACCTTTGTCTCTTACCTCGCGGTTTGCAGCAAAAACATCCGTTTCTTTTATCGAGAAGCCAGGTACATCCCTTGTTGGGTACTGAATAAGCCGCTGTACTTCCTCGGCTGTCATAAGTGAATCAAGGCTTGCTCCAGCTGCCAGTGCATCCTTCGCACTAGGGTAACTCTTAATTCGTCCGTTTTCTTTTTCTACCGTCCATGTAACCGAAGCGTCGGAAGGAAAAAGGCTCGATGCTGCACGCTCGGCTCTAGCTAACGATACTGCATCTGGTGCACCAATTGTCACCCCCTGTTGAACGAGGGCTGTATCTTGAGCTTCATGTAGTCGGTTTAAATGTGTTTGTAACTCGCGAATGTTTTGAGCTTGCTTAGGCCCGCGCGTTTTTTGCGCATCATATAATTTGTCGTCGACATCGCCAATGAGCTCTTCATGTTTGGCCGGCATAACTCCCTTAGCTTCCACGCGTACATCAAATGGTCCATCATACTTGCTGAGGAAGTCAGGCAAGTTCATAGCCCTCCGGTCCTGCGTAGTATCTTCAGCGGCTTGCGTATCAGTTGCGGCAGTGGCATGATGCTTAGGAATCATGCGGGCCCATACTTTTGGTTGCTGCTCAGTATTCCCCATAGGAGCCACGTCTTCCGCAGGGCCCGTTATAGGATTATCAGGAGTGAATGCTTCGCTCCCTACGACACGAACGGGTGCTCCGACGTGATCGCGCCTAATGTTAAGCGTAATTGTCTCGCCCGCGGTTGCCGCATTAACGATACCGCCGAGATTTGGATGCGCCCCTTCGTCCGGCGCGCCGTTGTTGTTTCTTGTTTCGCCGTCAATGGCTCGACCTTTAATGTGCACTTGCGGCATTTCAGTATACGGAAGTAACTCAGCCGAACCGCGAACCTCATTCACTACAGCAGCTGTTTCGGTAATAAGGTCGTTAGTGGGGACTAGATCCTGAGCTGAAATAATTTGATACTGATCAGGCCGAATAGGTGAAGCGTCCCCAACGGTTCGAAAGTTAAAGGCGCTCGCTGTGGGCATCTCGCCCATACCTTGATTTGGGAACAATGGTGGAAAGTTTTCGTTAGGTGATTCCATGCTCATATCTTTACCGTCTATATTATGCGGAAATGTTAGGGTGATAATCTATATTATTATATTTGAGAGGGTAAAACTCTTGCTCACATCCCACGACTGTGAGATAACTGAACAGTAGAATTAATAATACACCTAGGATGCGTAATACGCCAAGCGAGAATTGAAAATTCATTATGTCTATAGAATTTCCTTTTGAACCACAAATACCCCCAGACACCACGCTCGGATATGTGCCAGGCACATTCGGCTCGGGCTACGATGGTACAGAAATCCATGAACCTGTACAGCTCCCAGTCGACAGTAAATCTGATCTCATAGGCATTGTGCCGTACGAGGGTTACGCCGACACGGAACCCGAGGCGACCACAGAAACAAGCGAACCAACGGAGACTTCTACTAATGCCGCACCGAGCGAAACAGTAGATCAAACTGGCGAACACGATGAACCGCCATCTATGCCACACGAAGTCGCTCAAACGCAAACCGAGCCGGAATTACGCAGTGACCAGCCAGAAGAAAAAACCACTCACGTAGAAGAGACCACTGCGGAGGCAGAAAACCCTGAAGAAACCTCCGCCGAGGACGAGGGCATCGAAGTCATAGCTGAACCCCCAGTTTACGATCCTAACGACATAGAAGATGCGGTAGTCGTGGAGACATCGGATGCTAAGGCTTCTGAGCAACCCTCGGTAGTCGAAAAGACTGGCGCCGACGAAGCCGCGCCGGCTGCCCCCGAAATGCCACAAGAAGAGAGTGAAGGTGCCCAGGTCGCCCGAGTTACTCAACTCGCTGAAGAAGTCAATAGCTCAGACCTTCCTTTTACCGCCGAAGTCGAAGACGACAATACATTGCTCGTGACATTTAAAGGGCCTACCGAATCCCCGGAAGCGTTAGACCTCCCTGGCCCGAACGTCAATACAGAGCTCGGTGTTATGAAAGATGGCACATGGCTGCCCGGTAAAGACCGCGAACAGCCAGTGGAAGAGCGTCGCACACTTATACCGGACGCGTCTAGCGACCAAGCAGCTTCATCATACGATACCCCTGCATATACCGGATCTTCCGGAGGATCGGGAGAGTACGACGACCCTCCCGAGGTAGACCCTGACGAAAGTACGGACGCAGAAGAGTACGAACCATCAGAGGCACCTGAAGTTGACGAGCCAGACGAAGCACCTGAAGTTGACGAAGCCCAAGCCACAGACGAAGTATCTGATACTCCCGAGACTCCAGAAAAATCCCCAGAGACACTAGATGGTGCACCAGAAACAGCTCAGCCCGAAGTGGCAAAAGAAACGCAGGAACATGCACAAGAAGTCGCGGACGATCCACGCCTTATGGAGGCTGCGCGACAGCTCCTTCATGCTATGTTGCCAGGCAAGCCAGACCCCGAAACCACTAAGGCTGTGCTGGGCGGCCTTTCGCGTATGCTGTTTGGCCTCCTGCTCGCCCCTGTCCTCATTCCAGGAACCAGAGTGACAAGCGTTGAACCGGTGCAAGGTAGAAAATTCACCTATCGCGTTGGCATGACGCATACCGCCACCCTTAACTCAACACACCAAGTAATATATGCACCAAATGATAGGGCTGCTAAAACGATTGCCCGGATGCGAGTCCTCCACAACGGCCAAATGCTCGGTTAATATTTTTGCCCGCATGTATATTGCAGCTTACAAGGGACTCTGCTATATTCCTGAACAAAGGATACTATATGCCTCATGAGATGTCACAGACTCCCGGAATGAACGAGCACAACCAACCCAATCCTTTCGCATATGAGCAGCTACAACCCGTAGACATGAATTTTGACGGCACTGAGATTGTTGATCCAAACGAAGGGCTGTCATCAGAAAACCTACAAGACGCTGCGATGTCAGAAAGTCCAGACAGTGAAGCAATCGCTGGCAATGCCACATGGGGACGCAGAGCACTGAGGCCGGCACTCCAAGCCACAGAAGAGATACTTAGGAGAGCTGGCGTACGCATGGATGATCTCTTAACAGAAAAACAGCGCTCATACGTCGAACAGATCCGTGATACATCGCGAACTTACCAGGATATTGGCGATGAACTTGGTGCACCGTCCAGTTACATTTCAGCAATGGGCAACCGCAGTATGAATAAAATACATCGGGAACTTGTGAAGCGAGGTTTGGAAGACCTTGCAGACCAACTACCCAAGCCAGCTGTAGCTCCCGTACGGCCCGCATTGCATAGCATAGAGCCAGATGAAACAACGTCAAGAGGGTTGGCATTGGCTATCGTTCAAGAAGGAAATGTAGATGTCCACAAACTTGCCGAACGACTCGACACCACCTATCTGTCGCTTCAGCGAGTACTTACGGGTCAGCGCTTTTTTAAATCACCAGTAATGATGCAAGCGCTGCTCAATGACCCTGAAGTTGGCGCCTCGCCGGAAGTCGCAAGCATTATCTATAGAATGTACATCGCTGATTACCGAGCGCAACTGGCCGAAACCAAACAGAAGCTCCTAAAAGCACGAGAGCAAAAAAATACCTGACCCACTAGGAGCCAGGTATTTTTGAGGGGCCGTAGAAAGCTAGGCTTCTACGAGCGTTTCTTCGGTATCTTCGGATGCAACTTCGTCTTCGGTAAAGCCGGTACCCACAGGGATACGGCGACCCAAGATAACGTTTTCCTTCAAACCGTAGAGCTTGTCGACGCGGCCACTCGTGGCTGCACTGATCAAGACACGAGTAGTATCCTGGAACGACGCAGCACTCAGGAACGAGTCAGTGCTCAAAGAAGCCTTAGTAATACCGAGGATCAACTGGTTGTACTTGATCAATTGGTTGCCTTCTTTGGCGAGTTGCTCGTTTGTTTCGACAACCGACAACTTGCTGACGACGTCGCCAGTAACAAATTCGCTACCTCCAGCGTCCTCGATTTGTACACGGCTGAACATCTGGTGCACGATGATTTCAAGGTGCTTGTCGGCAATGTTCTGACCCTGACCTGCAAAGATCTTCAAGATCTCGTTCATGATGTAGCGCTGGGTAGCTTCTACACCCTGCAAACGCATGAGTTCTGGCAAGTTGATTGAACCGTTAGTCAAGCGTTGACCGGCAACAACTTTATCACCATCCTTCACGAACAATTGCTTGAAGCCAGGAATCTCGTAGCGAACGACGCTCTGTGCAGCCGGGTGGATGTAGATCTGTTCACCAGATACCTCCAGCTTACCGGCCATTGGGGCGATCAGGGGTTCAGCGCCTTCTGCTTTGGCAGCTACGACATCGCCAATTGCGACGTCTGAACCGCTCTTGACCTGAGCCGTGCGGCCAGCGAGGTCAAGTACGACTGTTTCTTTTTCGTGTGCCGTAACTTGTACGACGTAGTGATCGCCTTCTTCCCAAGCATTGACGACACCGGCAATATCCGTGAGATATGCCTGACCCTTTGGTGTACGAACTTCAAACAACTCTTCCACACGGCTCAAACCCTGAGCAGTATCGTCGGCCAACACAGCACCAGAACGGTGCTTAGAGTCGAGTGAAAGCTGCGTACCAGGTTCACCGATAGACTGAGCGGCGATAACACCGATTGGCTGATGGCTGACCACCAAGTTGCCCGTTGCAGGGTCGATACCATATGACTTCTGAGGCACGCCCCGTACAGGGGTGCAGCTCAGTACTGACATGATCTTGATGCCGTCAATCTTTTCGTCGGCCTCAATAGCATGAGCGGTCTCTTTGCTCAGCAGCTCACCACGTTTAGCGTGGCCGTCAATCTTTTCGGCAGCATAGCGGCCTTCGAGGCGAGAGGCGTAGGTTACGCCAATTTCCTCGGCATCGGCACGCCACATAGCAAAGCCTGGGTCAAGATCGACGTTGTCGTCAACGTCAAGCGTAAAGACATCTTGTGCAACATCTACTAAGCGGCGTGTGAGGTAACCGGCATCGGCAGTCTTGAGGGCGATGTCGATAAGGGCCTTACGAGTACCGCGGGTACCTGTGAAGTATTCGAGCGGGTTCAAACCTTGAATATAGCCAGACTTGATCGGCAGCTCGATAGCGCGACCGGATGCGTCCGAGAACACACCGAGCATACCAACACACATTTTCATCTGTGAGATGTTACCACGAGCACCAGAGGTGATCGCAATAGCCATCGAACTTTCGTGACCGACCATTTGCTGCGCCAGGAGTTCCTGTACGCGCGTGTCGATCTTAGTCCAGTTGTCTACCGTAAGGCGGTAGCGCTCATCTTCGGTAATGAAGCCTTCCTCGTATTGTTCAGAAATAGCAGCAGCGCGGCCTTCACCGTCTTCGAGTACCGCGGGCATACCTTCGACTTTGTCAAAGTCACCCATACCCATCGAAATACCAGAGCGCGTTGCATAATTGAAGCCAAGATCCTTGAGGTTGTCGGCAATCTCTGCAGTTCTTGCTTGGCCATAGCGCTTGTACACGGCAGCCATCACTTGCTGTAGCTTCTTCTTGGTCATTGGCTCATCTTGGAATGGGAAGTCTTCCGGGAATACTTCGTTAAAGAGGAGACGACCAAGCGTAGTCTCGCGGCGTTCACCACGGAATGGCAGGCGAACGTAGTTCTGGAGTTTGAGTACACCAGTGTCGAGTGCCATAAGTGCCTCTTCGAGACTCAGGTATGGCTTAACTTTTTTGCCGACACTTGGACGATCGTAGGTCAAGTAGTAGCAGCCAAGTACCATGTCCTGCTCGATGTGCAAGATTGGCGAACCGTCGGCTGGCTTCAGAAGGTTCATGTTGGCAGCCATGATAGTGCGTGCTTCTTCCTGTGCTTCGTCTGAAAGTGGCAAGTGGACAGCCATCTGGTCACCGTCGAAGTCAGCGTTAAACCCTTTACATACCAATGGGTGCAGCTGGATAGCGCGGCCCTCGATCAATGCCGGCTGGAAAGCCTGAATTGAAAGACGGTGTAGTGATGGAGCGCGGTTCAGGAGCACATATTTGCCCTTAATAACTTCATCAAGAGCGTCCCACACGGCAGTTTCACCAGTTTCGATCATGCGGGTGGCCGAACGAATGTTGTGAGCCTGCTCGCGGGCGATCAATTCACCAATCACAAACGGTTTAAAGAGTTCAAGCGCCATCATCTTAGGCAAGCCACATTGGTTGATCTTGAGTTCTGGGCCGGCAACAATAACTGAACGACCGGAGTAGTCAACGCGCTTACCAAGCAAGTTCTGGCGGAAACGACCTTGCTTACCCTTGAGCATATCGCTCAAAGATTTCAGGCGGCGGCGCTGACCAGTCGCAGCTACAGCGCGACCACTGCGGGCGCTGTTGTTGTCGATGAGAGCGTCAACAGCTTCCTGAAGCATGCGTTGCTCGTTGCGGCGGATAACTTCCGGCGCGTTAAGCTCGATGAGCTTCTTGAGGCGGTTGTTGCGGTTGATGACGCGGCGGTAAAGATCGTTGAGGTCAGAGGTAGCAAAGCGACCACCAGTAAGTTGCACCATCGGGCGTAGATCCGGAGGAATAACTGGCAGTACGCTGACACACATGCTCGACGGCTTGATGCCGGCACGTTCCATGCTTTCCAGCAGGCGAAGGCGCTTCATGAGCTTCTTCATGCGCTGGCCCTTAGCACCTTCTGCTTCAGCACTGAGGTCGGCAATCAGCTTGCCGAGGTCAATTTCTTCGAGCAAATCTTTCAGTGCGGCGCCACCCATGCCGACGGTAACCAGTGCACGAAGTTCGTCGGGCAA
The DNA here is from genome assembly GCA_036263915.1 of Saccharimonadales bacterium (SeqCode). Taxonomy (GTDB): domain Bacteria; phylum Patescibacteriota; class Saccharimonadia; order Saccharimonadales; family UBA4665; genus DATASD01. Next base: position 67,249 of record DATASD010000005.1, on the reverse strand, counting down.
GTTGCGGTACTCGACTTCGCTCATCAAGCGAAGCTTCTCAAGACTATCAAGCTGTGCTTTGTACTGTTCAAAGTCTTTGGTAAGTTCTTCGGTTTCTTTGGTTTGAGCTTCGGCCAATGCCTTAAGATTAGCATCTTCTTTTTTAGCTTCGTTTTCGTAACGAATCTTGATAGCTTCTTTGGCAGCAGCAAATTCTGCTTCTTTGTCGGCACGAAGGTGGTCGCGCTTTTCGGCGTCAACGCCTTTTACGATGTAGCTTGCAAAGTACGCCACACGTTCGAGGTTTTTCACCGTGGTGCCAAGCAGCAAACCGATTGCTGATGGCGTTCCGCGCAGGAACCAGATGTGTGCGACCGGAACCGCCAAGCTGATGTGGCCCATGCGTTCGCGGCGGACAATACTCTTGGTAACAAGCTCACCGTTCTTATCGACGGCAGCTTCGCGAGAGCGAACGCCCTTGTATTTGGCATCGTGCGGGTTGATGTCGCGAGCTGGACCGAAGATCCGTTCACAGAACAAACCGTCTTTTTCTGGCTTTTGAGTGCGGTAGTTGATGGTTTCTGGCTTGGTTACTTCACCGTAGCTCCATTCCAGAATGTCTGCTGCGCTGGCAACTGCCAAGCGCACCGCGTCAAAGTCGGCAATATTGGTGCCGTATGAATAGCGACGCATTAGGCTACCTCCTCTTCATTTTCATCTTCATCGTCTACGATAGGTGCTACCACGTCGTCATCATCGTCGGCAGATGGCACGCTTGCTGTCAGATCGTCGCTGACATCTTCCATGACCATAAATTCGTCGACCGACGTGTCTTCGGTAACATCAACATCCGACGCCAGTGGTGCTGGCACCATTACATCTGATTGATGTGCGGCCTCGTCCATAACATGTGTGGCGAGCACTTGCTCGGCATCCACAACTTTGTCGGAGTGAACCAAGTCGACCTTCAGGCCAAGACCTTGCAGTTCTTTTACGAGCACGTTAAAGCTCTCTGGAACCTTCGGCCCAACGATTTCGGTTTTCTTGATGATCGACTCGTATGCCTTTGAGCGGCCATAGACATCATCGGACTTAATGGTGAGCATTTCCTGCAAAGTTGCAGCGGCACCGTACGCTTCAAGTGCCCACACCTCCATCTCACCAAAGCGCTGACCACCATTTTGTGCTTTACCACCAAGTGGCTGCTGGGTGACCATCGTGTATGGCCCGGTCGAGCGGGCGTGAATCTTGTCGGCAACCATGTGGTTCAGTTTGATCATGTACATCACGCCAACCGTGGTACGTTCGTCGAATGGCGCGCCGGTGCGGCCGTCGTATAGCTGTTGTTTACCGTCTTCTGGCAGCTTCGACTCTTTAAGCAAATCTTGGATCTTTTCTACTGGCACACCGTTGAATGATGGGCTAGCAACCTTAAGACCAAGGGCGCGAGCCGCCATACCAAGGTGCGTTTCGAACAACTGACCGAGGTTCATGCGGGATGGCACACCAAGGGGGTTCAACACGATATCAACAGGGGTACCGTCTTCCATAAATGGCATGTCTTCGACAGGTAGAATGCGGGCGATAACACCCTTGTTACCATGGCGACCACCAAGTTTGTCACCAACTGAGATCTTGCGCATCTGGGCCACAAAGACCTGGATCTGCATCAGCACACCGGCTTTGAGTTCGTGACCGTTTTCGCGGCTGAAGATCTTCACGCCAACCACTTTACCGTGCTTGCCGTTGCTCATGCGCTGTGAGGTGTCGCGAACTTCTTTGGCTTTTTCACCGAAGATAGCGCGCAGTAGGCGCTCTTCGCTGCTCAGCTCTTGCTCACCCTTTGGCGTAATTTTACCGACCAGAATGTCGCCGGGATGCACTTCGGCACCGATGCGAACAATACCGTCGTCGTCGAGGTGACGCAAAGCGTCTTCACTGACGTTTGGAATGTCACGGGTGACGATTTCCGGCCCAAGTTTTGTTTCGCGGACTTCGATCATGAAGTCAACGATGTGCACAGACGTTAGCGTGTCATCTTCTACAAGTTTCCGGCTAATGATGATGGCATCCTCGAAGTTGTAACCGGACCATGGCATGAACGCCGCGATCAAGTCTTTACCAAGGGCGAGCTCGCCGCCTTGGATCGACATACCTTCGATAAGTACGTCGCCTTCCTTCACCTTGTCGCCGGTGTTAACCACAACTTTTTGGTTGATGCTCGTACCTTCGTTGCTGCGCACAAAGTGCTGCGGCTCGTAGGTTACGTTACCTTCTTTATATTTTACGACTACTTGTTCTGCCGTAGCTTTGGTAACTTCACCAGCTGCTTCGGCCAAAACAACCTGACCGGTGTTGCGGGCGGCGGATGCCTCGAGACCAGTCCCAACGCATGGAGCGCATGGCTGGATCAGTGGCACTGCCTGGCGCTGCTGGTTACTACCCATGAGCGAGCGGTATACATAGTTCTTTTCGATGAACGGGATCAGGCCGGCGCTTGAACCAATAATCTGGTTGCGGGATGCGTCCATGTACGAGACATCATTTGCGTCAACTTCACCAGACTTGAGGTGCATACGCGCACTCACACGGTCTTGTACAAAGTAGCCATCTTCGTCGAGTTCACTACCGGCACCTGCAATAACAGACGACTCTTCGCCTGAGGCGTCGAGGTATACAACTTCGTTCGTCACTTTAGCTTTCACTGGCCAGGTGATTTGATCTTTGACGGCTGCCAGTTTTTTGGCAGCTGCATCCGTGATCTTCTCGTCAGCTTTTACGACAACTTTGCCGTCAACTTCAAGGTCGGCTGCGGCGATGTGGCCAGCGGCGTCTTTTGCGGTTACGGCGTTGGTGACTTTGCGGTAAGGGGTTTCAACAAAGCCATATTCGTTAATGCGGGCGTAGTTGGCAAGGTTCAACACCAAACCGATGTTGGCACCTTCCGGTGTTTCTACGGCGCAAATGCGGCCGTAGTGGGTGGCGTGTGCATCACGAACTTCAAAGCCAGCGCGTTCACGCGAAAGACCACCAGGACCCATCGAGCTCAAACGGCGCTTGTGAGCCAGTTCGGACAAGGGGTTAATTTGGTCCATGAACTGCGAAAGCTGTGAGCTAGCAAAAAACTCGCGAACAGCCGCAACAACCGGACGCGCATTAATGAGCTGGCCAGGAGTTACTGACTCGATTTCGCTCATTGACATACGGTCTTTCGTATTGCGCTCCATGCGCAGCAGACCGATGCGGAATTGGCGCTGCACCAGTTCACCGACTAATTTCACGCGGCGATTTGCCAAGCTGTCGATGTCGTCTTCTGGTTCTTGTGTATTGTTCAGGCGAATCAGTTCTGACACAATCGCCGTGAGATCTTCGAGGCGCATCACACGATTTTCAACGGTGTTCGGCACGTCGAGGTTCAGACGCTTGTTGATCTTGTAGCGACCAACACGGCTGAAATCAAAGCGCTTGAAGTTGTAGAACATGTTCTCGATAAGTGCACGAGCGTTGTCGACGGTCGCCAAGTCCCCTGGGCGCAAGCGACGGTACACTTCAATCAACGCGTCACTTTGCCCGCGAGTCGGGTCTTTTTCTAGAGTGACTTGGAGGTGGCTTGTCTTGCCAGTGTCGACGTGCTTGAAGGCTTCCTTCATATGAGCTTCAGTCATACCGAGTGCACGAAGCAGCGTGGTAACCGCAATTTTGCGCTTGCGGTCGATTTTTACGAACAAAGCACCAGACGCTGCAGTCTCGAACTCGAGCCATGCACCGCGGCCAGGAATAACTTTTGCGCCGTACAGATTAGTGGCGCCATGTTGATCAGCCGTGAAGAATACACCAGCTGAGCGGATCAGCTGCGACACGACGACGCGCTCTGCGCCGTTGATCACAAACGTACCGCGTTTGGTCATCCATGGATAGTCACCGAGGTAGATTTCTTGCTCTTTTACCTCGCCCGTGACTTTATTAGTGAGTTCTACACGAGCTTTGAGCGGCGCTTCGTACGACACATTATTGTCGCGAGCTTCAGCCTCAGTCGTTTTAGGCTCATCAAAGTAATAATCTTTAAAACTCAGTGATAGTTTCGTACCGGTATAATCCTCGATTGGACTAATTTCCGCAAGCAACTCGGCCAAGCCTTCTTCAATAAACCACTGGAACGATTTGTTCTGGTGATCTACCAAATTTGGCAGCTTGATGGCGTCGTCGTGCTTAGTGAAATAGACCCGAGTCCCGGCGTTCGTGACACGCTTTGCGTCGGTCGTGGTATCTTTTGCCATAAATGCAGCACTTCCCCTTACTGTTAGGCTGATATCTTTTTGCTTTGATTTTGTAGCGCGAAGATTCCTAAGCAACGGACTTTTGGTGCTTTCCTTAAGGTTTTTAACCTAGCCTACAGCACTGCCCAGCTTACACTACTTCTTAATGTAGAGTCTGCGCGCTGCAGCCTCAAATGTCAAGTATAATTGCACATTTTATCGGGGGATATCGGGTGCTGCTGGTTCGGAAATACCGATAGGTGGAAACCCAAGATCATATTTTCGCTCTAGTGCCTCGCGGACCTCTGCAATAGTAGGAAATGCATGCTCAGTGGGGATATGCTCCCCGTCGAGCAAGATGGTAATGGCGTGATTGCTATCGGTCACCTCTGTATCCCACCATGGGTAGTGCCCCATAAGATCGTGTGTTAATTGCGCTACAATTTTCTGTGCGTCTGTGTCCGCAAGCGCATCGCCTCCAGCGACCAACCCCATGTGCTCCTGACCATCATAATCCTGAGCTGTTTCCAGACCCGTAAAAGCGTACCCTCGAACACGAGCCGTATCATCGATGTATTCCTCGGATACTGCTCCCAGTCCATGTTCAAGCGCCTCGCACTGCTCACGAGCGCGTGTGAGCTCACCAGCAAGACCGCCATTCCCGGAATAGGTAAAGGCATTGCTGGGTCTTCCCCAGTAATCTAGCAGAACTGCTTTTGCTACAAATTCACCCAGCTCCCCTTCTCGAGCAAGATCATAGTGCGAAACACTGTATAGCGTCGCTTGCTCGGGTATACGTGCCTGCTCAGATGAATGTTCGGCTGTCATTACGCACGTTATACACCTTGTACGTGTACTGTGGCAACTACTTTGTTGCCTTGGGCGCCTGGGTGATAACTTTGTCAACGATGCCGTACTTTTTTGCTTCGTCGGCGGTCAACCATTTGTCACGCTCCATATCCTCGTGAATCTTTTCGATCTTTTGGCCGGTGTTTTTTGCCATGATTCCTTCGAGCAAGCGCTTGATACGCAGCGATTCTTTGAGATCGATTTCTTGGTCGGTCACTTTACCACGCGTGCCACTTGATGGCTGATGGATCATAACGGTCGCATTTGGCAGCGCAAAACGCTTACCTTTCGCGCCTGAGCTAAGCAAGAATGCAGCTGCTGAGGCCTGCATACCGACACCGACAGTTTGAATGTCGCAGCTCACATGCTGCATCGTGTCATATATAGCAAGCGCGTCGTACACGCTGCCGCCAGGGCTGTTAATGTAAAAGTAAATGTCTTTCTTGGGATCTTCGGCCTGCAAAAAGAGTAATTCGGCCACAATAATATTAGCGGTCGCTGAATTCACCTCTTCATTCAAAAAGATGATGCGATCTTTGAGCAGACGGCTATAAATATCATAGGCGCGCTCGTAGCGGCCTTCGTTTTCGATTACTGTTGGAACTAAGTAGCTTGTTGGTTGGCTCATGCGGTTATTCCTCGTTACCTACCTAGCATACCGCGATTAGCACTCGAACGTCAAGAGTGCTAATTTGTTTCTTCGGCTCACCATCTACCTTTCCTGAAGCTGTTATAGTACTTCCTGGAAGAATAGCTAGGCTTTGGCAGTTTTGGTTTTGGCCGTGGCGTAGCTAGTAATCTTGTTGAGCGTCTTTTCGCTCATAAGCCGTGAGGCGAGTTCGCGGCGATTTTCTAGCTTGTCGAGTTCGGCTTGCATTTGTGGATCTTGATACTGGCCTTTGAGCAGTTGGATGCGCAGCTCGAGTTCTTCTGGTGTTACTTCGATTTTTTCGCGTTCAGCAATTTCGGTAAGTACGAGGCCGACCTTTACGCGCTGCTCGGCTTGTGCACGGTTACGCTTGCGGTGCTCTGCCTCGGTTACGCCTTCGGCCTTCAGGTGCTCTTCCCACGTTTGGCCGCGGTAGACGAGGTTTTGACGCTCGTCGGCATCCATGCGGTTGAGTTGATCTTCGATCAGGCTGTCGGGCAGTACAACCTTGGTCTTTTCAGCGATTTTGATAACAAGTTCGTCAGCGAATTCTCGATCAGCTTGATTCTGCTGCTCGGCGATGAGCTGCCGTTTAATGTCTTCTTTGAGGTCGGCAAGTGTCTTAAAGGGGCCTACTTTGGCGGCAAAAGCGTCATCTACTTTTGGTTCGGTAGATTCTTCGACTTTCTTGACCGTAACCTTGAAGGTTACTTTTTTGTTCTGCAAGGCAGCCACACCGTAATCTTTCGGGAAGGTGATATCGAAGGTTTTCTCCTCGCCGGCCTTCATACCAATCAGGTTGTCTTCGAAACCTGGGATAAACGTCTTGCTCCCAAGGATAAGTGGGTAATCTTTACCATCGGCACCGTCGACAACATCGCCAGTTTTGGTGTCGCTCCCGGCGAAGTCGATCCAGACTTGGTCGGTCAACTTCGCAGCGCGTTTCACTTCTTTCTTTTCGGCTTCGCGCTGTTTGAGCTGATCGAGCACTGCGTCAACGTCCTTAGCAGTTACTTTTACTGCCTTCTTTTCGAGCTTCATTGTCTTGTAATCTGGCAACTTGATCTCGCCGATTGCCTCGACTTCAGCCTCGAATTCAACGGTCGTAAACGGCACAAATTTTGTGATTTTTACCTGCGGTTGCGCAACAGGTCGCAGTTGCTCTTGCTGAATTGCCATCACGTACAGTGCGTTGATGGCACGCTCGAGGAATTCCGTTTGCAGGAGTTGCGGGTTGAGCTGCTTTTCGATGAGATGCAGCGGTGCTTTGCCTTCGCGGAAGCCCTGCACTTTTACATTTTTGCTGAGCGCACGAACCGCTTCGTTGTGCGTTGCTTGAAGAATTTCGGAGTCGCCCTTGATGGTGAGCGCTACCTTGGTGTCAGATAGATTCTTTTTTGATACTTGCATAGGTATTCACTGTAACAGATGATGGACTGTTTGCCTAGTGGACGAATCCGGCGAATTATTTGTTACTCAGAAAAACCGCAAGCACGCAAACAGAAACCGCAAGCCATAGTACCTCCACTAGCGCCAACTGCGGCCGCTCGCACCATTGGACCCAAGCGTGAAACCGCATAAACCAGTTGCGAGGCCGGGGTGACTGGTGACGCAAGCCACGTACAAAACTCGGCAGCCAGGTTACGTCAGGGCTGGCTGCTGCGATGCCGGTCAGCATTACCCACGGCCAGTGAGTTGGCTGGCGCAATGCGACGCTCGCGAGCACGAGCGCGGCAAGCGCCATATCGCTGCCAAGCATGAGATTGTAGCGCCTACTCCCAATCGGCGTGCGACTGTCACCGCCGTAATGGGGTATAGCGTCCATCGCAAAATGCGATGCAAATGCAAGAGGCAGCGCAAGCGCAGGTATAGGAAGCACAAGCGCAATGCAACAGCCGGCGATCACGTGGCTGCTTGCTGTCATGATTAGTCCTCGCGGTAATCTTTGACAATGCTTACGATGCGCGAAGCGCTGTGGCGTTCTTCGACACCAGTTTGCAGGTTGCGGAGTACGTACTGTTCATCTTTGAGCTCTCGCTCACCGATAAACAATGCGTAATGGACGTCTTTTTTGGAGGCTGTTTTGATCTGCTTGTCAATTTTGCGGCCTGTAAAGTCAACAGCGATGTGCAGGCCCATTTCGCGTAGATCGTCGATAACTTTTTCGGCTTTTTCGGCCACGTCGCCAACGATAATAGCAAATACGTCTGTTTCTGAACGCAACTTTGGCATGAGGTCGTGGCCTTCGAGAAAGTTTTGCAGCGTTACGTCACCCATGCCAAAGCCCACAGTTGGCACTGGTTCAACGCCAAACAAACCAACCAGTCCGTCGTAGCGACCACCGCCGAACATCGAGCGATTGTTCTCTGGGTGCGTGTCGTTTACTTCGAACACAATATCGGTGTAGTAATCGAAACCGCGCATAACCGTGATGTCAAAAATAACATTTGGGATGTGCATTGCTTTGAGCTGCGTGAGCAGCTTTTGTAACGCTACTACCGAAGGGAGTTCACGCAAACGCTCTGGCAGAGCATCGAGATGCTTCGTTTTAAGTAAGCCGTGGAGCTTGTTGTGTGCACCCGCTTCGCGCTGGCTCGGCGAAAAGAGCGCCTCTACTTCGGCATCGAATGCCTCTGCAGGCATTTTGTGCATGCGGTCAATCAATTTGCTCAGTGTATAGGATTGCACTTGGTTGAGCCCCAGATACTCGTTCATAATGAAATCCATCAGTTTGCGGCTATTCAGTTTGATGGTGTACATGTCGTGGGTTGCACCGAAGGTTTTGAGAATGCTGTCGGCAACGCGAATAATTTCGAGTTCCGCCTGGACGTCTTCCGAGCCAAAAATATCAACGTTGAGTTGCCAGTGTTCGCGCAAACGACCGTGCTGCGGCCGTTCATAGCGCCATAGGTTTGGGATACTGTACCAGCGCAGCGGATACGCTAATTCTTGGCGCCTCGCGGCCACCATGCGTGACACGGTTGGTGTCATTTCGGGCCGGATGGCGACTTTGCGGCCGCCACGGTCTTCGAATGTGTAGGTTTGCTCATTCACAATCTCTTCGCCGGTTTTGGCAAGGTAGAGATCGAGCGATTCCAAGATTGGCGCATCATATTCCTCGTAGCCAAACTTCTCGACACTTTCCCGCATGATGCGGAACATGTATTTTTGCAAGCGCTTGTCCTCGGGATAAAAATCGCGTGCGCCTTTATATGGTTGGGTAGATAAAGCCATAAAAATTTTCCTCAGATTGATTGTATCAGATTTGTAAAAGAAAAACGCCGGGTGACCGGCGCTTTAGTGTACAAAAGCTACCCGATCGACGCCGGCGATATATGGCTATGATGAAGATTACAATAATTCATACGTATTATGGTGGGGATGAAAGGACTTGAACCTTCACGCCTTGCGGCACTAGCTCCTAAGGCTAGCGTGTCTACCAATTTCACCACATCCCCGTGGTTTCCAGGATATTTTACGCTGCTTTTCGATAAAATACCAGCTGCGCGTCGCCGTAGCTGCGCTGTTCGATTTGGGTAAGCCCGGGAAAATCGAATGGAGGCTCACTACCGGGCCACGAAAGAACCAGAACACCCGTATCAGCAAGGCGGTTCGCCAGACGTTGCAGCAGATTAAGGTTGAGCTTTAGGTGGTCATAGGGCGGATCGCACAAGACGATATCAAAAAGATCGTGGGGGTGCTTGCGGAGCCACGCCCCAGCGCTCGCTTGTATAAGCGTGACGCTGTCTTCTACTCCGAGTGCCGCGATATTTCTTGCAATGGTTTGTTGGGCCGAACGATCAAGCTCGATAGCGACTGCTGACTTTGCTCCTCGGCTCACTGCTTCAAAACTGAGCGCGCCGGTGCCTGCAAAAGCATCAAGCACGGTTAGACCATCGATATTACCCAGCATGTTAAAGAGCGCGCCGCGCATCTTGTCGCTCATGGGGTGCGTTCGGTGCGTATGGGGCGAATCAAATAATCGTCCGCCAAGCGATCCAGCAATAACGCGCATTATTTCGCCTCGGTTACGTTTGCTTCGTGTGCCGCACGATACCATGCGAACAGCACGGCCTGCACGATCATCGGCCCAAGATGACGACGCACTTGGCGGGCAAGTTTTGCCGTCCAGCCGTGTTGATAATATGCCTCGTACATATTGAGTGCGGCGACTTCGCGCGCCTTATGTTGGAACCACAGGCCAAAGTCCATGGCAAGCATTTTTTGCAGCTCTTCTTCGGATGGCAATACTTCTTTGGTTTTGAGCGGTGCGATTGCTAATGCCACACCCATCTCGAACAAGCTGTGGGTTATGAGCAGTCCCTTCGGTCCCCACATCTTCCAGTTGTTGCGCACTACGGCGCGGCGCGTATCACCGGGCATAACGAGTTTTTTGCGCACTGTGTCGCGGCTGGCCCGGTTTTCCCCACCACGTAGCTCGGCTAATTTTTCTTCGTACGGGTAGTGATGAGCGGGCGTAAGACCATCGACTATGGCATGCGACAGCCAGGCCGCTTCGAAAGCTGCATGCACGTCATCTGCCTTTTTGAGCGCCTGCACGAGCGCCTTGTAGTGACCCTGAATAATGCCAATGAGTTTCACATCTGCTTCGTCGAATGGGTCCACGAAATGCCATGGCTCGTCCTGGGCGGGACTTTTGCGTTTGATGGCATCGGGGCCGTTGTTACCTTCGAATCGGAGAATAGTGCGCACATTCGGGAAATGTCGCTGGCCGCCTTTTTGTTCATGCAGCAGCTCTGCCAGCGTTCGGCGCGCAACGCGGTCAATCTTTTGGTGAGCGCCTAGCATACGGCCAGACAGCGGCGTGAGTGTTGATCCAGAATACATATATTAATTTAAGTTCGTTACGGCGCGCAGGCGCGCGACACGAGCGGACAATTGCGGGTATTGTAGCAAATTTTCGCCTTTTTCGATAGCCCGCTCAGCGGCATGACGCGCTTCGGCAATCAATTTTACATCAGTCAATTTAGCGACACGAAGGTCAAGTTGGCCATGCTGCATCGTACCATAAATCGCCCCCGGCCCGCGTAACGTTAAGTCGAGCTCAGCTAGTTTGAATCCGTCGTTACTGCTTTCGAGCGCTCTAAGCCGCCGAGGGGGTGCCGAAGAATCACTCATCATCAGGTAGCAATAGCCTTGGTCGCTGCCACGCCCGACACGGCCGCGCAACTGGTGAATTTGTGCCAGTCCGAACCGATCCGCCGCTTCGATGAGCATCACGCTGGCGTTTGGGACATCAACGCCCACCTCGATCACCGTTGTCGAAACCAGCACATCGAGTTCTTTGCGAATAAATCGTTCCATTACTGTTGTTTTTTCATCAGCTTTCATACGGCCGTGGAGCAACCCGATGCGTCGATGCTTGAAGTCGCGCTTGGTGAACTGTTCGTAGATCTTTTCAGCTGAGCTCGCTTGCATGGTTGCCGATTCGGTAATCAGCGGACATACGACAAACATTTGCCGGCCCTCGGACAGCTCTTTATCGATCTCGACATAGAGTTGCGGGCGCGAGTTTGGTGACACGATTTTAGTAATGATGGGCTTGCGGCCGCCGGGCTTAACATCCAGAACTGACACATCAAGCTCACCATAGAGCGTGAGCGCCAAGCTACGTGGAATTGGTGTCGCCGTAAGACTTAACAGATGTGGCATGTGGCCAGCCTTGGCCATGAGTGCTTTGCGCTGCTCCACGCCAAAACGGTGCTGTTCATCGATAATCACCAAGCCAAGCTGCTGCATGTCGACTTTCTCCTGAATGAGCGCGTGGGTGCCGATCAGGAATTTTACGTCACCGCGCGCCACATGTTGGTACACGCGCTCTTTTTCGCTTGATTTGAGACTTCCTACAAGCAGCGCTACCTCGTCTTGCATGCCTATCGGCCGCAGCAGGTTGAAGATAGTTTCGGCATGCTGCCGCGCCAATAGTTCAGTCGGTGCCATAAACGCCACTTGGAACCCTTGCTCGACCGCCATAATCGCTGCCATAGTTGCAACGACGGTCTTGCCCGACCCCACATCGCCCTCAACCAGGCGATTCATCGGCTGGGTTTTGGACATATCATTATATATATGCCACACAACTTTACGCTGCGCGTCAGTCAACTTGAAGGGCAAATGCTTTACAAACTCGCGGGCGAGCTCTTCTTTGAACGGAATGGCGAGCGCCTGGTCCGCTAGCAGTTCATATTTGTTCATGAGGCTGGCCATGCTGAGCTCGAACACTTCCTCGAAGCCCAGGCGGCGTTTGGCCTCACTCAGTGCTTCTGGGCTCGCCGGAAAGTGCATCATTTCGAGTGCCGAACCATACGGCATCAAATCGTATTCGTCCAGAAGCCATTCTGGCAGCGTTTCGCGTAATTTACGCATAAGTGGCACAGTTTCACGCACGATCTTGCGAATCTGATTCGAGGTAATACCCTTGCTTTCGCGGTAGATGGGAATGATGCGGGCGGTGTTCACTGGAAACGAATTTACTAATTCGACTGATGGATTCATGATCTGCAAATGGCGATTGCTGAGCCCGAACTGGCCCGAAATAAAATACTGCTGGCCGTGTTTGAGTGCGTTCTCCCGGTACGGCTGATTAAACCACACGAGCCGCACACTGCCCGTGGCATCACTCGCCACCGCCTCTGTTATGTGCATACCGCGTCGGACGTAGTGACCTTTCGCTTGCTTGATTTCGGCTTGAATCGTCACCGCACCCGGCTTTAAAGCGTGAATGGGCGTCACCTGCGAATAGTCATCGTAGCGCCGCGGAATGTAGTCAATAATATCACCGACGGTACGCAAGCCGAGCTGCGCGAATTTTTGCGCGACAGCAGCGCCTACGCCCTTAATTTCCACGAGCGGACTATCCAATGTCATACCACTTAGTATAAGGTATAAGTCACTCCTCTGTTGTTGCTTCATTGCGCTTTTTACAATGAGTGTTATAATTCCCTACTATGAATGAAGTCGGACCAAATCCAGAAAATCGAGAAAATCTTATCGCAAATATTCTAAACGTAGGAAACGAGATACTAGATGCAGATCCGACTACTGATGCCACTATGATCGCGGAGGATCGCGCAAGCGGCAGCGTATACCGTGGCACTGTAATGGCCGTGGGAGACGAAGGCGTAATGGGTATTAGTGCTCCGATGCCAGGAGACACACGGCTTGTTAAACTAACTGTTACGGAGGATCTCAGGATAGATGACTTCTGGGCAAATCACTACTCTTTTTGGATAGATGGTTCTGTCGATAACCTGATTCGTGAGCACGTCGGGATGGAGGATTATCGGGACGTTCATCATGATGTCGAGGATACTGAACTCGAAGGCCTCGAACAGCGATTGCGTAAAATACAAGGTATTGTCGCTACACGCGCTGAAACCGAAATAAAAGAATAGAAAAATAACCGGCGCTACACTATTGAACGCCGGTTATTTTATATGTTTACCCTTTTTTGACGAGGAAGAATACGCTGGGGCCAAAGAATGAACTGGCAAGTGTAGGTTGCAAAATGCCCTCGATGGCAAGCATGACTTTCTTGGGAACGACTTTTTTGAGGCTTGGACTGCGGAGATTCGATACAGACAAAATGCGCTCAACCTTGAAGCCAGCGTGGCCGAGTTGCTTCATAACCGTGTGCGGGTTGTGATTTACAAACGGAATCTCGTTTTTGCGCTGGTTGATACGCGAACGGATGTCGACTGGATCTGTCGGCAACTTTTTACCCTTCATGAGGTACTTAAGACGATTACGAGCGTGCGCAAAGTTAGCAACCTCGATGATGGCATAGCCGTCGTCAGCAAGCACCCGAGCGATTTCATTGAATTCTGGCGCGGGATCTGGCAGGTGATGCATGACGCGAATCATCGTGAGTAGATCGACACTGCCAGCCTTTTCCTTGAGGTCTGCTGCCTGGAGTAGTTTACGTTCCACGCGAGGGTGGTCTTTGAGGTAATCAGCAGCAATGTCGAGCTGTTGCTGACTTGGCTCAGCTAATGTTACTTTGTCGGCATAATCCTCAAGCAGAACACACAAGCGGCCATATCCACCGCCGACGTCTACGGCATGTTTAAAGTGCTTGCCGCTCAGCAGGCGCTTAATCGCCATCTCTTCGGCTTCGTTTTCGTAATCGCGGCCATCCCAGTAGTGCAAATAATTGTGTGTTGGGTCGTTGTACTGATCAGCGCGACGTATGGCGTTGGCTGACGCTTTTGGCGCTGCTTTTTCCATCTTCACTGCGGTTGGCTTTTTGGTTGTTACTTTCTTGGCTGGCTTTGCTGCCGGCTTTTTCGTTTTCGTTTTTGCAGTCTTGGCAGCAGAAGCCGCCGTTGATTTCTTCTTTGTAGTGCTCATACCGATAGAGTATATCACCCAATGCGCTCAATGAGAGCTGTATTTTTAAATGCTTTCCCTTTTCGAATCAAGAGACGGCCATTTTGGAAGTCGGACGCTTCGAGCGCGTGTTTGGTGCATGGTTCGCCGTTTAGGTAGATGGCTTTGTCTTGCAGGAGCTGTCGTGCTTCTGATTTCGAGCTTGCGAGACCAGTGACCACTACCGCATCAACCACATTTGCACCGTCAGGCAGCTCGGCGTGGGGTAACTGTTTGTGCAATTCGACAACAGCAGCAGTGTCGGCCTCACCAATCGGCGCTTGCCCGGTAAGGTATTTCGTAACCACCTCTGCTGTTGCTGCCGCATGATCGCCATGAACGAGCGCCGTAACTGCACGAGCGAGCTCGATTTGGCCAATGCGTTTCGCAGGTTCAGCTTTGTGGTGCGACAAAATATCATCTATGGTTGGCTTGTCGAGCAAAGTGTAAAACTTGAGAAAATCCTCAACTCTATCATCATCGACATTCACCCAGAATTGGTAAAACTCCGTCGGCGTCGTGCGTACCGGGTCAAGCCAGATGGCGCCAGCTTCACTCTTGCCAAACTTTTTGCCGGTTTTTTTATCGATTACTAATGGCGCGCTCATGGCTTGCACTTCGGCACCCTCGCGTTTGCGAATGAGCGGTACACCAGAAAGCATATTACCCCACTGGTCTGAGCCGCCGATTTGCAATTCAGTGTGCCGCGTTTTGAATAAGTGCCAGTAGTCGTAACCCTGGAACAATGTGTAACTAAATTCGGCGTAGCTGATGCCACTACCACCCTCGCCTATGCGTTTCGCAACAAAATCACGTTGCACGAGCTCGGTCATGCTGAAGTGCTTGCCGACATCGCGCAAAAAGTCCACAAATCGTATATCTTTGAACCACTCGTAGTTATTTACAAGTTCAAAATCGTTATGTGCAAACAGTTTACGAACTTGCCTGGCTACACCTTCAACGTTCTTTTCGATCTCGGCAACTGGCTTGAGATCTCGTTCTTCGTCTTTGCCACCCGGATCGCCCACGAGGCTCGTAGCGCCACCGACGAGCAACACGGCTTTCCAGCCAGCATCTATCAGATGACGTGCCAGCATAAACACGGCCAGATTGCCGATTGTCATGCTGTCGGCTGAACAGTCTACACCGAGGTAAAAGGTGCGTGGTGTGTCGAGCCAGGTGAGATCATCAAATGTTTTGTCTTTTACAAAGTTTCGCCACTGTACGTTTTCGGAGAGCGTCATACTATACATCCTTATATAATTATGAAATATACCAGTTAGCGTTTGGTATAGAAGTATTGATGGCGAATGGGATCAGGCATGCTCATAAGATATGCTTAGTATAGCGCATCTGGAGGCAGACTGAAACACGGCTTAACGAAACAAAAAAGTAATTGCCTTGAATTACCTACCATTTGCTATAATACGTGTGAGAAAGCCTCAAGCAATATAAGGGAGCAACGAGAAACGGATGAGTACCCCGAGCAGTGGTCCGCGGCGTCGCCCGACCAAAAATACCTTTACCACAAGGAGTGGTACAACCTTTAAAGTGAATCGTAGTATGAGCGACCGCATTCGTGCTCGCCGGGATGCAAAGGCTCGTCGCCGTGCCGCCTACCTAAGCGCTCTCCCAAAGACGCGTTTTAAGCGCATGCTCTACCGCTTACACCCTCGTCAATTAGCCCGATATTGGTTTAGCCGCGACGGCGCTATCATGGCGTTAAAGATTTGCGGCATTGGCATCGTTGTGTGCTTCATTCTTGTGGTAGGCGTGTTTGCATACTTCCGTAAAGACCTGCCTAATATTAAAGACATTTCGGGTAATAAGCTTGGTGGAAGTATCACTTATTACGACCGCACGGGCCAGACAGTGCTGTGGCAAGATTACGATGCCGTAAAGCGTATTCCGGTCACAAGCGATAGCATCAGCCCATACATGAAGAATGCAACGGTTGCTATCGAGGACAAAGATTTCTACAAACATGGTGCATTTGACGTGCGCGGTATCGTGCGCGCTGCCACGCACGACCTCTTCGGAGGTGGTGGTGCCGTCCAAGGTGGCTCCACTATCACCCAGCAAGTCGTGAAGTTGAACGAAAACTGGACCGATAACCGTACGATTACCCGCAAGGTAAAGGAACTCATCCTTGCCACTGAGCTCGAGAAAGAATACTCCAAGAATGACATCCTGACAGCTTACCTAAACATTGCACCATATGGTGGCATCGAATATGGTGCCGAGATTGGCGCACGCGATTACTTCGGTACAAGCGCTAAAGACCTCACGTTGCCGCAGGCTGCAATGCTGGCCGCTATTCCGCAGTCACCTGATATATATTCCCCAAATAGCCCCGACTTCGACAAGCAGGCGCTCCTCAATCGTCAGCATTACATTCTGAATCAGATGGCCGATCAACACATGATCACCAAGCAGCAGGCTCAGGACGCTATCAATGTCGACATCTTGTCGCAAGTAAAACCGTTGCAGCCAAAATATGACGGCATTAAGGCACCTTACTTTGTGCTTTCGGCCAAGCAACAACTTGAGAACAAATATGGTACCGATACTATCAACCGCGGCGGCTGGAAAGTGACCACAACGGTCAACCTCGACCTCCAAAACGTTGTCGAGAAATTGGTCGCCAACAACTTGCCAAACGTAAAGCGTTACGGTGGTGACGATGAAGCCATGGTTGCCGAAGATGTGAAAAGCGGTCAGGTTGTGGCCGAGGTAGGAGGTGTTGACTTTAGCAACGCCGACTACGGACAAATCAACTTCGCTAGCGCCCAGCGTGTTCCGCCGGGGTCGAGCTTTAAGCCATACGACTATGCATCACTCGTTGAGTATAAGGGGGCCGGCGCTGGGTCCGTGCTCTACGACACACAATCACCACTGCCTGGCTACCCATGTACCGACAAGAATCGCCCAACCCATGACAACAATGCGAACTGTTTGTGGGACTACGACTTCAACTATCCAGGCCCGCTGACCATACGATACGCGCTTGCTGGCTCCCGTAACGTGCCTGCTGTAAAAGCTATGTTGTCGGTCGGAACCGATAAAGTTATTAGCACCGCTGATGCGCTTATGGGCAACACTGATGGATATGCCTGTTACCAGCAAGGCACTGACGTGAGTCAGGCTACCAAACAAGATGAAGCTCCTTGTTATGGCGCTTCAGCCATCGGTGACGGTGCCTTCTTGCACCTCAACGACCATGTGAACGGCCTTTCGAGCCTTGCGCGGCTTGGTAATTACATTCCGCAAACCTACATCCTCAAGATTACCGACAGCAGCAACCATACCGTTGACCAATGGACCCAGCCGAAGCCGAAGCAGGTTATTCGTCCAGATTCCGCTTACATCATCGACAATATCCTTTCAGATCCAAATGCGAGTTATCTACCCACGAGTTACAAGTTCCAGCACTACAAAGGATGGGATTTCGCCGTAAAGACCGGTACGACGAACGACAACTTCGACGGTCTCATGACATCCTGGTCAACCCAATATGCTGTCGTTGCCTGGGTCGGTTACCACACCCGCAATAAGGCTATGACCGCTGGAGGCATGGAATACATGACCACGCCACTTGTTCGCGGCTTTATGGAACAAGCCCACGACATGCTCAATACGAAGCCGGTGAACTGGACAGCGCCAACCGATATCAAGACGCTACCAGCATACGTTGTTCGCGGCGGTTGGGGCTCTGGTGCAATTCTACCGAGTCCAAGCACCGACATATTCCCCGCGTGGTACACTGCAAAATCAGGGAGCAACCTTGCCCAAACCATTGACGTTGTATCGAATAAACTGGCTACAAGTTGTACGCCAGACCTAGCCAAGAAGACAGTCGGCGGCGGCAACGATAATGCATTCTCGGTGGACCCATACGTGAATGGCGGTAGCACCGGTTCGACTACCATTACCGCTAACGACGATGTCCATGACTGTAGCGACGCGAAGCCAACGATAACCGTTACCGTGCCAGACGGCTGTACCGTAGGCGCATCCTGTACTATTACGGTTGCAGTCGCGCAAGGTACACATGCCATTTCGAGCGATCAGTACCCCGGCGTCGTGAATCTCCTGGTAAATGGTCAAAAAGTAAGCGCGCAGAACGTTTCAACCTCACCAGCTAACCTCACGTTCCAGTACACACCTACAACTGCCGGACAGACTACCATTACTGGCCAAGTCATCGATAGCGTCCTTTACGAGTCATCATACGACGCTACGGCTACGATTGGAGCAGGCAGCAGTACTACGCCAACACCATAACGACTAACCGCGGTGTACGCACACCACATAAAAACCGCTCTGACACAGGGCGGTTTTAGTTTAGTTCGAGTTAAGCTGATACGTGTGGGTGTTGTGCCGGGCGACGGTGCCTCACAAGTCGAGCGTGAAGCTTATCATTAACTGCTGCCGATGCTGCTTGTTGGCGTTGACTTGCGGGAGCACTATGAGCGGCAGGCGCTGATTGCCCATCATGCTCAGAGTGTTTCATCATCTGGCCAAATACCATTTTGCCGGCAACAGTTTGGTGCATGCGACTCACCGTGACATCAACAGTGCGATTAATGTAGCGCGCAGCGCCGTCAACGACGATCATAGTACCGTCCTCGAGATATCCAACCCCTTGATTTGGATTGCTTCCTTTTTGTACGATCTTGATTTTCAATGTCTCGCCCGGTAAGCTGACTGGACGCAAATTTTGTGCTAGTTCATTGACGTTCAGCACGCGTACATCTTCTACCGCAGCAACTTTATTGAGATTAAAATCAGTCGTATACAGCGAGGCATTCATTTTTTTGGCAAGGGCTACCAGTTTGTCGTCTGTAGCGCGTACATCTTGCAATACAGTACGGTCGATTGTAACGGTTACCGCTGCTTCGTCCTGCAGTTGTTTGGCAATGTCCAATCCAAAGCGAGCACGTTCGCGTTTGTGGCTATCGTTGCCATCGGCGAGCAACTGAAGCTCGCTCAAAATAAATTGTGGAATAATCAACTCATCGGCAATAAAACCGGTGCGCGCAAGGTCAACGATGCGGCCATCAATGAGTCCGCAGCTGTCCAGGATCAGCCGGCGGCGCTTGTTGGCTGCAAACCATGGCAGCGAGCTATTCATGCGCTGCGAGATTAACATGTACGAAATAAAAATACAAAATAACAGAAATATTAATTGCATTACGAGTCCTTTTCTAAAAATTGATTGAGGGCGCTGCGGACGTCAGCTACTCCTTGAAGGAGAGATAATTTTTTGCCCTGGCCTTTTTGCATGGGGCCAATCGCGGCATCAAAGCCAAGCTTTTTCGCTTCGGCGATGCGCTTCTCTATAAAAGGCACGTGGCGCACCTCGCCCGATAAGCCCACTTCGCCAAATACGACCGCATTACTTTTGAGCTGTAACCCGCGCGCCGCCGAGCCAATGGCCATACAAACTGCCAAATCGGCAGCGGGTTCGGTAATGCGCATGCCGCCCACAATATTGACATAAATATCTTGATCGGCGAGCTTGAGCTTGGTGCGGCGTTCAAGCATCGCAACTAATAGATTAACACGATTTAGATCAATGCCGCTCGCCGCTCGCTTAGGATATCCATAGCTCGTCTTGTTTACGAGCGCCTGGACTTCCACGAGCAGTGGCCGCGTACCTTCCAGTGTAGCAAGTACAATCGAGCCATCACTGATTTGCCGCTCCGCAAGTAGTGCAGCCGACGGATTTTTAACTGGACTGAGGCCTTGTTCGTCCATCTCGAAAATACCAGCTTCGCTCGTAGGGCCGAAGCGGTTTTTGGTCGCTCGCAGCACCTTAAAGCCGCCATAGCGGTCGCCCTCGAGCTGAAGCACAACGTCTACTACGTGCTCGAGCACTTTGGGCCCGGCGATTGAACCTTCTTTCGTCACATGGCCAACCAAAATCACCGCAGTGTTTGACTGTTTCGCCGCCGATAAAATCAGCTGGGTACTGTTGGTAATTTGCGACACATTACCCGCCGCCGATGCAATCGCGGAGGTCGCAATAGTCTGGATAGAGTCAACGATAACCAGTTCGTACTTTTTGGTAGCGATGGTCTGCGCAATGTCGTCGGCACTCGTGCTGGTGGCAAGTTGCAAACGTTCGGCGCGCGCGCCGAGTCGTTCGGCTCGCAATCCAATTTGATGCCCCGACTCTTCGCCGCTCACGTACAATACGTCGTGCTCCGCAGCAACGGTGTCCGCGAGTTGCAACAGAATGGTACTTTTACCGATCCCGGGCTGTCCAGCAATCAGGTTCACGCTTCCTATTACAATACCACCGCCCAAGATCGAATCAACGTCAGGCATGTGCGTAATAAGTCGCTGCTGATCATGCGCAACCAAGCTGTCAACCGAAGCCGGCGTGAGTACCCGTCCACCTGTCGAGCCGCCACCTGCGATGGGTGCAGCAATCAGCGCTTCTTCCTGCATCGTGTTCCACTCGCCGCAAGAATAGCATTTTCCCGACCATGTCGGCGAGGTCGCCCCGCAATTCGTGCAAACGTATTGTATGCTTGGTTTTTTAGCCATCGTCCTCCTAGTCTATCACTATTGCGTTGCTTGTGGCACCGTCTGACTGTTCAGCGCTTGGGTGAGTTGCTGTTCTTCGAGCACGATAGCGTTCCGCTTTGCCACGATGTCGTTATATTGATCAATGAGTGCTTTTGCCGAATTCACTTCATTATTATAGGCGTCAACTTGCGCATTGAAGCTCGCTACCCCGGCATTGTATGCGTCGATATTGCCAGCATTGCGTTCCTGCTGCAATTGAGCGCGCTGCTGATCGATGCTCGCCCCCTTGGTTTTCAGATTGGCCTCCTGCTGGTCAATCTGCGACTTGAGCTGCGTAAGCTCTGCATCATAATTGGTAATTGCCGTTTTTCGCGAGGTAAATTCACTTTCATAGTTTGTAGCATAGCCGACGACTTTACTGCGATCGGTGAAATAACGTTTGTAGTAGTTTTCGAGCGGTGCGGGCAAATTGGCAATTTCCGTGCCAAATACCGAGTGCATTTCATTAACGACATCATTCGGCTCGCTTTTCTTGTAGGCGTTGATTGTGTCGATAATACGTTGATCATGAACATCATTGTTGTAATAATCTTGAAGCAGCCCATCGATGTACGATTTGTCTTTGGCGCTCAGTCTGTCGTACGCAGCATGCAGCATCTCATGAGCGGCAGTCACTTGCTCTACCCCTTGTAATCGCGCATCAGTCACATCGTATACATAAATACCAAGTTGGTTACCGTGATAGCATCCAAGGACGATCGTCTGCTCGCCCTGGCCTTTGCAGTTTTGATTAAAGGCACTGCTCGATTGAATGGCTGGATGGTTGACGTAAAAGATATGACGCGCATCTGGCGTCATGGTCGTATCGCTGACAAGCTGGCTCACGACCGAAGACGGCTGATAGTGATACAGCCGCGCCCAGTCGTAGATAGTTTGGCGGTGTGTTACTGTCCACCAGCCGCCCGCGATAACTGCCAGCAAACAGATAAAACTGATGACACTTCGGCGTCTCATATAGTTTTAGTGTATCATGCGAAAAAGTTACTGTTCGTTGGCACTGGCGTAATTTAGTTCGCCGTTTTTGCTGCCCACATGGATGATGGTGCCCTTGTCGTGCTTTTCGTTGAGTAGATCAAGTGCAAGTTGGTCTTCAATTGTGTCTTGAATGAGGCGACGGAGCGGGCGCACGCCGTTCTTGGCATCATAGCCGTTATCGAGCAAATATTGCTTCGCTGCCGAAGTAACCTGCAAGCCCAGCCCGTGCTTCTGCAAGCGCTCGCGCAGCTCATCAACCTGCAAATCGATAATCTTGTAGATATCTTTTTGGGTAAGCGCGCGGAATACGACGATTTTATCGATCCGGTTTAGCAGCTCGGGCCGCATTGCCTTCTTGAGTTCATCGAGCACCTTGTCTTTGTTGGTGTCGTGGAGCGCGTCGAGGTCTTCGAGATCGCCATTGCCGGTTGCGCGGAAGCCAAGGTTGGCTTCTTTTTGCAGCTTTTCGGCACCGATGTTGCTGGTCATGATGATGATCGTGTTGGTGAAGTCGATCTTACGGCCTTTGGCATCGGTAAGGTGGCCATCTTCCAGGATCTGCAACAGCATGTTAAACACGTCTGGGTGTGCTTTTTCGATCTCATCGAACAACACAAGGCTGTAAGGTTGGCGACGAATTTTGTCGGTCAGCTGGCCGCCGTCGTCATAGCCGACGTACCCGGCGGGTGCACCGACCAGGCGAGAAGTATTGTGAGCTTCGCCAAACTCGCTCATATCGATTTTAACGAGTGCGTCTTCACTACCGAAGAATTCACGGGCGAGCACACGGGCGAGCTCGGTTTTACCGACACCAGTCGGGCCCAAAAATATAAATGAGCCGATTGGTCGTTTGCCGCTGCTAATGCCAGACCGATTGCGGCGCACAGCGCGTGCCACTACGTCGACGGCTTCCTGTTGACCGATGACGTACTTGCCCAGTGTCTTTTCGAGATTCAGCAGATATTTTGCTTCTGCTCGGATCACTTTACGCACCGGGACGCCCGTCATGCGCGAGATAACTTCAGCAACGTCCTCGCTCGTAACCGTCAAGCGTTTGGTCTCTTTGTTGGCAACTTGGAGCTTATTTAACTCTTCGTTGATTTGGCTGGCACGCGTCTTTTCCTTGGCAGCTTTTTCGTAATCTTCGTTGTCGACCGCTTCGTCGATACGTGCATTCAGGAGCTTGAGTTCTTTTTGCAATTTGCGAACTTCCGGCGAGGTTTTGCCTTTGTCTACACGCAAATGCGCCGACGTTTCGTCAAGTAAGTCGATCGCTTTATCTGGCATGTAGCGATCATTGATGTAGCGCTTGGCAAACTGCACAATGTCATCGAGCACTTCGTCGCTCACCGTTACACCATGGAATTGTTCGTAATGTTTACGCAGGCCTTTGAGGATCGCCAGTGTCTCGGGCACGGTAGCCTCAGGTACTTGCACTGGCTGGAATCGACGCTCTAAGGCAGCATCTTTTTCGATGTGCTTGGTGTATTCGTCGGTTGTGGTTGCGCCAATCACTTGGATCTTACCGCGAGCAAGCGCTGGCTTAAGAATGTTACCGGCATCCATAGCACCTTCGGCGGCACCCGCACCCACGATCAGGTGCATCTCATCAATGAATACGATTGTTTTGCGGTCGTTTTCGAGTTCGGCCATCACTTTCTTGAGGCGCTCTTCGAACTCACCGCGGTACTTAGTACCGGCAATCATACCTGCAAGGTCGAGCATAACAATGCGTTTGTCGAGCAGACTGTCCGGCACATCTTCGGCAATAATACGCTGCGCCAGGCCTTCGACGATTGCTGTTTTACCAACGCCCGGTTCACCAATGAGTACCGGGTTGTTTTTGGTGCGGCGATTCAGGATAGTTACAACGCGGCGTATTTGTGGCTCGCGACCAACGACGGGGTCAAGTTTACCGCTGCGCGCCTGAGCGGTGATGTCCGTACCATAAAAATCGAGTGCAGTTTTGCGGGCTTTGTTGCGGCCACGACGAGCGGTATCAGTACCCTCACCACTGTCATCGTCGTATTGTTGCTTGTTCAGGAATTGCTCCAGCTCGTTCATAAGGTGGTCAACGTCGATGTTCATGTCGCGAAGCAAAGTAGTAGCGCGGGCGTTCTTTTGCGTGAGAATACTGCTTAGAATGTGCTCCGTGCCACAGAAGTCTTGATTATAATCTTGCGCAATGTCGTAGGCCATTTTGAGTGTAAGCTTAGCGGTTTCGCTAAGACCCTTGGCGCCGGCATTCACCACGAGTGTTTTAGGCGTAAGATTAAGCGCGAGCCGTGCGCGGTCAAGCGTTACCCCAACTCCCTCAAGCAACTTCGCACCCATGCTGGTTTCCTGGGCCAAAATGCCAAGTAGCAAGTGTTCGGTGCCCACATAGGCACTCCCAAAGCTCCGCGCGATCGCATCGGCGTGCTTTAGGCTTTGCAGCGCGTTGTTCGTCAAATGATTCAAAAACTCTTGAAAATCTGCTGAGTCTGGTGTCATGTATAAAAATCACCTTTCGGCGATGCTTACCGGCATCACTATATAGTAGTGTACGATTTTAGCACTCGAACGTCAAGAGTGCTAATTTGTAATTTTTATCTCTGTTCAGCTAGGCTGCAACCGGCGAGAGCGCAGCTGCCGGGTGGCCGACCAATGCCTCGTCAGGAACCGCAAGAGGAGCAAGCGCAGTAGTGCCGAGCATAGGAGTTGTGCCAGACTCATACCTAGGAACAATAAGCGTCTCACCGGCAACTTGGATTTGCACATAATCCTCGGTTTCATGGACTGCAGTGGCGTCCTCTGCTGAGAACACATTGTAAAAGTGTGCATGATGGCCATGCTCATTGGCATGTTCTTGAATAATATGGTACGCCATACGTGGAGCGTATTTGTCTTCTAGGTCGGTCTGAGCAACACGAGTAGCCCGTACCACGCCTATGCTATCACTGGGCGTAACCGCAGCAACCATCATTACTTCGCCTAGGTGCGTCGGCGCCAACTTCACAGCCCCCGTGCCTTCCGCATACCCTTGCACAAGCTCAATAAAACCCACGTTTTCTGCCATATTGTTCTCCATAGCACCACCGCGCCTTTATGTTAGGCGCATTACGTATTTGTTACCTAAACCTTACACCTTGCTGCCGCGGATCACAATATTATATTTTACATACAAAAAACAGGCCCGAGTTGGACCTGTTTTCGCACACGAGAACTACTTATTCGCCGTGCTCTTCAATTGCTTCGAGCAGGCTGTTTTCCAGCTCAGATTTCTTTTTGAGCTTTGGCTGAGCGGGCAGCGTTTTGCTTTCAACTTTGCCAGTGTCAGTCGGCTTTTCTTCCTTGGCTGGCGTCGATTCTTTTGTCGATTCTTTTTCGGCCTCGATGTCGAGTTCGTAGCCCGTGAGCTTGCTGGCCAAGCGTACGTTTTGACCGCCCTTACCAATGGCAATGCTCAGTTGATCTTCTGGTACGAGTACGCGGGCTTTTTTGCCAGCTTGATCAATCTCTACCTTTGAAACTTTAGTAGGACTCAGTGCACTTTCGATGTACTCGGCCGAATTTTCGTTCCATACAATGATGTCGATTTTCTCTTGCTCGCCGATTTCACTCATAACGGCGTTGACGCGCGTACCGTGGCCGCCAACGAAGGTACCAACCGGATCAACACCAGGCACGGTGCTGGCTACTGCCAGCTTAGTGCGCACCCCGGCTTCACGGGCGATGTCTTTGATTTCGACAGCACCGCTTTCCATTTCCGGCACTTCGGCACGGAACAGCCACTCAACAAACTGAGCGCTGCCGCGTGAGACTACCAATTGTGGGCCGCGGAAACCGCGCTCAACGTCTTTGAGCAATACTTTCAAGCGCTGGCCGGGGTAGTAGCGCTCGCCCTGGATTTGCTCGCTGCGTGGCATGATCCCTTGGGCCTTGCCGAGCTCGACGCGCACAATGTTGCCTTCAACACGCGAGACAAGCGCGTTAATCACCGTGCCGATTTTGTCTTCGTATTCATTCATAACGATTTCGCGCTCAGCTTCGCGAAGGCGCTGCAAGATTACCTGCTTGGCTGTTTGTGCCGCTACACGGCCAAAGGTGCTGACTTTTTCGTGTACTTCGACTTCGTCGCCAAGCTGCACGTTCTTTTGCATAACCTGTGCATCTTTGAGCGAGATTTCGTAGGCAGCGTTTTCTACCTTCTCGACCACTTCTTTCATGACGTAGGCATCGACGTCACCGGTGTTGAGGTTCATGGTTACGCGAATGTCTTGTTCGCGCTCACCGTAGTCGCGGCGGTAGGCTGCGGCCAGGGCTTGCTCGACGACTTCTTTAACGACGTCTTCGGGCAGGTTTTTTTCTTCGGCAATCGCTTTGAGCGCGGCTGCCAGTTGTTTCATGTCTAGTTCCATGTTTGTCTCCTTACTATATGGCTGATACGAAAAAAGCCGACCACTGCGGCCGACTCGAACTCTTTTAGCATAGCAAACCACAACAATATGGTCAAGTTTACCGTGCTAGAATGGAAAGATGAGCAAAAAGGTACCCCGTTTATTTCAGAGCTTTCGCCCTGAGCATTATCAACTCGAATTACATCCCAACCGCGACACAATGCATGTTAGCGGCACAGTCGTGATCACTGGGCAAAAACTCGGCCGCCCGAGCCAGCGTCTCACCTTTCATCAGCACGGTCTGACTATTACATCTGCCCAGATTACGCATCAGAGCAAAAAAGGCGTGAAAGAAATTTTGCCAGCACGCATCAATCATCATCGGACGCTCGATGAGGTTCGCCTGCATGCCGATGAGTTACTATATGCAGGCACGTACGAAATTACGATGACCTTCACGGGCGACATCACGCGCCCGATGGAAGGCATCTACCCATGCTACTTTAAGGAAGGTAGCGTCGAAAAGATGCTAATCGCCACACAATTCGAAAGCCACCATGCCCGCGATGCATTTCCTTGTATCGACGAACCAGAGGCCAAGGCGACTTTTGACCTTATCTTGGTATCGCCCGCCGGTGAAGCAGTGGTGGGTAATACGCCGATCAAAAAGCAAACAAAGCACGAGGGCAAGCTGGTTACGACATTCGAGACGACGCCCAAAATGCCGACCTATTTGCTCGCCTTTATATATGGCGAAATGAAGCACCTTGAGGCCAAAACCAAGGATGGCGTGCTGGTACGCACATATGCCACGCCAGAAAATGCTGCCTTTACGCAATTTGCGCTCGACGTCGCCGTGCAGTGTCTGGAGTTTTATAACGAATACTTTGCTATTCCCTACCCGCTCCCGAAGTGCGACCTTATCGCACTACCTGACTTTGCCAGCGGCGCCATGGAAAACTGGGGTTGCATTACGTTCCGCGAAGTGGCGCTGTTTGTTGATCCGGCCAATACGAGCGTAGGTACTAAACAATACGTCGCTATGGTCGTGGCTCACGAGCTCGCACACCAGTGGTTCGGAAATCTCGTAACCATGCGTTGGTGGACTGATTTATGGTTGAACGAGGGATTCGCCAACCTCATGGAATACTTTACGCCGAATCATTTATTCCCCGATTGGCAGCTCATGATGCAGTACATTGTCGATGAACAACAGTCAGGCATGAAGCTTGATGCCCTTGCCAATACACACCCCGTTGCCGTGCCGATTAAACACCCAGATGAGATCCGCACCATCTTCGATGCGATCAGTTACAACAAGGGCGGGAGTTGTTTGCTCATGCTCATGCAATACCTGGGCGAAAAGGATTTCCGCGACGGGCTGCGCTATTACCTGAAAAAGCACGCCTATGGCAACACCGATACAACCGACTTATGGGAGGCCCTTGAGCATGTGTCAGGCAAGCCAGTACGTGGCTTTATGGACGCCTGGATCAGCCAAGCCGGCTTTCCGGTCGTGCGTGCCGACGTCGCTACAAATAGCGTGACACTTGTGCAGGAGCAATTCATTATTAATCCGCTCGAACGCAAAAAACACACGGGCAAAACATTATGGCCGATTGCGCTTCATACGAACAACGCTTTGCCAGACGTTTTCGACCAGGCAACAGCAACGTATCCACTGCCCGACCCGGCTTCGTTTAAACTTAATATCGGCCAGGGCAGTTTTTGCCGCATTATTTATAATCCAGAACATCTGGCGATACTTGCCAAACGCATCAAACAGAACGAATTGGGACCATTGGATCGTTTGGGCGTATTGAGCGATGCATTTGAAGCAGCTAAAGCCGGCTACCAAGACACCGTCGCAGCACTCGAGCTGCTTGCAGCATACGAAAATGAAGACAATACGGTGGTCTGGGATATTATTGCCGCCAACCTCGGCGGTATTCGACTGGTTATGAACGATGAGGCGTTGCGCACCGCTATGAAGCCTTTTATTCGGACGCTCGTTGCTAAGCAAGTAAAACGGCTGGGCTGGAAGCAGCATGCGGGCGAATCGCACTTCGATACCTTGCTCCGCCCAACAATTATTTCTATGGCTTCGCTCGCCGATGAGCCCAGCGTTGTCAAAGAAGCGCTGCGGCAGTTCAACGAAATGACCAAACCCGAAGATATCGTGCCTGATTTGCGCGGTGTTGTGTACGCAACTGCTGCGCGCCACGGCGATAAAACGACGTACGAAAAACTACTCACCATGCACAACGAAAGCACATCGAGCGAGGAACGGCTCACGCTTTGCGCGGCGCTGACTGACTTTAAGCAGCCTGAGCTATACAAACGCTCGCTGGCGCTGATCGACACCGACGCAGTGCGCCCACAAGACGCTATGTATTGGATTATTTACAGTATGACCAATCGCTTTGCCCGCGCAGAGACATGGCACTGGATGAAAACGCATTGGGGGTGGCTGGAAAACACTCTTGGTAAAGACCTAAGTTTCTTCAATATGCCTGTATACGTAGCACGTACTTCGAGTGATGCTGATTTTCTGCTTGATTACAAAAAGTTCTTCGAATCAGTCATGCAACCGTCGCTCGAACGCAGCACAAAGCAAGGCATCGAGATCATCGAGTGGCAATCAGCTTGGCGCAAACGCGACCTCAAGGTTATTAAGGCGTTCTTTAAAGCCTAACTAGAGACCAAAGAAACGATTAGCTGCGATGGCTAAGAGGATGCGATCATCAGAGATCCTTAACCACGGCCGTTACCCGAAATGCCGAACCAGAAACCTCTATTGCGCACAATTGATAGTCGCCCTGCCACGCATGTGCATGCACCCAGCTCTCAGCCGCAAAGCGCATCTGCTGTAGTTTCTTTGGAGTGATATAGTCAATGCCGCTGCCCTGCTTATTCGAAGCGCGATATTTTACTTCACAAAAATATACGCTGTCAGCGCGCTGAGCAATTACGTCGATTTCGCACATACGCGTTCGCCAATTGCGGTCAATAATGCGGCACCCTTTCCGTTCTAAAAAAGCTGCCGCCACTGCTTCGGCTCGACGGCCAATGGCAGTTGTGTTCATGCTTGGGCAAATAATTTGATTGGTTGGAATGAACGCCGATGCAGTTCGCAGATACCATGAAGCTTGATTGCCGCTTGGTGAGCACGCGTGCCATAGCCAACGTGCGACTCAAATTGGTAGTCCGGGTATTCTTTGGCAATCGAACGCATAAAGGCGTCGCGGGCGACTTTGGCAACTATGCTGGCCGCGCTTACCGCCGGAACGAGATCATCTGCTTTGATCAACGTGCGAGTGCAAGCAACGTCGGCCAAAAAATTGTAGTTGCCGTCGATGATGATTTCGTCGTACGGTTCGGCTATCTCAGCTAGAGCGCGCCGCATGGCCAGGCGCACCGCTTCCGTTAGGCCAATGGCGTCGAGTTCGACAGGCGTTACCCAGCCAAGACCAATAGCAAGCGCTCGCTTACGAATAACAAGATCGAGTCGCTCGCGCTGCAGCCGCGTTAGCTTCTTGGAGTCGCGTAAACCCCTAATGGGATGCTTGAGGAGTACTGCTCCTGCCACAAGCGGACCTGCCCAACAGCCACGACCAACCTCATCGATCCCAAGTATCATATCTGCAGTCTAGCATGAGTTGGTCGAAGCACACAAAAACCGCCCCTTTCGGAGCGGTTTTCTACAAAGTGCAAGGTATTTATTTTGCTTCGTGGGCAGCTTTTACGGCTTCAGCTTTTGCTTCGAGCTTAGCATCTTCTGTAGCTTTCGCTTCGGCATCAGCTTCTGCAGCAGCGGCAACTTGCTCGTGCAGTTTTTCTTCTTCGGCCTCTGCCTTTTTGTCGTGAACCGAGTTTACAGCCTCGCGGTCGAACTCTACACCGGTCAAGCGAGCGGCCTTACCGGTAAGTTCGCGCATGTAGCTTAAGTAGTTGCGGCGAACTTTGCTACGCTTAGTTACTTCTACTTTCAGTACGAGCGGACTGTGGAGCAAAAAGCTCTTTTCTACACCGATACCACTCGCAATACGGCGCACCGTGATGCGGCTGGTGTGACTGCCTTTGCGGTCAGTGCGGATGACCAAACCCTGAAAGATCTGCACACGCTCTTTGTTACCTTCACGGATCTTTTGGTGTACTTTAACGGTGTCGCCACTTTGTACATCAACAACGGCTGACTTCTTGAATTTTTCTTCGATCTTATGAATTACAGATTGCATAACCTGATCTACCTTACACTATTTTTTGCGTTAACTCAAGTATAACACATCTGTTATATAAACAAAAGCCCCGCCAACCCCTTGTGCTAATTTTCCCAGTTATAGTCAGGGTCGTTCATTCGTTCCCTAAACTCCAAGCGGATCTGCGCGTCGAGTGCTTCGTCGGCTATTACATCAGGCGCCTGCGGAGTGTATATCACTCTACCCTCAAGAGCGGGTTCATCTATCCCTTGTGGAGGGAGCCACCACGATATATCTGGCGTGGACGATGGCTGCGGATCACCCTTGCTGACGTCGTTCCAGTAGTCTCTACCAAATACTCCGTCGATTCCTCCGTGAGAATTAACGGTTTCTTGTGTGTGCGAATCAAACTCCTTCATGCATACTCCTTATACTCATGACAATCTAATCATAGAATCGATCGACATTTTCTTCAATTTTTATGCTGAGTGATCATACCTTTAGCCAGGTTTATAACGCTTGTCAGTAACATTGCATGGTGCAGTAAAACGTTGTATAATCTATAAATTATGTCTGTTTACTCCGCTGCGGAATTGAGCAGCCAAGCACACGACTTACACCTTGCCACTGGGGTGCCTATCGCCACCGAGCCATTGGATTATATAACTGAACCGGCAGGCGATCTTATAGGGGCAGCACGGGCAGATTTTGACTCCCTGGCCAACCTACTCGAAACAAATAGAGTCAATGCGTACGACACGATGGAGCATTTGGGAATACTCATTACCAGCGAGGATGAATTAGTCAGTGAGACCAAGAGTCATCTTTATGGCTGCTATATCCCGACCCCTCGCGTCATTGAAGCGGATGATGGTGAATGTATACACTATCCTATCATTGTACTCACCGCGAGCCAGGAACGATCGACCCAAGAGCTCATTAACCAAACAGCGCTCCATGAAGTCGGCCACCTGGTACATGGGCATGACCATGCCTTATATAAGTCGAGTATCGTCAATCGTGTGCGTGCCATGGGTGGTTTAGCAAGTACGGCCGCTACGAGTATGCTTGGGCTTACATCCGAATCGCTCATGCTGAGTTCGGTTATCACTGGTATAGCTGTTGCCGGAGGAGCACTCGCCGCATCACCCACGCTAACGAGGAAGACAATACGAACACTCTCGCCACAAGAACATGTGGCAGATTACTTTGCATATAAACACCAAGACGTGCAACTTATAACGCTAGAATCATAAATGCCTGTACAATAGGTGCATGGATTATGGAAAACTCGCACTCGACAAACACAAAGAGCTCAAAGGGAAAATTGCTGTCGCACTAAAAGACAAGCTCGATTCGCCGGAAAAAATGAGCATCTATTACACACCGGGCGTTGGCGCGGTATCTTCGTACGTGGCGGAACATCCAGAAGAAGCACGCGAATATACGTGGATTAACAATAATGTCGCGGTGGTAAGCGATGGTTCGGCCGTGTTGGGCCTTGGTAATATCGGTCCGCTTGGCGGTTTGCCCGTGATGGAAGGCAAGGCCATGCTGTTTAAGCACTTTGCAAACATCGACGCTGTGCCGATTGTACTCGATGTGCACTCCGCCGACGAGATCGTGTCGGTCGTAAAAGCAATTGCGCCGAGTTTTGGCGGCATCAACATCGAGGACATTGCGGCGCCAATCTGCTTTGAGGTCGAAGAACGCCTCAAGAAAGAGCTGAGTATCCCGGTAATGCATGATGACCAGCATGGCACCGCCGTGGTAACGCTCGCTGGCTTGATAAACGCCATGAAAGTTACCGGCAAAAATTTGGCCGACTGCAAAATTGTGCTCGTGGGCGCCGGTGCCGCTGGTGTCGCCATAACTAAATTGCTGTATAAATACGCCCGGCCCGAAATTATCGCTGTCGACAGCAAAGGCATCGTGAGTCGCGATCGCACTGACTTAAACGAAGAAAAGCAGCGACTGCTCAACCTCACTAATCCGAATAACATCAGTGGTTCGCTGGCCAATGCCCTCAAAGGCGCCGATATATTTATTGGCGTGTCCAAGCCAGGCCTACTCACGGCGGACTTAATCAAAACGATGGCCAAAGATCCAGTTGTGTTTGCCATGGCTAATCCGGTGCCGGAAATTATGCCAGACGAAGCCAAAGCCGCTGGCGTAGCGGTGATGGCTACCGGCCGCAGCGATTTTCCGAACCAGGTGAATAACTCGCTCGCCTTTCCGGGCATTTTCCGCGGCGCGCTCGACAACCGTGTGCGCATGATTACTGACGAGCACAAAATAGCCGCCGCCGAAGCGATTGCAGCATTAGTCGAGATGCCCGACGCCGAGCACATTATTCCGAGTAACCTCGACCCACGCCTGGTGCCCACCGTTTCTGCCGTTATTCAATAGAAAGAGGGCCAGTCGCGCATCCCCCTTAAATTAAGGGTACGTGCTACGAGACGACGCGGTACACTTCTTCGATGGTAGTAAGTCCTTGAATCGCCTTGAGTATGCCATCTTGCAGCATGGTAATCATGCCTTCTTCGATTGCTTTTTGCTCAAGCATTTCGGTGGTAATCTCGTTGGGCGGTTTGCGAAGCAATTGCTGGATGCCAGGCGTCATTTGCATCTGCTCGCGAATCGGCATCTGTCCAACATATCCAAACGGATGCTCGGTCGACGTGCCGGGCTTGTAGAGTGTAATGTTTGTAAGATCTGGCCGATCCACCCCTGGTGGCAAAGTGTCGATAACCGACTGCAATTGCGCGCGTAAAGCATCGTCCGGCTGATATGGTTGCCTCGTTGCCTCGTCGAGGCGGCGAACCAAACGCTGCGCCATAATCAAGTGAATAGCTGACGCAAATAAGGGGTTAATGCCGATAAGATCCAGCATACGAGTAAGTGCTGCTGCGGAGTTAGAAGCGTGGAACGTGCTGAGCACTAAATGTCCGGTGAGGGCCGCCTGCAGCGCGGTACGCGCTGTATCTTGGTCGCGGATCTCACCAACCATCACGACGTCAGGGTCAAGGCGCAACACCGCACGCAGTCGCTCGGCAAAACCAGCGGCATTTACATCACCCTGCACTGGAATCTGCACCACACCAGGCATGTAGTACTCTACTGGGTCTTCCAGGGTAAGCAACTTGCGCTCGTCGGAGTTAAGAGTGTTCAAGATAGAATACAGCGTGGTCGTCTTACCGGATCCAGTTGGACCAACGACCAATACCATGCCCGTTGGATGGCTAATAATATCGTCAACTACTGTGCGCTCGCGTGGGGAAAGCCCCAGGTTTTCGAGTTTCAGGAGCTCCAGTTGCAGTGTAAATAAACGCATGACTACATCTTGGCCGTATGCCGCCGGTACGGTCTCGACACGTAGGTTCACGGTGACATCTTCGCCGGTTGCCATGCGATACGTTTTGTTGATGTGACCGGTTTGTGGATCGGGCGCATCGCTCGAAACATTGGCCGCAATAGCAATCGACGACAGCAGCTGCCTATATTTTTCGAATGACAGCTGGGCAATGGGGTGCAGCACGCCATCAACGCGGAACCGAATGCGCACGTGGTCCCGCTGATTTTCGAGGTGGATGTCCGACGCCTTTAATTGATATGCTTGCTTCACTAAATATGCCAAAATATCATCTGAGCGCACTTCGTTCAGCGTGGCCGAAACAGATTGCACGAGATCTTTTTGATCACCTGCCGCAAGTGTAATATTCTGGTACTCGATCTTCTTGGGCGGATCATATAAGTGCAAATAATCGCGGTAGCCGGCATCGGATATAATGGCAAATTGCAGTCGGCGATCACCAAAGCGCTGGCGAAAGTCATTCATAACCTGCTGAGAAGTCGTGGTGGTAATACCGAACAAAATATTACTTTCGTCGGCGTGGAGCGGCACAATGCGCAACTGATACAGTTCCGGCACTGTTAGCATATCTTTGTACATCGGGTGGTTCTCCATAGTGGACGTGTCCACGTATGCCAAACCAAGTACACTTGCGCGGCGTTGTGTCGCCTGCTCTTCATCCCTGCGGGCATCTTGACTCATACGTATAGTATAAACCATGAGCATTGCGGCATGCTACTACAATCATGCGGTATAATGGGTGGCGATGAGACATATTATCCTGATTGCACACAATGTACGAAGTTGCCACAACGTAGGGTCACTCCTACGCACAGCCGACGGAATAGGTGTCGAACGCGTTTTCCTTACGGGCTATACACCATATCCTCTAAGCAAGAACGACAAGCGACTGCCGCATTTGGCCGAAAAAATCGACAAACAGATCAACAAAACCGCATTAGGCGCCGAAGCATATATTGCCTGGGAGCATGCGGAAGATCTTACGCCAGTGCTGGAACAATTGCGCAAAGACGGTTTCACTATCGTAGCAGTTGAGCAGTCTGTTCGTGCCATACAGTTACCGGAGTTCCGGGCGTCGGATAAAGTGGCGTTGCTGGTAGGCCGCGAAGTCGAAGGGGTTGAGCTAGATGTACTCGAAAAGATGGACCAGATTCTCGAGATACCAATGTTCGGTGAAAAAGAATCGTTCAACGTCGTGCAAGCAGCAGCGATGGCGCTCTACCATTGTCGATTTCAATAATCAACGCAGCATAAGCAATATGCTACACTAGAATTATTATGGTTTTGACACCGCAACCAAAACGCACGATTCCCGTGCACCACAAAAAGCGAATCGGACAACACCAGCCTCATACTAAGCGTTTTAAAGACACATATTGGCCCTATTTGCCACTCCTTATTATTGTTGTCCTCGGCATTGGTGTCGGTATGGTATGGTCGAGACAACAGCATCAGGTACTTGGCGCGACAAATACCATCCAAAGCGCTACGCTTCTGCAAGCCACGAACGCCCAGCGAAGTAGCCACCACGAGCAAGCACTCGCTACCGACGCTCAGCTAAATGCTGCCGCGCAAGCGAAAGCCAACGATATGGTCGCTCACAATTATTGGTCGCACATGTCGCCCAGTGGCGTTACACCTTGGACTTTTATAAGCAATGCTGGCTACCACTACCAAGCAGCCGGCGAAAATCTCGCCTATGGTTTTTCGAATAGCAATGATGTCACCACAGGTTGGATGAACAGCGCCGAGCATCGCGACAATATTCTCGACAATGCATACAGCCAGGTGGGTTTTGGTATCGCTTCGTCATCCAATTTCCAGGGTCACGGCACTGAGACCATTGTTGTCGCTCTCTATGCCGAGCCGGCGACGGGCGCAACAAGTAATCCGCACGTACTTGGAGCTAGCACGGGATCGAGTCAGCATATAGCGCGCATCCAGCTTCTCACGGGCGGCGTTGCGCCATGGAGCGTGGCGGTTGTAGTTGGCGTGAGTGCAATTTGTATCGTAGCCTTTGCCATTCGTCATGGTCTGTTGTGGCGACGGGCACTTGCGCGTAGCGAAGCCTTTGTGATCAAGCATCCATTCCTCGACGTCGCAATCGTCAGTATTGCCGTGATGGGCGTCTTGCTCAGTCGCGTCGGTGGCGTTATCTTGTAGCGTTACTGTATTTTGATATTCTCGATACCTACAAGTTCGCGGAGCTTTTGAAGCATATCGCTGTCTTTTTGAATGCCAGCAGGCAACTTTATGATCTGCTTATTTTCTGTGGGACCAAGAACGAGCACAACTTCGGTTGCACCTTGCGATGCATCCAACATTTGCTTGAGCGACATCAGCAATGCTTGATTCTGACTGTCGCTCAAGCGAATATATATCCGTTCCGGACGACCCGCAGGCGTCGTCGTGCTCACCGGCTTGGAGGTAACCGCAGCGGCAATCTTCTTTTTGCTGCTTGCAGGTACTTTCCGTTGCTTACCGGTCGCTTCGTAGACAGTCGCCTGCTCGGCAGTAATCTCACGGGCATCATCCACAATAATTTTTACCTCGTCACCGATGTTACCTTCGCGATCACGCCCCGTCACTTTACCATGCACAAGTATGACACGGTCGCGTTCCCAGAGACCGGAGGTTTGTTGATAGCTGCCTGGAAATACAAGAAGTTCAGTCTCGCCACCAGTATCTTCCACCTTTACAAACGCCATCTTTTTGCCATTTTTGGTCATGATTTCGCGAATATCGGCAATAGCGCCACCAATAGTCACCGACTTGCCGTCGTGCGTAGGCTTAAGTTCGATAAGCGGAATGGTTTGCTCTTTTAGGAACGTTTCGTACATGGCAAGCGGATGCTGCGACAGATATAGCCCGAGTAATTCACGCTCCCACAGCAATTGTTCGCGCGATGTGTATTTTACCGCCGCAGCCTCGAGCATAAGCGTAGGTTTCATAGATTCGGCAGTATCTTCCATCATACCGAAAAGATCAACCTGGCCGCTGCTGGCTTGCTTTTGCAACCGCGCCGCATAGGCAACGATAAGATCTAGGTTGTGCAGAAGCTGCGATCGATCACCGAAGCGGTCAAAGCCGCCGGCCTTTACCAGACTTTCGAGCGCTTTGCGGTTGGCGGTACGCACATTTACTTTACTTAAGAAATCTTCGAGGGTCGTAAACTGCCCGTCAAGCTTCCGCGCGCGCAATATTTCTTCGACTGCTCCGGTACCAACGTTTTTGATAGCATTCATGCCAAAACGAACGGGCGCTTTGCGGTTGTCGGGATTCTTGGGGTCTGGGACGACTGCGAATTCCATAAATGATTCGTTTACATCTGGCGGCAATACGCTAATGCCCATCTTTTTGCATTCCGTAATCTCGATGGCCAAGCGATCAGTGTCGTCGTAGTCGCTAGTCATTAAGGCAGCCATGAACGCCGCCGGGTAATGCGCCTTTAGGTATGCCGTCCAGTAGGCGATGAGGGCGTAACAAGCAGCGTGGGACTTGTTAAAACAGTACGCCGCGAAATCCTCCAACTGTTTCCAAAACCGTTCCATAAGGGCGCGGTCAATGCCCGAAACGCGCTCGCCGCCCTCGATCATTTTATCTTTCATTTTGGCCATGAGGTCGATTTTCTTTTTGCCGATGGCCTTGCGAAGCGTATCGGCCTCACCACCCGTAAAGCCGCACACTTCCTTAGAAATCTGCATTACCTGCTCCTGGTATACCAGCACGCCATAGGTGTTTTTGAGAGCGTTTTCCATGCTGGGGTGCGGATATTTAATCTCGCGGCGGCCGTGTTTGCGTTCAATAAAATCTTCGATGAATTGCATCGGGCCGGGCCGGTATAGCGCCACCATAGCGATAATATCTTCGAACACCGTTGGTTTCAGGTCTTTGAGGTAACGTTTCATGCCTGCAGATTCAAGCTGGAATACGCCCGTGGTGTCGCCGCTTCCAAGTAGCCTGTAGGCTGCTTCGTCGCCGAGCGGAATATCCGAGAGATCAATGTGCTTTTTATACACCTTTTTGATGATACGCAAGGCATTGTTAATGATAGTGAGGTTTGACAAACCCAAAAAGTCCATTTTAAGCAGGCCGATTTCTTCTACCTGGCCCATGGGGAATTGCGCTGTGACCACTCCTTTTTGCGCCATTTCGAGCGGCACGAATTTCACGAGATCATCGGGCGCGATAATGACACCGCAAGCATGAACGCCGTGGCTCCGCACCGTGCCTTCCAGAATCATGGCCTGATCAATGATCTCTTTGGAAGTTGAATTGGTTTCGTACTCGCGCTTAAGGTCAGGGTCATCAACAATAGACTTTGCCAGCGGAATGTGCCGTCCTTGCACCGGCTGAGGGATGAGTTTAGCAAGCCGATCGGCGTCGGCATACGGCACTTGCAGCACGCGCGCGACGTCACGTACGGCGTTACGAGCAAACATTCGGCCGAAGGTCACGATGTTCGACACACGATCACTGCCGTATTTGTCGGCACAGTATTGGATCACTTCGTCGCGGCGAGTATCTTGGATGTCGATGTCAACGTCCGGCATGCTAATACGATCTGGATTCAAGAAACGTTCGAACAGCAAATCGTACTTGAGCGGATCGAGATCGGTAATTTTCACCGCATAGGCAATAATTGAACCTGCGGCCGAGCCGCGCCCGGGGCCAAAAATAATTCCTTGCGATTTTCCCCAGCCGATAAAGTCAGACACAATCAAAAAGTAGCCGTTAAAGCCCATCTGCGCGATAATGCCCAGCTCGTATTCGGCACGCTTTGCCGGTGCCTCAGGTACGTGCTTTTTGGCTTCTTTGATGGTCATGTCTTTGGCCTGCTCCTCGGACAAGCCGCCATACCGCCATGCCAATCCGCGCCAGACTATTTTTTGCAGATAGCTTTCTTCTGTTTCACCCTTGGGTACCGGGAATTTTGGAATCAAAATCTTGCCCAGCTCAATGTCCAGATGTACACGATCGGCAATCTCTTTCGTATTGGTAATAACTTCTGGATGATCCTTACCCCAGCGACTAATGATATCCTCCGGGTTTTCAACATGCAGTGGGTAGTTTTTGAGCGACATGCGCTTTTCGTCACTTAGGAACGAGCCGGTACCAATGCACAGCAGAATTTCGTGTGCATCTTGATCCTCGTGACGCAGATAGTGCGCGTCGCAAGTCACCACGACTTTAATGCCCAGCTCTTTACCGAGTTTGAGCACCTGCTCGTTCATGTGTTGCTGCGTGTCATTATGCAGCGGGCAATCGGGATGGCCGTGATCCTGAATTTCCAGATAATACCGATCGCCAAAAACACTTTTGTACCAGGTGGCGATCTCTTTTGCCTTATCGTACTGATCATTTTTGAGGGCATCGCCGATCTCGCCACCCAAGCACGCGCTCGTTACGATCAAGCCTTCGTTATACTGTTCGAGTAAATCATGGTCAATGCGTGGGTAGTAGTAATACCCGTGAAGATTCGCGATGGTGCTCAATTGAAAGAGATTTTTGAGCCCTGTTTCGTTCATGGCATGAATAATCAAATGGTAGCGCAGCTTATCTTTTTGCGGGTCTTTGTCGGTATGCTTGCGCGCGGCAATGTATGTTTCGATGCCAACAATCGGTTTAATACCTTGTGCTGTCGCTTCTTTGTAGAACTCGATGGCACCAGAGAGTGTTCCGTGATCGGTCATTGCCACCGCTTCCATACCTGCTTCTTTGACATACGAAATAAGGTCCGGAATGCGCGTCAATCCGTCCAATAAACTAAACTGTGTATGGTTGTGCAAATGCACATAATCGCTCGGCTTTAGCTGAGCCGGTGCAGTTTTTTGATCCGCCACCAGTTGTTACCCTCTTTGCTACCTACTTAGTATAACGGGATTTTAATAAGCTTACGAGGGCGACTTTTACAACATGCGATGCCGAATCTTAAGTTGAGCAGCGTCTATAGAGAGTTGGGGTGTACGTATCTTTTCAGGCTTGCCAACAAAAGAATTGGTCTCGGCAGTACGTTCTGCAAACGCTTCGGCAGAGCGCTCTTCTGGCGAGCGACGCCATTTATATGCCACATATGTCCGGCGAGCGAAAGCCGCACCCGGAATGTGCCGCTCTTCCGCCTGCTCAAGCGCATTTACGATACGATTTGTTGCTGGCGTATAACCTCTTTCTTCTTCTTGGCCTGTCGCCCTTGTATATATATGCCACGACTCATGGATAATTGTTTCATTTAATTCCTCCCAAGGCGACGGTATAAGGACATGGATAGCATGCGAAAAGGTAGTCTCTACTTTACTATCTTCATCAGTCAATACAGCACTGCTGTCGTAGTTATACCAGCCTAGCACGCCTTGTCGTGCTCGTTCTGGTTCATCGTACCGATGATGTGCTATAACAGTCAGATTCGGCAGATCTTCCCCGCTCGCACCTTGCTCACGTATGAGTTCTGCAACTCCGTCAACGTCGAATGCTGTAAATGGTTGATACTTTTGTGCGTCACCAACGAAAAGTGCCACATATCCAAGTGAGCGGCCGTGGTCTATAGAATCGGGCTGGAAGCTAGTAAGGTCTAGTGACATCTCCGGGTCAGGCTGTGTAAACTCGTATGCCATAGTGACACTAGTATAAAGGGTTCGCGATTATTCGCAAACACAAAGCACATCACTCTTTTGCCGATGCAGAGAAACGCTACTTCTTGAGGAAAGCTTTGAGATTGTCGATAGACTTTTCGGCGTCTTGGATAGCCTTTTTGAGATCCTTATCGTCGGCATCGCCTTCGTGCAAGGAGCTGAGGAGTTCGCGGACTTTGTCTTTTGTCTCTTGTGATTTTTTGATGATATCGTCGTATTGGCTGCGTGCCTTGCCTGTCAGATCATCGGCCTTATCTTTCACTTGGCCCAACACATCTGCTAGTTGTGTGTGGAGTTTTTTGAGCTCTTTTTCTGCCTCGGTATAGGTTTGGAGCGCCTTGTTCTTGATATCTTCCCGCGTTTCTTTGCCGCTCTTTGGCGCTGTCAAAATGCCTGCAATGTATCCGCCTACTGCAGCTATTGTCGCACCAATAGCAATTCGCTTTGCTGTCTTACCCATATATTACTCCTCTTTTTGCTTAGATTTGTGCTGCATAACCATGTCAGCGACATTACGAATCAGGCGGAAAAAGGTGAGCTGCTCGGTGCTTCGGCGAAATGCATCGCCCACTGCCTCGACTGAATCAACTAATTTTTCCGCTTTCTCGGTAATGTGGCGAATATTTTTGAGCACACGCAGCAGTAGACACACGGCAACAATTGACAGGATAATGAACAAAGCGAGCGCGGCGGCGAGAATGACTAAGATTATTTTCTCTGTCAGGTTCATATGGTTTTAGTATACAAGCGTATGCACTATTTGCAAATGCGCTCCTTCAGATATGCCTCAAAGGCGGGACCGATGTCTTGGCGCTTGAGCGCAAAGTCAACGACGGTTTTGACGTATTCCAGCTTGTCGCCGGTGTCGCAATACCGCCCATTTTTGATCTCACAAGCATAGCACGCCTTGCCTTCTTGCATCATTTGCTGCATAGCTGGCTGCACCTGAAATTCCTCGCCCTGCTTTAGCTCTTTGGAGCTTCGTTCCAGGTATTCAAAAATATCTGGTGTGAGCAGATAGCTACTTACGCTTGCAAGATCGGATGGGGCATTTTCGCGGCCCGGCTTTTCGATAATTGTGGTCATTTTGAGTACGCCGTCACGGACTGGCTCGCCGGCTACGACGCCGTAACGTTTAAAGTCGGCCTCATCCTTGATTCGCATACACGAAAATACCGGTCCGTCCAGCTCCTTGTATAGATTAACCATCTGCGTAAAGCGGCTGGGTTCGGCAACAATGAAATCGTCGGCATAGGTATAAATGAACGGCTCATCCCCAATCAAATGGCGCACGTTCATGAGCGGTGTAGCGCTGCCATAGACGCCTTTCTGCCGCACGTAGACAAAATTGGCAAGGTCGGCAATAGCTTCCACTTGTTCGACGAGCGGCGCCTTCTTCTCGCCGCCGGCGCGCAGGTTAGCAAGCAAGTCTTCGTTCGGCGTGTCGAAATGATCCTCGATGCTACGTTTGCTGTAGCCTGTCACGATAATGATATCTTTGATGCCGGCTTCGACGAGCTCCTCGACCAAATATTGAATAATCGGCTTGTCGACAATCGGCAGCATTTCCTTCGGCATGGCCTTGGTTTGCGGCAAAAAGCGCGTTCCAAACCCGGCGGCAGCGATAACAGCTTTGGTGAGTTGTTTCATGATTCCCCCTTT
The DNA here is from genome assembly GCA_036263915.1 of Saccharimonadales bacterium (SeqCode). Taxonomy (GTDB): domain Bacteria; phylum Patescibacteriota; class Saccharimonadia; order Saccharimonadales; family UBA4665; genus DATASD01. The sequence continues at coordinate 25,314 of DATASD010000005.1, read as the reverse complement.
TTTTTAGCGTTTCTTGCGCTGATTGAGTGCGTGCAAAAATCAAGTGCCGTAGGCAAATAGCTACGGCAACATTTCCATTATACACCCGCACTTATTGCAGCGCAGCGCGGACCCGTTGTAATAATACCTGATAGTCAGCTTCGCCAAAGCTTGTCGTATCCACCTTAATAAGCGTCCCCAAATCCAGCGGGGGATATTTTGTGGGCTCGGTTGCATTGGCCTGCGCCAGATAATAATTTTGGTCCACATGTCCGGGGTGTCGATCACCGCTCTCGTTGCGGTCGATAAATCGCTGGCGGCGAACTGCTGGATCAGTCGTACAGTAGACTTCGACGAGCCGTGCGTTCGTCGCTTTAAGCGTTTTGGCGATAACCGGCCGGGCAGCGTCGGCATAGAATGGACACTCAATGATGATCGATTCGCCGCGCGTAAGCATATGGTCGATAAACTCGTACAGCATTCTGAACGTCGCTCCGCCCAGTGTTTGCGACCACGTAAGGTCGCCGACGCCGAGCGTGTCGAACAAGAATTCTTTGAGCATGTCTTTGCCAAGGCAGGGCATGCCCAGATCTTTGGTCAGTTTACGGGCGAGCGTCGTTTTGCCCGTACCTGGAATACCGTTCACGAGTACGAGTGAGAGCTGCATGTTGCCTCCTATAAACCGAGTTGCTTTTTGATGAGCTGTTGTGCCAGACCAGGATTGGCACGGCCTTGGCTGAGTTTCATTACTTGGCCAACTAAAAAGCCGATGGCTTTCATCTCGCCGGCTTTTACGTCTTCGGCAGCTTTGGGGTTCTCGGCGATTACTTGCTCAACGACTTTAGCAATGGCCCCTTCGTCCGATTCCTGGATAAGGTTGTGTTGCTTGGCAAAGGCCACTACATCTTGTATGGTCTGCTGGGCGGTAAAGACTTTGGTAAAGAGAACTTTGGCGTTCGAAGAGCTGAGTTTGCCATCTTGCACGAGCTGCGCCACTTCGCGGTAAGCATGCAGGCGGCCCTGGTTCGTTACGCCGCTCGTAAATGATTGCGCGTCATCACGACGCAACGGAATCTCGATGTTTACGAACCAATTAGCCAGCATTTTCGTGAAGGCCTTGTCGGTGAGTGACTCTTGGATCAGGCCGAGGTAACTCACCGCAGGATCATCGAGTTCAGCCTCGAGCAAAATGTCCATTGCCGCGACATCTAATCCAAGGCCGGCAAGCCGCTCACGCCATGCTGTCGGCATAACAGGCATTTCGGCTTCGACATCTGCAATTTGTTCGTCAGTCAGCATTACTGGTGGCAAATCGGGATCCGGGAAATAGCGGTAGTCGTGTGCATCTTCTTTGGTGCGTTGGGTGAATGTGCGTTGCTTGGCATCGTTCCAGCCGCGCGTTTCCTGAAGGATTTTTTCACCCTTTTCGAGCAGCTCGATCTGGCGGTTTACTTCGTATTCAACAGCTTTTTCAACGCTGCGGAACGAGTTGAGGTTCTTGGTTTCGGTACGCGTGCCAAGCGCATCAGTTTTACTCACCGATACGTTGACATCGAAGCGCATGTTGCCGTAGTACAAATTGCAGTCCGATACATCCGCGTAGCGCATGCGCAAATACAACTCTTTCGCGTATGCTTTTGCTTCCTCGGCAGAATGCATGTCCGGCTCGGACACAATTTCGAGGAGCGGCGTACCAGCCCGGTTCAGGTCTACAAGGCTGTAATCCTTGCCTTCCGGGTGCGTGCTCTTGCCAGCATCGGCTTCGATATGCGCGCGAGTAATGCCGATAGTTTTAACTTGGTTATTAATCTCAATGTCGATCGATCCGCCAAGAATAATCGGCTCATCGAACTGCGTGATCTGATAGCCGAGCGGCAAATCAGGATAAAAATAATGCTTGCGGTCGAACTTGCTAAACTTCTGCGGTACGGTGCCAAGGGCAAATGCTGCCCGCATTGCCAAATGCACCGCCTCGCGGTTCAATACTGGCAGAGTGCCGGGCAATCCAAAACAGAGCGGGCTCACCAACGTGTTTGGTGCTGCCTCGCGCGCATCGTTGCCAACTGCCGCAAACAACTTCGTTGCCGTTTTAAGCTGTACGTGACACTCGATACCGATAGTGACGGTGTATTGTTTACGAATTTCGTTGCTTACCATCGCCCAAAGCTCCTAAATCTTTCAATGCTTGGCGGAAATCCACCAAGGCATCCTTCACTTCTGCTTCTTTCAATTTTGCGTCGGATTCTTGCTCTACCTTGTTGCGCAGTTTGTGTGCAGACCACACGCCATCATTATCGGTAAACATGCGCTGCGCTGCAACTAAGCGTTCGCCTGTACTGCTGCCGCCAACGCGTTTCTTTTTGAGGGCTTCGTCGAGCAATTTGTCGGCGTTCATGATTGCGACTGGCCACGTAGCCTTATCGCGCAAGTTCGCCTGCAGCTCTTTCCATTTCTTTTGGAAATGCTCTACTTTCAATGTCCGAGGGCGGCGCAATACAATTATAGCTACAGCGACGAGCACGACAACAGCGGCAGCAACAATGTACGGAATCATGCCAAGAGCTCCTCTGTAGCACGCGCAAGGCCAAGTAACGAGCGATCGGCGCGCTGCGGTGCCATAAGCTGCACGTCAACCGGCAGGCCGTTTGCCATACCAGCCGGAACGGCAATTGCCGGAACGCCGACTAAGTTGACGGCAACGGTCATAATGTCGCAGAGATACATCTGGAGTGGATCGTTTGCGTTCTCGCCAATCTTGAAAGCGGTTGTTGGCGTGGTCGGTCCAAGCAAGAAGTCTACCTGTTTGAAAGCATCATTAAACTCGTTGATAAGTTTTGTGCGCACGGTTTGTGCTTTGCGGTAGTATGCGTCGTAATAGCCGCTACTGAGCACATACGTGCCGATCATGATGCGGCGTTTTGCCTCTTTACCGAATCCAACGCCACGCGACTTTTTGTAGCTTTCGTCGAGATTCTGCGCATCTGCATACGAATACCCAAAGCGTTGCCCATCATAGCGACTCAGATTGCTGCTGACCTCTGCCGGGCAAACCACATAATACACCGCGAGGGCGAGCGGCAACGACGGCAAACTTACTTCCTGGATATCCGCGCCCGCAGCCTTGAGCTTTTCAATTGCGGCTTCGATGCGTTCTTTTACATCTGGCGCCAAGCCTTCGCCCATGTATTCTTTGATAACACCGATCTTTTTGCCCTTAACGTCGGTAGCTATGTCTGTGTAATTGTCTGCGTCGCGCTCAATAGTAGTACTATCCCGTTGGTCGCGGCCGGCCATAACGTCAAGCACGAGTGCAGCATCCTCGACTGAACGTGCCAGCGGACCAATCACGTCAAGACTGCTAGCCATGGCCACCACACCCCACCGCGACACCAGACCATAGGTTGGCTTGAGCCCAACTACACCGCAAAAGCTTGATGGCTGGCGGATCGAGCCGCCAGTGTCGGTACCAAGTGCAAATGGCGCCAGATCAAGAACAATGCTTGCGGCTGAGCCGCCAGACGAACCGCCGGGTACGCGTGTGCGATCATGCGGGTTTTTAGTTACGCCAAAATCGCTGTTTTCGGTGCTTCCACCGTGCGCAAACGCATCGAGGTTGGCTTTGGCAACACAAATTGCGCCTTCGGCCTCTAATTTTTCGATAGCAGTGGCCTGGTACGGTGCATCGAAGCCACGCAAAATATTGCTGGCAGCGGTTGTGTCAGCGCCAAAAGCCAAAAAGTTATCTTTGGCGATAAAGGGAACTCCAGCTAAACGACCGACTTTTTCGCCGTTTTTTACCGCGTCGTCGATCGCGGCAGCTCGCTCCAGCGCGCGCCCGGTCGTAGCCGCGATGATCGCGTTGTATTCCTTCTTTGCCTCAATTGTTTTGAGCGCCTGGTCCACTAGTTCAGTCGCGGATCGTTCGCCCGCCTGCACGCTTGCGGCAAGCTGAGCAATGGGAAGCCACTGACTCATCCAATCATCCTCTTCACTTTGATGTGACTATCTTGTACGTGCGGCACGTTGCGTAATAAATCGTCTGCACTCACCCCATAATCGTCAACGACATCATCGCGCATAACGTTTGTGAGGCCCGTTACTTGCGACGTTGGCGTAAGGCCAGTGACATCCGCTGTTTGCAGCTGCTCGACGTAGCGCAGAATCTCGTTCAATTCGTGCGAGAATGTCTCAACCTCTTCGTCGCTGACATCAAGTCGCGCGAGTTGGGCCAATTTTAATACATCTTCCCGAGTTAATTGTGCCATGTTCTCATTACTATAGCAGATACGCCGCGTATGTGCAGCTTTTTGCCGCATTGCCACGTATTTACGCAGAAACCTCTTTTTCGTACACACGCAGCTCGCCGGCAGTGACGGCATTGGGCGTTTCGATCTGCGGGACCGTTTCTTTGATCCAGTCCAGTGCGCCATCCTGCCGCAAAAAGTCATGCGGCAACGCGACGATTGGTACAATGTACGCGGGGAAACCCTGAAGCCCATCAGGCACTGTAGCTTCGGTTTCGAGTCCCAAATTGCTACGCAAGAGCATGCGCTGTGCTTCGAATACATACTCGGTCGGGTGCTCGGCCTGTGGTGCGTCATAGATGCGCAGACCGATGCTCCCTCGATGCCGCCCTCGTGCAGGCGGTCGATGAATAGGGACAACTGGCTCGTGCACAAACGTAAGCGTACTTCCGTCATCAATCGCGTTAGCCTTGGCCAAATAGGTTTGTATATCCGGATCGCGGCGAATGTCCTTCATTGACATACCCCTATATGTTGTTTTCCGCAATGCTGTTGTACCGATAATCGGAACAATCGGCTCGCGGGGTAATACCCTCAGGTTGTGCTCGTTGGCCGAAGCTACTATTTCTTCTTCGTATTCATGCGCCTCGGCAATGTCTCGACCCAAAAACGGTGCCTGAGATGTTACCGGGCGATTTTTATAAAACTCACGTCCGGCGTAGACGCGGGAACTGCGTTCTATCTGTGTCATAAATACAGCATAACGCAAGTCCTCTTCTCTGTCACTGGTATCGGGACAATGTGCTATACTAACGGCCATGCCTAAAGAATTCTCGCAGTCTCCTCAAGACGATCTACCACCCCAGATACTATACGCAAACTATGTGCACTCCGGTGCTTATATCCCTCATGTTTTAGCGGAAAGTCGGGAACCTTCAGACCATAGAGGCCGAGATACAGCAGTTTTGATATTTGCCATAGGGCTAGGAGTAGGAATTGGAGTTGGCGGCATAGGCCGCCAAGTCATAGAAGAATTGCCAGCAGATGCTCATGGCACTGCTGTGTGTACCTCAAAAGATTTCATCTTCGACATCACCGCTACCGACACAGTCGGGAAGCCGCTCCCCGTTCACTGGGAAGGCGATAGCTCGGGCGAGCAAAACATTGGCGATTACGATATACACTTGCCGGATAATGATTTTTATAGTCTGACAGTCACTTGCGGTGCTGCAACCAAAAATGGCCTTCAGGAAGGCATTATCGAAGAGCATGGTTTTGTGCCGGCTGAGGCCAAAGACGTTACAGTCTTTTGCGACGGTCCAGAAGGCTCGCCCAGCAACAAACCAGTGAGTCCCGATGGCTGCGAAGCCACCTATTATTAGCCACCGTCGCCTATGGTATACTAGCCGCCATGTCTAGAGAATTTCAGAACGATGGTCCAGCCCAAGAGCCAGTGGATTTCGATTTAGGGATTATTGGTCATGAAGATTACACCCCTGCCCAAAACCTGCAACCTGGTTGGCGCCGAGCAGTTGCCGGTGCGGGCGCAGCAGCCTTTCTGGGCACTGGCGGTCTGTTCGCCGCTCACGATTATGATTACATCCAAGAACGCGCACCTGAAACAGTTTTTGGCACGGTAGCCTGCGTGTCTACTGACCCAGTTCGTGACATAACAGCCTCTACTACCGATGGCCGCCGCCTCGACGTTGGGTGGAACCAGCAACAACCCGAAGAGTATCTTGCTGCCTTTAGCACCACCCTTTCTGCTAACGAACGATTTCAGTTGAGAGTTACTTGCGGCACCGGTGACCGGATCGGCGAAATTACCGAAGCAGGATCAATACCTGCCGATGCAAAAGGCACCATCGTAACGTGCGATGGCATCGAAGGACCGATTAACGACCTCAACGTAACCGAGGGTGGATGCCGGGCGAGCTTTACTGAGCCTAAAGACTAATCTTGCTGATACCAGGCAAGGCCTCACTACTGGGCGATAAAGGCGATGGGGTGGCCGTTATCCGCAGTGATATCGGCTATGGTGATGGGGCCAACTCCTTCGTTGTGCAATCCTTGGAATGTGCCATCCTGGACATATCCGAGTGCTGCTTCCATACCCATTGGATCGAAACTAAGGGCTGCCTCGACAGCTCCACCACCAAATTGGTCTCTTACTTCGGTAAGTTGGCCACGATCGGTTGTATAAATCTGCCAATCCTCTCCAAAGCTTCGCACCGCAGCGCCGGGCAGAGCGCCCTGGCTCATAACCTGATCGTACACTTCGGGATCAACCTGAAGAAATACGGCATTATCCCAGTCGCGATGCCGACGTGAGATTGGCTCACCCATAGGACTAGAGGCCGGGAATGTCATGCTATCGAACGGCTCACCAGACATTTGTATGTCTGGGCGCAGCTGTGCATTGATAGGGCGGATATTACCTTGTGCTTGTGCGCTTAACATACTTAGACCTCGTCGGTCATTTGTCTCGGCGATTTCGTACGCGCTGGCGGTCGCAGTGATGGCGAGAAACACGCCGACGCTTGTAAGAAATCCTCGCCGGCTAAGATATGTGTCCCCTACGAGGCATCTTTTCGCGTCCTCTTCATGCGATGCTCTCTGATCGAATTCTCTGGTCATGGGTCCTCCTACAATTTCTTTTTGATGTCATCAATAATATCACGAAGCTCGGCGGCTTTTTCGAATTCCAAGTTGGCGGCGGCGAGGTCCATTTGCGAAGTTAGGTCTTTGATGAGCGAGCCGTATTCGTCCTTTGGAATCTTTTTGAGGTCGAGCTTGGCGCGCTTAGCTTCTTCGGGCAAATCGGGGCGCATGCCCTTTTCGATCGCTTTGCTGACTCCCGTCGGTGTGATGCCGTGCGCCTTGTTGTAGCCCTCTTGGATTTTGCGGCGGCGCGTGGTTTCGTCCATGGTTTTGCGCATACTGTCGGTAACGCGATCGGCATACATAACCACATGTCCTTCGACGTGGCGCGCAGCCCGACCGACGGTCTGAATCAGGGCCTGCGCGCTTCGCAAAAAGCCCTCTTTGTCGGCGTCCAAAATCGCCACGAGGCTCACTTCTGGCAGGTCGAGGCCTTCGCGCAAGAGGTTAATGCCGACCACCACATCGTAGGTACCGAGCCGCAAATCGCGCAGAATGTCGGTGCGATCCAGCGTATCGATGTCGCTGTGCAAGTACGCGACTTTGATGTTCACGTCTTTGAGATAATCGGTGAGATCTTCGGCCATGCGTTTGGTAAGTGTGGTCACCAGCACGCGCTGGTGTTTGTCGATGGTTTTGCGGATTTCGGCGATAAGGTCGTCAATTTGGCCATCGATTGGGCGGACTTCGATGGGCGGGTCCAGCAGCCCTGTTGGGCGGATAATTTGCTGCGCCGGTTCAGGGCTGCGGCTGAGTTCGTATTCGGCCGGCGTGGCACTGACGTAGATTACTTGGTTGACATGTTTTTCGTATTCGGTAAACGTCAGCGGCCGGTTGTCGAGCGCACTGGGCAGGCGAAAACCGTGCTCTACCAGCACTTCTTTGCGGGCGCGGTCGCCGTTGTACATGCCGCGAATCTGCGGAATAGTTTGGTGCGATTCGTCCGCCAGCAGCAAAAAATCATCCGGAAAATAATCCAATAGTGTGGCTGGCTGCTCGCCCGGCTCGCGGTTCGTTAAATAGCGGCTGTAGTTTTCGATACCTTTTACAAAGCCGGTTTCTTCGAGCATTTCCAGATCAAAACGAGTACGTTGCTCGAGCCGCTGCGCCTCGAGCAATTTGCCTTCGCGTTTAAACAACATTAGCCGCTCAGCTAGTTCCTGCTCAATTTTGCCCAAGGCAACTTTGAGTTTATCTTGCGGCGTTACGTAATGCGAGCCCGGAAAAATGGCGATCTGACCTGGTTTTTTAAGGATTTCACCAGTAAGCGGGTCAATCTGTGTAATGCGCTCAACTTCGTCGCCAAAAAACTCAATACGATATGCCAGTTCTTCACCAGCCGGAAAAACATCAACAACGTCGCCTCGCACACGAAAGGTGCTGCGGTGAAAATCCATGTCGTTGCGTTGGTATTGAATATCGGTGAGGTGGCGAATAAATTTGTCGCGCACGCGGCGCTCGCCCACTTTTACCTTCAGCGACAGACCGTCGTAATCTTCTACGGAGCCAATGCCGTAAATGCAGCTCACGCTGGCGACGATCAACACATCTTTGCGCGTTAGGAGCGCATCGGTGGCAGCGTGGCGCAGGCGGTCGATTTCTTCGTTGATCTGACTATCTTTTTCGATGTACGTATCGCTGCGCGGAATGTACGCCTCTGGCTGATAATAATCAAAGTAGCTCACAAAATAGTGGACGGCGTTGTTCGGAAAAAAGTTGCGGAACTCGTTGTATAGCTGCGCGGCCAGCGTTTTGTTGTGACTGAGCACGAGCGTCGGCTTTTGCACATTTTGCACGATGTTTGCCATGCTGAACGTCTTGCCTGAACCAGTTACACCGAGCAGTGTCTGGTGGTGTAAGCCATCTTGCAAGCCTTTGGTCAATTGAGCAATAGCCGCTGGCTGATCGCCCATCGGCTTATAATCACTCGTAAGTTCAAACTTGCTCACCACTATATTGTAGCAAATGCTACCGTGTTAGCTTGACAGTAGTTTCATGTGTCGCACTATCGAGCGTTGCGTTAGCAGCTCGCTGGGTATGCCACAAGTACCAGCCAGTAACGCCAATGATCACGACACCGAGCAGCATGAGCAATACCTTGCCTGTCGAAAAACCTTCTACATTTTGATGCACATCGGGTGCGTCCATATATATCCTCTGTTCTGCTTACCCGGCGCGAGGCGTCGGTGTTTGGTCTGATTCGCGGTGCAAGAACCAGTGTTCATCGTGCTTTTTGAGTTGTTCGTGGATGTCTTGATATTTTTTATCGAGCAGTTCCACAATGCGCTTAACAAGTCGTTCGGGATTGTCGTCATAAATGACTAAATCGCCGTCCGGTGGTTCGAGCGTTTTCATGAGTTCCGGAATCAAGTCGGCAGTGCCGCCACTGCCAAGCAATACACCACATGGCTTGCGATCTTCGAGTGCCGACGTAAATTCGTGTAGACTTCCAAACCGGCCGCCAATGGTTATCACTGCGTCGCTTGATTGCACAAGGTACAAATCGCGGCCCACATAGTTTAAGCCCGTGAAGTTAATAAAATCAAATACATCGTGTGGCAGGCGATATTTGCGCAAATGCTCGCGTAGGCTGCTGGCCGGCGAAAATCCGATGCTTGTACCACCAGCTTTTTTGGCGCCCAAGGCCGCATAGTAAGGCAAGCCCACCGTAGCACCTGTGGTAAGCGTGTGGTTTTCTTTCGCGATTTCAGCACCGACTCGTTCAGCTAAATCGTGCGAATCTTTCACTGTCTTTCCGGCAGCTGCGCCTGACACGCAAATTGAATAATGTAAATATTTAAGGTCTTCCAGGTCCATTACGATTAATTGTAGCGCACCGCACGTTATTCCGCTAATGATAGTTCGGGCGATTCGTCCACAAGTTCCTGCGAAAGCTGCCACTGCACTGCCGACTCAAGATTTTCCTGGTTCAGATACCGCAGCATAAGTTCGTGCCACAAGTTTTCGCGCACAAAATGAATCACACGATCCGCAAACGACAATTGATTGCAATAGCCAAGCGCCACATCGAGCGCATTGAGCGACACCGGCTGCCCCTCGTGTAGCAGCGCCAGCGGCTGCGTGTCCTGCCAAAATGCGAGCGTCGGCTTAATGTTCGCCAGGATGTCCTCGGGATGATACCACTGCAGATCCTCTGGCTGGACGTGCGGCTCGAATACATCTGGATGGTAGGCGTGCTGAAAGCGTCCATAATATTTTTGGATAATGCGCCACGGCACCGGCTGGCCAGCAAGTTTTGCCGAAGTGTACGGATCAGACAACGTGGCGTCGCGGACAATATCACCGAAGTGGGGCTTTACCTGCTGCAGTTTAGCAAAGGAGCTATACGCACGAATTTCGTTCATGAGGTTCATAACAAGCAAGAACGTCGTAATAGCCAAGCCCGGCACGGCATGCTCGTGCGGCAGAAGCACAATAGTACCCAGCTCTTTATGACAAAGCACGTTGTGCTTCATAGTATCAACAAATTGTGCCGTGAGCGCTTCCCAACGCTTAGAACGCGGGTACACAACAGCGATTTCACGCATCTCAAAATCGTTCGGACGGAGTTGTTTATACTGCTCATAATAGTGACGCTGCCAATGCGCTGGCTCACTAATAAACGCTGCTGCGTAAATATGCGATACAGGTTCATGCTTGAGCATAGAATCAACCGAGCGATAGCCGAGCTGCTTCATCGCCTTTTTTGGCGGCATTTTTTTGAGCATACGTTTTGCGACACTCGCCTTAAGCGCAAAGCAACTCTTGGGCGCTTCATGTTTTTGGGCAAACTGCTGCAAGTGGCCAAGCACATCGTCGGGTGCAGCTTCGGCAGTCACGCCGAGAGCCTCACGAAGATTTGCCTCATCTTGTTCGAGGCGCACTTGAAGCGCGCGGTATAGTTCCGGGCCGGTCGTGTCGTGGGGGTCGAGGCCGAGCTGCCGAACTTTTTCGCGGGTACGCTGTACTACCTCGGTACTCAATCGAATATCGGTGTTTGAATGGCCACTCGCGCGCTCTAATTCTTGGATCGCAAGCCCGAATCCCGGTTCTTCTGCCCCCAATGCGTCCGACAAAAATCGTGTCATCTTACCTCCAGATTACCATAAGCGAAGCATTGCGGTAAAGCTAAAAGCGGTCGGGATGGTACCACTCCGGCGCATGTTCCAGGTAGCCGTCAAGCTGCTGCTCGTTGAGTAACCCGGCCTGCGCGCCAACTTTTTGCACCACACTCATCGAGTTAATCGGTGCCCACCGTAACGCATCTTCGAGGCTCTTGCCTTTGGCAAGCGCAGCCACAAATGTCGATGCAAATGCATCACCCGCACCAGTGCGGTCTACGGGCGCGGCCGGATCAGGATACAACGGCATCTTGAAACGATTTTGGCCATCGCTGGCATATGCCCCTTGCGGGCCATCCGTAACTACGACGATTTTCGGGCCAAGTGCATGCAAGTGGTTGATAAGGTCGTGCACGTCCTCGTGGTTGCCGCCGCCTACCGTTACCGCTTCTTCGCGGTTCAACACCAGTACTTCGCTTCGCTGATAGATCCGCTTGAGCCTTTCAGCACCTGCCTCCATCTGGAATGTACCCGGTTGGAAGGCGAGCTTTACATTCGGATTTTGGTCGAGCCAGTCGGCAACTTGATCGTGATACGGAATCGCATGTTGGCTAATAGAGCTAAAGTAAACCCAGCGCGGCGCTTCGTTCGGGCGTAAAGGCGGCCACTGATAATCATATTCTTCGTGCTTTATAAGAATAGTGCGTTCATCTTTGTACCAAAGAACGTAATGATAATTGCTTTTATGTTTTGGATTAATACGCACAAAACGATGATCAACGCCATTTTCTTCGAGCGCATGGATCATGTTGCGACCTTCTTCGTCGCCACCTACGTTAGTGATAAATCCGCTCTTAAGGCTCAGGCGTGCAAACGCAACCGCTGCGTTGCTGGCGTTGCCGACAGCCGGGATCACATCCACATGATCGAACGGAATTTTGGTACCAAACGGGATAGCCAGCCACGTACTGCCGTCTTTTTCGTGTTCGACTTTTTCTTCTTTGTCGAGTAATTTTATGAATGCATCGGTGACGATATCGCCTACACTAATTAGATCAAAATGATCCATTTCACCCCGCTTTCCGCTTGTGGTTATCTTGTATGTATTGTGGCATGCACTGCTCGTGAATGCAATTACAGGTCTTGGCTATGCGACACAAAATCATCATGCTCGACCTTGTCCTCGTCAAGCTTGCCCGCACGTGCCGCCACTGCAAGGCTAAGCTGCTCGGCAAACACTTTTTGCGCGTTCGCCGGGGCCTGGTTATCGTGAGCCCACGTTTTGAGTACCGGATCTTGCAACGCGCGCGAATACGAGAACGTAACTCCCCACGGATGTGGTCCACGCTGTTCGATCTTATTGAGATTAATGAATGCTTGCTTTGACGTTTGGCCACCGCTCAGGAAGACTACACCGCCCAGCTCGTGTGGCACATGATGATGCAAAACGCGGCACGTACGGTCGGCAACATCGTCGTGATCCATCGTGACACCGCTATCCTTGCCGGGCAACACCATGCTCGTTTTAAGAATTACGCCGGGCATGTGCACGCGGAACTGTCGCATGGTCATAAACAAAATGTCAAAGACATGCGCTATGACCTGCTCACACTCGTCTATGGTGTGGTTGCCATCAAATAATACTTCTGGCTCGACAAACGGCACAATGCCCACCTCTTGGCAAATACGCGCATACCGCGCGAGCACATAGGTATTGGCACCGATGCACTCATCGGTCGGAATGCCTTCGCCAATCGTGATAACTGAGCGCCACTTGGCAAACCGAGCGCCAGCGGCTGCATACTTTTGCATACGCTCCGGCAAGCCGTCAAGACCCTGCGACAGTTTCTCACCCGGGAAGCCCGGCAAATCGATCAACCCCAGGTCAACCTTGATGCCAGGCAACACGCTGTGTGCAGCGAGATATTCATGGATGGACTGCCCTTGGTCGGTACGCTGCCAAAACGTCTCATCATATAATATGACGCCGCTCAGAGCAGCATCAACGCCGGGCGTCGCAAAAAGGAGTTGCCGATACGCACGACGTGTTTCTTCGGTGCATGGCACATGCACTGCGTCAAAACGTTTCTGACAAGTATGCGCGCTCTCGTCCGCCGCCAACACACCCTTGCCTGGCGCTACCAAAGCACGTGCCGTCTGCTCTAATTTTTGCGTATCTAGATCCACTCTTCGCCCCCTCTTTGTCGTTATGTCTATTGTAAAAGCTTATGCTTCGATTGGCAATCACTGCTTTTTGTCGAGCATATGATGCACAGCCATGGCGATATGCGTACCCGTAAGTCCAAAGTGCTGGAACAATTCTTCGGGCGTGCCTGACTCACCAAAGTGATCAAGCATGCCGATGCGCCGCAAAGGCGTTGGACACTCTTCGGCCAATAGCTCGGCGACGGCGCCGCCAAGGCCGCCATTGATCTGTGCTTCCTCGGCAGTTATAACGATCCCTGTTTTGCGCACACTTTTTAAAATGGTTTCTTTATCGAGCGGCTTGATGGTCGGACAATGAATAACCTCGACATCGATGCCTTCTTTGAAGAGCATTTCAGCGGCAACCATTGCTTGGTACGTCATGGTGCCAGTTGCGATAACCGTGATATCGCGTCCTGGCGCAAATACATACGCCTTGCCGATTTCGAATGGCGTTTTCTCGGTGGTGATAATTGGCGTAGCTTCGCGCGCCAGCCGCATATAGTTCGGACGTGAGTCCTTTGCCATCGCCTGCGTTGCGCGTTCAGCTTCGAGACTATCGCACGGGGCGACTACCACCATATTTGGTAGCACACGCATGAGCGCGATATCTTCGAGCATCTGGTGCGTTGCGCCATCAGGGCCGACCGAAACACCAGCGTGCGAACCAATAATTTTTACCGGACGATCATTAAGACAAATGGTCGTACGAATTTGTTCCCAATCGCGACCCGGACAAAATGCCGCATAACTCGACACAAACGGAATCTTGCCCATGGCGGCCAAGCCAGAGCCTACCGTAACGAGATTTTGCTCGGCAATGCCCACCTGCACGAACCGCTGCGGAAAGGCCTCTGCGAATTCACTTATTTTCGTGCTACCGGTAAGGTCGGCACAGGCTGCCACAACGTTGTCGCTCTGCTGCCCGGCTTTTACCAGGCCGCGGCCAAAACCAGCGCGAATCGGTTCCTGCTTGATGTCTTTGGCGCGAACGTCGTCCACCAAGTGCAAATCAATCATGTTCGCTCCTAATAGTACCACCGAGCGTTTGCAATTCTTTGAGGGCTTTTTTGGCCTGCTCAGCATTTGGCGCCACACCGTGCCAGTGGAAGTCGTATTCCATGAAGTCCACACCTTTGCCTGGAATGGTGTGCGCAAGGATTACCACTGGCTTTTCCACGATCGCTTTCGCCATCGCGCAGGCGTCGATCACGGCTTCGATGTCGTTACCGTCGATCTCCAGCACATGCCAGCCAAAACTTTCCCACTTGCCACGCAAATCTTCCAGTGGCATGACTGTTTCGGTGGGACCGTCAATCTGAATATTATTGCGATCGACAATAACGGTGAGATTGGTAAGCTTTTCTTTGCCAATGAGCATCACTGCTTCCCATATGTTGCCTTCGTCGAGCTCGCCATCACCGGTCGTGCAATAGACCCAACGGCGCGCGTCGCCATTCATGCGAAGCGCCAAGGCTATACCCGCTGCCTGGCTCAAACCAGATCCTAACGGGCCGCTTGTGGTTTCGAGTCCGGGTAGTTTGAGCCGCTCGGGGTGACCTTGCAACCGGGAGCCGAACTTACGAAGTGTGAGCAGTTCTTTGCGATCAAAGTAACCGGCGTTCGCCATGGCCGCATAGCGCACCGGGCAGGTGTGCCCATTACTCTGGATCAAGATATCGCGTTCGTTCCAATCAGGATCCTTTGGGTCGTGCTTCAAGATATGAAAATAAAGCGCCGTAAAAATGTCGGCCTGACCAAGTGAACCACCAGGATGGCCGCTGCCAGCCGCTTTGAGCATGCGTACAATATCTTCGCGGATATCGTTGGCTTTCACCTCTAATTCGTCTAAGCTCAGTTGCTTCATGACCCTCTACTGCTTACGCTTTTATGTCTCCATAGTACACCTTTGACGGTGGTTTACGAAAGGCTGATATGCTTAATTTTCAGGAAAATCGCGTTCGTGGCAACATCACTGATGTGCTTCGCGGCGTAGACGGTCGCGGTGGCATAGACTGAGTGGGTGGCCGCTCGTTTGCAGCACGGCGTAATGCTTGGTATGCCTCTTCGGGGTTGCGAGCATGCTGAATAAAACCACCGCTATTGAGTACTTCTATTCCGCCGGCCGCCAGCGCGCCAGCATTCTCGAGGTTTACGCCGCCGTCCCAACCGATTTCGAGCTGTGGCTTCATCTGCTTAAGGTGTGCAACCTTTTCGAGTAAACGAACGTCAGCCCGGCCGCCGAACTTGCCTAAATCACCCGAAAAAATCAATACATGGTCGATGTACGGGAGTGCCTGCTTGAGTAACTCAGGCTGCGTGTTCGGCAATAGCGCCACACCTGTTTCGACACCTTCATTGTGGGCTTGTTCGGCGAACGCTTCGAAGTCGCCATCGGCTTCGGCATGCACAATAATCATCTGTGGCTTCAAAGCAATCATCGCTTGCAAATGTTCGAACGGCCGTTTGAACATCACATGCAAGTCGGCGCGCACGCCGCCCGGCCACCATATATCATCAATAGGCACTGTCTTAACCGGCGTAAATATGCCGTCCGACAAATCAATATGCACACGCACCGCAAAACCGGAAGCGCAGACCATCTGCGCATGAAAATCCTCGGTGGTGCTTGCGAGTACTGCCGGACAAATTGTTGCTGCCATATCAATAAGCATACCGCTTATTGTTTATTTTTGCAGCTAGTTTTGCGCTTGATCAGTGAACGGCGTATTGTCTAGGCAAGATTGCATACCTTCACGCAGTTCGTGGATAAGGTTTGGGGTAATAAGCTGCACAACGGCTACCTGATACTGTTCATCCGGATGGTCTGAGTGGACCTGCACGCCGCCAAAGGTATCTTCTATTTCGTGGGCAGTTACTTTTGGATAGGCTGCTACGCTTAAACCTACGAGGCCGTCGTCGCTAAACACTGGCCCGCCACTTGCGCCTGGCCGAATCTCCACATCAGGCGCACCTTCGCCGTAGTTTCTGCCCACATCGTCGATCACGAGCAAATGATCTCCATCCAGTTTGTAGGCGACACCACCAAGAATTGCTGGTTTCGTATAATCCTCGGCAGCAATTGCTGTACTTACGCCTGGCTGACGCATATATCCATCTGCTGTTGGTTCGTAATTTACAAAATAGAGTGGATCACCGGTTTGCGGCGTTGATCCAAGCGACTCAATATGTGTTGCTTCTGGATCGCTTGGCACGCGGAGCAGCGCTACGTCATCCGCTTGATTACGGATACCGGCACCTGTCTGTGCTTTTTCGTCGTCTGCCGGATTTTCAGGGTCTGCAAGCGGTTGCCGTGAAAACTCATCAGTACAGATGTATGGGTTACTGGCTGTTTTAGAGCTGCTGGCGTCGAGGATTCCCACATGCCCAGCAGTGAGCACTTCGTTGTCATCAATCCGTACGCCGGATGCGTATCCACTCAGCATAAGGTTGCTTTTGGTGCCATCCGCTTCTGTGACTACAAGAGGTGCGTTACGGATAGTGATCGACGTTGCAGTATCGACTTCGTTCGCAACAGACGGCGGCAGTGTCGATCCCAACGCAATATCTGATAAATTAAGTATGTGCTGAGGATCAAACTCGGACATAACCGCAGCGTCAACCCCTTGGGGTATGTTCGCTTTAGCAGCCTCGTATGCGCCATAGCCAGTTGCAGCTAGCGTAACCGTTAGTAAGCCCGCACACATTTCTCGTTTCATGGATATATTATAGCATAATCTGTATGAATATGCTATAGATTGTCCATTTGTTGGATGCGCCGCTTAAAGCGAGGAGCGCCAGCGAATGGGGTATTGAGCCACGCCATAACGATTGCCTCGGCATCGTTCTGCTTGAGGACGCGTGCCGGTAAGCACAGCACATTGCTATCATCATCGTTGCGGCTCATGCGGGCCTCAGGCAAATCCCACACGAGGCTGGCGCGAATACCGCGAAATCGATTTGCAGCCATGCACATGCCTTGTCCGCTTCCACATATAAGGATAGCTTTGACATCCGGATCTGTGTCGGCTTGCAATGCTTGCACGGTTTTGGCGGCGAACTGCGGAAAATCATCATCAGGATTCAACTGCGCATCCCCTTCGTCCACAGCCTGGTAGCCCGCTTTGTTAAGCATAGCAACGAGATCTTGTTTTAGATCAAATCCATTGTGGTCGGCACCTATATATATACGCATAAGCTACTCGTGATTGTGCGGCGTTTTTTCGTGCAAAATGCGACCAGTGTCAGCACAGACTTCGACCAAGCGGTTGCTGTATCCCCATTCGTTGTCGTACCACGCTACCACTTTAAGCATATTGCCACCGACAACCGCAGTTAGTTTAGTATCGACGATGCAGGAATGGCTGTTGCCAATGAAGTCGCTGCTCACCAATTCTTCTTCGGTAACCGCCAAGATGCCTTGATAGTACGCCTCTTGTGCGGCTTTCGTGAATACCTCATTTACTTCGTCGACTGTTACGTTTCGCTTGGTAATGATAACAAAATCACTGAGGCTGACTACTGGGGTAGGAACGCGCACGCTTAAGCCACCAAAGATGCCCTCAAGGGCTGGCAGAGCTTTGGCTGCGGCAATCGATGCGCCAGTGGTCGTTGGCACAATATTTTCTGCTGCATTGCGAGCTTCACGCAAATCTTTGGCAGGCGCATCCTGCAATTTTTGGCTAGCCGTGTAACTGTGCACGGTTGTCATCATAGCTTTCTCGATGCCAAAGTGGCTCTCAATAACGGCCGCGACAGGGGTAATACAGTTAGTAGTGCATGATGCGTTACTAATTACATCAGTAGCATTCTCAAGTTTATCTTCGTTTACGCCAAGCACGATCGTATCGGCACCGGGGCCTTTAGCTGGGGCGGAAATGACGACTTTTTTGGCGCCGGCAGTAATGTGCGCCTTTGCTTTTTCTGGGTCGACAAAGAAACCCGTCGATTCAATCACAACGTCGATATTGTGGTCTTTCCACGGTAATGCGGCTGGATCTTTTTCGGCGAGTACGGCGATCTTTTTGCCGCCAACAATAATATTTTTATCATCGAAACTAACGTCTTGGTGATACGTGCCATAGTTGCTGTCGTGTTTGAGCAAATGGGCAAGCGTTTTAGTGTCGGTAAGGTCGTTGATCGCCACGATCTCCATATCCGAACGCTCGAATGCTACCTTAAATGCATTGCGCCCAATTCGTCCAAAGCCATTAATCGCTATGCGTGTTTTCATGCAATTCCCCCTGTTAGAACCTTAACCATCTTCTGTCCACATTGTACGAGCTTATAGCCATAAGCGCAAGATAGGCCCGCTATTTTACTATGGCTATTGCCCAGGTAATGGTCAGTAGTATGCCGCTCATAGTATTGCCCGCCTCACCGAGCAACAGCCCACGCAAATGGCGGCTACGGCGATCTCGCAAAAAGGCTCGCACTGTCGGCCATAGGCGTAAGCTGGCAAGTGCGTCGATGCCAAGTAAGGTTATGAGTGCCAAGCCATGCGCAGCCATCGGCTGGAACAAGAACAGTAGAGCGGTAACAATCTGGGGTACTGTTTTGCCGGCAACGGCAATCCAACCGCGTGCTAATGGGTTGCGTGTGAGCCCTTTGAATCCAACGCGCGCTACCAATGCAATGAGCAAGATGGCGTCAATAACGATGGTGAAATCATCAACTTTTGTAAACGACGCACCCTTGGCAAGATAAATCACCAGTACCGCCAGGTTGCACACAAGCATCCCTGCAAGCACGGCGAACAGCTGCATCAGCGAGCGCGCTTGCGAATCATCCGCTTGACCCGTTTCGTAGTGGCGGAGTGCCCGCCCGATCGCCCCATCGAGGTTGTACAAACTAAACACCATATATATAAGACCAAGCCCAAAGAGCGAAAATACGCTCGCCCCATGCGTTTGCACATGTACCGCCTGCCATATAGTGCCGGCCCAAAACACGGTCGCTATTATTGCGAGCACCGCACGGTCGGCTTGCGGTATTAGCCATACTTTTGGAATTGCCGCAGCAGCGACAGTACGTGTATTCTCAGTCATTCCCACCCCCTTATGCTTTATGTCACGAGCACGTAGTATACGCATGTTGGCCTCGCATGAAAAGCCCCTTTCAATCTGATATATCAGTGGTATAATTTCGGGCATGCCGGCTGAATTCACGAATCCTGATCAACCACCCGAGATACCATCGGGCAATTTTAATTTTGTAGTTCCTGAGACTCATGTGATCGATGACAAAACCCGAGAACAGATTGTACCCTTTTCGGTCAATGCATTTCCCGAAGCAACAAGCCCTGACGAAGCCAACGAAGCGGCAGTCGCCACGCGTGCATTGATTGAGCAGGCGTTTGGCGTGCATCAAGATTTTGTTATCGAAGATCCGCGTGATGGCGACAAAACGCTCCAGCTAGAAAAACCAACCGAGGACGGCAGGCGCAATTTTATTCGTATGCGCTCATTCGATGATGGAACGCGGCAAGAAATAGGCATTTTCGACCCGGGAGGCGACGACGCACATGAATACTATGTCGACCATGATGGCACATTACGCAGGTACGACTACAACCGACAAACACGAGTCATGGGCCTCCCGAAAGATGGTGATGTGCCTATGCGAGCTCTTACAGAGATACGAGACCGCCTCCGTCAGAAAGAACTTACGGGGCGGGCGTTTGGTGAAACCATGGGATATGTCGACAAAACAGTCGGCACTGCCGAACAACAGTACATTACAGCATACGTCGATGGAGCCGAACCGGAAGTCGTGCCGTTCAACACCCTTTCGCACATAAGTAATAGACTCGCCCGAAGCACCATAGAGGTAAGCCCGGAGGAGGGTCTCGAAGCGGGTGAGATGTTCCGAAACGATATTAAAGCCTTCTTGCGACGAGAAGGATATGACCCTGATACGGCAGGAGAAATCACCAAGGACATTCTTGATATTGATGGCTTCTTGCACGTACGTATAGGTCAGGTGGATAAACAGGGTACACTATGGCCATATGTGATAGCAGACTGTGATTGGCGAGCTGAAGACAACGGCGAGAAAGACCGCGAAACGATAACATACGGCCTTACCGACAGAGATGTGCTAGGCTACAATATACAACTCTCTACCGAAGGGACGGATGGCGCTCTACAAAAAATACGCCAAAGCGGGACATATCCCGGTGATTTTACAGGAGCTATGGCAATCCGCCATTTCTTACGCCAACCCAGGGTCACAGTTGACGATAGACCTAAGCCCAAAGCGTAGCGCAACTCCGCACTATTTTTTATAAAGGAACGATATGCCTTCAGAATTCTCATCCAGCGGCCAACCTCAAGAGTCTAACCAACCATTCGGCGTCGAACACTTTCCCGAAGCTATTTCCGATACAGATGCCCTACGCGCGGTATACACTCAAAAACACATCTTGTCTGACGCCATTCAGGAATACCCTGATTTCGTAAATGGCATGCCTAGCCATGCTATGATGCAGTTGGAATACCAGCAGCCTGGTCAAGGTACAGCACAGCTGGATATCACCGAAGGCGAGGTTGATGCACGGTTCGTCGGTGAAGACAGCACCAGTCAAAGCCATCGCTATTATCGCGATAGCTTAGGCACAGTCCGGCGTCAGGATTACGATTTCGAGGCAATGCGAGCAGGTATGCCACCCATGGGATCGGTGCCATTTGATACATATAATGACCTCTGGTGGGAGCGACGCCTCGAGGAAGAGCAGAACCACGAGTTCGCCCAAGAGATGGGCTTCTCGGACAAGACCGTAGGTGCCAGCGAAATGGCATATATATCCAGCCTTGCTCAGCAGAGTGAACCAATGACCATAAGCGCAGATCAATTTGTCAGTGCATTTAATCGACGGCACTCAAGCGGCGCGCCTACTACTCATGAAAAAGCTGCCGAAGCAGCGCCACGGTTTGTCGCCGACATCCTCAATTTCTTAGAACGTGAACATATTGATCCCGAAGAGGAGCCAATTGTTCATCGTGTACTCAAAGATGATCCCGAAGAAGTCATCACCTACCACGTAGGGACGGATCACAAGCTATCCAAAGGCTCACCTTTTGTAGAGCTCGAGGTTACTCGTCCCCTTTCTAGTGAAGCCAATACCAACCACAACCAAGGAGACATCCACCACGTCTCAAGCTACTCATACTTTGTTCACGAGGGAGCACTTGTAGCAACTCAAAGACAACACGACATTAATGCGCTGGGAGAGACCAGAACCACCCTGCCTCCTGCGGTACACTACGCTGACGATCTTGAGCGTTATGTCGTACGTAACTTCCTACGCAAACCGCCCGAATAAGCCTTACCGTAAAAGCATACCCTCACCCTTTCGAGTCGTGACAGAGCATACAAAATCGTTTAAAATAGTACCTGGATGGCTATGGAATTCCCTGCCAATGACAATGCTAATGAACCGCGGTTCAATGTAGTCCCTTTTCCCCAAAATCTTGAGATTGCATCCTTGCGATCCGCGGCCGACGCAGAGATAGCCGAACCAGCATATACCCAGCACATCCACAATTTTCCCGAGGCAGAGACGTCCGAAGAAATGAGCTATGTGCGCGAGAAGACCTCACACCTTATCGAACAGACGCTCGACAGATACGGCGATTATGTAGATGACGACCATGCACAGGATAGCTTCCTGCGAATGAACCATCTGGCATCGAACAACGCTGGCTATTACATGGGCGTCTGGCCGGGTCAGATTGAGTTTACCGATCATGCATCTTCTACTATGTATCGGTATTACGTAGATGATGACCATGTAGTGCGCCGGCACGATTACAGCCTGAGCACCTTTATTGGCCTGCCCCGTCCGGGCGAAGTAACCACAGACACCTACCTACAAATCAAAGATGAACGCCTTCGCCAAGAAAATAAAAATCACGAGTTCACCCAATTCATGGGGTTTGCCGACAAAACGGTCGGTGCCGCAGAAATGTCTCATATTGCCGAGCTCGTGCAGCTCGCTGAACCAATCGCCGTAAGTCTTACGACGCTCGATATCTATTACCGCCGAAAAATGGGCGCCGCGCCGCCGACCGAAGAGGCAACGCAAAAAGCTGCCACCGATTTTCGGCGTGATGTAGCGAATTATCTAGAAAAACACGAACGTCAAACGTCTGTAACCACCGAAATAGTGAACGAAAAAGGGCAGCATGCAAGCATGTCCGTTGGCCACACCGACCGAGGCGGCCAGACAGAACCATACGTCAACCTCATCTATAACACAACGATTAGTGACGGCGGAAAATATTATGTTCGCTGGCATTATTATGTCGCGCACGACCATTTTTTGGGCGAACGGCTTTCGTGGTATGAAAACAAATCGGGCGAAAAGCGGCCCGGAAGTCTCTTTTTGCAAACATTGGATAGGCTTGAGCAGGCCGCCATCCGGAACTTCTCACGCAAGCCGGCGATCTAGTTGTAATATTTCCTGTACGAGCGGATAATGCTAGATCATGGCAGCAGAATTTAACAACCCCGGCGACCAGCCTCATATCCCTCAGTTTTACCGTTCCTACGAAGCAGTGTTTCCCGCCGACTCTACCGAGATTCAGGAGCCACCTGTCCTGAGCGTTTTTGATCAATGCCCCGAAGCCACATCGCATGAAGAGGGTGTTATAGCCGCAGCAAAACTTGAAGATATTCTTCAAGGGAACTTCGAAAAGTTTAGCGACTTTGTAAATGTCGGGCCAGGCCCCACTTCCCGTGGGCTCCAACTTGAACGAGCCACTGATGAAGGGCTCGTTTTTCTCCGCCTTCGCTCCGATGATGAAAATGGAAAAAAATTACGAGAAATAGATATCCTAAATAATGAACCATCGGGGACATCTCGTGAATACTACATCGTCCCAACGGGAGAATTGCGCAGACATGATTACGATTTAGATTTAGTAGATCTAGGCATGCCATTAGATGGTGAAAAATCTATGGAAACCTCCTCGAAGCTTCGCGAGACAGCACACGAAGAAGACCTCAAAAATCGTGAGGTCGCAGCCCAATTAGGTTTCCCTGACAAAGCAGTAGGTACCAACGAAATATCTCGAGTAGCGCAGCTGATTGAAGAAGCTGAACCGGAGATAGTGCCATATAGTTATCTGTCGAGCATTAATGACCAACGTATGAGGAGCGACGACAAAACAAGTCTGCCGGATGCCTTAGAGGCCGGTATGAGGTTTACGGGTGACATGCAAAACTATCTGCGCCGTGAAGGGGCCGACCCTAGTGGATCTGCGGTTATCCGAAAAGATGTTATGGACCCGCGCGCCTTCTTGCGTGTTACCGCAGGGCAGACAGTAAACGAAGATACATCAACCCCTCATGTACATCTTCACTACGCCCTTAACCGCAAAGAGGGCCGCTATAACGAGGAGATCTACTATACGGTTAGGAACGGTATATTCGTCAACAGAACAAAAGTTTATCTCGAACGAGATGGCAGGAGACGCATGCTTGCAGACAAGACACAAGATGCGGATATAATCGAAAGCATGGCCGTACGAGACTTTCTGCGCAATCCTATGGTGACGCGTCCAGCAGTTAACGAGCAGCAAACGGATCAGTAAGTATGTCGTTCGTCTTTAGGTATTCGAATAATTCGCGGTAGCGATGGTAATCAATTCGCGTATCGCATTCGGCCGGACTCAGCCACATATATTCGCTATGTTCGCTACTGAGCTTTATTGATGGTCGAGCCGTTAGGTGCGTTACAAAAAACAGACGCACCAAATTTGCATCTTGTTTTTCGCTGGTGTTGTAACCCGTGCTGCTATAGCTGTACACGAGCTTAAGCTGTGACGGTTGCAAAGTAACACCTGCTTCTTCGGTAATTTCGCGCACGGCCGCAGTGGTAATATCTTCGCCTTCGTCAACGCCGCCGCCCGGCAAGTCCAGCTCGCCTGGCCGATGTTCGTCGTCTTTGCTGCGCCGCAGCAGAAGCAGATTATCGTTTTCGTCGAAAATCAGCGTCTTTACAATCGTCCGCGTAATCATGGCGAATGCCTACTTGTTGTTCCAGCGTTCGATTGATTCTTCGATGACCTTTTTCGCTTCTTCGATATCGCCCCAACCCAATACTTTGGTCGAGCCAGGCTTTTTGAGGTCTTTGTAGTGTGTAAAGTGATGTTCGACTTTTTGTCTCCACCGCTCGCCAAGGTCTTCGAGGCTTTTGATGCTGTCGCCAGTGTTGCGGTCGTCTGCTGGCACACATACAATTTTGTAGTCCATGTCGCCATCGTCCTCGAAATTGAGCACACCAAGCACGCGCACTTCGAGCCAGATACCTGTTGGCAACGGTTCGTCCGTAACAATCAGCGTATCGAGTTCATCACCATCTTCGTCGAGGGTTTGCGGGATAAAACCATAGTTGCAAGGCTTAGCGAAAATGGTCGGCTCTACGCGGTCGAGCATAAAACATGCGCGTTTGCGATCCCACTCGACTTTCAATGACGAGCCTTTTGGAATCTCTACAACAGTATTTACCGCCCCATTCTGCCAGTCACCCACCGCTAAGACTTGATTAAAATCAGCCATGTACATCTCCTTTCACGACATGCTATTACCTGCGTTGGTTTTATTGTACACTAGGTTGCATAAGGTATGACAAAAATATTTGGGCACCGCGGCGCCGCAGGCATGGCGTTAGAAAATAGCCGAGCAAGTATCGAAGCAGCACTCGCACTCGGTGTTGATGCGATCGAGTTCGATATTCACCGCACCAAAGACGACCAATTAGTCGTGTTGCATGATGCCACCACGCGTCGTGTTGCTGATGCCGAGCATGTCATCAACGAGCTGACATTCGCCGAGGTGCAACAGATTGAGTTGCACGATGGCCAGCGCCTTCCAAGCCTCGACGAAGCGCTAACCATTGCGGGCACGATGCCGGTCATCATTGATATCAAAGATGAGGATAGTGTCGAGGCGATTTTGGCGGTGCTCGATCATCACCCGCAGGCCCACCCTCGGTTTGCCTCATTTCACCACAACGAATTGCGCATCCTGCACCAAGCCCTACCCGACGCACCCATATATGTTCTGGAGCATTTTAGTCCGATCGAAATTATTCAAAGCGCCCGGCATATTCATGCTACCGGCGTTGGGCTGAATAAATGGCTCATGAATCCGCTCACGTA